>NZ_JBFOCO010000033.1:0-863360 GCF_040907865.1 Aeromonas sp. s5
GGGTGGCTTGCCTGCAGGGGAGGCTATTTGATCAGCGGCAGCAATATGATACGAAACGCCGGATGGCTGGCAGGAGGGCTATTTGATTAACGCCAGAATGGATCGAAATGCCGGATGGCGGCAATCGCCCAGCAGCTCGTAGAGGCACATCTCCACCGAGGTGAGTTCGGCCCCGTGTGCCGCCAGCTTGTGGATGGCGAGCTCCCGGTTGGCGGTGCTGCGCGACGACACCGCATCCACCACCAGCGACACCTGGCTGCCCGCGTCCAGCAATCCCAACACCGTCTGGTAGACGCAGATATGGGCCTCGATGCCGCACACCAGCCAGTGGCTGACGCCCTGGCGGGCGAGGGCGTCGGCCAGTACCGGTTCCCCCAGGGCACCGAAGCTGTGCTTGGCCAGCACAAGATCGCCTGCCTGCATCAACTGCAGCTCGGGCACGGTGGCCCCGAGCTTGTCCGGGTTCTGCTCCAGCCAGACAACCGGCAGGCCCAGCAGTCTGGCCCCCGCCACCAGCCTGGCGGTGTTGGCGATGAGGGCATCGCTCCCCTCGACCAGACGGGCCAGTTTGCCTTGAATATCGACGACCAGCAGGCCGGTGTTCGTGGTGGTCAGCATGGATACTCTCCCGGATCAGAGTGAAACAGTGGCACCGAGTGGGCGGGCGAGGGAGGCGCGCGACTGGTTCCACAGATAGATGAGGGTCAGCGCGATGACGGTACCGATCGGAAAGGCGAACAACTGCAGGGCAACGAAGCACCAGAAGACCACCTTGAAGGCCGTCACCTGTTCGGTGAGCCCGCGGTAGGCCACATAGTTGAAGGCGAGCACAAACAGGGCGATGGCGGTTGCCAGGCCAAGGCTGAGACTCTGCGACGGCGCCATGTCAGCCGGGTGGAGCGGACTGACCGTGACGACGGCCCAGGCGACGAAGGCGATCATGGCCAGGGAGAACAGAGTGGCAAGGATAAAGATGGCCTTGGCGAGCAGATGTTGTTTGGGGGTCATGAATACTCCTTGAATAGGGGGGGGTCGTGCTCCCTGCTGGTGGGTTAGCGAACTCTCCATGTCGTTCGCGACTGACAAGGTGACGTATAAAATATGAGTCACGGCACTGTGTCGATAAGGCATAAACCTACCGGCAGGGCCGGAGCAGGTCAAAAATAAAGTAATTCAAATTGTAAATATAGTGATGGAAATGTCACTATGACAATAAATGAGTAGCTAGGAAGAGGCAATCTTACTAACGCTTTTCTATTGGCCGATCAGAATGACAAAATATTGAAAAATATATTTATTTTATGAGTGATTATTGGTTTTTAATCTGGCTATATATTTAACAATATAGGCTGGCTTCTTAACTTTCTTGCTGTTTATATTAAGAGTGGCTTGTCAATTGATTGACGTTAGTACGATATTGAGTAATACAGATGCTAATGCAAAACCATAATTCAATAAGTCTATTTTATATGTTGTGATATGTAAATGTTTGGCTTTACACCAATCGCATTCATTCTTTTCTTCCAAGACTCTAAAGAAAGTAGAAATTGAATAGAGTTGAACTCCGTGATTTTGTTTACTTTTTGTGTAAAAATAAACCATAGCGATGCAGTCTCTATTTTTCGATCTTTAGATAGTGAGTTATTTATATGAAGCTCTATAGATGTTAATGATTGCACTATATTGTAAATAAGGGAGCTAGAGTCATCTGATATTTTGACTGATATAGCCTCTCTTTTATCTTTGTCATATAGGTCGGCAATTTCAACTTTATAGTCACGGGCTGTGACAGTCATTGATTCAACATTTTCTGTTTTTCTGTCAAGAAGTTCATAGTTATATTTTTCACACATTTTCTCATTAAAGAAAAACTCTCTATATAGAATTTTATTGAGAGTGTTTGAATTATTTCTTTTTATTTCACATTCTTTATCACTTTTCCATTTTTGATACTCACTTTCATAGAGGTTATCTCTATATGAATATGAGATATTCTCAAGCGATTTTTTAAGAAGTTGCATAAAGGTATTATTGAATATATACCAGATCCCTCTTTTCAATATGTACTGGCTTTCGTGTAATTGAAACGAAAACTCAATGACTTCTCTTAGCGCTCTAGTACGTCGCCCCATTAGGTCGCAAGTAGACTTTATTTTTATATCACATAGAGGAATATTTTCATCGAGTTTCTTTATGTATTCTGATACGCCATTTTTATTTAGACTGTCACCTAATTTTTCTCTGGTATTTTCTGGTCCTCTTCCATCCTTTATATATATGTCATAATCAAAATTAATTGACTCTAGTCGAATATTACAACCAGTTACTTCAAATTCTGATAATGAAAATTCAAATTGATCTTTTCTTATTGCGGTTAATAAATGGCCATCCAATTCATCTCTGAAAAGTGAGTCTCGTACAGTCTCTAGTTTTGGGAGATGTATCACCTCATTGTGTGACATATGCTGCTCTATTCTATTTAGTAGTTCCTCTATATCTGTCGGAATGATATCTGAACTAATTTGAATCGAATCTGAAAATATAATATTCTTATCACCCCAGATATCAACTTTGGATGCTTTAAGTTTAAGGTGGTCTACTGACTCTCCAGGGTCATAATTGTTTTTTATGAATCTTATATAAGAAGATAACTCTCCGGTTTTTACACTTGAAAAATAAGTGCTCTTCTTTAATAAAATGGTTTCTTCATCTGCTATTCTCACCGCAAGATTGATCCCAAAGTCTCTATCTATAAACTTATTAAGATGGAAGTGCGACTTTCCTAAGCTAACCAAATAAGCATGTTTTGCTTTTAGTGACTTTGGTTCTGATATTAGAAGAGCATAGTAAAAAATATTCCTTGGCTTGGAGCTATTATCAATTAAATATTCTTTATAAGCATCTGCCCACCATACATCATGTCCTATAGGGTTTTCTGAAAAATAGAATGTTGATGTAAAATTATTTGTTATTTTAGTTTTTTGTTTCACTAGTTCAGTTTTACTGAGACCCTGAATTAATCTAGATAGATTTGATGTACTAATTCTATAAATGTTGTACGTGATACTCATTGTCAAACTCCGTGAAGGTTATCAAAACTTGTTCATTGGTAATATATAGTAGTTATTTTTTTTGTAATATTACATAGACGTTGCTATTAGATATTAGAGGGTAAAAGAAACTAGACTTTAGTTTAAAAAATATACGCTACCGCCCCTGAATGACGCCTCCAGTATGTACCTTATTCTGCGTGTTGAGCCTGACTACGCGCACCTGTCCCTGACGCAAAATGGTACCGAATGACCACAATAAGTCACTTGAGGCCGGCTTGGGGAGGGGGTCAAGCAATAACTGTGTGGTTTATCAAAGATTTCTTGTTTGGGTACCCAGCAAGGTTGAAAGCCGGGGTTAGCAAGCATCCGGCAAACCTTGCCCGGTTTTGTTGCTTGGCGAAGAGAAACGGCTCTGTTATGGTGTGCTTAATTAGCCGTTTGGATGGCTAGATGGTTGTGGTGATTCAAGCCCGACTCTGCCATCGAGCCAGCCGTTGAGATCTTTACAGGGAGTTTTTATGCAGCGTCGTTCCTTCTTTGCCCTTTCCGCCCTGGCCCTGCTGGCCGGAACCCTGCCATTGGCTGCACTGGCCGCCGATCCAGCCAAACAGGAGATAGTCATCGGCACCACTGTGGGGGATTTTGCCGACATGGTGACCGACTCCATCAAGCCGCAGCTCGAAGCCAAGGGCTATCAGGTCAAACTGGTGGAGTTCACCGACTACGTGACCCCCAATATCGCGCTGGCCGACGGCTCGCTCGATGTGAACTGCTTCCAGCACAAGCCCTATCTGGAGAGCTTTGCCAAGGATCGGGGGCTGTCGCTCGCCCCCATTACCCAGGTACCGACCGGCCCCATGGGGCTCTATGCCGGCAAGCTGGGAGATCTGAAGGCGGTGCAGGAGGGGAGCACGGTGGCCATACCGAACGACCCCACCAATCAGGCGCGGGCGCTGCTGATGCTGCAGGATCTGGGCTGGCTGACCCTCAAGGAGGGGATCAACCCGCTCAAGGCGAGCGAGTTCGACGTGGTGAAAAACCCACACAACCTCAAGCTGGTGCTGCTGGAGGCGGCCCAGCTGCCCCGCTCGCGCGAAGACGTGGACTTCTCAGTCATCAACGGCAACTTTGCCGCCTCAAGCGGCATTCCCTTCAGCTCAGGCCTGTTCCTTGAGCGCAGCTACGACTTCATCAACTGGGTGGTGGTAAAAAGTGCCGATGCGGACAAGCCCTTCGCCAAAGATGTGGCAGAGGCCTACAACTCGGCCGCCTTCAAGGCCTATGCCGCCAAGCGCTTCGTCGGCTACAAGTACCCGCAGGGGTGGCAGGGCGCGAGCGCCAGCAACTGAGCCACCACGGCAGAGAGCAGAGAACAACAACGGGCACCCGCAGGTGCCCGTTTTTTGTATCGTGCGGATGTTAGTAACGGCGCAGCCACCAGCGCACCGCGAACAGCGAGGTGAGGCTGCCGAGCAGGGCACTCGCCAGCACATCCAGCGGCCAGTGCATGCCGATCAGCATGCGCGACAGGCCGACACCGATGGCCCACAGCGGCAGCAACCAGGCGCCGGCGGGGGCGCGCGCCAGCCAGATCAGGCCGAAGAACTGGGCCAGGCTCATGGCGGCGATGCTGTGGCCGGAGGGGAAGGCGTAGTTCACCTCCGCCTGCCAGTGGTTGGCGAGCCACTCGGGCAGCGCCAGCAGCTGGCTGGCCGCATGGACCTGTTCGCTGCGCACCTCCACCTTGCCGGCGTAGAACTGCTGGATGGCGGGGATCAGGTTCTGGCTCTCCAGCCAGAGCAGGTAGGGGCGGGGCTCCTCGGTCAGGTGCTTGATCAGGCTCTTGATGAGCCAGTCGCCGGCCAGCACGGCAAACAGGGCGGCGCCGAGGGCCAGTAGTGCCGGCAGGCTCAGCGTCAGCTTGTGTCGGGTCAGCAGCAGCAGGGCCAGGATGCTGACGCCGATGCCGGGCACATCCACCATGCGGGTAAGGGCGTAGGGCCACCAGAGCCAGTTTGAGTGCAGGGCCTGGCTCATGAACGGTTGCCAGGGCAGGCAGACCAGCAGGAGCAGCGGCAGGATCAGGGCGGCACTGAAACAAAGCACCTGGCGGCGCGGCAGGGAAGAGGCGTGAGTCGGCATAACGGGGCTCGGCAAGGTGCCCATTCCTGGGCAGAAAAAAAGAGGCGTCATTCTGCCAGCCCAACCCGGTCGGTCAAGTCGCGCCCCGCTCCCTGTAACACGGGGTTACAAATGAGTGTGATGATGGTCTGATTGTTGACCAGGGTCCGCTGATGGCGGGGGCGGTCAGCAGATATTGCCCGGGCAGGGCGCTTCATCGGGCGCAGATGAGGCAACAGCGCACCCACCCCGGCAGAAAGTCGCGGCGACGGCCGCGTATGGGTGAATAAGCATCTGAAACTTCGGTCTGTTTGGGCTAGAATGGCGCGCTTGTGGCCGCTAGCGAAGTGAGAGAGCCCGATGAAGATCGTTGTTGATGAGAATATGCCCCACGCCCGTGAGTTGTTTGCCGAGTTTGGCGAGGTCGTCCCGCTGCCCGGCAGGCAGATGCAGGCGGCGGATCTGCAAGAGGCCGACGTGCTGCTGGTGCGCTCCGTCACCCGGGTGGACGCAGCCCTCTTGGCCAGCTGCCCGCGACTGAGCTTCGTCGGCACCGCCACCATAGGCACCGATCACGTGGACAAGGCGCTGCTGGCCGAGCGGGGCATTCCCTTCTTCAGTGCCCCCGGCTGCAACAAATATTCGGTCGGCGACTATGTGCTCTCCGCCCTGCTGGTGCTGGCCGAGCGCCATGAGCTCAACTTGAACGAGATGAGCCTCGCGGTCATCGGCGCCGGCAACACCGGCGAGTGCGTGGCAGGCAAGGCCGAAGCCCTCGGCATGCGGGTGCTGCGCTGCGATCCGCCCCGTGCCCGCGCCGCCGAGGCCAACGAGGCGGCGCAGTTTGTCGATTACCAGCAGGCCCTTGAGGCCGACATCGTCAGCTTCCACGTTCCCATTACCCGTCAAGGGCCGGATGCCACCTTCCATCTGCTGGATGCGGCGCAGATTGCCGCCCGCCCGGCCAGGCAGATCCTCATCAACGCTTCCCGCGGCGAGGTGTGGGACAACCAGGCCTTGCTGGCGCGCCAGCAGAGCCAGACGCCGCTGCGGCTGGTGATGGACGTGTGGGAAGGGGAGCCGGAGCCGCTGCAGGCCCTGGTGCCCCACACCGAGCTGGCGACGCCGCACATCGCGGGTTACAGCCTGGAGGGCAAGGCCCGTGGCACCTGGATGCTCTATGAGGCGCTCTGCCGGCAGCTGGGGCGCACGCCGCGCCAGGATCTGCAGAGTCTGCTGCCCATCCCCGAGGTGCGCGAGGTGACGCCGGGCCAGCCGGCGGATCAGGCATTGATCAAGCAACTGGTCCACCTTGTTTATGACGTGCGCCGTGATGATGCCCGTTTTCGCAACCGGCTCGGTGTGGCGGGCAGCTTCGATGAGCAGCGCAAAGATTATCCGGAGCGGCGCGAGCTCTCGGCCCTGCAGCTGAAGGGGCCGTTTGCGAGCGATGCCCTGGCCCGGCTCGGGTTTGTCTGCCAGCCCGGCTGAACGCTCTACATACTTGAAGGGGGGGAGCCTTGTCCCGCCCATACCCGGTCTGGCTGACGCCAGACCCGCTATCAGGCAGGTCCGCCTGCCAGCGGTGATGCCAGCGCGCGTCACCGGCACCATCATAGGAGAGAACAGCAGTGAGTCAGCAATTCAACGTAGCGGTATTGGGCGCCAGCGGCGCCGTGGGCGAGGCGATGATCGAGATCCTGGAAGAGCGTGCCTTCCCGGTCGCCACCCTCTATCCGCTGGCCTCCAGCCGCAGCGCCGGCGACACGGTGCGCTTTGCCGGCAAGAACGTCGAGATCCTGGACGTGGAGGAGTTTGACTGGAGCCAGGTGCAGATCGCCCTCTTCTCCGCCGGGGCCGAGGTCTCTGCCAAGTGGGCGCCGATTGCCGCCGAGCACGGCTGCATCGTCATCGACAACACCTCCTGCTTCCGTTACGACGAAGAGATCCCGCTGGTGATCCCGGAAGTGAACCCGGACGCCCTGGCCGATTTTCGCAACCGCAACATCATCGCCAACCCCAACTGCTCCACCATCCAGATGCTGGTGGCACTGAAGCCTTTGCACGATGAGGTGGGTATCGCTCGCATCAACGTGGCGACCTATCAGTCCGTCTCCGGCTCCGGCAAGGAGGGGGTGAGCGAGCTGGCCGGCCAGACCGCCCATCTGCTCAACGGTCGTCCGGTGGAGCCCAGCCTCTACCCGCAGCAAATCGCCTTCAACCTCATTCCGCAGATCGACAGCTTCACCGACAACGGCTACACCCGGGAAGAGATGAAGATGGTGTGGGAGACCCAGAAGATCCTGGGGGATGCCAGCATCGCCGTGAACCCCACCTGCGTGCGGGTGCCGGTCTTCTACGGCCATGCCGAGGCGGTCCACGTCGAGCTGCATCAGCCGCTCGACGCCGAACAGGTAAAAGAGCTGCTGCGCAGTGCGCCGGGCGTCACCCTGTTTGACGACGAGCATGACTATCCGACCCCGGTGCGCGATGCAACCGGCAAGGACGAGGTACAGGTGGGCCGGATTCGCCAGGATATTTCTCACCCCTGCGGTATAAATATGTGGATCGTGGCCGATAACGTTCGTAAGGGCGCGGCGACCAACAGCGTGCAGATTGCCGAACTGCTGGTGCGCGATTACCTCTGATCGGCGAGCTCATGGGCCTGGCGGGGAGGGATGCCCGCCAGAGATGGCACTGCCGAGCGCGAGGCAGATGTGACCGGGGGCGCACAGTGCGACTTCTGGAATGTTTCGCGATATCAACTGATTAAGTTTTTTCCTACACTCAGGGGCAAGTTGGGTGCTAAATGTGTCGGACTGCTGGCTTGCAACCTGAGCCTGATTTATATTGAACCGACTGTTTTGGGGTAACTATCCAGATTTTTCAATGTGATAGGGCCGTCATACGAAGGAACGAATATGGGACATTCCCGCATAACATTGGCAACGCTACTCGCATTGGGTCTGCTGGGCATGGCCCAGGCCGAAGACTCGACGCGGGAGCCCTTTTTTGTTGAGCTCAAAGGCCCGGACGAGCCGGCTCCGCCCGCCGTCAATTCCCAGCCGCTGGCACAACCCGTCGCCACTCCCAGCGCCACGCCCCAACCCAGCCGAGCGACGGCCCAGCCCATCGTGCGGCAGGTTGCGAGCAATGCCGGCAGTTATGGTCCCATTCGTCCCACCGACACCCTCTGGAGCCTGGCGAGCAAGTACCGTCCCTCCAGCAGTGTCAGCGTCTACCAGACCATGGTGGCGATCTACGAGAAAAACCCCCGCAGTTTCGCTGACGGCAACATCAACCACATTCTGGTGGGCTCGCGCATCCTGCTGCCCACCGCCGCCGAGGCCAGCGTCATCACGGATGCCGAGGCCCGCGCCAAATTCCGCAGTGACAACGCCAGCTGGAAAGGGCTGAGCCCGAAATATCTGGCCAACAAGCATGTTCAACCTGCCAAACCGGTGGCCACCAAGCCGGCCCAGCCCAAGGCGACCCCCACCAAGGCAGCCGAGCCGACCAAGCCCGAGGTTGCCAAGGTAGCGCCCGCCAAGGCGGCGCCCATTCCGGCTCCGGCACCCAAGGTGGAGGCGCCCCAGCCGGCCACCGAGGTCAAGGAGGTCGCCAAGGCCCCCGAGCCGGTCGCGAGCCAGGCCGCGGCAACCAGTGCCGCCACCGCCAGTGCACCGGCCCCGCTGCCGGCCGACCTCGACAAGCCGGTCGGCAAGCCCTCCACCGAGATGGCGCTGGCGCTGGAAGATGCCAATGCCCAGCTCGGTCAGGTCACCGAGATGAACCACAGGCTCAAGCTGCGACTGCAGTCGCTGACCGAAGAGGTGGAGACCCTCAAGGCCCAGCTGCAGGATCAGACCGCCCTGCAAAAAGAGATTGCCGAGCTCAAGGCCAAGCCGGTTCCGCCGGCGGCGCCGGCCCCCGAGCCCAAGCAGAACTGGCTGATGGACCTGCTCTCCTCGCCGCTCAACCTCGCCATGATCATCCTGTTGCCTGTGCTGCTGGTGCTGGCGCTGGTGACCCTGTGGCTGCGGGCCCGGGCTCGCCGCGAGCTGGAAGAGCAGGAGAAGAGCCTGTCCGAATCCACCGCCATGGTGATGGATCAGGAGAGCAGCGAGTTTGACGAGCTGATGACGGTCGGCATCACAGATGACGAACCGATGCGGCCGACACCGGATCTCAACACGCCCGATGGCTACATGGCGGTGGAAGAGCCCGCCGCGCCGGCCGATCTGGTGTTCAGCGACGATGGCGAGATGGATCTGGCCAGCTTCGATGCCGAGCCGGCACCGGCCGCCAAGGCCGCCATCCGGGATCCGGATCTGGTGCCCGATCTGGATCTGGCCCATGACGATCCCATCACCCTCGACACCGAGCCGGATCTCGATCTCGCCAGCGAGTTCAATCCCAAGCCCAAGGCCGACAACGAGGTCATGAGCGAAGAGGAGCTGCAGGCTGCCCTGTTCGCCGAGCTGGATGCGGATCTGGAGGCCGACCTGACGCTGGATGGCGCCGATGACGGCCAGCCGGACGCCGAGGCGGTGGTGAGCGATGAGGAGCTCGCCTCCTTCGATCTGAGCGATTTCGAGACCGCCTTTGCCGAACCGGGGGCCGACCAGGCTGCCGCTGCCGGCGCCGACGAGATGCTGGCTGAGCTGGGGCTGGAGCCCGAGCCGGTCAAAGGTAAGAAAGAGGCAGAACCGGATTGGGATCCCAACGAGATGGCCCTCTCCGATTTTGAGGATGCCTTCGCCGAAGTGGAACCCCATCAGGGCGAGGTCAAGCCGCGCGAGCAGGCCCAGGAGAGCGGTTATGTCGAGATCGACAAGCTGCTGGCCGAGGCCGATGCCACCACCACGGAGCAGGAACCCTATCAGGGCTTCTCGCTGGATGTGGGGCTGGATGGCTTCCCCGAGGTGCTGCCGGAGTCCACCGGATTTGACGTGGATGCCGACGATGGCGGAGTGGGGGCCAAGCTGGATCTGGCGCGCGCCTACCTCGAGATCGACGACAAGGACAGCGCCCGCGAGCTGCTGCAGGAGGCGGCGGAGCAGGGCACCGAGCATCAGCGGGCCGAGGCCGAGAAGCTGCTCAAGCGCCTTGGCTAGGTAGCCACAGCACCATGATGACAGCAGGGGCAGCCGACGGGCTGCCCCTTCTTTTTGGCGCCTGGTCTGGCCTGGGCGCTGCGATTTGGGATTTTTGAGGCGAGATGGGTATAATCCGCCCCGTTTCTTTCACCGCATCCTTTCATCAGAAGACAAGTTTATCCATGCGAATTGCCCTAGGTATTGAATACGACGGCAGCCGGTATTTCGGTTGGCAGCGTCAGCGCGAAGTGATCAGCGTACAGGAGGAGCTGGAGAAGGCCCTCAGCCGGATCGCCAATCACCCCGTCTCCATCCAGTGTGCAGGACGCACCGATGCCGGCGTCCACGCCACCGGCCAGGTCATCCACTTCGATACCGATGCGAACCGTGCCGAAGGGGCCTGGACCCTGGGGCTCAACTCCAACCTGCCGCCGGATATCGCCGTGCGCTGGGTCAAGCAGGTGGACGAGGGGTTCCATGCCCGCTTCAGCGCCACCGCCCGTCGCTACCGCTACGTCATCTACAACCACAACTACCGGCCGGCCATCCTCGGCAGCGGCGTCAGCCACTACCACGAAGCGATCGACGCGACGCTGATGCACCAGGCGGGCCAGTGCCTCCTGGGTGAGCAGGACTTCAGCTCGTTTCGGGCCGTCGGCTGTCAGTCCAAGACCCCGTGGCGCAATGTGACCCACCTGTGCGTCAGCCGCCAGGGCCCCTATATCGTGCTGGATATCCGGGCCAATGCCTTCCTGCACCACATGGTGCGCAACATCACCGGCTCCCTGCTGCTGGTGGGGCAGGGGCTCAAACCGGTGGAGTGGGTGGCCGAGGTGCTGGCGGCCCGGGATCGCAACCTGGCAGGCCCCACCGCCAAGGCGGGGGGACTCTATCTGGTGGACGTGGATTACCCGCTGGAACTGGGCTTGCCGCGGGTGCCGCTCGGCCCGTTGTGGCTGCCGGACTCGGCACCGGGTACGACCAGTTTTTAGTAACTGGGCCCGAAAATTTGTGGTTTAATGATCCGTCATTTATTGCCATCGAGCTATTAAGTCATTGAACAATCTAGGCTCGATGCGTTTTGTCAGGCACAAAAGCATTAAGGAATTCCATGAGCTGGCTTGAGAAGATCCTTCCCAAGAGCAAGATCACTGCCCCGCGTCGCCACAACATTCCGGAAGGGGTGTGGACCAAGTGCAGTGCTTGTGAACAGGTGCTCTACCGGGCAGAGTTGGAGCGCAATCTCGAAGTGTGCCCCAAGTGTGATCATCATATGCGCATCAGCGCCCGTGCCCGCCTCGAGAGCTTTCTCGACGAGCAGGGCCGCACCGAAGTCGGTGCCGAGCTGGAGCCGCAGGATGTACTGAAATTCAAGGATTCCAAGCGCTACAAGGATCGTTTGTCAGCCGCCCAGAAGGATACGGGCGAGAAAGATGCGCTGGTGGTGATGAAGGGGACTCTCAAGGGGGTGCCGGTCGTCGCCTGTTCGTTCGAGTTCTCCTTCATCGGTGGCTCCATGTCCTCCGTGGTGGGCGCCCGCTTCGTGCGCGCCGTCGAGGAGAGCATCAAGGAAGGTCGCGGTCTGGTCTGTTTCTCCACCTCGGGTGGTGCCCGCATGCAGGAGGCGCTGTTCTCCCTGATGCAGATGGCCAAGACCAGTGCGGCGCTGGACCGCCTCTCCAAGGCCGGTCTGCCCTATATCTCCGTGCTGACCGACCCCACCATGGGTGGCGTCTCCGCCAGTCTGGCCATGCTGGGTGACATCAACGTGGGCGAGCCCAAGGCGCTGATCGGCTTTGCCGGTCCCCGCGTCATCGAGCAGACCGTGCGCGAGAAGCTGCCGGAAGGCTTCCAGCGCTCCGAGTTCCTGCTGGAGAAGGGTGCCATCGATCTCATCATCGACCGCCGCGACATGCGCAACCGTCTGGCCAGCCTGCTCGCCAAAATGCTGAATACTCACGTCATCGAAGAGTGAAGATGAGTTCCAACATGCAACAATCCCAAAGCCGGTCGCTGGTCGACTGGCTTTCTTATTTGGAGCAGATCCACCCGGTCAACATCGACATGGGGCTGGATCGGGTCGGCGCCGTCGCCCGCCGCATGGGTCTTACCCAACTGCCGTTCAAGGTGATCACGGTGGCGGGCACCAACGGCAAGGGCTCCAGCTGCGCCATGGCGGCCAGCATACTGATGGAAGCCGGTTACAAGGTCGGCGTCTACTCCTCCCCCCATCTGCTGCGCTTCACCGAGCGGGTGCGGATCAACGGGGCCGAGCTGGCCGACCGCGATCACTGCACCGCCTTTGCCGAGGTGGAAGCGGCCCGCGGCGAGATAGCCCTTACCTTCTTCGAGTTCGCCACCCTGGCGGGCTTGTGGCTGTTCCGCCGCGCTGCGCCGGATGTGCTGCTGCTGGAAGTGGGGTTGGGCGGCCGGCTCGATGCCACCAATGTGGTGGAGTCCGATGTCGCCATGATCACCTCCATTGCGCTCGATCACTGCGACTGGCTGGGTGATACCCGCGAGGCGGTGGCGGTGGAGAAGGCGGGCGTGTATCGCGCCGGCAAACCCGCCATCAGCGGTGAGCCCAACCCGCCCGTCACCATCGCCAGCGAGGCTGCCCGCCTCGGTGCCTGCCTGCGTCAGGTCGGCATCGATTTTCGTGGCGATGAGCACGAAACCGGCTGGGATTATCACGGCCTTCATCAGTGGCGCGACCTGCCCAAACCGGCTCTGCCGCTGATGAACGCGGTCACCGTGCTGGCGGCGCTGGAGTCCCTCGGCCTGCCGCTGCCGGAAGAGGCTATTCGGCAAGGGCTGGCCAATGCCCGGCTGGCTGGCCGGATGCAACAGTTGCAAAGCGCGCCGCTGGTCATCGTCGATGTGGCCCACAACCCCCATTCGGCGGCCTATCTGGCTGCCCAGCTGCGCAAGTTGCCTTGCACCGGCGTGCGCCGCGCCGTGGTCGGCATGCTCAAGGACAAGGACATGGCGGGGTCGCTTGCCGAGCTCGATGGCCTTATCGGCGAATGGCATCTGGCCAGCCTGACCGGCCCGCGAGCGGCGAGCGCGGCCCAGCTGGCGGCGGCCCTTGGCAGCGAGCGGGGGCCGGCGACCACCTTTGACGACGTGGGGCAGGCCTATGCTGCCGCGTTGGCCGCATCGAGTCCTGATGATATGGTCATTGTGTTTGGTTCGTTTTACACTGTCGCCGACATTCTGGCGGGTGGCGCCGTCTAGGCCACACCCCGGCTCCCCGGCCCTTTGGCGGGGAGCCAGATCGCATATTGAGTTACGTAAAGGTAGGATTCAACTTGGCCTCTAAGTTTCAAAACCGTCTGGTAGGGACCGTCATCCTGGTGGCCCTGGTAGTCATTTTTCTGCCGGATCTGATGGACGGCCACAAGCTGGAGCAGAAGGAAGAGGCGTTTGCCAAGATCCCGCTGCGCCCCGAGCTGGAACCCGCCAAGCCCGCCTTGCAGGTATCGGCCGCCAGCACCCTGCCGGCGGAGCATCTGGCCAGCCAGCAGCAGGCGTCGGCTGCCGAACAGTGGCAGGTGGAAGAGGTGCCCGAGCCGGTCACCCTGGGGGCCAAGCAGGGCCAGCCGCAGGTGCAGCAGCCGGCCGCCAAGCCGGTGACCCAGCCGGTTACACCACCGGTAGTCAAGCCGCAGCCCAAGCCTGAAGTGATCGCCAAGAAGCCGGTGGAGCAGCCCAAGCCCAAGGTGGTGCCGCCCAAGCCGGTAGAGGTGCAAAAACCGGTGGAGAGCAAGCCGCAGGCGGGCCAGATCAGGTCGATGGACGATCTCATCGCCAGCAAGATGGGGCAAGCGACCACGACCGCAGCCCCGGCGCCCCCGGCCCAGGGCAGCTGGATCCTGCAGCTTGGCGCCTTCAAGAACGTCGACAGCGTCAACGCGCTGGTGGGCAAGCTGCGGGCGGCGGGTTACTCGGCGCACACCTCGCCGCGCACGCCGGTGCAGGGTCAGCTCAACCGGGTCTTCATCGGACCGGATGTCTCCAAGACCAAGCTGCAGGGCATGCAGAGCCGCATCGGCCAGATGACCGGCCTGAGTGGTTCCGTGGTGGCTTACAACCCCTAAGAGGGACCACAAGATAAAAAAATACCGCGCTTCATTCTGGATGGGCGCGGTATTTTTTTAGATGCATTTCACCGGTTTGGGCAGGCCGCCAATCTTGGTGGCCTGCTTGGCGGGGCCTTCCGGGAACAGCTTGTAGAGGTAGCGGCTGTTGCCCTTCTCGGGGCCGTATTGCTTCTCCATCGCCTTGACCAGGGCGCGAATGGCGGGGGAGGTGTTGAACTCCAGATAGAAGGCGCGCACGAAACGCACCACTTCCCAGTGCGGCTCCTCCAACACTATGCCTTCCTGCTCGGCCAGTACCAGTGCCAGCGCCTCGCTCCAGTCGTTGCTGTTGAGCAGATAACCCTTGGCATCGGTCTCGATGAGTTGGCCGTTGAATTCCAGCTGGTGATGCTCGGACATGGTGGGCTCCTTGTGGCCTGTCAGGATTGGGCGGGCATGGTAGCGCCTTGTTCCCGGGTGAGCAACCGGCTCTCGTTGGCCAGGGCGAGCAATTCGTCCGCCAGCTGGCTGATGAGGTTGAGCTGCTGGGTCAGCATCAGCTGCTCCTCGCTGCTGTCCGGGGTGATGACCGGGCACTGCCCCTCGATCTGCTCCGGCATCTCTCCCGCCAGATGGCCCGCGGCCCGCTCCAGGGTGTGGCTCAGGTGGCGGCTGATCTCGTCCAGCTCGCCGATGGCCTCCAGCTTGTCGCGATGGGCGCCGAGCGCCGAGATGTAGGAGAGCAGGGCATGGTTGCGCCAGGTGAGGGTGAAGCAGAGGTCGAGGAAACGACGGCGCTTTTGCGGCTCCACCAGCATGCTCTGCCAGGCCATGGCCAGCTCGCTGTCCGCCAGATGGGCGCTCTTGCGCGCCACCCGGTAGTCGAGTGACTCATCCCGCTGCTGCTGCAGGCTGGCGAGCACCGCCGAGAGGTAGCGGGCGTTGGCGGAGAGCGAATTGGCGATCAGGGTCGGCAGCCGTTTGTACTGCCAGTCCGGCCAGAGCCAGGCCACCAGGGCGTAGGAGAGCAGGCAGCCGAGCAGGGTATCGAGCATGCGCGGCCCCAGGATGGCGAAGCCGATGCCGTCTAGCAGGTTGAACGCCATCAGCACGTAGAGGGTGATGAAGCAGACCGCGGCGCTGTAGTTGCTGCGCACCTGGGTGAAGAAGAGGAAGGCGGCCAGCCCCATCACCACCAGCTGTACGTGCAGTTCGGGGAAGAGCCAGAGCACCGGGATCCCCACCAGCAGGCCGGCGAAGGTGCCGAGCATGCGCTGCACCAGTCGGCGGCGGGTGGCGCTGTAGCTGGGTTGGCAGACGAACAATACGGTCAGCAGGATCCAGTAACCCTTGTCCAGCTGGAAGGCCTGCAGAATGCCGTAGCCCACCACCAACCCGAGCGACAGCCGCAGGGCATGGCGAAACACCATGGAGTTGGGGGTCAGGTGCTGTCTGAGCTGGGTCAGCAGTGGCAGGCGGGCGGGCCTGGCCAGGGGCGGCAGGCTCTGCGGGGCCTGCTCGGGGTTTTGCAGCTCCTCGGCGCTTTGCAGCAGCTGGTTGATGCTGGCCAGGTTGCGGCGCAGAAACTTCATCGGCGTCAGCAGAGTTTTCGGGTAGTGCTGCTTGAGGTGAGTGAACTCCAGCTGATCGCCGAGGGCCTCCAGCGTCCAGTGGATGCGCTTGTTGTGGGCATAGGGCTTGTGTACCAGGATGGCGTAGCCGAGCCGCTGGCACGCCTCGGAAAGCTGCAGGAACACCTCCTGGAAGCCATCCAGCACGATGCCCTGCTTGAGCTCGGCTTCCAGCTTGCTGTAGGGGTAGTGGCTGGAGGTGGCCCGCTCGTGGATCTCCAGCGCCAGCAGGTAGAGGCGCAGCAGGCTGGCCAGCTCGGGGGAGGCCCGGTGACGGGTGCTGAGGCGGGCGTTGAGGGCCGACTTGGTGAGCGTCAGGGCATTGACCAGATTGATGTTGAGCTGGGCCAGGTTGTGGCGAATGGCTTGGGCGCCGTGCTCGTCGGCCGGAAAGAAGCGGGATTTTTCCAGCAGATAGCGGGAGAGGGCAAAGTAGCTCTGGGCCAGCTGCTCGTGCAGGGTCTTGTAGGGCAGCAGCCAGAGCCAGACCAGCGACACCAGGCCATACCAGAGCGCTCCGGCGCCGAGGGCCAGCGGCTGATAGAAGAGATCCGGCGCCTTGGCGGCCCCCAGCATGGTGTAGATGGCGATAAGCAGGGAGCCGAAGCTGATGGTGGCGTAACGCTGACCGAGTGCCCCCACCATCACGAAGATGAAGGTGGAGCTCGCCAGCCCGATGGCAAACAGCCAGGGGGTGGGGAAGAGGTACTGCACGCAGAGGGAGGCGAACAGGAAGCAGAGCAGGGTCATGGCGAGGTTCTTGACCCGGCCCCACAGGCTGTCGTCGGTCTCGGCGATGGCGCCGGCCACCACCCCGAGGGAGAGCAGCACGGTGAGCTGGATGTCGCCGGTCGCCAGAGTGAAGGCGAGCAGCCCCATGATGGCCAGCAGCACCTTGAGGGCGAAATAGATATGACTGTCAGTCAGCAGCCGGCGCAGCAGGCCAGAGAAATCCGTGGGCATGGGAGAGCGCAACCCTTGAGCGAAACGAAAGCGAGAGCATAACCGGTCAACAACGAAACGGCCCTGATTTGGATCAGGGCCACTTCGCTTCATATCCTTGATTTGCAACTTATCCTGACAGAAACAGGCACCAATAAAAACCCCGCCGAAGCGGGGTGTTTGATTAGTTGCGGTTGCCGCCAAGCAGGCTCAGCAGACTCAGGAAGATGTTGTAGATGGAGACGTACAGGGTGACGGTGGCGGAGATGTAGTTGGTCTCGCCGCCGCGCACGATCTGCTGGGTGGTCAGCAGGATGGCGCCGGAGGAGAACAGCATGAACATGGCGGAGAGGGCCAGGCTCAGGGCGCTCATCTGCAGGAAGATGTTGGCTATCATGGCCACCAGCAGCACCCAGAAACCGACGAACAGCATGCCGCTGATGAAAGAAAGATCACGCTTGGTGGTCAGGGCATAGGCCGACAGACCGAAGAAGGTGAGCGCGGTGCCGCCGAGCGCGGTCATCACGATCTCGCCGCCGCCGTTGTTCATGTACATGTTGATGATGGGGCCCAGGCTATAGCCCAGCAGGCCGGTCAGGGCGAAGGTGAACACCAGCCCCATGCCGTTGTCACGATTCTTCTCGGTCAGGAACATCAGACCGTAGACGCCGATGAGGAAGATGGCCCAGTGCAGGGGCGGCATGTTCATCACGGTGGCGACTCCGGCCACCACGGCAGAGAAGCCAAGAGTGAGGGAGAGCAGCATATAGGTGTTGCGCAGTACCTTGTTGGTATCGCGCGCGGCACTCTGGGTGCCGGTATAGATAGAACGGGTATCCATCTTGGGTGTCCTCTTGGTTTCCTGGGTGAGACGGCAACGCCGCCTCGTTAACGCATTGTATGCACTGAATGTCGGGATGACGAGCGCTGATTTCAAGCCCCACCCCAGCCTGTTGCCCCCTACTATCCCAAATCAAATATGTATTGCATATGAACAAGGGGCTGACGTAGTATGCACGCCGTTCGGAGGGGTGGCAGAGCGGCTGAATGCACCGGTCTTGAAAACCGGCGATGGGCGACCATCCGTGGGTTCAAATCCCACCTCCTCCGCCATCTTCAGAAAATCCCCGGCAACCTGGTTGCCGGGGATTTTTGCTATGCGGATTTGACCATAGAACGAAGGGACCGTGATTCCCCCCCTGCGCCTTTAACCGCGGATGGCCGCCGAGTGCTGGCAGCTTGCAAAGGCCGTGAGCGGGGGGCTCTCCAGAGTCAAGGCCTCCGCCTGATGCAGCATGCGGCTTATCAGGTCCACCATGATCTCCAGATCGAGCTTGTCCAGCCACTCACGAGCCCAGAGCAGGGTTGTGTGTTCATCCGTGCTGCTAAGCTGCAGCACCGGCCAATCGGCCATATTGGCCAGCGATGTTGCCTGAACGTTCCCCAGTGGAATGAACAGGGTAACCAGCTGATCCCGCTGCCGGACATGGAGGCTGAACGCGCCGACCGGGATGTCCAGTCCATCCCCATGCAGATACTCCTGTGGCAGTGAGAGATGGCGGCAGAGGGCAGATAGCAGGGCATTGAACATCATCGGGACTCCTGACTGGTGTTATCAAATACGGACTCGGTGGGCGGCCAGAGATTGGCGATCGGGGGCCTGTCCGGTGTGCCGACCAGACGAGCGCCGATGGTGGCGGCCCAAGGATCGATAACCTTGGCATTAGGGCCCCAGCTCTGGGGCTTGGAGAGTTCACTCCCTTCGGCCCGGCCGATCACCACGAAGCAGTGGGTCTGGGAGTGCCCCTGAGCGCCACGATGGGCCAGTACTTCGATCCGCTGATCGCTGTTGTGGCGCAGCAGCTCGGCCGCGGCCGAGTAGGCCAGGGTTGAACAGCAACCCGCTTTGGCTTCATCCACCGCCTTGGCGATGTTCTCCATGGTACGCAGTGAGATGGGCTGCTTGTGACGAGTTATCTGAATGGCGGCCATGTTGGCGCTGTTATTGGCGCGCTGATTGGCGGCCAGACGTTGTGGATCCTGTCCGAAGGCATTGAGCTTGCCAATGATCTTCTGGTACGACGGGTTGCTCGGCTGCACGAAGGTCTGGGCGTCGGTGCAAGCGTAGCTGCCCAACTTTTCCAGGCCCGCCATGCTCCGTTGCAATAACGTCTGTGCTCCGCCGCTGACCACGCGAGTGGTCTGTTGCTGGGGTCTGGCGATGGCACCCTGCTCCGCCAGCGCCTGTTTCAACTCGGTCAGACGAGAGCCACGGGCCGCCACCTCCTTGGGGTGATGCTGCTCCCAGTGCTGGATGGCGTCTTGTACCCGCTGCGCCCTGCCTGCATCTGGAGTGGTTTGCAGTTGGCGCAGCGCATGAATGACACTCTTCAGGTCGCCGCTCTGAAAATGGCCGATGCCCCGCTGTACCGATTGCTCAAACAGTGTGTTCCCCCGAGCCAGCAGAGGACTGCCCTGGGATGATTGGGAAGAGACGGGGGCTGGCTGAACGGGTCCCCCGATGGCAGATAAGGCCATGCTGTTGTTCCTGAAATAGCTGACGAGTACGAATCATAACGAGTCATGGGGGTGTGCTATATCAATCCGCGGTCGGGGATTTGTCAGTTTTTCGGGTCAGGGGGGCTGCGTTTACCACTGCGGACCTTCACTCTGGCGCCACTGCTCCAGCCAGCGCAGTACTTCGGCGGTCGCCTCTATCTGATCGGCGGGGATGTAGTTATTGATCAGGGCATCACGATAGAGGGCACGGGCCAGCGGAATGCGCTGCAGCACCGGAATCCCCTCCTCCTCGGCAATCTTGCGCACCAACAGTGCCTGGGCATCGGTGAACTTGAGGGTGACCACCGGCAGCGGGGTCTCCCCCCGCTCATAGCGAATGCCGATGGCGATATGGGTCGGGTTGGCCACGATGACCGAGGAGCGCTTCACGTCGGCGCGCATGTTGCTCGATTGCAGCTCTTGGTGGAATTGGCGACGCTTGCTCTTGATCTCGGGGCTCCCCTCCATCTCCTTGTACTCCCGTTTCACCTCATCCTTGCTCATCTTGAGCTGCTTGATGTGTTGATGATGCTCGAAGGCATAGTCGGCGATGGCGATCACCACGAAACCCATGGCGCAGACCGCCATAAGTTGGCCCAGCATGCCTCCCAGCACAGGGGTGATGCAGCTCATGCCACAGCCGGGCAGTTGCAGCATGGCCTGCAGGTTACCCTCTATGGTGACCCACACCAGCAGGCTCAAGAGGCTCACCTTGAGCAGCGATTTGACGAATTCCATCAGACTCTTGATGGAGAAGATCTTCTTGGCCCCCTCTACCGGATTGATCTTCTTGATATCGGGCTTGATCGATTCGCCGCTCAGCAGAAAGCCGTACTGGGCGATGTGAGAGACGAGCACCACCAGCGCCGAAACCGCCAAAATGGGGATGCAGAGGTAGGCGAGCTCCTGCAACAGATTCTCGACCACGTGGTTGAGGGCCTGACTGAAGGGGAGATTGAGGTGGGACTCCGGGATCAGCATCAGCTTGCCCAGATGCTCGAGGTAGTAATCGGACATCGCCATCAGCATGCCGACCAGGCTCAGGATGATGGCGGTGGAGACCACCTCCTTGCTCTTGACCACCTGCCCCTTGTTGCGGGCATCGCGCAATTTCTTGGCGGTGGGCTGTTCGGTCTTCTCGCCGCTCATCGTGGCTCCAGTATGGGAGCAAGCAGCCGCAGGGGATCCATCACCGCCAGTACCTGCCCATAGGCGTGATCCATCATCAGCTTGATGTAGATGACCAGCAGCAGGCTGGCGATGGCGCTTTTGATCGGCATCGCCAGTACGAAGACGTTGAGGGAGGGGGCGAAGCGGCTGATGAGAGCCAGCCCGAATTCGGCCAGAAACATGGCGATCAGGAGCGGCGCCGCCAGCAGGGCACAGAGTAGCAACATCTGGCTGAACTGGCTGTAGAAGAAGCTCACCCAGAGATCGCCGATGGCGGGAAAGAAGCGGGTGACCGGCCAGCTGGCATAGCTCTGGAACAGGGCCGAGAGCAGGGCGAGAAAGGCGCCTCCGGAGAAGAAGAGGGTGATCAGGGTCTGGGTCAGCAGCAGGCCGGTGGGGCTGGTCTGGCTGGCGAGACTCGGGTTGAAGAGCGAGGCCATGGCCGCACCGCGCTGGTTGTCTACCAGAAAGCCGCTTGCCTCGACGGCCCAGAAGGGGATGGCGGCGACAAAACCGATCAGCAGGCCGAGCAGTACCTCCTTGGCCACCAACAGGGCCAGATCGAGGGCATCGATGGTGGGGGGCAGGGTGTCGGCCACCATGGGATAGGCGAATAGCGCCAGCGAGCAGACCACGCCGTTGCGGATCATCGCCCCCCCCAGCATCTGCTTGCTGAGCACAGGCAGCATGACGAAGCAGCTGATAAAGCGTGGCAGCAGCAGGGTGTAGGCCAGCATCTGGCCCTGCAGACTCTCGAAGGTCATTGGATCTGCGGTACCTTGAGCAGCACCATGTCGGCAAAGCTGTAGAGCTCGTTGCCAAGCCAGGCTGTGGTGGCAAACAGGGTGATCACCACGGCGACGAGCTTGGCGACAAAGCCCAGCGTCTGCTCCTGGATCTGGGTCAGCGCCTGCAGCAGCGAGACGAGGGTGCCCACCAGTGCGGCCACCAGCACGGGGGGCATCGAGAGGATCAGCACCAGCCAGAGGGTCTGGCTGGTGAAGTGAAGAATATCGGCGTGACTCATGACTAGCCTCCGTAACTGGTAACCAGTCCGTGGGTGAGACGGGCCCAGCCATCGAGCAGCACAAACAGCAGCAGTTTGAAGGGGAGCGAAATGGTCATGGGGGAGACCATCATCATCCCCATCGCCAGCAGAATGTTGGAGATGATGAGATCGATGGCGATAAAGGGCAGATAAATCAAAAACCCAATCTCGAAGGCACGGCTCAGCTCGCTCACGGTAAAGGCGGGCAGCAGGATCAGCAGGCTGTCTGGCTCCAGCCGGTCGGCGTATTCGCTTGGCCAGAGCTGCTTGGTGCTGTCGATGAAGAAGGCATGCTCCCGCGGCTTGATCTGCTTTTTCAGAAAAGCGCGGTAGGGGGCCATCCCCTCGTCGAGAAACTTCTCCACCGATTCTGACTTGGTGAGCGATACCTCGTTCTGGCGCAGGTAATCCTGGGTGGCAAACCCGACCGGTGCCATCACATAGATGCTGAGGATGATGGCCAGCCCGTACATCGCCATGTTGGGGGGGATCTGCTGCACCCCGAGGGCGTTGCGCAGCAGCGAGAAGATCACCGCCAGCTTGACGAAGGAAGTGGCCATCACGGCGATAAAGGGGAGCAGGGCCAGCAGGGCCAAGCCGACGATGAGATTGAGCTCGTCCGGCAACTGGATCATGATTGCGACTCGCTCTTGAGGCTCTCGACCCGCACCCCGAGTCGCCCCTGGATCTCCACCAGCCGACCGTTGCCGAGCAGATGGCCGTTGCTGATGATACGCACCTCGCCATCGATGGGGGCGCCGAGATCGATAAGTGAGCCCGGTTGCAGTGTGGTGAGGGTGTGCCAATCCAGCGTCTGGCGGCCCACTTCGAAGGTGACCTGAACAGGCAGGCTCTCCAGCTGGCTGGGGTCGAGGGCGTCATCGGGGGCGGCGTTGTGCATGGCAGTCAGTTCCAGATGTTGTGGATGGGGTTGGCAGTAGGCAAAGGGGCGTCCCTCGACGCAGACCAGTAGCTGCTGGCCGAGCAAGGGGCTCGGCGGCGGCAGCAGCACATCGCCACAGGCCAGCGTCTCGAGATCGGTGATGGCGACGCGCATCGCCCCCCATTGCAAGGAGAGGGTGAGCGGCAGCGACAACCGTTGTTGGATAGGCCGGGGAGGCAGTTTGCCAAGCAGTGGGCCGGGCTCGGCGAGCCAGAGGGCGAGGGTCGCCCCCTCGCGCTTGAGCAGGAGTTGCAGCGCAGGCTCGGCAGTTTCTTCACCGATAGCATGGGCGGCCAGCGCCGAGCAGGTGAGGCCGCCAAGGGGCTGCCCCAGCCGCTCGATCAGTGCCAGCTGCAGGGATTCGGGCAGGCTCAGCAGGGCCGCCTGCTGCAGATCCGGTGCCAGCCAGCGGGCCAGCTCGGCGCCATGGCACAGAAGTGGCACAGAGAGCCCCTGCCACTGCAGTTGCAAGCGGCAGTCGAGGCTGGCCGGCAGCGGCGCGATGGCGAGTCGGAGCTCGCCGCCGCTCCAGTTGTAGTGGTGGCGGCACTGGCTGAGGCGCTTCTGCAGGGTCAGCTCAGTCTGCGAGGCAAGGGTAAAGGCAATCGATGTCATGCGTCGGCATCCCACTCGTCATAGATGGATCGTTTCTGGCGCGATCCCTGTTCGCTGTCGCCTCGGGTGAAGAGATCGAAGGCGACCCGCTCGCCGGGGTAGAGGCGCTGCAGGCGATCGATGAGTTCACTGCGCCCCTGATTGAGCAGCAGCTGTCCCTGCTCGCTGGCGAGGATCTCCACCTGCAGCGCCCCCTGATGGTGCTCGATGCGGATGGCGAGATCGCCGAGCGCAGGCAGGGTGAGCTGCAGCAGGGGAGGGCGATCCGGGCGACCCACTTCCAGCTGAATGTCTACCGCAAGCTGGCTCAGCAGCTGACCCAGCTCGTGGTTATCGGAACTGGGGGCAACCCGAGCCAGCAGCAGATCCCCCGGCGTCACTGTGAGGGGGGGCACTCGGATGACCGAGCCGACAACGCTCCCCCCCTCAGGCGGTACTTCCTCGTCGCTGATGGGCGCACTCTCGACCGGTTCCTCTTTTGGTGGTGACGGCTCAAGGCATCGCAGGGATGCAAACTCGCCGCGGTCCGGGAGTACATGGTCTTCCGCAAGCTGTCTACTTTCCACGGGCAGCACCTTCTGGTGAGACCCGGCGAGTTGATCGTCAGGTTGCTCCGTATGTAGCAGGGCAGAGTCAGCCACCGTAAGTTGCGGAGCATGGTCTACTGTTGCATCACTATTTGAAGCTGGTGGCGCCGTGCCGCCTAGAGCATCTGCGTCGCTTTTTGTGTGGAGAATCCATTCGCGCTCCCTTGCGATGGTTGCTTGCTCCACCGGGATCTGCATGCCGCGCTGAAGGTGGTCGGAGATGGTGGATTCGTCATCCCTTGGCTGGGCTGGCTCATGCTCTTGCTTGTGGTTGGCGGGCTCCCATACCCAAGGGGCCAGACTTGTCTCACTACTCGGCACCTTGGATATTGAAGTGCCTTGAATGGTCACAACGGGCTTGCTCGGCGCTACCTGCAAGCGATCTCTCATCATTGCCTCGTTCTCCCCCGTAGGCATCTGAGGTTCGCTTCCCTCTGGCAGGTCGGAGGATTCCTTGGGCCGTGGGGCCTGGCGAGCTTGCCGCTTCTGCGCGAGTCTTCTCTCTTCGGCGGCGCCCTGGCGGCCGGCAAGGTCGTCATCCGGTGTCGACCTGCGGCTCTCGTTCGGTTTGCCGAGCCGCTCCTGTGGGCCACTTGCCTTCTGCTGTGTGGACACGAGGCGCAGGGCCTGCTCGAAGCGCTGCTGCTGCGCCTGATCGGCCTTGATTAGCTCCTGTCGCAGACTCAGCGGCTCGGAGGCGGCCATGGTGTCTGCACTGGGGGTGATGAGTCGGTTCATCTCTGGTCACATCCTGATCTGCTGGCGGAACTCTTCCTGTTCCTGCTCTTCGTTGTAGTCGCGCAGGGCTTGCCGGGCGGCCTGCTCCTGTCGGTGTAATTCGGCAAACTTCTCTTGCTGCTGGCGAGCGCGGTGCACCGCCAGTTGGCACGCCTGCAAGCGGGTGCGCTCCTCGGCCACCCGTTCGCCTTGCTCGGCCGCCATCTGCTCGAGGTGCGCCTCTTTCTCTCGCAGCAGGGCGACCTTCTGTTGCCACGCCTTGAGCCCCTTGCGATCGAGCTGCTCTTGCTGACAGAGGGCAAACAGGCGGTCCTCCTCGGCAAGGCGCCACTGGCGGTAGTCCTGGCTCTCCTGTTCGGCTTCCCGCTGACGGGCGTGGGCCTGTTGCAGCCGGGCCTGCTGGGCCGCGAGCTGCTGCTCGGCTCGTTCCAGCCGCAAGTGCTTGATTTTTTGCAGACGCCCGATCATTGGGCCAGTGCATCCAGGGTGGCGAGCGCGTCTGGCAGGGCGCTCGGCTCATGGGTTCCTTGTCTCAACCACTGCCGGATCGCCTCGATACGGGCGATCGCCTCGTCGGCCACCTTGTCCTGCCCCTTCTGGTATTCGCCGATCTGCAACAGCAGCTCCACTTCTTCGTACTTGGCCAGCCAGCTGCGTAGGCGACCGGCCTGTGCCTGATGGTCTGGCGTTATGATCTGGTTCATCACCCGGCTGGCGGAGCGCAGCACGTCGATGGCCGGGTAGTGGTTGGCCGCCGCCAGCTTGCGCGAGAGGATGATGTGACCATCGAGGATGGAGCGGGTCTCATCGGCCACCGGCTCTGTCATGTCATCCCCCTCCACCAGCACGGTGTAGAGGGCGGTGATGGATCCCTTGTCCGACTGACCGGCCCGCTCCATCAGGCGGGGCAGGGCGGCGAAGACGGACGGCGGGTAGCCTCGCCGGGTCGGCGGCTCGCCGGCGGCCAGACCAATCTCGCGCTGGGCGCGGGCGAAGCGGGTGACAGAGTCCATCAGCAGCAGCACCCGCTTGCCCTGATCACGAAAATACTCGGCGATGGAGGTGGCGACAAAGCCGGCCTTGGCCCGCTCCATGGCGGGGCGATCCGAGGTGGCCACCACCAGCACCGCTTTCTTGAGGCCCTCTTCCCCCAGATCCGCCTCGATAAATTCCCGCACCTCCCGGCCCCGCTCACCAATCAGCGCCAGCACGGTGACATCCACCTCGGCGCTGCGGATAAGTGATGCCAGCAGGGTACTTTTGCCACCACCAGCGGCGGCGAAGATTCCCATCCGCTGCCCCTCGCCGCAGGTAAGCAGTCCATCGATGGCGCGAATGCCCAGCGAAATTGGTTGTTCTATTCGCTTGCGACTCATGGGGGCCGGTGCATCCCGATAGACCGGATACCAGGCGGCGGGCTCCGGTAGCTGGCCGCCCGAGAAGGGGTTGCCAAGGCCATCCAGTACCTGGCCCAGCAGATGTTCGCCGACCCCGACCTGATGCATGGCACCGGTCGGGCTCACTTCGGTATTGGAAGAGATGCCAAACATCTCGCCCAGCGGGGTGAGCAGCGCCTGATGCTGGGCAAAACCGATCACCTCGGCCTGCAGGGAGAGAGTGTTGTCGGGGTTTCGCAGATGGCAGAGCTCGCCGATGCGCACTCCGGGCACCACGGCTTTGAGCAGGGTGCCGGTCACCTGGGTGACCCGGCCACGGATCTGGATAAGACGGCACTCGTCGATGGCATGACGTAATTGGCCGGAGATGTGGTCGAGGGAAAGGGTCATGAAACTACACCAGTGGAAACGGTGGCCACTATAAGGAAACCCTGTCGTGCTGGATTTCAGCACGAGTCGGGACTTTTTAGAAAACGGTTGGGGTAGGCCTAAAAATTCACGGCTGATTTTGGCATAGGTGCAATGAGGCGGTTTTTATAATGCCACCCTCATCAAACCATTCATCACGGGAGTTTCCATGGCCACTATCCAGAGCAACCCCTACGTTACCGCTACCCAACCTGAAGGACGCGGGGAGGAGGCTTCTCGGCAACAACTTTCTCTGCCGGGAGGGTTGTTTCAGGGCGAGCGGGTCGTGCTGGCTTCTGCGTCTCAATCCCTGGCAGATGCCGCGGAAGAGCTCACCTTTGTCTTCTCCGAACGTTCAGAGATCTCGCTCGCCAAGCGCAAGCTGAGTGACAGCCATGCCCGTATCAGCGAGATCGAGGCACTGGTGGGCGACTATCTGGATAAGGTGCCCGAGCTCGAGCGCCAGCAGAAGATCAAGGAGATGGTCAGCCATCTCGGCAGCGGCAGGCTGGCCAATCTCTCTCAGCTGCTGGCTTATCTGGAAAGCTATTCCGGCGAAGTCAGTGAACAGTTTGAGGCGCTCTGTCAGGCCCGCAAGGCGCTGGCCGGGCGGCCCGAGATGCAGGGAACCCTCAATCTTATCGAGCAGGCGCTGGCCAAGCTGGCTGAGGAGCAAGGTGCCGCTATCGTGCTGGGTGCCCGTATCACAGGGCCGGCGGCCGATGCAGCCAGACAAGGAGTCGGCAGTGAGCAGGACTTGCGTGATCTCTACCGTGATGCGGTACAAGACTATCGCGCACTCTCGGTGGCCTGGCGTGATATTCACAGCCGCTTTGGCAACGGTGCATTGGAAAAGGTAACCGGCTTCATGATGAAGGCCCTCAGCGCCGATCTGGATAGCCAGCAACGTTGGCTCGATCCGGTCAAGCTGGAGCGGGTGATGAGCGACATGCACAAACTGCGGCTGCTCAATACCTTGTCGGCCCAGGTAGATGAGCTGTGGCAACGAGTGAAGGAGGGAACGGCCCATGGCATACGGGCCTTCTGATCTGATGGGCGATCTGATTGCACTGGTGGAAAAACGCTGGGCAACCGTCCGTGATGTGGAGCAGGTCGGGGCGGCGCTTGAACTGGATGAGGTCCAGACGCAGGTGTTGCTCTACCAGGAGCTCAAGCGATTGGTCCGGTTGCTGCCGGTGGAGCTCTTCAGTGAGGAAGAGCAGCGTCAGAACCTGCTGCAATGTTGTCAGGGGGCGCTCGATAACGCCATCGAGCGCGAAGAGGATGAGCTGTCCGGAGACCCGTCATGAACTGGATTGAACCC
This sequence comes from Aeromonas sp. s5, assembly GCF_040907865.1. Taxonomy (NCBI): domain Bacteria; kingdom Pseudomonadati; phylum Pseudomonadota; class Gammaproteobacteria; order Aeromonadales; family Aeromonadaceae; genus Aeromonas; species Aeromonas sp. s5. The sequence goes on from NZ_JBFOCO010000033.1 coordinate 27,718, forward strand.
CAGCTGGTGCAATTTTGCCAGGATCTGGGTATTACCATCGGGGATAACCCCCATTCCCTGATCCAGCTTGAACTGGAGCAGAGCGGCACCCTGCAACTGGAACGTCATCAGGGGCAGCTGACCCTCTGGCTGGCTCGCCGGGTGCCATGGCACCAGAGTGGCGAGGCCATCCGCCGTGCCATGAGCCTCACCGCCGCGGCTCAGGCTCCCGCCCTGCCGGTACGTTGCGGCTGGCTGGAAGAGGATCAGTTGATCCTGTTCGTCACACTGGATGAGCGAAACGTCACCCTTCCTCTTCTGCACCAGGCGCTGCGCACCCTGACCCAGTTGCAGCGTGAGGCCCTGGTGTCATGAGTCGTATTACTGCGGCCCATATCGGTATCGAGCAACTGAGTGCCATCCGGCTCGACGAGCAGGATCAGAGCCTGCCGGGGCGTTATGCCCTGTTGCCGGATGGCCAATCCATCGAACCCCATATCACCAGGCTTTATCCCGAGCGTCTGGCCGAGCGGGCGCTGCTGGACTTCGCTGCGCCAGACCGTGGCTTTCACGACTTGCGGCGACCGCGGGATTTCAGCCTGGCGATGCAGGGGCTACGAGCCGTGCTGATGGAGGGGCAGACGGCCGAGCTAAAGGCGGCCAGATTACTGCTCGAGCGGATGCACGAGGATGAACAATTGATGCAGATGACCCTCCATCTGTTGCACAAGGTATGACCATGATTCTTTCGTCACAGCAGCAGGATCTGTTGCTGCTCACCGGTTGGCTGCATCTGCAGTACGGCCACGCCGATCGTGCGACCACGCTGCTGGCCGCCCTGTTGCAGCTCTACCCGACGCATCAGGCCGGACGACGCATGCTGCTGGTGTCACTGCTCAAGCTGGGCCGTGGCGAGGAGGCGCTGGTGCACGTGGAACAGCTGGTGGCTGAAGGTGAGGCGGATGGGGCTTTGTGGCTCTGTCGCAGCCGTGCCTGCCAGTTGGCAGGAAGACTGGATGAAGCCCGCTTCGCCTATCAACACTATCTCGAACTGGAAGAGCAGAATGAATCAACGCTCCCTTGAGCTGCTGCGCCGGATAGGCGAGCGCAAGGACATCATGCTGGCGGTGCTGCTGCTGGCCATCGTTTTCATGATGGTCTTGCCGCTGCCGCCGGTGGCCCTCGATATTCTGATTGCCATCAACATGACCATCTCGGTGGTGCTGTTGATGATGGCGGTTTATATCAATTCGCCGCTGCAGTTTTCCGCCTTTCCCGCGGTGCTGCTGATCACCACCCTGTTCCGGCTTGCCCTGTCGGTGAGCACCACCCGGATGATCCTGCTGCAGGCTGATGCGGGGCAGATCGTCTACACCTTCGGCAACTTCGTGGTGGGGGGCAATCTGGTGGTGGGGATCGTCATCTTCCTCATCATCACCATCGTCCAGTTTCTGGTGATCACCAAGGGGTCGGAGCGGGTGGCGGAAGTCAGTGCCCGCTTCTCTCTGGATGCCATGCCTGGCAAGCAGATGAGTATCGATGGCGACATGCGTGCTGGCGTAATCGATGTCCATGAAGCACGGGAGCGGCGCAGCATCATCGAGAAGGAGAGCCAGATGTTCGGCTCCATGGATGGTGCCATGAAGTTCGTGAAAGGGGACGCCATCGCGGGCCTCATCATCATCTTCGTCAACATCCTCGGCGGGGTCACCATAGGGGTCACCCAGAAGGGGCTGGCGGCAGCCGAGGCTCTGCAACTCTACTCCATTCTGACGGTGGGGGATGGCATGGTGTCGCAGGTGCCGGCCCTGCTGATCGCCATTACGGCGGGCATTATCGTCACCAGGGTCTCTTCCGAAGAGTCCGCCGATCTTGGTTCCGATATCGGCGCCCAGGTAGTGGCCCAACCCAAGGCTATGCTGATTGGCGGCGTACTGCTGGTGTTGTTCGGGTTGATCCCGGGTTTCCCCATGATCACCTTCTTTACTTTGGCCGCAGTGGTCACGGCAGGCGGCTACTTTATCGGTGTGCGCCAGCACAAGGCGCTGAGCAACAACAGCCAGGATCTCCCTGCCGTGTTGGCGCAGGGGGCCGGGGCGCCCGCTGCCCGTAGCAAGCCCAAGGCCGGCAGCAAACCTCGCGGCAAGCTTGCTGAAAAGGAGGAGTTCGCCATGACGGTGCCCCTTCTGATCGATGTGGATGCCGCCCTGCAGGCCGAGCTGGAAGCCATCGCGCTCAACGATGAGCTGGTACGGGTGCGGCGGGCGCTGTATCTCGACCTCGGGGTGCCCTTTCCGGGTATTCATCTGCGTTTCAATGAAGGCATGGGGCAGGGTGAGTACCTGATCCAGTTGCAAGAGGTCCCGGTGGCTCGCGGTCTGTTGCGACCGGGTCATCTGCTGGTGCAGGAGAGTGCTTCCCAGCTCGATCTGTTGGGGGTTCCCTATGAAGAGGGGGCACCTCTGCTGCCCGGACAACCGACCCTGTGGGTGGCAAGGGAGCATCAGGCGCGGCTTGAGAAAACACGGCTGGCTTCGTTGACCCCCGATCAGGTGGTGACCTGGCATCTTTCCCATGTATTGCGCGAGTATGCCGAGGACTTCATCGGCATTCAGGAGACCCGCTATCTGCTGGAGCAGATGGAGGGCAGCTATGGGGAGCTGGTGAAGGAGGCTCAGCGGATCATACCGTTGCAGCGCATGACAGAAATCCTGCAGCGGCTGGTGGGGGAGGACATCTCCATCCGCAACATGCGAGCCATCCTGGAAGCCATGGTGGAGTGGGGTCAGAAGGAGAAGGATGTGGTGCAGCTCACCGAGTACATCCGCAGCAGTCTCAAGCGCTACATCTGCTACAAGTACGCCAACGGCAACAACATACTGCCTGCGTATCTGCTCGATCAGCAGGTGGAAGAGCAGATCCGCGGTGGCATTCGCCAGACCAGTGCCGGTAGTTATTTGGCGCTCGATCCCACCATTACTCAAGGCTTTCTCGATCAGGTTCGCCATACGGTGGGAGACTTGACGCAGATGCAGAACAAGCCGGTGCTCATCGTCTCCATGGATATCCGCCGCTATGTGCGCAAGCTCATTGAGGGGGATTACCATGCCCTGCCGGTGCTCTCCTATCAGGAGTTGACCCAGCAGATCAATATTCAGCCGCTAGGAAGGGTCTGCCTGTGAGTGTCGAGCGGCCGACCTGCGAGTCCCTGATCCCCTGGTTGCAGGCCAGGGGACTAGAGGTGGCGCCCTACTATCTCGGCAATACCCCAGTCCAGCTTGGTCACGGTTTTTGGTACCGCACTATCTATCTCGCCTGGCGGGTCGATCCCGCAACCCGGCGGGTGTGGATACTGTTGGTACGCCGCCACGGTGAGCGGCCCGGGCTGGCCAACCCCTTCGCCGCCCTCTATCTGCTGGCTGAAGCCACTCTGGCAGTGCTCGGACCGGGCCATTTTCTCTATGGCAACGTCGATGTCTTTCGCGGCAGCTCCCTGAGCGGCGAACGACTCAGCCGCTTCTACTTGCGCTGGACCGGCGCCAGCGAACCCGAGCCGGGCTGGTTCATGTTGGCGGTCGAGCGCGTCTGTTCACTGCGAGATATGCGAAAACGACAAAAGGGCGGCCTTGCGTGACAGGCATGCCCAAAAGGGCCTCATAGAATAGGAGCCAAGATGAAACAACCGCGTTATGCCCACCATAGCGAAACCGTCGCCCAGGCGGAGCAGGCCATTGCAGACAATGATCACCGCCATGCCCTGTTGCAGGAGATGCTGGCCGGACTGGATCTGTCAGAGCAGACCTGTCAACTGCTGTTCGATGCACCGACCGAACAGGTGGCAGTGGCCGAACAAGAGATGCTGGCGGAGATCCAGCGCCGGCAGGCGTTATCTCCATCCCAGCCGGGAGAGTCCCGCAAGAGCCGTCGCCCTACCATGATGCGCGGACTGATGATTTAAGGAGTCGTGATGAGCACTATCCCTGATTACAACACCAACCCCGGCGGGTTCGTCGGCTGGCTCGACGGGCAATCGCTCGACCAGTTGCCGGGCAATAAAAATCCCAAACTGGCCGAATTGCTCACCTTGCTCGACGGCAAGATCACCCTCAGCGCCGACCAACCGACACTGCTGACCAAGGCACAGCTTGAGAAGTTGTTGGCTGCCTATCTGACCAACCCTGACGCCATTCATGGGGGCTGGGCCACAGGCCAGTTCCAGGCAGGCCAAGAGGCGGCAATTGATGCCATCAAAGGTATGATCGAACGGGGGAAGAATCAGACTCCGCCGAAGACACAGTGGAGCGTATCTGAATTCATGCTGCTATCTCTCAGCGCGTTGACCATGGATCGTCTGGATGACGACATCATCACCACCTTTACCGGAGTGATGGCGTTTCAGGACAACAAGCGCAAGGTGCTCAGTGACGAGCTCAAGGGGATGACCGCCGAGCTGAAGATTTATGGGGTGATCCAGTCTGAGATCAACAAGGCGCTCTCTGCAAAATCTGACCAGACCTTCAAGACCGACTTCAACCTGATGGATTACAAGCTCTATGGCTATGGCTCGGAGGCTCAATTCAAGCTGGGGGCTGAGTTCAAGTTGCTTGCGCAAATGCAAGATAGTGCCGGCAAGGTGACGGTGAAGGCATTTCTTGAAAGCGACAAGAAGCAGAGCGGAGCCATGAGTGGTATAGAGGCCGAGTATGCCTATAACAAAGACAACAACAAGCTTGGCAACTTCTCCACCAGCGTGAGTGACCGCTCGCGGCCGCTCAACGATCAGGTCAGTGAAAAAACCACCCGCCTCAACGACGTCAGCTCGCGATACAACGCCGCCATCGAGGCACTCAACCGCTTTATCCAGAAATACGACAGCATCATGCGCGACATTCTTGGCGCCATTTGAGGAGATAACATGCAGACCGATACCACCCAGACTCCGGAATATGAAGCAAAGCTGGAAGCCTTTATGGCCGATGGTGGCACCCTGGCCATGCTGCAGGATATTTCCGACGACACCCTGGAGCAGCTTTATGCGTTGGCCTTTGGTCAGTATCAGGCAGGCAAGTGGGAGGATGCCCACAAGATTTTTCAGGCACTCTGCATGCTGGATCACTACGAGCCGCGCTATTTCCTCGGGCTCGGTGCTTGCCGGCAGGCGATGGGAGAGTTCGAGACGGCGGTCGAGAGCTACAGCTTTGGCGCCATGCTCGATCTGAACGATCCCCGTTTCCCGTTTCATGCCGCCGAGTGCCGGCTGCAACAAGGTGATTTGAACGGGGCCGAGAGTGGCTTCTACTCGGCCCACCTGCTGGCGGACGCGGATCCGTTGCAGGCCGATCTGGCGGCAAGCGCCAAGGTCATGTTGGAAGCCATCGCAATCAGAAGGGATCAGCAAGATGAACCCGATCAGCAATGAAAGAAGCGTTTCCTCGCTGGGAAACACAGGTGAGGTGACGGGTCAGTCCTCCGTTGCTCAGCCTCGCAGTGAAACGCGGCTCGATGCCGCGACGGCGCCAGCCAGTGGGCAGGTCCGCAAGCCGGGTGTTTCTTTGAACGCCCCCCTGGCAGTGAGCAATGGTCAACCCGCGTCTCAGCAATTGACTGACGTCAGCAGATTGCTGACACAGGTCAAGCAGAATGCCAGCCTGCTCCTGCCGCACACCAACGCATTGGTTTCGGCCGCCTTTACCTCGCCGGAAGCCTTTGAAATTGAGCTGGGCAAGTTGACCAGTGATCTGGAGAAGACCCAGAACAGGCTCAAACTCGCCGATCTCGATCGGGCCCGCACCCAGAACGAGAAGAAGATCGCCGAGAACCAGGAGAAGATCAAAGAGGCCGAAGAGAGTGCCCAGAAGGCCAAAAAATCGGGTCTGGCCAGCAAGATCTTTGGCTGGATCAGTGCCATCGCGTCCATGATCATCGGGGCCATCATGGTGGCGACCGGTGTCGGGGCCGCAGCAGGTGCACTGATGATTGCCGCTGGTGCGGTCGGTGTCGTCAATATGGCGGTACAGCAGGCAGCTGAGGATGGTCTTATCTCCAAGGAGGTGATGGAGAAGCTGGGGCCTGTGCTTATGGCGGTGGAAATTATCCTCGCAGTTGCCTCGGCGGTGGTGACATTTGGCGCGGGAGCGGTCAAGGGACTTGCCAAGCTGGGGGTAAAAATGGGCTTCAAGATGGCGGGCAAGGGGGCGAGTGAAATGGGCCTCAAGCTTATCCAGAACTCCGCAAAGGTTTATATGAAGGCCGCCGACATCTCGGCCAAAGTAGCAGGGAATGCCGCGAGTACCACGGCGAAAATGGCCAAGATCGGTACCCAAACAGCGGATATCATCGTTGATGTGGGCAATGGTGTGACCAAGACCGTTGATAGTGCAAACCAGGCCAAGCTGCTGCTCAAGCAAGCTGATCTACTGGAGAACCGCCAAGAGATGACGGCGCTGCAAGGGGTGATCGACAAACTCAAAGAGGCGATTGCCCAGATGATCGAGGCGTTTCAGCAGACCATGGAGATGATCTTTCAGATGCTCAACGCCAAGGGTGACATGATGAACAACCTGGCCCGCAGGCCGGCCGCTATCTAAGGAGTATTGCTCATGATTAACAGTGATTATGCCAATGGCGTAAACCATACCAGCCTGTTACCCGAAATGCGCACCGGCGAGAGTCAACAGGTTCGTCACCCGGAAACGATCCATGAGGCTGCTGGCTCGGGCGGTCAGCGAGCGGCAGAGAACAAGAGCCTGCCAGTGCTGCCGCGTCCCTCCGTCTCCTTTGATACCAAGGGCGTTACCCAGATGACGGAACAGCTGGAAAGCGTGATGGACATGATGTCGCTGCTCTTCAAGCTGGCACGTCAGGCCCGTGAAATGGGACTGGTACAGCGGGATACCGAGAACAAGCTGGTTATCGGTCATCAGCAGGCGCAAGTCGATGAGATGCGCCATGGCGCCATGTTGATGATTGCCACTGCCGTGGTCTCCGGTGTGATGGCTGTTGCATCGGCGGTCATGGGAGGCTTCTCCATGGCCAAATCGGCCAAGACGATCAAACAGGACAAGGCGCTGAATGCCAATATTGCCGGGCGACAGCAGGAGCTGAAGCAGATCGGGGATATCAAGAAGACGGCGGGTCTTGAGATGGGGGATGCTGGCCAGGATCTGACTGCAAGGATCAAGAACGACAAGGCAGCCCTGCTGACGTTGAACAAGAAGTTTGATGCCAACAATAGCCGTCAACAACTTGCCGGCACCGTGACCCAGTCAGTGGGACAAATGAGTAATTCTGCAGTGCAGGTATCGCAGGGGACGAGCCAGGCAGAGGCCAAGGAAGACGAGGTCAAAGCGACCATCAGTCAGGCCGAGAAGCAGAAGATTGAGGACAACATGTCCTTCAATGTCAACTTCATGAAAGACGTGCTGCAACTGATGCAGCAGTATGCTCAGAGCCAGAACCAGGCCTGGAAAGCGGCCTTTGGTGTTGCATAAACACCATGATCGTCAGGGCGCCCATTCGGGCGCCTTTTTGTTTTCCGGCCATTTTTCATAAAAGAGCCGCCCTTGAGTGACAGCCTGCGGTGGAATGGCAGGCTACCATCCTCTCCTCTCTGCTGGAGGACAATATGGATCTACCCCTCATCATCAATCAGCTGCTTGCTGAGTTTGCTACCAAGTACGGCCTGCCATCTCTGGTTTTGAACCAGGAAGGTGTTGCGGCATTGTGTTTTGATGATCACTTGCAACTAGCCTTGATCCTGGTTTCAGAGCGAGATCAGCTGGTCTTGCAGGCCAACGTAGCCGAGCTGCATCAGGTTGGTGAGGGTATATTCCGCCAGTTGGCCAGTTTCAACCGTCATTGGTATCAATTCAATTTGCACTTCGGTTTTGACGAATCGTCGCTGATGGTACAGCTCTATCGTCAGATGTCAGCCAGCCAGCTGACGTTGGCCTCTCTTGAAACAAGCCTTGCCAGCATGCTTGAACATGCCGAGTTCTGGCAGGAGCTGCTGAGGTCATCACATCACGTTGAGACGAATCATGATGAGATGCAGGGTGTTCGGGTGTAACCATGAAGATACAAGAGCAGCAAGTGATGGCCCTGTCGCAAGGTGCCGCACGATCTCAAGATGGCAACTTTGCCGGGCGGGAGATGCATATAGTTTCGATTGGCAGTGATCCTCAACCGTTGGCGGTACAATTGCGTGCTTCCATCCACCTTGATCAAACTCAGGAAGTAGCGTTGCAACGCTTGCAGCAGGGAGAACATTTGCCACTGTCGGAGCGGAGGATCAGGGTCGTATGAAAAAATGGCTGGTGTTGGTGTTGATGATGTTGGGCTTGCTGACAGGCTGCGTCACGACGCCGATGGTCAAGCCAGCGTTGAGGCAATTGAAGGGAGAGGTTCATCTGGCTGGAACACTCCCTCGGCCTGCCCGAGTGGAGGTCACTGCGCTGAGCGTTATCGACGGTCGTCCTCTGGTGGTGGCTGCAACGGAATACGAAGTAACCATGTTGCCACTGATATTCGAGCTACGTCTGACACCGCTGCAAATGGCAGAAGGCAATATATATCTGCGAGCCAGATTGCGTTTCCTTGACAGTTCAGTTGTGCAAGCAGCGTATCAACAAAAAGTTTTTAAGGAATTTAATCCGGATACATATCATTTCGAATTGCGGCCAAGATCTTGTTATCCACAATGTCAATAAATGCTGAACTAACAAACGACGCTAAAATCAATTGTTTATCAACAATCTGTCTTATTGGAAAAGTTTATTTTTGTAACAAACTATCATCCTTATATAACGACAGCTTTAGTTTAGTCATCAAAATGATACATCAATAGTGTATTGGCTCTAATTTATGACTGGTTTTCTTGCGCATAGCTGTTGTAGGATGCTCCCCCTAATTTCAAAGGTGATTAATTAATTGCCTATATTGGAATCAGTTAATTCAATACAGAATAAATAAAACGCCAATAATAAGACGCCCGGCAGAAATCCTGTCTTTGCTGAGGAGTCACAGGCACCACGCGCAGATTCAGGAAAACGACAATATGAAAGGCATTACAACCACAGAGAAGGGCGATATAGCCCAGCTCCAGTGGTGCATGTCTGCTTTTAGTGTCATTGAGCATTCGCAGGAGGGAATATATATCCTCTTGGATGGAACTATGACCTGGCAGGACTGCACCGATACTTACGAGTTATCCGCTAACGAGTTGATGTTCGTGCGCCGTGGCAATTATGCGGTCTGTACCGGTGAAGCGCCTTGCCACCTGCTTTGGTTACCCCTCTCAAATACTTTTCTGCAAGGTTTTTTGCAACGTTTTGGTGCACTGTTGAGTGACGTGCCCAGAATAGACACGATTGCACCTAGTTTATTGCCATTCGGCACCTCACCGTTGCTGGCTCAATGCATCCAAGGGTTGCATGGCCTGACTGAACACGAATATCCACCAGCCCTTGCCCAATTGCGTACCGAGGAACTGCTGTTTCTGCTGGCATTTGGGGAGCACGGTCCGCAATTGATGTCCATCTTGCGTCAACTGAGTAATCGACAGGTTGAGCGCTTGCAGCATTTCATGGAAAAGCACTACCTGATGGAGTGGAAACTCAGCGAGTTTGCCAAAGAGTTTGGTATGGGACTGACCACCTTCAAGGAGCTTTTCGGCTCTATCTATGGTGTCTCTCCTCGTGCCTGGATCAGCGAGCGCCGTATTCTCTATGCTCATCAGTTATTGCTCAATAGCGAGATGAGCATAGTGGATATTGCGATGGAGGCCGGTTTCTCCAGCCAGTCCTATTTCACTCAAAGTTATCGGCGCCGGTTTGGTTGTACGCCAAGCCGCGCCAGACATGGCAAAGATTAACGCCGGACTAAAATAATCTGACGTTTTTTATAAGTCGGAAGAGGGAGTAATGGATAGAATAGCCCGCATATCAACACACTATTCGATTATTGCCCGCAGCAAGATGAGCAAGGCATAGCATGAGTCAGCAAGATCACCACTCCCCAAAACGAGGCTTGTTTGCAGGCCGTCGGGTTACGGTTGTCCAGCCAGAGCGTCTTTCTCTAGAGCAGCTGGTTGGCCAGCAATCCGTGCTCTGCTACCAGGATGCCGGTGTGCTCACGGCACAGCAACTGAACCTGCTGCAGCGTGTGTTGCCCAGAACCCGATTGGAGGGTCTGCTTGCATCTGTCTGGCTGCAGCGCCGCATGGAGGTTGCCATGGCTGTGTCACGTCAGGACATGCAACGGATCCTGCGCTCGGCTGCGAACGCAGAAGAGGGCTCCTGGGTCGAGCAACTGGGAGATGCTATCAACCTGGCTGAACGCCCGTTACTGTGGCACTGGGTGCTCTACCCCCTGCATCGCTGGTGGGTTTGCCATCAGGAGCCTCTCCACTCAGGCTGGACAACCGAATTGGCGCAACTGCAGATCATGCGGCGTCAATTGAATGCTCAAGCCGTTTTCTGGCAGACGGTGGTGGATGTCCAATCCGGTATCGAGAGCAAGATTGACGCCCAGCTTGCCCAGTTGACTCGGCGTGAACAGGAGCTGCTGCAGTTGCAAGCCGAATGTGAAACACGTCTTCATCTGGCTTGGCCTGCGTGGTATGCACGGCACACAACAGAGGGCGAGCCACAGACATTGATGCCGGTTCCGCTGGAGCTGGAAAAATTCTGGCATTTGCTGGAAGCCCTGCCAGTTCAGCCCACAGCTGCCGAGTCATTGCATGCGTGGCTGGCAGAAAGAGGATTGGCCCTTTCCCAGGATCGTTTCTACTGGCTGCCACAGGCCCGCTAGATAACCCGAGGACCTATGCAAACTCTACTCAATCGATTGGCCGAAAAGCTGGGCCAAGGGCCTTTTGTTGCCGATGTTCAGGGAAAGTACCATCTGCGGCTTGATGGTTATCCTCTTTTTCTGTTGCCAAGACCAAATGAACTCTTGGTGAGTACGCCCCTGGCAAGTGCCGCTGGGCAGCGAGCCCAATTGCTGGAACCGTCACTGTTGAAGAGCCTTCTGCAACAAGCCGTCGCTTGGGCGCGCCATGCTCCCCAGGCTTTGGTACTGGACGAATTGGGCAATCTGCAGCTGGAGGCCCGACTCGCCCTGGAGTGGCTTGATGAGCATCAATTGGAGGCGCATCTGAGTCAGCACATCGCGTTGCTGGAAAGGCTCGAACCCCAACTGAATGAGGCGGCCATGGTCCCCCAATGGAGACAGATGATATGGCATCCCTGAGCGTGCAACGCCTGCTTCGTCCTCTGTTGTTGTTCTGTATGGGAGCGATGGCATGGTCTCGCCCTGCACTGGCGCAAGAACTGGATTGGCTTCCCATGCCTTACAGCTATGTAGCTGAAGGGGAAAGTCTGCGGGATGTACTGGTCAATTTTGGTGCTAACTACGAGGTTTCCGTAGTGGTGAGCGACAAGATCAACGATCAAGTGAATGGCCAGTTTGAACATGAGGAACCCTTGGCATTCTTGCAGCAGCTGGCATCCCTCTACAACCTGGTCTGGTACTACGACGGCAACGTGTTGTATGTGTTCAAGAACAGTGAAGTCCAGTCCCGGCTCATCAAGTTGGCACAGACCGGTGCCGCGGAGCTGAAGCAGGCTCTGTTGCGTGCAGGTATCTGGGAGCCTCGTTTTGGCTGGCGTCCGGACGCAGATAATCGTCTGGTTTATGTCTCCGGTCCTCCGCGTTACCTCGAACTGATTGAGCAGACCTCCATGGCGCTGGAGCAGCAGTCCCAACTGCGCAGCGAAAAGACTGGACCACTTGCCATCGAGATTTTTCCGCTCAAGTACGCGTCAGCCACCGACCGGGCCATTCAATATCGTGACAAAGATGTCGATGCCCCCGGTGTCGCCACCATTCTTTCCCGGTTGCTCAGCGATGCAGGTGTGCAGATGGTCAATGGCGAAGGCGCAAAAGGGGTTGGCACTCATTCGGGCCAGGCCATTGTCCAGGCAGACCCTTCCCTCAATGCCGTGCTGGTACGTGATGCGCCGGAGCGGATGGCCATGTATGGCAAGCTGATTGCGGCTCTGGACAAACCTGCCGCTCGTATCGAAGTTGCGCTCTCCATCATTGACATCAACGCCGAGGATCTCTCCCAGCTGGGGGTTGATTGGCGAGTGGGGATCCGTACCGGTTCCAACCAACAGGTGATTATCAAGACCACGGGGGACCGCAAAGGGATAGAAGGGGGGGCCGCTCTCGGCAGTCTGGTGGACTCCAGAGGACTTGATTATCTGCTGGCCAGGGTCAATCTGCTGGAAAATGAAGGAAATGCCCAGGTGGTGTCTCGGCCGACCTTGCTGACCCAGGAAAATACCCAGGCAGTGATCGATCACAGTGAAACTTATTACGTCAAGATCAGCGGAGAACGGGTAGCAGAGCTGAAAGGAATTACCTACGGCACCATGTTGAGGATGACGCCCAGGGTGATCCAATTGGGAGACAGGCCGGAAGTGAGCCTGAGCCTGCACATTGAGGATGGCAGTCAGAAACCCAACAGTTCGGGTCTGGATGGTATTCCCACCATCAGTCGTACCGTTGTGGATACCATTGCTCGGGTTGGACATGGGCAGAGCCTGCTCATCGGTGGGATTTACCGTGACGAATTGAGCGAGAGCCTGAGCAAGGTACCTTTTCTGGGGGATATCCCCTATCTGGGGGCTCTGTTTCGCAGCAAGGAGAGCCAGACACGCCGTCAGGTTAGGTTATTCATCATCGAGCCCCGGCTGATCGATGATGGCATCGCTCATTACCTGTCGTTGGGGCATGGGCAGGATCTGCGCGCCGGGGTGCTGGGTGTCGATGAGATCTCCAATCAGAGTCTCTCCCTTGGCAAGGTGCTCGGCGGAGCCCAGTGTCAACCCTTGGCCGCAGCCCGTGAGGTACAGCAACTGCTGCGCCAGGGGGGCAGGAGCTCTTCTCTGACTCGTTGTCAGATGGGTCGTGAGCAGGGGTGGCGCCTGGTCGAAATGAGCAAAGAACAGAAATGCACACCGGCTCTGGAGTGGTGTGTGCAAGCCGGGGAAGCGCGATGAGCTGGAAATGTCGCATATACCGCGGGTTGAATCAGGGGGTTGAAGTCACGCTGCCAGAGGGGCGTCTGGTCATCGGTGCAGATCCGCTGCAAGCCGATCTGGTTTTGGTGGATGAGGGAATGGCTCCCGTTCACCTGACCTTGATGGTGACCTCGGAAGGGATCACTTTGCAGGAGTGGGCTGAAGGGGTTGTCCCTACCCAGGACGGAGACGTGCTGGAGGTAGGAGCCTTGCTCAAGGCGGCTACCCGGCTTGAAGCCGGCCCGCTGCTCTGGAGTTTTTGTGATGGCAGTCTATCACTGCCAGAGCAGTTGGAACCGCTATTGGTGGCTCAGACTGTTCTTCGCCCACCAAAGCGTGCCCGGCGCGCCGACCTCTGGATGGGGGGATTGTGTCTGATGCTGGTCATCGCAGTGCTGGTTCTGCTTGGACATGGCTGGTGGCAGGGAAACAGTGACAATGACGTTGTTCGTCAGGAGCAGACCCTGAAGCGTTTTCTTGTGTCACCGGCTTATCAGCAGGTAACGCTCAGCAGCGATGTCCAGGGGTTGTGGCTGCTGTCCGGTTATGTGGATGAGAACAGCACTCGACTGGCACTGCAACAGTATTTGGACGGCAGTGGTTTCAATTATCGGCTGGATGTTCGCACCATGGAGGATCTTCGCCAGGGTGCCGGCTTCATCTTGCAGAAGTTGGGCTATGAGCAGCTGCAGATCCGCAATGGCAAGGAGCCTGGCTGGCTGCGGTTGAGCGGCGAGATTGATACGCAGGATCCAAATTGGAACAAGCTTGATTCCCTGCTCAGACAGGAGGTCCCCGGGCTGATGGGGATTGAAAATCAGGTGCAGATCGCAGGTACTTATCGCGAGCGGTTGGATGGATTGTTGCAGGAACAAGGACTGTCCCGTGCGCTGCGCGTGAGTGAAACGAAAGGGCGGCTTGAAGCTTCCGGGCAGTTGGATGGCACCCAGCTTGTCAAGTTTCAATTGGTACAACAGCAATTTCGGCGGGAGTTTGGTGCTCATCCTGTGTTGGAGCTGATTAATCAGACCAGGATGCCACGTCAGGATGAGTTGGAATTTGAGGTACGCAGTGTCTCGTTTGGCCGCGTTCCTTACGTGATCCTGGCTGATAACCAGCGCTATCCCGTCGGTGGTGCGACGGCTGGTGGGGTTCGCGTGCTGGCCATCCGTCCGGATGCCGTGGTGGTCAGCAAGGGAAAACAACAATATATCGTCAAGTTAAAAGGAGTCGAGCGTCATGATGACCAATTTGGAAGCGCGACTGTCCGGCGTTGATCCCACCTTTGCTCGCGATCTTCACGAGCAGCTGGTGCAGGCACTGGGGGCTGTGAAACGGCAACTGCTGCGCGGTGGAACCCCGCAACAATATCGAGAGTGGCAACAGGAGGCTGACGCCATTGAGGCGGGGCTCAAGATCATTGGCAAGATAAAGGAGTACAACCATGGCTGATTACTTTACCTATACAGACAAGAACAGTAACACCCTCGACCAGGTGGCAACCAACCTCTCGGGACAGGCCAATACGGCCAATACTGAGGTCAACAAGGCCATTGAGGCGATGAAAACCAACCCGGACAACCCTGCGTTGCTTGCCGAGCTGCAGCACAAGATCAACAAATGGTCGGTTATCTACAACATCAACTCCACCGTGACTCGGGCCATGAAGGATCTGATGCAGGGCATTTTGCAGAAGATTTGATGATGAATATTGAACTCAAGAAGCTTCTGGCAGAACTGGCTCTGGCGGGCACAGGGCATCATTGCCATCGGGAGGCGGCTTCCATCGCCAGCTGGCTGGCTCATGAAACATCCATGGCTGAATGCGTGACCTTGATCCGCTTGTCCTCCCTGATGAATCAAGGGGACTATCAGGGGGCTCTGTTACTGGGGCGCACTCACTCTTCGCCGGATATTGAGCCCTGGTTAGCCCTGTGTGAATGGCGCCTTGATATGCATGATGAGCTGGCCGTGCGCCTGACAAGGCTGGAAGAGAGCGGGCAACACGCTTTGCAGCAGTTTGCGGCTGGCTTGCGTGAGCAGATGGCATCATGAAGATTGAAGGCGGCGTCAATTCCCCCGGATATGGGGAGGGGCAATCCGAGACGTTTTCCAAGCCGCTGGTGCAGCACGGGTTTGAACGTCTGCTGGCTCGCACGGATGAACCAACACTGTTTGAACGCTGGAAACAGGGCTCTGCATTGGAATCCCTATTGCAGGGGGCGTCATCTGCGGTTCAGCGGGATCTGCTATGGCAAATTCATCAGCAAGGAGGGGAGCAGGCAAAATTGGTTGGCAGTCAGCTGTTTCAGCCGGTGATAGACAAGCTGATCGCCCATTTTTCAGGTCGTCAGTTGCCTGTCGTGGCCGCGATTGATCTGCCGGAGTTGCGGGCTCTGATGCGCGAGTTTGACCCGTTGCCGTCGCGACGGGAGAAGGTACTCCTAAACGTAATGGCAGACCTCAAGAAAGTTGCCACTGGAGATCAAACTGACCTGATATATCTCGATGAATTGGCCCGCCGTGAATTGATGACGCTGATCCCGCTCAACGGCATGGTGAACAACCTGATGCGACACTCGCACAAACTTGATCTGGAGGCATGATGGAAATTTCCCAGTCAGCCCAGGCGGTCGTAACCAGCCTGGATGAGTTGAAGACGACGGATGCGACCTCTTCCCAAGTTGCCAGTTTTGAACAGGCGATGAGTTCCCCATCCCAGGGGATTGGTGGTTCTTTGCTTGGGGAGTTGGGGGAGATCAGGCAGCAATTTGTAGAAGCCAAGGAGAGCTTGCGCGCCGAGCTATCGACGCCAGGCGATGATCCCAACAGTCTGATGCAGATGCAGTGGTCATTGATGCGGATCACCATGCAGGAAGAACTGATTGCCAAGACGGTCGGCAAGATGAGCCAGAACGTTGAAACTCTGTTAAAGACCCAGTGAGGTAGTGTGAAGAGATCAATGCTGATGGGGGTGGTGTTCACCTCACTGCTGCTCGGTGGCTGCAAGGTGGAACTCTATACCGGGGTCAGTCAGAAGGAAGGCAATGAGATGCTGGCGTTGCTGCGTACCGAGGGGATCTCCTCGGACAAGCAGCCGGACAAGGATGGCCATGTCAAATTGCTGGTGGAGGAGTCTGATGTAGCGCAGGCCATAGAGGCGCTCAAGCGCAAGGGGTATCCGCGCGAGAGCTTTTCCACCCTGCAGGATGTCTTTCCCAAAGATGGCCTCATCTCGTCCCCGACCGAAGAGCGGGCACGCCTGAACTACGCAAAGGCCCAGGAGATTTCCCATACCCTTTCCGAAATCGACGGCGTGCTGGTGGCCAGGGTGCATGTGGTTCTGCCCGAGGGGAATGAAGGGATCAGCAAGAAACCTTCCCCCGCATCGGCTTCCGTTTTTATCAAGCATGCAGCCGACATCCAGCTGGATACCTATATTCCGCAGATAAAACAACTGGTCAATAACAGTATCGAAGGGCTGGCTTATGACAGGATCAGCGTTGTGCTGGTGCCTTCTGCAGATATTCGCCAAGTGCCTTTGGTATCGCGCAATACCAGCATTTTCTCCATCGAGGTGAGCGAGTCATCGAAGTGGCGGTTGACGGGGTTGATTGCCCTCTTGTTGATGCTGGTGGTGACCACCAACCTGGCCCAATATATGTGGCATCGAAGCCGGAGTCGTTGATGACGGTTGGTCTGACGCCCTACCAATTGCGATTTTGCCCGGCAGCCTATCTTGATGAGGGGTATTTCCCCGAATCGTGGCGCTGGGTGCAGGAAACAATGCCGGAGTGGCGCACTCTGCCTGCCGTCAACGAGGCGCTGCTGGATGAACTGGCATTGGACACTGTCTATGAGCTGCCTTCCCCTCTGGGTGGATTGGCTCTCTTTCCTCGGAGTGAACTCATCCGCCTGCTGACATACCTCGGCGCCGTCTTGCACGGTGAGTCCATTCGTCATTGCCTGCTGGCTTCCTCCTTGCGCCATATCATCAATTTGTTGGGGGAAGATGGGTACCGAACCCTGTTGTCCCAGCTTGACTTGTTGATCGGTCCCTGGCCTGCCGGTTGGCAGCAACCCTTGCCACAACAGCTGAATGATGTCTGTCTGGAGGCCACCGGTTTGCAATTCTGGCTGGCGGCAGCGGGAGACACGGCGCCCGGCTGGTGTCAGCGGCTGGTGTTACGGTTGCCTCCAGTGATTCCCGCACCAACATGGCATATGGCAACTGAGCAGGTGCCACTTGCCCGGGCGCTTTGTCTCAAAATAGCCAAACAGGTAACGCCGCAATGCTGCCATTTGTTGAAATAAAGAGTGAACACCTGCAGCTGGCCCCAGGCCAGCGTATCTTGCGTAGTCAGGATTATCAGTCCTATTTGAGTGCACAGGCTCTGGTTGATGCTGCTAGAGCACAGGCTGCCGAGATAGTGCAGGAGGCGCACAGCGTATATGAGCAGCAGCGCGAACTTGGCTGGCAAGCCGGCATGGAGCAGGCTCGTCGTGAGCAAGCCGTGTTGATCCATCAGACCCAGTTGCAGTGTCAGGGGTACTATCGCACTGTGGAGCAGCAGATGAGCGAGGTCGTGTTGCAGGCCGTGCGCAAGATCCTGCATGACTATGACCAAGTCGCGTTGACCCTCAAGGTAGTGCGCGAAGCACTCTCGTTGGTGAGCAACCAGAAACAGGTAACGGTTCGGGTAAACCCTGAACAGGTTGCGGCGGTGCGTGAGCAGATCGCCAAGGTACACAAGGATTTCCCCGAAATCGGTTATCTGGAGATCTCTGCCGATGCCCGTCTGGATCAGGGCGGCTGTATTTTGGAAACCGAAGTGGGAATTATCGATGCCAGTCTGGATGGTCAGTTGGAGGCTTTGTCTCGGGCCATTTCTCTGACCCTGGAACGGGGCGAAGCACGCCCATAGCAAACATATATTGCATCACGACATCGCAGGCAGTCCCGTCAGTGGATGGCTGGCTCTTGGGTATTGAGAAAAGCCCCGGCAACTTGTTGCCGGGGCTTTTTGCTGTCTGCAGCAAGCGGGATGTGCTGCTCATGGCTGGCTGCCGGGGGGGGGCTGCGGGTATCTGCCGAGCACCAGCAGGGTGAGCAGGCAGCAGGCGGCGCCGGCGTAGAAGGTGCAGGCGGCGCCCAGAGTGTCCCACAGCACCCCGGCCAGCAGGCTGGGCAGCAACATGGCGAGGCCGCAGACCAGATTGAAGAAGCCGAACGCACTGCCGCGCAGTTCCGCGGGGGCGCTGGCGGCCACCATGGCGGCCAGCAGACCCTGGGTCATCCCCAGATGAATGCCCCACAACATCACCCCCAACAGCAATGCCCCCCAGTGGGTGCTGGCCGCCAGCACCAGATCGGCGGCCACCAGCACCAGCAACCCCCAGACCAGCAGGGTGCGGTGACTCATTTGATCCGAGAGGCGTCCGAACGGATAGGCGCCGAGGGCATAGACCAGGTTCATCGCCACCATGACCAGCGGTACCAGGGCGAGCGCCATGCCGCTTTGTTGGGCGCGCAGCACCAGAAAGGCTTCGCTGAAACGGGCCAGGGTAAACAGGGCGCCGATGAGTACTACCCAGCGATAGGGTTTACCCAGCCGTTGCAGGTTGTCGCGCCGCAAGGGGTTGCTGCGGGCGTGGTGGCCAGCCGCTTTGGGTTCACGCAGACCGATGGCGAGCAGGGTGACCGAGGCCAGCCCAGGCACCACCGCCAGCCAGAAGATGGCGCGAAAGTCATCGTGCCAGAGCAGCATCAGCCCCACCGCCAGCAGCGGCCCCAGCAGGGCGCCGACCGTGTCGAGGGACTGGCGCAGGCCGAAGGCGGCGCCGTGCAGCTCCGGCGGAGTGAGGTCGGCCACCAGTGCATCGCGGGGGGCGCCACGGATGCCCTTGCCAACTCTGTCCAGCAGGCGGGCGGTCAGGATCAGCCCGCTGCCGGTAGCGATGGCAAACAGCGGCTTGGTCAGCGCTCCCAGCCCGTAGCCCAGCAGGGCCAACCCCTTGCGGCGTCCCAGATAGTCGCTCAGGATGCCGGAGAAGACCTTGACCATCAGGGCCGTCGCCTCTGCCATCCCTTCGATGAGGCCGATGGTGAGGGCACTGCTGCCAAGCACGGTCACCATGAAGAGAGGCAGCAGGCTGTGGATCATTTCAGAAGAGATGTCCATCAGCAGGCTGACAAACCCCAGCACCCAGACGCCACCCGAGATCCGGCCGGCGGGTTGGGGAGCGGGGGGACGGCTTGTCGTGGTCATGGGGTTCTCCTGTCTTGCATCGATTCACCCAGAGCATAGCCAGCCCGGCCGCCACAAGGCTGCCGGGCTGGCTGATCATGTCTGCCAGCGTGAGCGCAGACGGTTGCCTGCGGTCACGGCATCATTGCTCGATGTCGAGTTCGGCCCGAACCGGTTGCCGGTTGCGCAGGGTCGAGATGAGCACCAGGGTGGCGATGGCGGCCAGCAGGGCAAAAGAGGCGGAGTAACGGCTCAGTTCAAGCCCGCCCTTGCTGAGTGGCTTGTCCAGAAAATCCCCCACCACGGCGCCAAGGGGTCTGGTCAGGATGAAGGCGGCCCAGAACAGCAGGGTGCGCGATACCCGGGTCAGGTAGTAGGCGGCAACGATGGCGGCCAGCATGCCGCCAAACAGCAGGGTGCTGCCCGCATAGCCAAAGCCGGCCTCGTCTGCGGTCCAGTCACCCAATGCGGTGCCCAGAGTCTGGGAGAACATGATGGTCACCCAGTAGAACAGCTCGGTGCGCGGCGTGGTGATGTTGCCGGTGGAGATGCTGCCCTGCAGCCGATACCAGAGCAGGAAGGAGCCCATCAGCAAGGCCAGCAGCAGGGTGGAGCCGCCGGCATAGCCCAGCCCGAGCGAGCGATCGGCAAAATCCGCCAGTGTGGTGCCGACCGTGGTGGTGGCGATGATGGTGGTCCAGTAAAGGAGGGGGTTGTAGGAGGTCGTTGCGATCTGCGCGCTGACCGAAACGAAGAAGATCACGGCAAAGATGCCTGTGCTTACCAGATAACCGAGCTCCATCGACATGGAAACGGCGTCCCCCCCTGTCTCCCCCAGGGTGGTCGCCAGGATCTTGATGGCCCAGAACGCCAGGGTGATCTCTGGCACCTTGCTGATCGCTGCCTTGCTGTTGTCGTGCATGTTAACCCTCTCTCGTATCTGTCGTATGACGAGGACTCGTCAGGAGACAGCGTCGCCGAGCAGTCTTAAGCGAAACTTAAGAGCGGGAGAGGGACCTGAAAAATGGTGGTAACAACGTGCCGATAGGAGGGCGTTGTCATTCAATATGACAGTGTGCCGGTTTTTTGAGCAGTCAAATAACACAGATTGCTTAATTCTTCCTTAAGTTTTGCCGGTTAGGCTGTCGGTTTGCTGTGATTGTTGATATTTATCATATTATTGAAAATGTCTGAAAATATCACATTTGGCGTTTTCAACACACTGTTAATATCCGGCGCCAAATATCGGCGTGTCGACTCCGGAGCGGGTATTTCAAGGTGTAATAAAGAAGTGTAACAGGGAGATATACATGCCTTCTTTTCTTAGAATAAGAATTGTTCCATTTGTGTTTTTGCTGGCATTCATATTTGCCTTCTTGCTGAACTGGCCAGTATTACTGCATTTTTATGAAATATTGACGCAGCTTGAACATTTTAAAATCGGGTTTGCCATCTCTATTCCCATCGTGCTGGTTGCGGCATTGAACTTTGTCTTCATACCATTTTCTGTACGTTATTTCATCAAGCCTTTCTTTGCCTTTCTGTTTATCACGGGTGTCATTGCCAGCTACACCATGATGAAATACAAGGTGTTATTTGATGGCGACATGATCCAGAACATCTTTGAGACCAACCAGAGCGAGGCGCACTCCTATCTGAGCGTGCCCATCGTGATCTGGGTATTGCTGGCCGGGGTGCTGCCGGCGGTGCTGCTGTTCTTCGTCAAGATAGAGTATCCGGCCAGATGGTATCAGGGGCTGCTGCAGCGCGGGCTCTCCATGCTTGCCTCCCTCGTGGTACTGGGGCTCATCGCCGCGGCCTACTACCAGGACTACGCCTCGGTCGGGCGCAACAACCAGACCCTGAACAGGGAGATAGTGCCGGCCAACTACATGTACAGCACCGCCAGGTATCTGCAGAAACGCTATCTGACAGAGCCGGTGCCGTTCCAGCGCCTGGGCGACGACGCCAGACGGGTGGCCGGTGCGGACAAGCCGACCATGATGTTCCTGGTGGTGGGGGAGACGGCGCGCGGCAAGAACTTCTCCATGAACGGCTATCACAAGGAGACCAACCCCTTCACCAGCAAGCAGGCGGGGATCATCTCCTTCAACGACGTGCGCTCCTGCGGCACGGCGACCGCGGTCTCGGTGCCCTGCATGTTCTCCAACATGGGGCGCAACCAGTTCGACGGCAACCAGGCTCGTAACAGCGAAGGGCTGCTGGACGTGCTGCAAAAGAGCGGCGTATCCATCTTCTGGAAGGAGAACGACGGCGGCTGCAAGGGGGTGTGCGATCGGGTGCCCAACATGGTGGTCAACCCCAAGGATCACCCCAAGTTCTGCGACAAGAACACCTGTTATGACGAGGTGGTGCTGGAGGGGCTGGACGACGAACTGGCGGGCATGAAGGGGGACAAGCTGGTGGGCTTCCACCTCATCGGCAGCCATGGGCCGACCTATTACAAGCGTTATCCGGGCTCGCACCGCCACTTCCTGCCGGATTGCCAGCGCAGTGACATCGAGAACTGCACCGATCAGGAGCTGGAGAATACCTACGACAACACCATTCGCTACACCGACTATGTGATTGCCAGCATGATCGAGCGCTTGAAAAAGTACGAGGACAAATACAATACGGCGCTGATCTATATTTCCGACCACGGTGAGTCACTGGGGGCATTGGGACTTTATCTGCATGGCACCCCTTATAAATTTGCGCCGGATGATCAGACCCGGGTCCCCATGCAGGTGTGGATGTCATCGGGTTTTGCCAAAGAGAAGGGGATGAACCTCGACTGTTTGCAGCAGAAGGCGGCCAATACCCGTTATTCTCACGACAACCTGTTCTCCTCCATGCTGGGGATCTGGGATGTGAATACGGCCGTGTATGAACAGCCACTGGATATCTTCAGCCAGTGTCGCAGCGTGCAATAACGCCATAGCGAGAGAAAGGGGAGCCAGGCTCCCCTTTTTATTTTGGTGCGCCAGTATGATTATCCTTTGAGCGACTTGCCGCACCGACCAGATGGGGCGGGCGGATCCCTTTATCTGGTGTATGATATTTCTGCTTATTAATTGTTCAGAGCGATGGCGGGATGTGGGTCTGCGTCGCCGGGGAATTAATCCGACCAAGGCTGAGTAATTTATTTTCGCGGCGAGACTCGTCTTTTACAAAAGAGTCGATATAAAGTGGGATGCCATGCTGGGGCGCGCTGGTTTGCCGGAGGAACAGGCCGTCACGCTCACCTTCCGGGCTCGTCCGTCATGGCGCATCACACAGCAATCAAAGAGCAAGGGGCGAGTACGTGCCAGGGGCGCTGCTCGCCTCGGTGCAATGTTCAGCAACATGACGCAGGCAGCCATCAGCCGCGTCGGTAGGGATTGGCAATGCGGCGTCATCTGTTTATCTGGTTAGGCCCGTTATGTAGCTTGTTGTTGTTGGGGGCGGCGCTGGTCGTCCTCTATCGTTTGACTCACCTCTGGCACTGGCACGACATCCGGCTGGCCATCTGGTCTTTGCCGCTGCCGCTGTTGGGCGGTGCCCTGCTGCTGACCCTGCTCAGCTATGGCTGTCTCTGCTGCTACGACATGCTGGCGGTGCACGCCCTTGGCAAGCGGCTGCCTTGGCAGCAGGTGGGGGTCACCTCGTTTATCGCCTACACCTTCTCCAATACCTTGGGTTTCGCCCTGCTGACCGGCTCGTCGGTGCGCTATCGCATCTACTCGGCACTCGGGCTCAACACCGGGGAGGTGGCCAGGATCATCCTCTTCTGCTCGGTGACCTTCTTTCTCGGCCTGCTGGCCTGGGGGGGCTCCGCCCTGCTGGTGGGGCAGGCCACCACCCTGTTGCCGGACTGGCCACTGTGGGCCGATCAACTGCTCAACCTGGCGGGGGGGCTGGCGCTCTTGGCGGTGCTTGGTTACCTGTTCTGGCCAAAGCCCGTGCTGGTCTGGCGCGGCCACGAGCTGGTGCTGCCGGTATTCAGAACCCGGTTGCTGCAACTGCTGGTGGCACTGCTGGACTGGATGGCCGCCGCCGCCGTGCTCTATGTGCTGCTGCCGGCAGACAGCGTCTCCTATCCGGTGCTGCTCAGTGCCTTCGTGCTGGCCAGCTTCCTCGGGGTGCTGGCCCATGTGCCCGGCGGGATCGGGGTGTTCGAGGCGAGCATGAGCCTGCTGCTGGCCAAGTACCTGCCGGTGGACAAGCTGCTGGCCTCCCTGCTGCTCTATCGCTGCATCTACTATGTGTTGCCCTTTTTGTGCGCCCTGCTGCTGTTCACCAGCCAGGAGCTGTTGCAGCAGAAGGCGCGCTGGAGCCGGCTGCAGGGCATCATGAGCGCGGTGCGCGAGTTCCTGCCGGCCCTCATCAGCCTGGGGGCGTTCGCGGCGGGCAGCTTGCTGCTCTGCTCCGGGATGATCCCTACCATGCGCGGGCGCATCGAGATGTTCCTGCAGGTATTGCCGCTGCACCTGCTGGAGCTCTCCCATGTGCTGGGCAGCGTCAGCGGCGTGCTGCTGATCCTGCTGGCTCGCAGCCTCTACCGGCGCCACGATGCGGCGTTTCGCATCACCCAGCTGCTGCTGGGGCTGGGGATGATCTTCTCCCTGCTCAAGGGGTTTGACTGGGAGTCGGCCCTGCTGCTCGGGCTGTTCCTGCTCATCATCACCCCCTGTCGCTCACTGTTCTATCGCAAGGGCTCCCTGCTGCACGCCCAGTTCACCCCGGGCTGGCTCATCTCGGTGGGGGCCGTGCTGCTGGGGGCGCTCTGGCTGCTGCTCTTCTCCTATCGCCAGGTGGAGTATGACCACGCCCTCTGGTTCCACTTCTCGCCCCATGGCGCCGCCTCCCGCGGGCTGCGGGCCATGGGCAGCGTGGTGGCGGTACTGGCGGTGGTGGGGGTAGCCCAGCTGCTGGCGCCGCTACGGGTCTCCGGGCGCAAGCCGGAGCCGGACGAGCTGGCCCGTGCCCATGCCCTGGTGCTGCGCGAGGGGGGCGGTCACGGTTACCTGGCCCAGCTTGGCGACAAGTCGCTGCTGTTTCACCCCGGCGGCGAGGCGTTTCTGATGTACGGCGTCGAGGGCAATGGCTGGATCGTGATGGGAGATCCCATCGGTCAGCCTGAGCTTATCGAGGAGCTGCTCTGGCAGTTTCGCGAGCTGTGCGACCAGCACGATGCCAGCCCGGTGTTCTACCAGGTGTCGGCCCGCTACCTGCCGCTCTATCTGGAGCTGGGACTGATCCCGTTCAAGCTGGGGGAGGAGGCCATCGTCGATCTGGCAGCCTTCGAGCTGGCCGGCAGCCGGCTGCGCAACCTGCGCCAGAGCCATGCCAAGGGCAAGCGGGAGGGGTTGTCGTTCGAGGTGGTGGCGCCGGAGTGCGTGCCTGCGCTGCTGCCCCGCCTCAAGGAGGTGTCGGACACCTGGCTGCAGAGCAAGCAGGGCAAGGAGAAGGGCTTCTCGGTGGGCAGTTTCGAGCCGGCCTATCTCAGTCTGAGCCCGGCCGCCCTGGTGTGGCACGAGGGTCAGATCGTCGGCTTTGCCAACCTCTGGGTCAGCGACAACAAGGCGAGCCTCTCCATCGACCTGATGCGCTACAGCCTGGACACGGGCACGGCCCCCATCATGGATTTCCTGTTCGTCGAGCTGCTGCTGTGGGGCAAGGGCGAGGGCTACGCCAGCTTCAACCTCGGCATGGCGCCCATGTCCGGCTTCAACGATCACCCCCTGAGCGGTTACTGGACCAAGCTTGGCAACACCATCTTCACCCGGGGCAGCCGTTTCTACAATTTTCAGGGGCTCAGGCGCTACAAGGAGAAGTTCTCGCCGGACTGGGAGCCGCGCTACCTGCTCTGCGCCAGCAAGCTGGTGTTGCCGCGGGTGCTGACCAACCTGATCTCCCTGATCAGCCGAGGCCCGTTCGGGCTCATCAAAAAGTAGGAGTCGTTCATGAGGATCCTGTTATTGCTGCTGGCGTGCTGCGCCTTCTCGCTCTCGGCCGCGCCGGTGAAAGAAGATCTCGGGTTGGTGGAGCTGCCGGTGGCGCAAGCCTCGAGTGCCCCCATGGTGGTGTTTCTGAGCGGTGATGGCGGCTGGGCCGCGCTGGACAAGGGGCTCAGCGCCCAGTTGCAGCAGCACGGCATGCCGGTGGTGGGCTGGAGCTCGCTCACCTACTACTGGAAGAAGAAGGATCCAGAGCAGGTCACCGCCGATCTGGTGCGGATCCTGGACGATTATCAGTCCCGCTGGGGGCGCCAGCGCTGGCTGCTGGTGGGCTTCTCCTTCGGGGCGGAAATCGTGCCCTTCGTCATCAACCGGCTGCCCGAACCCTACCGCAAGAGCCTGATCGGAGCCGTGATGCTCTCCCCCTCGACCGCCTCCGACTTCGAGATCCACGTCAGCGACATGGTGACCCGCGACAAGGCGGGCAGTTATCCCACCCAGCCCGAGGTCAACGCCATTCACACCCTGCCGATGCTCTGCCTGCAGGGGGCGGCAGACGACTCGCCGGTGCGGCTCTGCCCCCACCTGCAGCAGCCCAACGTGACGACTGTGACCCTGCCGGGATCCCACCATTTCGAGGATGACTACCCTGTGCTGTACCAGGCCATCGTCAGCCATCTCAGCCTGCAGTAAGTGTGAACGCGGGCAGAAAAACTTGATGTAAATCAAAGTTCATTCCCTATCAGGCCGGATTGTGCGCAGCCGGCCTGTTTCTTTTTGATTTCGCCTTTACAGGCGTGGATTGCTTCCCAACACTCTACTGAGCAATAAAACAGTAGAGGGGGGGCTGCATGCGCGAACAAAGAGCTCATCTAGTTGATCAGGAAGTGGATTTCGCCGCTGATGAACAGCTGGTGTCCACCACGGATCTGCGGGGCGTGATCACCTATGCCAATGACAACTTCTGCCGGGTCGCCGGTTACAGCCGAGCCGAGCTGGTGGGGCAGCACCACAACATGGTGCGCCATCCCGACATGCCCAAGGCGGCATTTGCCGACCTGTGGGGCAAGCTCAAGCAGGGCCAGCCATGGCGCGGCATGGTGAAGAATCGCTGCCAGGATGGTCGCTACTACTGGGTGGATGCCTATGTCACCCCCATCTTCGAGCAGGGCAAGATCAGCGGCTACCAGTCGGTGCGCTGCCGCGCCGATCCGCAGATGAAGCAGATCGCCGCTCGCACCTATGCGCGGCTGCGGGCGGCGGAGCAGGGGGGCGGCAGGCCCAGAATTTCGCTGGCGCGGCTGCGCCACGGGGTGGCGGTGGCCGGGCTGCTGGCACTGGGTTGGCTCGGCACAGTAGAACTGGGCGGCTGGGCCGCGCTTTACATGGCGCTGCCGCTGATCTTGCTGGGGATCCTCTATCGCCACGAGCTCATCACCACCCCCCGTTACTTGCAGCAACTGGCCGGCGAGTATGACAGCCTGACCCGCCTCATCTACTCGGGGCAGGAGCCAAGCGCCATCGCCGACTTTCACATCAAGCTGCTGCAGGCCCGTATTCGCACCGTGCTCGGCCGGGTGGATGATGCCACTCACGCCCTGCAGGATCTGGCGGTGCATCTGAAGAGCGCCTCCAGCGAGGCGAGCTCGGACATTGCCGAGCAGGATGCCCAGACCCAGCAGATGGCGACCGCCATCACCGAGATGGCGAGCACGGCGCAGGAGATTGCCCGCAACATCCAGGATACCAACAACCAGATTGCCGAGGCCAAGGCTCACTGCCAGCACACGGATCAGCAGTTGATCGAGACCGAGCGCAAAATCACCGCTCTGGCGAAGGAGGCGGAGCACGCCTTTGCCTCGGCGGTGGCGCTGGCCAGCGAGTCGGATCGCATCGGGGTGCTGATGGGGGAAATCCAGGGCATCGCCGATCAGACCAACCTGCTGGCGCTCAATGCCGCCATCGAGGCGGCGCGGGCTGGCGAGCAGGGGCGCGGCTTTGCAGTGGTGGCGGACGAGGTGCGCACCTTGTCTACCCGCACCCACAAGGCGACCGAACAGATCCAGGGCAGCATCGGCCAGATCCAGCGCACCCTGAACGGCTGGAAGGGGATGATGCAGAACAACCTGCAACAGACCCAGGCCTGCGTGGAGATGACCCGGATGGGGTCGGACAGCCTGCATCAGGTGCTGGCGGAGATCGAGCTGGTGATGGACTTCTCGGCCCAGATCTCGGCGGCGGCGGAGCAGCAGCAGGCGGTGGTGGAGGACATCAGCCAGAACGTCAACCTCATCTCCCAGCACTCCCACGCCAACAGCAACAAGATGCAGGACGTGGACGAGTCGAGCGAGATCCTGCTGACCAAGGCCAGACAGCTCAAATCCCTGGGGCAGACCTTCGGCTAGCCGCCGCTAATATCCATACAACAACAAGGCCACCCGCGGGTGGCCTTGTGCTGTCAGGCGTGTCGATCAGATCGCGGCCTGGCCCAGCGGGTTCCCCTTGTCGTGGTACATGGCGCGGTCGGCCTGGATCAACCACTGTTCGGGATGCCAGCCCGGCTGGTACTGGCTGATGCCAACGCTGATGCCGACCGACAGCGGGACACCCTCCACCTCGAATGGCGGTTGCATGGTGGCCCTGATCTGCTCGGCGATGGCGTCGGCCTGCGCCTGATCATGGCCCGGCAACAGCAGCACGAACTCGTCGCCGGCCAGCCTGGCGAAGAAGTGCTGCGGCCCGAGGCTGCGGCTGATCCGCTCCGCCAGCTGGCAGAGGAGGGCATCGCCGTGGCTGTGGCCGAAGTTGTCGTTGACCTGCTTGAAGTCGTTGAGATCGCAAAACAGCAGGCAGCCTGGTGCCGGCCCCTTGACCTGGGCATCGAGCCGCTCCATCAGGCTCAGCCGGTTGGGCAGGTTGGTGAGGGGGTCGCGGCGGGCCAGCTGCCAGATCTCCTCCTCCCGCTGACGGCGCAGGGCAATTTCGCGGTTGAGCCGCTGGTTGCACATCAATAGATAGAGGGCCAGCAGCAGGATCAGCACGCTGGCTGCCAGGCTCAGCAGGAACCAGGGGCGCCAGAAGATCCACTGCTCGGAGGGGGCCTGATAGAGAAAGTCGCTCAAGGAGACCGGCTTTGGCACCAACCCGATCTCCACCAGC
Organism: Aeromonas sp. s5; assembly: GCF_040907865.1. Taxonomy (NCBI): domain Bacteria; kingdom Pseudomonadati; phylum Pseudomonadota; class Gammaproteobacteria; order Aeromonadales; family Aeromonadaceae; genus Aeromonas; species Aeromonas sp. s5. The sequence continues at coordinate 56,134 of NZ_JBFOCO010000033.1, forward strand.
TGCTGCATGATATGGGCCATGCGGTCCGGATTCATATACCCGATCTCCACATAGAGCGGCTGGATCATCTCCTTGCTCACCTGCAGCTCGTACTCCATGTGGGCCTGACTGCGGTTGACGCCATACTCCTTGCGCAGCAGGGCGATGGCCTCCTGCGGGTGGGCCAGGGCGTAGCGCCAACCGGCCAGGCTCGCGGCCCGAAAGCGGGCCACCCGATCCGGATGGGCGTGCTCCTGGGCCTGGGTGGTGAACAGGATGTCGCTGTAGAAATCGATGCCGTAGTTGCGCGGATTGATGACGGAGACGGGGATGCCGCGCTCTTCCAGATAGAAGGGCTCGTTGCTGAGGTAGGCGTTGAAGATGTCGACCCGGCCCTCGATGAGATCCTCGATGTTGACCGAGGTGGGCAGCGGGATGAGCTGACGCTCGCTCAGCCCCTGATAGAAGAGGGTGGCCAGCAGTTCGGCGTCCTGATGGGCCGAAAACATCATGATCCGTTTGCCACGCATGTCGTCAACGGTGAGAATGCCGCTGTCACGGCGGGCCAGAAAGATGGAAGGCGAGTGCTGATAGACGCTGGCGAGCGCCAGCAGCGGCTTGCCGTTGGCATAGCTGGTCAGCACCTCGGTGTTGCCGACCCCGAAGTCGGCTCGTCCGCTCAGCACCTCTTCAACCGGGCTGATGCCCTTGCCGCCGGGCCGTATCTCGACGTCCAGCCCGGCACTGGCATAGAAGCCCTTGGCCTTGGCCATGTGATAGCCAACGAACTGGGGCTGGTGCAGCCAGCGCAACTGGAGCACCACCCGCTCCGGGGCTTCAAGGGGGGATTCGCTGGCCCGCAGGGGAACAGCATGGCTGATACCGATCAGCAGCAGCCAAAGCAAGCATCTCTTCATCCGTGCGAGTCTTGTTCTGAGTGTTCATGGGGTGCGACCCCGCAGGGTCATCTTCTTGTAATTAAAAACATTCTAAAGGGTTATTGATGTACCGGATACTAGCGCAGCACAAAGATTTCATGGTTATCAACAAGGGACCCGGGCTCGGCATGCACGACGAGACCGACGAGTCCGGTCTGCTCCATCCTGGCCTGGTCAGCCGGGTCAAGGCCGACACCGGTCTGCTGCTCTATCCGGTGCATCGGCTCGACAAGATGACCTCCGGGCTGGTGCTGCTGGCCCGCACCACCGAGGCCAACCGGGCCCTCAGCATGGCCTTTGCCGCGCGGGAGGTGAGCAAGCAGTATCTGGCCCTCTCCGATCGCAAGCCGAAGAAGAAGCAGGGCTGGGTGAAGGGGGACATGCAAAAGGGGCGGGGGGGCAGCTGGATGCTGACCCGCACACTCGACAACCCCGCCATCAGCTGGTTCGACTCCGTGTCGGTGCGCGAGGGGCTGCGCCTTTATCGCATCAAGCCTCAGACCGGCAAGACCCACCAGATCCGGGTGGCCTTGAAGAGCGTGGGGGCGCCGATCCTCGGGGATGAGCGCTACGGCGGCACGGCGGCCGATCGCGGCTATCTGCACGCCTGGCGCCTCGACTTCACCCTGGCGGGGGAGGCGTTCGACTTCGTCTGTCCACCCGACGAAGGCGCGCTGTTTGTGCTGCCCGAGCTGCACGCCGCCATCGCGGGGTTGGCCGAATGAAGGGGGCTGCCATGCAAGGGGCCTCGGATCTGCCCGCCAGCGGCTGGATCCTGGCGGATTTTGACGACACCCTGGCACCGGATGACAGCCATGCCGGCTTGCTGCGCTTCATTCTGCGCCGCCGCATCTGGCCGCTACTGCTGTGGCCTGTGATGGCGTTGGGGGGGCTGGTCTATCTGCTGCCAAGCCAGCGCAGGCACGGTATTTCGCTGATCTGGTGGGCCATCACCCTTGGGCTGTCGCCGCTAGGGTGGCGCCGCCTGGTACGGGCCTACTGCCGCACCCGACCTGGGCTGTTTCAGGAGGCGCGCGCCCTGCTGCTGGCCGAAGGGCAGCGCTGCTGGGTGCTCTCCGCCAGCCCCCGCGCCCTGGTGCGGGGTCAGCTCCATCAGCAGTTGCCCGGCCAGCTGCCCCATCGCATTCTGGGGTCGCGCATGCACTATCGCCTCGGCGGCCTGATGCCACGTTTTTACTGTCACGGCCGCCACAAGATTTTGCCCAGGATCCAGGCCCTCGGCGCCACCCTGGCCCTGAGCGACAGCCTGCACGACTTGCCACTGCTGGCAGAGGGGCAGGCGGCCTGGCTCATCAACCCCACCCCGGCGCGGCTGCAACGAGCACGGCAGTCATTGCCCCGCATCGAGCCCAGATACTGGTCCCTGTAAGGCAAAACTGACAGCCTTGTGGGTCGCCACCGAGCGCGCCACAAGGCTGCGGCTTCAATGTCACAATCTATTTACATCTTTTGGCGCCGCCCCCCGCCAAACTATCTGAACGCCGCCTCTTTTCTTCCGCTACGCCCCTGCCTCTAATGAAACAAGTTGTTAACAACGCCGGTGGCAGCTGCCCGCAGCGCCCCGGTGTGACCCGTTTCGTTATCAGTCAATCGCAAGGAGCGCATCATGACGACCACTTCTTCTGCCCGTACTCACACCATCAACCCGCTCGGCACCGATGGTTTCGAATTCGTCGAGTACACGGCGCCCGATGCCAAGGGCATTGCCGCCCTCAAGGCGCTGTTCGTCTCGCTGGGCTTTGCCGAGGTGGCCAAGCACAAACACAAGCAGTGCTGGCTCTACCGCCAGGGGGACATCAACTTCGTGGTCAATGCCGAGCCCCACTCCCAGGCCGAGCAGTTTGCCAGCCTGCACGGGCCGAGCGTCTGCGGCATGGCGTTTCGGGTGAGCGATGCCGGCAAGGCCCAGCAGTACGCCATCGCCAAGGGCGCCAAGCCGTTCGTCGGCAAGATTGGCCCCATGGAGCTCAACATCCCCGCCATCTACGGCATCGGCGAGAGCACCCTCTCCTTTGTCGACCGCTACGGCGACAAGGGCTCCATCTATGATGTGGACTTCGTCTTCTATCCGGACTGGCAGGCGCGCATGGCCGAGGTGGATGCAGGGCTCTACGAGATTGACCACCTGACCCACAACGTGCAGCGCGGCAACATGGATGTCTGGTCCAACTTCTACGAGCGGATCGGCAACTTTCGCGAAATCCGCTACTTCGACATCGAAGGCAAGCTGACCGGGCTCCATTCCCGCGCCATGACCGCCCCTTGCGGCAAAATTCGCATCCCCATCAACGAGTCCTCCGACGACAAGTCCCAGATTGAAGAGTACCTGCGCCAGTACAAGGGGGAGGGGATCCAGCACATCGCCATGGCGTCGAGCGACATCTACCACACCATCCGTACCCTGCGCGGCCGTGGTACCGGCTTCATGCCGACCCCGGACACCTACTACGAGAAGGTGGACAGCCGGGTCGAGGGTCACCAGGAGGATCTGGCGGCGCTCAAAGAGCTGCGCATTCTCATCGACGGCTCTCCCACCAAGGACGGCATCCTGCTACAGATCTTCACCGACACCGTGATCGGCCCGGTGTTCTTCGAGATCATCCAGCGCAAGGGCAACGAAGGCTTTGGTGAGGGTAACTTCCAGGCACTGTTCGAATCCATCGAGCTGGATCAGATCCGCCGCGGGGTGCTCAATGATGCGTAACGAAAGCCGCCACGTGCAGGTTGTCGGTCAGGCAAGGGAGGTTGGCAATGCGTAACTGGATTAACTTTCCCCACCGGGAGGGGACCCACTCCCGCCAGGCTCATGCCGACCTGCCCGAGCAGGCCATCTATGAGCGTGAACTGGGCCGCTCCGGCTTTTTCGGGCCGGCCACCCACATGCATCACAAGCATGCTCCCACCGACTGGATCAACTGGGAGGGGCCGCTGCGCCCGCGCCTGTTCGATCTCAACGCCTTGAGCGAGGAGGTGAGCTCCCTCTCCCCCTGGGTGATGCCGGATATTCTCAGCAACCCCCATTGCCGCTACCGCATCTGGCGCCTGCATGAGCCCATGCCGTTTCTGGTGCGCAACGCCGATGGCGACGAGCTCCTGTTCATCCACGAGGGGAGCGGCGAGTTTTACTGCGACTACGGTCACCTGACCCTGCGCGATGGCGACTACCTGGTGATCCCCCGCGGCACCATGTGGCGCATCGAGCCGACGGCCCCCCTGTTCATCCTGATGATCGAGGCGACCAACGACAGCTACCAGCTGCCGGACAAGGGGTTGGTGGGCAATCACGCCATCTTCGACCCGGCGGCGCTGGACGTGCCCGCCATCAACGAGCGCTTCCTGGCCCAGCAGGATGAGAATCCCTGGTCGCTGCAGGTGAAGCGTCACAACCAGGTCTCGGTCATCACCTGGCCGTTCAACCCGCTGGATGCGCAAGGGTGGCACGGGGACTTGTGCGTGGTGCGCCTCAACTGGCGGGACATCCGCCCGCTGATGAGCCACCGCTATCACCTGCCGCCGTCGGCTCACTCCACCTTCGTGGCGAGCCGGTTCGTGGTCTGCACCTTCGTGCCACGCCCCATCGAGAGCGATCCCGGCGCCCTCAAGGTGCCCTTCTACCACAGCAACGACGACTACGACGAGGTGCTCTTCTACCACGCCGGGGATTTCTTCAGTCGGGACAACATAGAGCGGGGCATGGTCACCTTCCATCCCGCCGGGTTTACCCACGGTCCCCATCCCAAGGCGTTTGCGGCGGGTCAGGCCTACACCAAGAAGTTCACCGACGAGGTGGCGGTGATGCTCGATACCCGAGATGCGCTCAACGTCGGCAGCCTGTGTGACGGGGTGGAGAACCCGCGTTATGTCACCAGCTGGTTGCGCCCGGAACTCACACCCGCCACCAACGGCAAATAAAAGGAATCCCTATGAAACTGGCAACCCTGAACAATGGCAAACGGGACGGCGCCCTGGTGGTGGTGAGTCGCGATCTGAGCCGCGCGGTGCGCGTGCCGCACCTTGCCGCCACCCTGCAGGCGGCCCTCGACGAGTGGGCCGAGCTTGCGCCCAAGCTGACCGCCGTCTATCAGCAGCTCAACGATGGCGCCTGCGCCGATGCCTTCCCGTTCGACGAGACGGCCTGTCTCTCCCCGCTGCCGCGCGCCTATCAGTGGGCCGACGGCAGCGCCTACGTCAACCACGTGGAGCTGGTGCGCAAGGCGCGCGGCGCCGAAATGCCAGAGAGCTTCTGGCACGATCCCCTGATGTACCAGGGAGGCTCGGACAGCTTCCTGCCGCCGCGGGGGTCCATCCCGATGGGGTCGGAGGAGTGGGGCATCGATTTCGAGTCGGAGATCGCCGTCATCACCGACGACGTGCCGATGGGCACCAGCCCGCAGGCGGCCGCCGGCCACATCAAGCTGCTGATGCTGGTCAACGACGTGAGCCTGCGCAACCTCATTCCGGGCGAGCTTGCCAAGGGCTTCGGCTTCTTCCAGTCCAAGCCCTCCAGCAGCTTCTCGCCGCTGGCCATCACCCCGGACGAGCTGGGGGATGACTGGCGCGACGGCAAGGTGCATCTGCCCCTCGAGACCCACCTCAACGGCGCCCTGTTCGGCGCTCCCGATGCCGGGGTGGACATGACCTTCAACTTTTATGAGCTGATCGCCCACGCCGCCAAGACCCGGCCGCTCGGGGCGGGCTGCATCATCGGCTCGGGGACCGTCTCCAACTACGACAGAAGCCGTGGCTCATCCTGCCTCGCCGAGCTGAGAATGCTGGAAATTATCGAGTCAGGTCAAGCCACTACACCCTTTCTGCGCTTTGGTGATACAGTGTCCATCGCGATGCAGGATCGCAACGGGATGAGTCTGTTTGGCACCATTTTGCAGCGGGTCACGCCGGCAGAGGCCAGTCAGACGAAGTGAAGGGGCCGGCATGGACACGTGGCCGACGGGTGAGCGGCAGGTGTCCATGCACCTGTCAACACAGGGACAAAGTATGTTGCAGTTGTTTGGATATTGGCGTTCATCGGCAAGTTATCGGGTGCGGATCGTGATGCAGCTCAAGGGGCTCGACTACGAGCAGCATCCGGTCAATCTGCGGCAGGGGGAGCAGCGCGAGAAGGCCTATCGCCGGCTCAATCCCCAGGGGCTGGTGCCGTTTCTGGTGGATGGCGAGGTGCAGGTGGGTCAGTCGGTGGCCATCATGGAGTACCTCGACGAAACCTACCCCGCTCACCCGCTGATGCCGTCCGCCCCCGAGGAGCGGGCCCGGGTACGCCAGATCGTCAACATGATCGCCTGCGACATCCATCCCCTCAACAACCTGCGGGTGCTCAATTACCTGGGAGAGCATCTCAGGGCGGGCAAGGAGCAGGAGGCGGCCTGGTATCGCCACTGGATTGACGAAACCTTCAGCGCGCTGGAGCAGCTGTTGATGACCACCGCCGGCATCTATTGCGTCGGCAACGAGGTGACCCTGGCGGACTGCATGCTGGTGCCCCAGGTCTACAACGCCCGCCGCTACGACATGTCGCTGGAAGACTATCCCACCATCAACCGCATCGTCGCCAACTGCGAGCAGCTGCAGGCCTTTATCAAGGCCGCCCCCGCCAATCAGCCGGATGCCCAGCCCTGAAGCTGCGCCTTCCTGCCAGGTTCCAATTATCGAGCCCCGCACCGTCAGTCGACCGTGCGGGGCTTTCATATCAGGGGCGCGCTAGCCGCGGGTGGGCTTGGGCTGGAAATAGGCGATGAACTTGCCGAATTTCTCCCCGTCGTAGCTGTCCCCCTTCTCCAGCAGCCCGGTGTTGAAGGATTCGAGCAGCTTGCCCTTGCCATCCAGCACGTAGAAGTGGGGCACCCCCAGGTACTCGGGATAATCTTTGAGGAAGGATTCGTTCTTGTTCTGCTTGCTGACGTTCACCTTGACCACCACGAAGGTGCGGTTGAACTGGCCGGCGAGTTTGGGCTCCCGGTCCAGAAAGTGGTTCATCTCCTGGCACCAGCTGCACCACTCACCACCTACCAGCAGCAGGACTTTCTTGCCCTCTGCACTGGCCTTGGCGGTGGCGGCGGCGAGATCGCGGGCCGGGTCCCGCTGCTCGTCATAGCCCTGGCTGTAGTCGGGCAGGGTCTGGCTCCAGAGGTGGTCGGCGCTGTACACCTCGCCATGAAACAGGGCGGTGCCAAGCACCAGCGGCAATAGCAGTCGGTTCATCACGTGCTCCTTGTGTTGTTGTGGTTGCTTCCAAGCCGCAACAATGTGACACGAGCGAGCCCGGCCGCCAAGGGCGAGATGGGCCCTAGTTATGCAAAAAGCGGGAATGGGTCGGCGGGAAAAAACAAAGCCCCTCGCAGGAGGGGCTTGGCATTCAGGCAAGGGAGGTCGCCGGCAGATCAGTAACCCTGCTGGTGGACATCCATCACGGCGCGACCGGAGGGGTCGGCCATCTCCTTGAACTTGGCATCCCACTCCAGCGCAGTCGGGGTGGAGCAGGCGACCGACTTGCCGTAGGGCACGGTGCGGGCGGCGGACTCCAGCGGGAAGTGCTCGTCAAAGATGGCGCGGTAGTAGTAGGCCTCCTTGGTGAGCGGGGTGTTGACGGGGAAGCGGAAGGCCGCGGCCTCGAACATCTGATCCGTCACCTCTTCCTCGACCATGGCTTTCAGGCTGTCAATCCAGGAGTAGCCTACGCCGTCGGAGAATTGCTCCTTCTGGCGCCATGCCACTTCATGGGGCAGCAGACCCTCGAACGCTTCACGCAGGATGTGCTTCTCGATCTTGCCCTTGCCGCACATCTTGTCGGCAGGTTGCAGACGCATCGCCACGTCCATGAACTCCTTGTCGAGGAAGGGCACGCGACCCTCCACCCCCCAGGCGGCCATCGACTTGTTGGCGCGCAGACAGTCATAGAGGTGCAAAGAGGCGAGCTTGCGCACGTTCTCTTCGTGGAACTCGCGGGCGTTGGGCGCCTTGTGGAAGTAGAGGTAGCCGCCGAACAGCTCGTCGGAGCCTTCGCCGGAGAGCACCATCTTGATCCCCATCGCCTTGATGTAGCGGGCCATCAGGTACATCGGCGTGGAGGCGCGGATGGTGGTGACGTCATAGGTCTCGAGGTGATAGATGACGTCCCGCAGGGCATCCAGACCTTCCTGCACGGTGAAGTGGATCTGGTGGTGGATGGTGCCCAAATGATCGGCGACCTTGCGGGCGGCGGCCAGATCCGGCGAGCCTTCCAGGCCCACGGCGAAGGAGTGCAGCTGGGGCCACCAGGCCTCGCTCTTGCCATCGTCTTCCACCCGACGGGCGGCATAGAGCTTGGTGATGGCGGAGATGACGGACGAATCCAGCCCGCCGGAGAGCAGCACGCCGTAGGGCACGTCACACATCAGCTGGCGTTTGACCGCCGCTTCCAGCGCGGCTTTGAGCTCGGCTTTGTCGCTGACGTTGTGCTCGACCGCGCCGTACTCCATCCAGTCGCGTTTGTACCACTGTTTAAGCTCGCCATCCTTGCTCCACAGGTAGTGTCCCGGCGGGAAGGTTTCGACGCTCTTGCAGACCGGTACCAGCGCCTTCATCTCGGAGGCGACGTAGAAGTTGCCGTGCTCGTCGCGACCGGTGTAGAGGGGGATGATCCCCATGTGGTCGCGACCGATGAGATACGCATCCTGCTCGGCGTCATAGAGGATGAAGGCGAAGATGCCGTTCAGGTCATCCAGGAAGGCAGGGCCCTTCTCCTTGTAGAGGGCCAGCAGCACCTCGCAGTCGGAGTGGGTCTGGAACTGGAAGTCGACCTTGAGGTTCTTCTCCAGCTCCTTGTGGTTGTAGATCTCGCCGTTGACGGCCAGCACATGGGTGCGCTCGGGGTTGTAGAGCGGCTGGGCGCCGTTGCCCGGATCGACGATGGCCAGGCGCTCGTGCACCAGAATGGCCTTGTCGGAGCTGTAGACGCCGGACCAGTCAGGACCGCGGTGACGCAATCGCTTGGACATCTCCAGCGCCGATTTGCGCAGGGCGGCCGCATCGGATTTGATGTCCAGAATGCCGAAAATAGAACACATTGGCGGTAATCCTCTTGATTTTTATATGAGCCCCCCACGTTCGGGCTCGAAATTCCATTTACATTCCTCGCCAATCACAATGCCTAGTGCAAAAACCTTTTGCAAGCGGGAAAACCGCAGAAAATCATGCCGTAAGCGTCAAGCAGGTAGGGGAGTGCGGCGACCCGTCCGGTCGCCGGAAAAAAGAGGGGAGGTTGACGTGAACGTCAGTTGGCGGGTTCGAAGATCACATAGAGCTTGCGGCAGGGGGTGAGGGTCTCCCACTCCCCGACAAAGCCGGCGGGAATGACAAACTGATCGCCGGGTTTGAGGGGCAGCCTGCCGCCCTGGCCGTCGTGGATCACCGCCTCGCCCTCCAGCAGCTGGCAATACTCGTGCTCGGTGTAGTGGATGGCCCAGCGGCCCGGCTCGCAGTGCCAGAAGCCCACGTGAAACTGCTGGCTGGGGTCTGAGTAGTGGTTCCATACCGTCTGGCGCGGATTGCCGGCGCGCAGGCGCTCGGGGGCGGGCATCAGCGGGGTGGGGGCCGCCTCGTGGCGGTCGAGCAGGATCCAGTCGTTGAGGGTCTTCATGCTGCCTCCTTGGCAAGGGATAAAAAACGGGGCCATCCAGGCCCCGAGATTGTTCGTTTTATTAAACGAGGTTGAGCATAACGTAAACGATAGTGCCCTCCTTGCCAAGGGGGCCACCGCCCCCCGTCAGCGTGGCTGCAGCCGCTTGATGACGTGGCGGGCAAAGCCGCTGCCCGCTTCATCGTAGACGTTGAACACCGCATCCACCCCTTGCTCCTTCAGGGAGGCGATGTCGTCCTCGAAGCGGACGATGGCGGCAATCTTGCCGGCAAAGCCGTGGCTGCGCAGTTTCTCGATGGCGTAGAGGTTGCCCGAGTGGTGAGGCATGGCCAGCAGCACCAGGTTGACCTGGTTGGAGAGCAGCACCTTGTCCCAGAAGTCGGTATCGGTGGCATCCCCCTCGATGACGTTCATCCCCTGGGCGCGCAGGGTGGGCAGCTTGTCGCTGTCGTTCTCCACCCCGAGGATCACGGTGCCGTACTTGTTCTCCAGCTCGAAGTAGGCGCCCTGGCCGATCCGCCCCATGCCGAGGATGATCACCTCGGCATCGCCAAGCTCGATGGGCCTGTCCTCCGGGTGCAGGGTGGTGGCCTGCATGCCGCGCAGCCAGTTGCCGAGCCGATGGTAAATGCGCTCGCTCTGGCCGTTGAGGGGGGCCGAGATCATGAAGCTGGCCGCCAGCGCCAGAGAGAGCGCGACCAGCCACTCGTGGGAGATCCAGCCCGCCTTGGCGGCGATGGCCGCGACGATGAGGCCGAACTCCGAGAAGTTGGTGAGCGCCAGGGTGGAGAGCAGGGCGGTGCGCACCCGCAGGTGGGCGCCGCTGTAGACCAGGTAGTAGAGCGCGCTCTTGAGCGGCAGGGCCAGCACCAGTGCCAGCGCCAGCAACATGGTGTCGTGGGTCGGCAGGCCGTTGAGGCCGATGGTGAGAAAGAAGCAGATAAGAAACAAGTCTTTGAGGTTGAACAGCGACTTGGCCAGCCCCGCGGAGGCGGGGTGGGAGGCGATCAGCATGCCGATGATGAGTGCCCCCAGATCCGGTTTGAGCCCCACCACCTCGAAGCCGGCGGCCCCCACCACCAGCGCCAGGAAGATCCCGAACAGCACCTGCAGCTCGCCGTGACCGGCCCGCTCCAGCAGTTTCAGCAGCAAGGGGCGCAGCAGCGGCAGCCCCAGGATCCAGAGCGCCCAGATGCTGGGCCACTCGCCGCTGGAGACCGCCAGGAAGGCCACCGCGAACAGATCCTGCATCACCAGCACGCCGATGGCGAGACGGGCATAGAGGGCGTTCATGTCGCTGCGCTCCTCCAGCACCTTGACCGCAAATACTGTACTGGAGAAGGAGAGGGCAAAGCCCAGCAGCAGCGCCAGCTTCCAGTCCAGCGACATGGCCAGCGCCAGCCCGAGCCCCTTGCACACCAGCAGCACCACGGTAAAGAGCAGGGTGGAGAGCAGCAGGTGCAAACTGGTGGTGCCCCAGACGTCGCGCCGCATCAGGATCTTGACGTTGAGCTTGAGGCCGATGGTGAACAGCAGCAGGGTGACGCCGAGATCGGCCACTTCGCTGAGGGCCGGGGTGTTGTGATAGCCCATGGCATTGAGGATGAAGCCGGCGGCCAGAAAGCCCAGCAGAGGCGGCAGGCCGATGAGGTTGACCAGCATGCCGCAGCCGAAGGCCACGGCGATAAGAATGGGTTCCATGTTGTTTCCTGCGAGGGCAGGGCCGGCCTGCCCTCTTCTCTATCCTGGGTAGCGGGTCAGACGATGTCGATGTCCACTACTGAGTCGAAGATGTGGTTCGGCCGAAACGGCATGCGGTCGATGTCGGCCACCTTGCTCACCCCGGAGAGCACCAGCACCGTCTCGAGGCCGGCCTGGAAGCCCGCCAGAATGTCGGTGCGCAGGTTGTCGCCGATGATGATGGTGTCGTCGGAGTGGGCCTCCATCCGGTTGAGCGCCGCGCGGATGATCCAGGCGCTCGGCTTGCCGACGTAGAACGGCTTCTTGCCGGTCATCCGCTCGATGGGGGCGCACAGGGCGCCGCAGGCCGGGTGCATCATGGGGCCGTGGGTATCCGGGTTGGTGGCGATGAAGCGGGCCCCCTGATCGACGAACTTGGCTCCCAGCTGCATCATGGTCCAGTTGTAGTTGCGGGTCTCGCCCACCACCACGAAGTCGGGGTCGATGTCGGTGATGGTGAAGCCGGCCTTGTAGAGTTCGTGGGTCAGCGCCCCTTCGCCGATCACATAGGCCTTCTTGCCATCCTGGCGCTTGAGAAAGTCGGCGGTACCCATGGCGGAGGTGTAGAAGCACTCCTCCGGCACCTCGATCCCGGCGGAGCGGAAGCGGTTTTGCAGATCTTTCTGGGTCTGGGCCGGGTAGTTGGTCAGAAACAGCAGCTTGCTGCCCTGCTCCAGCAGGCGGTGGACGAAACGGTCGGCGCCTGGCACCAGATCGTTGTTGTGCAGGATGACGCCGTCGATGTCGCAGATGACGCTTTTCTTCATGGGGACTCCTTGTGTAGGCGCAAGAGGCGGCGGAAAGTTGCGCCAACTCTCAAGATCTTCAAATAGTTATGTTGTTTTTGTGACGCCATTATAAGTCTGTTTGATGACAAGTCTCCCCCATAAACAGAGATAGGTGCACAATCAATTGCAGGGGAGGGAACCGCTCTGCCACTGGCGGGTCCCGCTGTCTGTGCACTGATGGAGCCGTCATCATGGATAACTTTATTGCCGGTCTGCCCAAGCTGGAGCTGCACCTCCATATCGAAGGCTCGCTCGAGCCGGAACTGATGTTTGCCCTGGGCCAGCGCAACGGCGTGGCCCTGCCCTGGCCAGACGTGGCCAGCGTGCGCGCCGCCTACGAGTTCGACTGCCTGCAATCCTTCCTCGATCTCTACTACCTGGGGGCCAGCGTACTGGTCAACGAGCAGGACTTCTTCGATCTGACCTGGGCCTATCTGGCGCGCTGCGCCGCCGACAAGGTGGTGCACGTGGAGATCTTCTTCGACCCCCAGACCCACACCGCCCGCGGCGTGCCCTTTGCCACCGTGCTGGGCGGCATCGAGCGGGCGCTGCAGCGCGGGGAGAAAGAGTTTGGCATCAGCTGGCGGCTCATCATGAGCTTCTTGCGCCACCTGAGCGAAGAGGAGGCCTTCGCCACGTTGACAGAGGCCACTCCCTTCTTGTCGCGCATTCACGGCATCGGCCTCGACTCGGGGGAGAAGGGCAATCCGCCCGGCAAGTTTGCCCGGGTCTTTGCCCGCTGCCGCGAGCTGGGGTTGCCGGTGGTGGCCCACGCCGGCGAGGAGGGGCCGGCGGACTACATCTGGCAGGCCATCCGGGAGCTGGAGGTGCGGCGCATCGATCACGGGGTACGCTGCGTCGACGATCCCGAGCTGCTGCGCTATCTGGCCGATACCCGGCTGCCGCTCACCGTCTGTCCCCTCTCCAACACCCGCCTCAAGGTGTTTGACCAGATGGCCCACCACAACGTACTGAATTTGCTGGAGCAAGGGCTGTGCGTCACCATCAACTCGGACGACCCCGCCTATTTCGGCGGCTACATGAACGCCAACTTCCACGCCCTGGCCCATGAGCTGGGGGCCAGCATGAACCAGCTCTGCCGTTTGTCACTCAATGCCGTCGAGGCGAGCTGGCTGAGCCTGGCCGACAAGGCGCGGCTGACCCGGGAGATCAGAAGCTACGCCGCCTGCTACGGGGTCAGCCTCTACTGAGCGTTGGCTCGCATGAAAAGTAAAAACGGTGCGCCCACCAGTGATGGTGGGCGCGTTTTTTATGCCTGGGCGGGTTTGATTCAGGCCGAGTGGGGCTGGGCGGCCGCCTGATAGGTCGGGTAGTCGGTCAGGCCCTTCTCGCCACCGCCGAACAGGGTGGCCGGATCGTGAGGGGCCAGCGGATAGCCGTGGCGCAGCCGCTCGGGCAGGTCTGGGTTGGCCACGAAGGGGCGACCGAAGCCTATCATGTCGGCCCAACCCGCCTCGAGCGCCGCCCGGGCACGCTCGCCGTCGTATTTGCCGGCATAGATGAGGGTGTTGGGGAAGGCATCGCGCAGCCCCTGCTTGAAGCTCTCTGCCATCAGCGGGGCGTCGTCCCAGTCCGCCTCGGCAACGTGCAGGTAGACCACGTCGAGCCGGCCCAGCAGGCGGGCGGCGGCCAGGTAGGTCTCCTGCGGATTGGCATCCACGGTGCCGTTCAAGGTGGTGAGCGGCGCGAGGCGCACCCCGACCCGGTCGGCCCCGATCTCGCTGCAGACCGCCTCGGTTACCTCTTTGAGGAAACGCAGCCGGTTCTCCAGCGAACCGCCGTAGCCGTCGGTGCGGGTATTGGACTCGGAGTCGAGGAACTGGTTGATGAGGTAGCCATTGGCGGCGTGCAGCTCGATGCCGTCAAAGCCTGCCAGCATGGCGTTGCGGGCCGCCTGGCGAAACTGCCCCACCACCTGGTCGATGTCGGCCTGGGTCATGGCGCGCGGGGTGACGGTCTCGACGAACCCGGGGGCGTCGCTGCCGTTGTCGACGAACACCTTGACCCCTTTGGCCTGAATGGCGGAGGAGGAGATGGGCTGGGCGCCGCCGAGGTTGTCAGGGTGAGTGACCCGGCCCACGTGCCAGAGCTGGGCGAACATGGTGCCGCCTTTGGCGTGCACGGCGTCGGTCACCAGCTTCCAGCCGGCCACTTGTTCGGCGCTGTGGATCCCCGGCGTCCAGGCGTAGCCCTTGCCCATGGGGTCAATCTGGGTGCCCTCGCTGATGATGAGACCGGCCCCTGCGCGCTGGGCGTAGTAGGTGGCCATCATGGCGTTGGCCACGTCACCGGGCTGGCTGGCGCGGGAGCGGGTCATGGGGGGCATGACGATGCGATTGTTGAGGTGCAGCTGGCCGAGGCGCAGGGGGCAGAACAGGTGATCGTGGTGCATGGTGAATTCCTCATGGTGATGATGGGCTCACTGTAGTGCCGGTATCCCTTGCGAAAAAGAGGGGTAATTGCAGAAAAGAATTGCGCTGATGACAGCAATGGCGACATGAGAGAGGAGAAAGGGGGGAGGATAAATAGAAAAGGGGACCGGCAAGGTCCCCTTTTGCAGCAGGGTTCACGAGATGGCGTCAGGCCGCCAGCGGCATGACGCGCACCCGCTCGATGCGCCGCTCGCTCACCTCGACTACCTCGAAGCAGAGCTGCTGCAGTTGCAGCTGCTGGCCCGGGGCGGGCAGGGTGCCGAAGTGGGAGAGCAGCATGCCGGCGAGGGTCACGTATTCGTCGCTCTCGCTCACCAGCCCTTCGTGCTCCAGCACCTGCTCCACGTGGTGGATGTTGGTGCTGCCGTTGATGAGCCAGCCTTCCCCGTCGCGGACCATGTCCGGTGTCTCATCTTCATCCGGCAGCTCGCCGACGATGGCCTCCAGCAGGTCGTGGGTGGTCACCAGCCCCTGGATGATGCCGAACTCGTCGGCCACCAGGATGAGGCTGCCCTTGGCCTGGCGCAGCTCCGCCAGCAACCTGATCACGTTGATGGTCTGCGGCACGATAATGGGGTCGTTCTGTTTGGCCAGTGCGCTTAGGGACTGCCCCTCGTTGAGGGCAAACAACAGGTCGCGCGCCTTGACCACCCCGATCACCTCGTCCAGATCGCCGTCACAGACCGGGAACAGGCTGTGGGGCTCCTGCTTCAGCAGGGCGCGGATCTCGTCATCGGTGTCGTTGACGTCGATCCAGGCCATCTCGGAGCGCGGGGTCATGATGGTACGGATGGAGCGATCGGCCAGCGACAGCACCCCGGTCACCATGTAGCGCTCCTCCTCGCCAAAGCTCACCGGCTCGGCGGCGGGGGCGTCCAGATCGTCGTCCGGTTTGTCCTGATACGCCTTGCTGCCCATCAGCTTGAAGATGGCGGCGGTGGTGCGCTCGCGCAAGGGCAGCTTGGCCTCGTGGCGCTCGGCACTGCGCTGGGAGAGCTGGTTGAAGAACTCGATCAGCACCGAGAAGCCGATGGCCGCATAGAGGTAGCCCTTCGGAATATGGAAACCGAACCCTTCCGCCACCAAGCTGAAGCCGATCATCAACAGGAAGCTCAGACAGAGCACCACCACTGTGGGGTGGGCGTTGACGAAGCGGGTCAGCGGCTTGGAGGCGAGCACCATCACCACCATGGCGATGGTCACGGCCGCCATCATGACGCCGAGCTGTTCCACCATGCCGACGGCGGTGATGATGGAGTCCAGCGAGAAGATGGCATCCAGCACCAGGATCTGGGTGATCACCACGCCGAAGCTGGCATAGACGCCGACCGGCCCCTCTTCGGGCGGCTTGGCCTCCAGCCGCTCGTGCAGCTCGGAGGTGGCCTTGAACAGCAGGAACAGGCCGCCCCCCATCAGGATCAGGTCCCGCCCGGAGAAGGGGTGATCCCAGATGTGCAGGATGGGGGTGGTCAGGGTGACCAGCCAGGACATGACGCTCAGGAGCCCCAGGCGCATCAACAGGGCCAGCGACAGGCCGATGATGCGGGCCTTGTCCCGCTGGGCGGGGGGCAGTTTTTTCACCAGGATGGCGATGAAGACCAGGTTGTCGATCCCGAGCACGATTTCCAGAACGATCAGGGTAAACAGACCGATCCAGATGTGGGGATCCAGCAGCAATTCCATGTAGTGACCTCAATAAAAACAGACAGAGCAAAGAGTGATCACGGCGCACGACGGCCGTAGTGACAGCAAGGCTATGACGTTATTCAGAGGCGCTGATTAAGCAGATAAAGATAGGTTTTGACGGGAAGAAACGAAGGGCAACTTCGGGGATTGTCCATGATGGGCAATAAAACCTCGGGTTAAAAGTGAGCCCTGATGATAGCGGTTGGCGCCGTTTTGGCAAGAGGGAAGCCATGAAGATGTGATGACTGGGGGAGGCGGCGGCTGGCCTCCCCCAAGCGGTAGTTCAAGCGGCGGTTACAGCCAGCGCTTTTCGCGGGTGAAGCAGACCGACAACCAGGCGTCCCCCAGGGTATCGCCGAGGCGAGACCAGAGCTCCTGGCGCAGGGCATCCTGGCGCTCGACGGGCCACTCCTGGCCGGGTGCTACCAGAATGTTGAGTTCGAGATCGAAGCGGCGACCGCTTTTCGCCAGATGGCTGTAGCACTCGATGCCATGGCGCAGGCGCAGGGCCTCGACTTCGCTTGCCACCAGCCGGGAGACATCCCCCTTGGGGGCGATCTTCAGCACTTCTCGCAGGTTGCGACCGAGCACCTTGATGGGGATGAGGGTGGCGCACAGGGCCAGCAGGGAGACCAGCACCGGGTCTATGTAGCGGTTGTAGTGGCCGTAGCCGATGGCATCGAGGCCGATGGCGACCACGAAGCCGATGAGCAGGGTGGTGCTGAGCAGGGTGTCCACCAGCCACTCCTTGGAGTCAACCCGCACCAGCTCGGAGTTGACCCGCTCGGCCACGTCGGCCTCGACCCGGTAGATGATGCCGCAGAAGAAGGTGGAGACGACGGCATAGATGAGGGCGTGGCCGAGATCGATCTCCCGTCCGCCCGCCAGCAGGGTGGTGAGGCCGTTGTAGAGTGCCGCCAGACAGAGCAGCAGAATGATGGTGCCGTTGATGACGTTGGCGATGGGCTCGAAGTGGGCGTAGCCGTATTGAAAGCGGGCGTCGGAGGGGCGGGTAACCAGGTAGGCGGTGATGAGCCCCAGGCCCGTCATGCCCATGCTGAACAGGGTGAAGATGCCGTCCAGCATGATGGCGTTGGAACCGACAAACAGGCCATAGCCGATCCCGAAAATGGCAAAGGTGATGCAACCAAACAGCGACAGGGTCAGCGCCTGTTTTTCGGTGCGAATAAGCGTACTGATAACATGGCTGTAATGAGCCATAAAAGTCCTCCTTTCAAATGGTGAAGATTGCGCGCGCAAGCGGTTTTCTAGCTGATATACTGCCCGCTCACATGTGAGCGGACTGGTTCGGGGGCCCGCGAAGAGGCTGGCCCGAACGGTCGTTGTCGCCGGAGTTCCGGCATCAAGCAAAGGAAGGGAACAAGGATTCATGATCCCGAGACTCGATTACCAGGACAGTTTGTCACCTACAACCCTGCAGTTTCTTGAGTTGCTGGCGCGATCAGCATTTCGTGGTGATATCGAAAAGTCTTATGCAAGCCGGTTGGCGATGGCGACGGATAACAGCGTCTATCAGGTAGTACCTCAGGCGGTTCTCTATCCGCGCAATGCGGACGATATTGCGGTGATGCTCAAGCTGGCCCAGGGGCCCGAGTACGCGACCTTGAGTTTCTTCCCTCGCGGCGGCGGTACCGGCACCAATGGTCAATCCTTGGGCGGCGGCATTATCGTCGATCTCTCGCGCCATATGAACCAGATCATGGAAATTAATCTGGAAGAGGGTTGGGTGCGCGCCCAGGCCGGGGTGGTCAAAGACCAGCTCAACGCCTATTTGAAGCCCCATGGCTGCTTCTTCTCGCCGGATCTCTCCACTTCCAACCGAGCCACCTTGGGCGGCATGGTCAACACCGACGCCTCTGGGCAGGGCTCCTTGGTGTACGGCAAGACCTCGGATCACGTGCTTGGCCTCAAAGCCGTGCTGGAAAACGGCGATCTCATGGCCACCGAACCGGTGACCGGTCAGCGACTGGCCGACAAGCTGGCGCTGGAGAGTCGTGAAGGGGAGATCTATCGCACCCTCTATCGCATCGGTAAGGAGCGGCGCGCCGACATCGAGGCCACCTTCCCCAAACTCAACCGCTTTCTGACCGGATACGATCTCAAGCACCTCTATATCCCGGAGAGTGACACCCTGGACGTGAGCCGCGTATTGTGCGGCTCGGAAGGCTCCTTGGGCTTCATCACCGAAGCCAGGCTCAACATCACCCCCATCCCGCGCTACCGGACCCTGGTCAACGTCAAGTACGACAGCTTCCCCTCGGCCCTGCGCAACGCCCCCTTTATGGTGGAGGCGCACGCCCTGTCGGTGGAGACGGTGGACTCCCGGGTGCTGGGGCTGGCCCGCGCCGACATCATCTGGCACTCGGTGAAGGATCTCATCCAGGACGTACCCGGCAAGGATCTGCAGGGGCTCAACATCGTCGAGTTTGCCGACACCGACGAGGATGCGCACAAGGCCAAGGTAGCCGAGCTGTGCCGGCGCATCGACGGCCTGCTGGCGCGCGGTGAGGCCGGGGTCATCGGCTATCAGGTGTGCGACCACCTGCCGAGCATCGAGACCATCTACGGCATGCGCAAGAAGTCGGTGGGGCTGCTCGGCAACGCCGAGGGGCGCAAGAAGCCGGTGGCCTTCACCGAAGACACCGCCGTGCCGCCGGAATCCCTGGCGGACTTCATCATGGAGTTTCGTGCCCTGCTGGACGCCCATGGCCTTGACTACGGCATGTTCGGCCACGTCGATGCCGGGGTGCTGCACGTGCGCCCGGCGCTCGATCTGTGCGACCCGGAGCAGGAGGTGCTGCTGCGGCGCATCTCGGATCAGGTGGTGGCGCTCACCGCCAAATATGGCGGCCTGATGTGGGGGGAGCACGGCAAGGGCTTTCGCTCCGAATACAGCCCCGCCTTCTTCGGCGAGCTGTGGGAGGAGTTGCAACGGGTCAAGGGGGCGTTCGACCCGGCGAATCGCATCAACCCGGGCAAGATCTGCATGCCTTATGGCAGTGGTGCCGAGCTTGTCTCGGTGGATGGGCCCAAGCGCGGCAAGTTTGACCGCCAGATCCCGCTGGCGGTGCGCACCAGCTATACCCGGGCGCTGGATTGCAACGGCAACGGTCTGTGCTTTACCTTCGAGACCGACTCCCCCATGTGCCCCTCGGTCAAGATCAGCCGCGATCGCCGCCACTCCCCCAAGGGGCGGGCCGGTCTGATGCGCGAATGGCTGCGCCAGCTGGCGGAGCAGGGTTTCGACCCTCTTGCCGAAGAGGTGGCGCTGCAAAGCGGCGGTCTGCGCTTCAAGCAGATTGTCGACAAGTTCCGCAATACAGTGGCCCGCGCCCGGGGCCAGTATGACTTCTCCCACGAGGTGATGGAGGCGATGGAGGGGTGCCTCGCGTGCAAGGCGTGCACCAGTCAGTGCCCCATCAAGGTGGATGTACCCACCTTCCGCGCCCGTTTCATGCAGCTCTATCACAGCCGTTATCTGCGCGGCCCCAAGGATTACTTCGTCGGCACGGTGGAGAGCTACGCCCCCCTGCTGGCCAAGGCGCCGAAACTGGTCAACTTCTTCCTCGAGAAAGAGTGGGCCCAGAAGGCGACCGAGAAGAGCATCGGCATGGTGGACGTGCCGCTATTGAGCGTACCGACCCTGGCCGAGGAGCTGCGCGACCATCGCGCCCGCTATTTCGACCTGCCGGGCCTCGAGGCCATGAGCCCAGAGCAGCGTCAAAAAGTGGTGCTGATCGTGCAGGATCCCTTCACCAGCTACTACGACGCCCCCGTGGTGCGCGATCTGGTGAAACTGGCCAGCAAGCTCGGCCTGCAGCCCTATTTGTTGCCGTTCAAGCCCAACGGCAAACCCCAGCACGTGAAGGGTTTCCTGCGCGCCTTCGCCCGTACCGCAGCCAGCAGCGCCCAGTTTCTCAACAAGGTGGCGACGCTTGGCATCCCTATGGTGGGGGTCGATCCCTCCCTGGTGCTCTGCTATCGGGATGAATACGTGAAGGCACTCGGCCCCGCTCGCGGCGACTTCCAGGTGATGTTGCCCCAGGAGTGGTTGCTCTCCCTGCCGGCCGAGGCGCTACCGGTGCGGGAAGAGGCGGGCCGCGAACCCTGGTATCTGTTCGCTCACTGCACCGAGAAGACCGCCAAGCCCACCACCCACGGTGACTGGAGCACCCTGTTCCGCCGTTTCGGTGCCACGCTGCAGCCGGTCTCGGTGGGCTGCTGCGGCATGGCCGGTACCTATGGCCACGACGCTAAACAGGTGGAGAACTCCAAAGGCATCTATGGCCTGAGCTGGGCCGAGCCGCTGGCGCGCCTGCCCAAGGATCGCTGCCTGGCCACCGGTTATTCGTGCCGCAGCCAGGTCAAGCGGATGGAGGGGGAGAAACTCAAGCACCCGTTGCAGGCCCTGCTGGAACTGCTCTGATGCTGACCCTGCCCAAGCGGTTTCGGGTGCCGCAAGCCTATCGGCACCCGCACTTCCTGCTGCTGCCGGTCAGCCCGGCCCAGGCGGTGGTGGAGTTCGTCGCCATGCTGCGCGAGCGCGAGCTGCTTCATCAGCTGTTTCGCCCGGACGATGTGTGGCCCTCCGCCAATTTCAGCCTGAGCCAGCACGAGGCCGATCTGGAGTGGCAGCGCTCCGAATTTCTGGCCAAACGCTCCTTTGCCTATGGCCTCTGGAGCCCGGCGCGGGAACCCGAGTTCTGGGGCGGGGTTTACCTCTACCCCTCGGTGCTGCCGGAGGTGGCGGTGGAGCTCTTCTTCTGGAAGGTGGCTGAGGCGCCGCTCACCGATGTCGAACTGGAGGCCGAACTGCGCGCCTGGCTTGGCAAGGTGTGGCAATGGCCCGCGCCGAGCCTGCCGGGGCGGGACGTCCCCTGGGCCGAATGGCCCGGGGTGACCTACCCCTGGTGACAGGGCCTGGCCAGCCGGCCAGCCCTGAAGATGCCCCCTCAAGCGGGGCATCTTTTTTTCTGCGCCATTTTCGCCGACACTGCTGGTTTGTCGCTACGGCGCAGCGATAACCCATTGATCACAGAAGGAGTCAGCTCGTCATGAGTCAAGATAACGCCCCCATCTGGCGCAAGCCCATGAGCCTTGAGGGGCTCAACGCCAGCTCCCGCAATACCCTGATGGCCCACCTCGACATCGTCTACACCGCCTTTGGCCCTGACTGGCTGGAGGCCACCATGCCGGTGGATCACCGCACCCATCAGCCGCTCGGCATGCTGCACGGCGGCGCCTCCGTGGTGCTGGCGGAGACGCTGGGATCACTTGCGGCCAACATGGCGGTCGGGGCGGACAGTTATTGCGTGGGACTGGAGGTCAATGCCAACCACTTGAGGGCCAAGCGGGAAGGGGTGGTGACGGGGCGCTGCGTGCCGTTGCATCTGGGGGCGACCACTCAGGTGTGGCAGATAGAAATTCGCGATGAACGTGGTCGTTTATTGTGCACCAGCCGGTTGACCATGGCGGTGCTCAAGCACAAGCGGGACAAGGACTCTGGCGAAGCGTGATCCGCAATCACGCACCATGAGTGAAAAATAAGCAAGCCATAGTCGTCAGATCCCTCTATAATTGCCAACGTCTTGAGAGGCCTATCACATTTTTCAAGACAGCAGAACAAAGTGGCGCTATAATCGCCGCCTTTTTGCTATTCCGCGGTGTTAGCCGCCTGCCTTAATCTGGAAGAATCTATGTCTGATACCGAACAACTGCCCCTTTTTAGTGAGCTTGGACTGGCCGCGCCTGTACTGAAAGCGCTGCAGGACGTGGGCTATGAGCGCCCGTCCCCCATCCAGGCCGCAGCAATTCCCCACCTGATGGCGGGCCACGATCTGCTGGGGCAGGCGCAAACCGGTACAGGGAAGACCGCTGCTTTTGCCTTGCCTCTGTTGTCTCGTCTGGAAGCTGGTAACCGCAACACCCAGATCCTGGTGCTGGCGCCTACCCGCGAACTGGCCCTGCAGGTGGCTGAAGCGTGCCAACGCTATGCCCACCACATGCCTGATTTCCACGTGCTGCCCATCTACGGCGGCGCCTCCTACGAAACCCAGACCCGCGCCCTGCGTCGCGGTGCTCAGGTTGTCGTGGGTACTCCGGGCCGTGTGATGGACCTGATCCGTCGCAAGAACCTGGACCTCTCCGGTCTGAAAGCCCTGGTGCTGGACGAAGCGGACGAAATGCTGCGCATGGGCTTCATCGACGACGTGGACTGGATCATGGATCAGTGCCCGGCCGGTCGTCAGGTTGCCCTGTTTTCTGCCACCATGCCGGAGCAGATCCGTCGCGTGGCCCAGAAGCACCTGAAGCAGCCCAAAGAGATCAAGATCGCCTCCAAGACTGCTACCGCCACCACCATTCGCCAGCGCTACTGGCAGGTGACCGGTCTGCACAAGCTGGACGCCATGACCCGTCTGCTGGAAGTGGAACCCTACGAAGCCCTGCTGGTGTTCGTGCGTACCAAGAACGCCGCCGAAGAGCTGGCCGGCAAGCTGGCTGCTCGTGGCCACGCCTGTGAAGCGCTGCATGGTGACATCCCGCAGAAGCTGCGTGAGCGTACCGTCGACAAGCTGCGTCAGGGCCAGCTGGACATCCTGATCGCCACCGACGTGGTTGCTCGTGGTCTGGACGTTGAGCGCATCACCCACGTAGTGAACTACGACATTCCGTACGACACCGAATCCTATGTTCACCGTATCGGCCGTACCGGCCGTGCCGGTCGCAAGGGCGAGGCCATCCTGTTCGTGGCACCGCGCGAGCGCCGCATGCTGCGCGCCATCGAGCACGCAACCCGTCAGGCCATCGAGCCGATGAAGATGCCGAGCACCGAGGACATCAACCAGCACCGTCTGGCCAAGTTCAAGGAGCGCATCCGCGAAACCATGATGGGCGAAGAGCTCGAG
Organism: Aeromonas sp. s5; assembly: GCF_040907865.1. NCBI lineage: Bacteria > Pseudomonadati > Pseudomonadota > Gammaproteobacteria > Aeromonadales > Aeromonadaceae > Aeromonas > Aeromonas sp. s5. Next base: position 79,297 of record NZ_JBFOCO010000033.1, read on the forward strand.
ATCTACGTGAACCTGGTGAACGAGCTGATCGAAGAAGATTCTGCCGATCCGCTGGAGCTGGCTGCTGCACTGGCCAAGCTGGTACAGGGTGATCAGCCGCTGCTGCTGGATGACTCCATCCCGGATCCGCTGTTCAGCAACAACAACGATCGCGGTGGTTTCGAGCGTCGTGAGTTCAACGACCGCGGCGGTCGTGACTTCGGTGACCGTGGCGATCGCCCGGCCCGTCGCATGCCGTCTCTTGAGCCGCGTCCGCTCAAAGACAACCCGGACGTAGAGATGGAGCGCTATCGCGTAGACGTGGGTGCTCATCACGGCGTCAAGCCGGGCCAGATCGTAGGCGCCATCGCCAACGAAGCGAACATCGAGAGCCGTTTCATCGGCAACATCGACATCGCTGACGACTTCTCCACTGTCGATCTGCCGAAGGGCATCAGCCCTGACGTGCTGGAAGTGATCAAGAAGGCCCGTGTCTGCCAGCGTCCGCTGCAGATCAGCCGCTACACCGAGGTGCCGGCCGGTGGCAACACCAGCAGCCGTCCGCCGCGCGGTGATCGTCCGTTCCGTGGCGACCGTCCTTTCAACAAGGATCGCCGTCCGCAGGGTGACCGTCCCTTCAACAAGGATCGCCGTGAAGGCGGTTTCGACAAGGGTCGCAAGTTCGGTGGCAAGCGCCGCGACAGCTAAGCTCTGATTGTTATCTAAAAAGGCCGCTCATCGAGCGGCCTTTTTGTTGCCTGTGGTTTACCCATGCTGTGCTGGTGGGGCTCATCCATTGAGCGCCGTTGATATCACCGACAGGCTGCCCGATATCGGTATCGGTATCGGTATCGGTATCGGTATCGGTATCGGTATTGGTATCGGCATCCGCATCGGCTGCAAGGTGCAAGATGGTAACTAAGGTTGCCAGCTCATGAGCCGCCTTGTGCCGTTGCGAGCAGAACCTGCGCAAAGGGGGGAGAACGAAGCAGAAAGAGAGGGCCGACAGAGCAGCCAGGAAGGAAAAGTGCCTCGCCTGTCCGCTCGTATATTCCGGCGTATACATGGCACGATGAAGGCAGCAAAAAGGCGACCCGTAGGTCGCCTTTTTGTTGTCTTGTCTCTTGCTGCCCGGCTTAGAGCACCATGGCGGCAATCCAGCCGAAGAGGATGAGCGGGATGTTGTAGTGGATGAAGGTCGGCACCACGCTGTCCCAGATATGGTCGTGCTGGCCGTCGGCGTTGAGGCCCGAGGTGGGGCCCAGGGTCGAATCCGAGGCGGGCGAACCCGCGTCCCCCAGCGCGCCGGCTGCCCCCACCAGGGCGATGGTGGCCATGGGCGAGAAGCCGAGCTGGATGCACAGCGGCACATAGATGGTGGCGATGATGGGCACGGTGGAGAAGGAGGAGCCGATCCCCATGGTGATGAGCAGGCCCACCAGCAGCATCAGGAGGGCGGCCAGCCCCTTGTGGCCGGTCATCATGCCGGCGACGGACTGCACCAGGCTGTCGACCCCGTGGGTCTCCTTCATCACGGCGGCAAAGCCGGCGGCGGAGATCATGATGAAGCCGATGAGGGACATCATGCGCACGCCCTGGGTGAAGGCATCCTGACTCTCGCGAAACTTGATGACGCCGCCACAGGTGAAGATGACGAAACCCGCCAGGGCCCCCAGCACTATGCTGTTGGTCATCAGTTGCAGCCCCAGCGCCACGGCGATGGCCAGCAGGGCCACCCAGATGTGACTGAGGTTGAGCTCGACCGTCTCCGGCTCGGCGGCCAGGATCTTCTCCAGATCGTACTGGCGCGGCTTGCGGTAGCTGAAGAAGACGGCGATGAGCAGGCCGCAGAACATGCCAAGCACCGGGATGGCCATCGCCATCGGCAGCTGGCTGAGCTCGACCGGCACGCCGTTGTCGATCAGGTTCTTGGCCAGGATGTTGTTGAGGAAGATGCCACCAAAGCCCACCGGCAGCAGCATGTAGGTCGCGGTCAGGCCGAAGGTGATGACGCAGGCCACCTGACGACGGTCGATCTGCATCTGGGCCATGACGTGCAGCAGCGGCGGGATCAGGATGGGAATGAAGGCGATGTGAACCGGGATCAGGTTCTGGGAAGAGACGGAGACCGCGAGCACGGAGGCGAGCAGCAGGCTCTTGACCCAGAGAATGCGGGTACTGCTGGCATCCTTGCCGAGCTGGCTGATCACCTTGCGGGCCAGCAGATCGGTGATGCCGGAACGGGAGATGGCGACGGCGAAGGCACCCAGCATGGCGTAGGAGAGGGCGATCTCGGCGCCGCCACCCAGGCCACCGGTAAAGGTGGAGAGCGTCTGCTCAAGGGTGAGCCCCCCGATCAGGCCGCCCGCGATGGCGCCGATGGCGAGGGAGACCACCACATTGATCCGCAGTAGGCTGAGCACCAGCATCAGCGCCACTGCGATAACAACAGGATTCATTTGATTTCCTTATAGTTTGTGTTGCTGTCTGTCGTGTGAAAGGCAGTTAGTTTGCGAAAAATGTGACAAATGTCGAGTAAAAAATCAGGCTGATGGCCTATCTGCAGCATTCACGGCGCTCTGCTGCCGACAACGGGGTCGGAGGCGTGAAAAAAGGCGCTGGATGGCACTTTATTATCTATTCTGGTCAAACCAGATCAGGAATAAACGAGCAGAGGCAAACCGTACAAAGAAAAGCGGCTGCCGTGGCAGCCTGCTTAAGATCGGGGTTTATTCGCCCCCATCGTCACTCTCGTTGTCCGGGTGAGCGGGTGGCCAGCCACCCAGGCTCTTCCAGCGGTTGACGATATGGCAGAACAGCTCTGTGGTGCGTTCGGTGTCATAGAGGGCGGAGTGTGCCTCTTTGTTGTCGAACGGGATGCGGGCGCTCTGGCACGCCTTGGCCAGCACCGTCTGACCCAGGGCCAGGCCGGAGAGCGCCGCGGTATCGAACGTGGCAAACGGATGGAACGGATTGCGCTTGAGGCCGGCCCGCTCGGCGGCGGCCATGACGAAGCCGTGATCGAAGGTGGCGTTGTGGGCCACTATGATGGCGCGGCCGCAATCCTGCTCCTTCATCCCCTTGCGAATGCCCTTGAAGATCTCGGTCAGCGCCTCTTTCTCGCTGACGGCGCCACGCAGGGGATTGAAGGGGTCGATGCCGGTGAAGTCGAGCGCCGCCTTTTCCAGGTTGGCGCCCTCGAACGGTTCGACATGAAAATGGAAGATCTGATCGGGCACGAGCCAGCCCTGCTCGTCCATCTTGAGGGTATGGGCAGCGATCTCCAGCAAAGCGTCGGTTCTGGCATTGAACCCGGCGGTTTCAACATCGATGACGACGGGGTAAAAGCCACGAAAACGGCCCTTGAGGGTGTGAACTGCGTCGGTCATGGTATCTCGGTCGGCGTGAAATGAGGCGGCATTATGGCAAAAAAGCGGGCCCTTGTCCCATCTCCGCCGCCCCGCAGGCGCTAGCCGATTCTATTATCGACACGCGAGCTTATAATTGACCACTCAATCAATGGAATGGAGAGCAAGGATGAAGAAGCTGGGATTGGCGCACAAGATGTTGCTGGTTGTCTGCCTGCCATTGCTGGCCCTGCTGTTTTTCTCCGGCCGGTACGTCTACGAACGCTATCGGGTCGAGCAGGAGATGAGCCAGGCCCAGGCCGCGCTGGATGTGGTTCGGGAAGCGGCGCAACTGGCCCACGAGCTGCAAAAAGAGCGCGGCATGTCGGCTGGTTTCCTCGGCTCCGGCGGCAACAAGTTCCGCGATGCCCTGCCGGCCCAGCGCAAGGTGGTTGATGGCCTGCTGCAGCGTTTTGCACAAGATCCGGCCCTGCTGGCGCTCAGCGAGGTACAGCAGGAGCTGGCCGGGCTGACGGCCATGCGCGAGCGGGTCAGTGCGTTGGGGGTGGAGGTGGCGGAGCTGGTCGGCGTCTACAGCCGGATCATCTCCCGCCTGCTGGCGGTGGTGGATCAGATCAGCATCCACAGCCGGGATGCCACCATAGCGCTGCAGACCAACGCCTATGCCGCCTTCTTGCAGAGCAAGGAGCGGATGGGGCTGGAGCGGGCGACTTTGAGCAACGTGTTCGGCCGAGACAGCTTCACGCCAGCGCTGTTGCAGCAGTTCATCTCGTTGCTGGCAGCCCAGAATACCTATCTTGAACGCTTCCAGGCGGTGGCGAGCCCCTCCCAGCGCCAGCTGCTGGCCGACAGCCTGGCCTCGCCCGTGGTAGCCAAGGTGGCCGCCATGGAGAAACTGGCGCTCGACAAGGCGGCCACCGGTGGTTTCGGTGTCGATGCCGAAGCCTGGTTTGCCTTGAGTACCGACAAGATAGGCCTGCTCAAACAGAGCGAGGATCGCCTCTATCAGCAGCTGTCCGAGCGGGTCGACCAGATGCGGGCCCAGAGTGCCAGCGACTTCTGGTGGGCTGCCATCGGGGTCTTGCTGTGCGTGGCACTGACCACCTTCGTCTGCTGGCGGGTGGTGCGGGATCTGCACCTGGGCTTCACGGCGCTGCATCAGACCTTCAAGCGGCTGGTGAAGGAGAACGACCTGACGGTGCGGGTCAACTGGCAATCCGGTGACGAGCTGGGGGCACTGGCGCGGGATCTGAACCACTTCCTCGAACACCTGGAAGGCTTGCTGCTGGCGGTACGCCGCTCCTGCGAGGTGTTGACCCGCAGCGCCGCCGCCTCGGCCAACGTCATCACCGAGGTGAACGCCGGAGTGGCCAGGGGCTTTGGTCAGGTGGACCTGGTGGCGACCGCCGCCACCGAGATGGCCTCGACGGTGGCGGAGATCGCGCGCAACGCGACCCAGACCTCGCTGGCGACCCAGCAGGCCATCGGCCGGGCCCGGCAGGGGGACAAGGAGGTGGATCAGACCATAGACGCCATCCAGCTGGTGGCGGGTACCCTGAGCGATACCCAGCAACTGGTGGACAGCCTGCATCAGGATACCGAGTCGGTGGGGGAGGCCCTCAACCTCATCAAGCAGATCTCGGATCGCACCAACCTGCTGGCCCTCAACGCGGCCATCGAGGCGGCTCGTGCCGGCGAATCCGGTCGCGGCTTTGCGGTGGTGGCGGAAGAGGTGCGGGCGCTGGCGTCGCGCACCCAGCAGGCTGCCGACGACATCGAGCGGATGCTGGCGCGTTTGCGTCAGGGTGCCAATCAGGCGGTGACTGCCATGCACCTGGGAACCGAGCAGGCGGGGCTGAGCGTGACCGAAGCCAAGCGGGCGGGCAGCGAGCTGACCGACATCGTCAACGAGGTGCGCAAGGTGAGCGACATGACGGCCCAGGTGGCCACTGCCACCGAGGAACAGCGCTACGTCACCGACGACATCCAGCACAACGTGATGACCATCCGCGAGGTGTACGAGGCACATCGCCAGCACTCTGAGACCCTGCAGCAGAACAGCGTTGAGCTGGATCAGCTGGCACGAGAGCTGGCAGGCCGCATCGCCAGCTTCAAGCTGATGGGCGGATCTTCACCCCATTGAGCGCTTTGACCTAAAGCTTGTCCTGCCCCTGCCGATACCTAACCAGAGATCGTGTGGAGGGCAGGCAGTTGAACGCTTGGGTGTTGGGGTTGGTCAGCATATCAGTGAGTATGCAGTTGCAGGCGGGGGTCACCGAATTCGGTGCCGGCCTGGATCAATCCGTCTGGCGGTTGACCTCTGATACCCAGGTGGAGTGCCGGCTCGAGCATCCCATCCCCAGCTGGGGCACGGGGGCCTTCGTCAGCCGCGCCGGTCGCAAGATCAATCTGGACTTCGAACTCAAGGGGCTGCGCCAGCAGGCCCAGACCCAGACGGTGAGTCTGGGCATCATGCCGCCCATCTGGCGCCCTGGCCTGGCCGGTCGGGAGATAAGCCAGCTGCGTTTCTACCAGCAGTTTGATGGCCTGGTGGAGGGGCAGACCGCCTGGACCATGCTGGACGAGCTGGAGGGAGGGCGCATGCCGACCTTCCAGTATCGCGACTGGTATCGCCAGAACCGGCCGGTGCGGGTCTCCCTCTCCTCGGTCAACTTCCGGGTCAAGTACCAGGCCTTCATGGACTGCGTGAACGGCCTGCTGCCCTACAGTTTCAACGACATCGCCTTCAGCGTGCTCACCTACGACAAGAACAGCGATCAGCTGTCGCTGGCCTCCAAGCGGCGGCTGGCGATGATCGGCGAGTACGTGAAGGTGGACAAGAGCATCGACGTGGTGGTGATCGACGCCTACAGCGACAGCTACGGCGGCCGCTGGCCGAACCAGAAGCTCTCGGAGAAGCGGGCCGATGCCATCAAGAAGGTGTTCGTCGATCTGGGCATCGATCCCGGCAAGATCTCGGTGGAAGGGCACGGCGAGAAGCAGCACGTCGCCTCCAACGAGACCGAGGGTGGCCGTGCCAAGAACCGGCGGGTGGTGATCAACATGGGCCGCAATGGCGCCATCTGAGCGATATCTTTGCCATAAAAAAAAGAGCGCCTCGGCGCTCTTTTTGGTTTTTCAGGGGACAAGCCTGGATCAGAAGCTCTCGCCAAGGCCGCTGCCGGCATCTTTCTTGGCGATCAGTTCAATCTTGTAACCGTCCGGATCCTCGACGAAGGCGATGACGGTGGTACCGCCCTTGACCGGACCCGGTTCGCGGGTGATCTTGGCACCAGCGGCGCGCAGCGCCTCGCAGGTGGCATAGATGTCGTCCGCTTCCAGCGCGATGTGGCCGTAGGCCGAGCCCAGCTCGTACTCGCTCACGCCCCAGTTGTAGGTGAGCTCGATGACGGCCTCATCCTTCTCGTCGCCGTAGCCGACGAAGGCCAGGGTGTACTTATACTCGCTGTTCTCGCTCTTGCGCAGCAGTTTCATGCCCAGCACACGGGTGTAGAAGTCGATGGAACGTTGCAGATCGCCGACGCGCAACATGGTATGCAGAATTCTCATTGCTCAATTCTCCGGGTTGGTGATTGGTACTGCCTTGAATCCATGGCCCTCGGCCTGGGTCCGCAAACGCCTGTGAGCCAGGCCTCGCCCTGCGGATCAGCTCTCGGGGTAGACTTTTTCTTTGTACTCACACAAATCTTCGATGATGCAGGAGCCACAGCGCGGCTTGCGGGCCAGGCAGGTGTAGCGCCCGTGCAGGATCAGCCAGTGGTGCACATCCAGCTTGAACTCGGCCGGGACCACCTTGAGCAGCTTCTCCTCCACCTGATCGACGTTCTTGCCCACCGCAAAGCCGGTGCGGTTGGAGACCCGGAAGATATGGGTATCGACGGCGATGGTGGGCCAGCCGAAGGCGGTGTTGAGCACCACGTTGGCGGTCTTGCGGCCGACACCGGGCAGGGCCTCGAGGGCCTCGCGATTCTCCGGCACCTCGCCGCCGTGGCGCTCCAGCAGGATGGCGCAGGTCTTGATGACGTTCTCGGCCTTGGTGTTGAACAGGCCAATGGTCTTGATGTACTCCTTGACCCCGTCCACCCCCAGATCCAGCATGGCCTGCGGGGTGTTGGCCACCGGGTAGAGCTTGTCGGTGGCCTTGTTGACGCTCACATCGGTGGCCTGGGCCGACAGCAGCACGGCGATCAGCAGCTCGAACGGCGTGGTGAAGTTGAGCTCTGTGGTGGGATGGGGATTGTCATCCCGCAGTCGCTCCAGGATCAGTCTGCGTTTCTGGTTGTTCATGGCTCCCTCTTGGCTCAGAGCTGGGTCGCGCGGGCGCCCGCGGCCGGCACGCTGCAGTGGGCCTTCTCGGCGCTCTGCTTGCGGCCCATCCAGTCGTTGATGGCGTTCTTGCCGGCGATCATCAGGCCGAGACCGATGAAGCCGCCAGGGGGCAGGATCGCCAGCAGCAGGCTGGCGTCGGCATGGAACAGCTCGATGCGCAGGGACTTGGCCCACTCACCCAGCAGCAGGTCGGCACCGTCAAACAGGGTGCCCATGCCGATGATCTCGCGAAGCCCCCCCAGCACCAGCAGCACCAGGGTAAAGCCCAGTCCCATCATGAAGCCGTCGATGGCCGCCAGCAGCGGCGGGTTCTTGGAGGCATAGGCCTCGGCCCGGCCTATGATGACGCAGTTGGTGACGATGAGGGCGATGAAGATGCCGAGCGCCTGATAGAGGCCGTAGGTGTAGGCGTTCATCAACAGCTGCACGCTGGTCACCAGGGCCGCGATGATCATCACGTAGACCGGGATGCGGATATCCTTGGGCACCCAGTTGCGCACCAGGGAGATGGCGAGGTTGGAGCTGACCAGCACCGCCATGGTGGCAAGGCCGAGCCCCAGCGCATTGGTGAAGGTGGAGGAGACCGCCAGGGTGGGGCAGAGCCCCAGCACCTGCACCAGGGAGGGGTTGTTCTTCCACAGCCCCTGCAGCATCAGCTCCTTGAGCTCTTCACGGCGGCCATTGCTCTCGCTGATCGGGCTCTGCCCGTCAATCACATCAACTTGTTCCATAGCTTGTGCTCCGGCGTTAGGGGGTGGCGTCACAGGCGGGGGCGTCCCGCAGCAGCTCGGGGTGCTCCTGTTGCAGCAACAGCAGGTTCTTCACCGCCTTGACCACGGCCCTGGGGGTGATGGTGGCGCCGGTGAAGGCGTCGAACTCGCCGCCATCCTTCTTCACGGCCCAGCTGGATTCGTTGTCGCGGTTGAGGAACTTGCCGACGAAGCTGTTGATCCAGCCAGATTTTTTCAACTCTATCTTGTCGCCAAGACCGGGCGTCTCGTTGTGGGTCAACACCCGCACCGCGCTGACGGTGCCCTTGGCGTCCGTGCCGACGATCAGGCGAATGGCCCCACTGTAGCCGTCGGGGGCCACGGTTTCCAGCGCATAGCCGGTGGTGGTGCCCTGCAGGGTCGCGGTGTAGAGGGGCATTGGCTGATCGCTGCCCAGGTAGCGCTTGCTCTGCACCAGCTTGCAGCTGGCCACCAGATCGTTGTCATAGCTCCCCTCCGGCAACAGGGCTGAGAGGGTGCGCAGCTTCTCCAGCTGCTGTTGATGGGCGATCCGGCCCTGGGTCAATTCGTTGGTCAGCACCACCAGGGCGGTACAGGCCAGGGCGAACATGGCCAGGGTGACGCCGTTCTTGCGCATGCTCTTTAACATTGCATCGTTCCTGAGAGTGAGGTGTGCGCGACGTTCATACGACGGGCGTCATGGGCGCCGGGACAGCTCAGGCTGTCTGTCCAGCAAGCCATGCAGGCGTTGGCTGTCGAGATCATTTGCGGCGGGCTCCATAGACTTTGGGGCGTGTCAGGCTGTCGATCAGCGGCACGCACAGGTTGGCCAGCAGCACGGCAAAGGCGAAGGCATCCGGGTAGCCGCCAAAACGGCGGATGAGGTAGACCAGCACCCCGATGAGCACGCCATAGACCAGGCGGCCGCGCGGTGTGGTGCTGGCACTCACCGGATCCGTGGCGATGAAGAAGGCCCCCAGCATGGTGGCGCCGCTGAACAGGTGGAACATGGGGGTGGCGGTGGCATCCGGCGTCACCAGATAACCCAGGGTGGCAGCCAGCAGCAGGGCGCCGAGAATGGCCCCCGGGATGCGCCAGTTGATCACCTTCTGTTGCAGCAGGAACAGACCGCCCAGCAGGTAGCCGAGGTTGACCCAGCTCCAGCCGATGCCGCCCCAGCCCTCGAACACCTTGTGGGTCATCACTTCGCCGGCGGTGAGGCCCTGGGTCAGCCCGGTCTTTAAGGTATCCAGCGGCGTGGCCATGGTCAGTCCGTCCACCCCCTGCTTGAGCTGGGCCATGCTGTAGCCATCCAGGCTGAAGCCGGTGAAGATCACCGAGGCTGCATCGCCAAAGCCGATGTCGTAGGCAGCGATGCTAGACGGCGGCAGCCAGCTGGTCATCTGCACCGGGAAGGAAACCAGCAGCAGCACGTAGGCCACCATGGCAGGGTTGAACAGGTTCTGGCCGAGCCCGCCGTAGAGGTGCTTGGCGATGATGATGGCAAACGCGGTGCCCAGCACCAGCATCCACCAGGGCAGCAGTGGCGGCAGGGAGAGACCGATCAGCACGGCGGTGAGCGCCGCACTGCCATCCAGCAGGGCTGGCTTGACGGGGCGTTGGCGCAGGCGCAGCACCAGGGCTTCGGAGGCCAGCGCCGTGACCAGGGCCAGCAGGATCTGGATCAGGGTGCCCCAGCCAAAGAACCAGCTCTGCGCCAGAAAACCGGGCAGACAGGCCAGCATCACCAGCAACATCAGGGTTTGGGTCTGTCTGCGGTTATGGGCAAACGGCGCACTCGCGATATTGAACATGGATCAGTGGCTCTTGTCGGTCGATGGAGAAGGGGAGGCCTGGGCTGCCGCCTCGGCCGCCAGTTTCCGGGCCTTGGCACGGGCCACGGCGGCAGCGATGGCCGCCTTCTTGGGATCCGCGTCGGCAGCATCAGGCTGCGGGGCGGTAGCAGGGGCCGCCGCAACAGCCGCTTCACCCTCGCTTATGGCGGTGTCGCCTTGCGCTTGAGCCGCAGCCTTCTTGGCCTTGGCGCGGGCGATGGCGGCGGCAATGGCCGCCTTTTTGGGATCCACGTCGGCAGCATCAGGTTGCGGGGCGGTAGCAGGGGCCGCCGCAACAGCCTCTTCACCCTCGCTCACGGCGGTGTCGCCTTGCGCCTGAGCCGCGGCCTTCTTGGCCTTGGCGCGGGCGATGGCGGCGGCAATGGCTGCCTTCTTGGGATCTGCGTCGGCAGCGTCAGGCTGCGAGACGGCGGCAGGGGCGGCTGCAACAGCCGCTTCACCCTCGCTCACGGCGGTGTCGCCTTGCGCCTGAGCCGCGGCCTTCTTGGCCTTGGCCCGAGCGATAGCTGCGGCGATGGCTGCCTTCTTGGGATCCGCCTCGGCGGCGTCAGGCTGCGGGTCGGTAGCCGCGGCCGTCGCAACGGTCTCTTCACCCTCGGTTACGGCTGTTTCACCTTGCGCCTGAGCCGCGGCCTTCTTGGCTTTGGCGCGGGCGATGGCGGCGGCAATGGCCGCCTTCTTGGGATCGTCCCCCGCGCCGGTCGGCTCGGCTGTTGCCGCACGGCTGTCAGCGCCTGGCTCGGTGGCATCTGCCTCGCTGCCAGCTTGCGCTTTCTTCGCTTTGGCGCGGGCAATGGCTGCCGCGATGGCGGCCTTCTTGGGATCGCTCTGGGCAGCAGCACTGGTTGACGCTGTGGCATCCGCCGGGGTGGCCTGTGCCGCCTCGGCGTCACCGCTCTGGGCTGCCTTCTTGGCCTTGGCCCGCGCCAGTGCGGCGGCGATGGCCGCTTTTTTCGGATCCGCCTCTGTGGTGGCAGTGGCATCGCCCGGCTCGGCTGCCGTCGTGTCGAGCGCCTTGGCAGCGCGGCGGGCTTCCGCCTCCCGCTTGCGGGCCTCACGGGCGGCGATCACCGCGCTGTTGTCGGGCACACCTTCGGCAGTGGCGGCAACGGCCGTGACGGGAGCCTCCTGCTTGGCCTTGAGACGGGCCAGGGCCGCAGCCACCGGATCTTCTCCGCCGGCCGCTGTCATGGCCTGGCGGCGCTGGGCAGCTGCCTCGGCATGGCGGGCTTCGCGGGCGGCTTTCTCCCGCTCGAAGCGGGCCTGCTTGGCCTCGAAGCGCTGCTTGGCGCGCTCGGCCTTCTCGGCCTCGGCGCGAGCTTCGCGGATATCATCCTTGGCAATCTTGTAGTACTGCACCAGCGGGATCTCGCTCGGGCAGACCCAGGCGCAGGCGCCGCATTCGATGCAGTCGAACAGGTTGAGCCCTTCGGCCTTGTCGTACTCCTTGGCCCGGCTGTACCAGTAGAGCTCCTGCGGTAGCAGGTTGGCCGGACAAGCGTCGGCACAGGCGCTGCAGCGAATGCAGGCCTGCTCCGGACCGGGGGGCGGCAGCTCGGCCCGGGTGGGGGAGAGCAGACAGTTGGTGGCCTTGACCACGGGTACCATGGCGTGGGGCAGGGTGAAGCCCATCATAGGGCCCCCCATGATGACCCGCTGATCCGCCTCGGGCTGGAGCTCGAAGCGCTGCAGCAGCCAGCGTACCGGCGTGCCCAGCAGCACCCAGGCGTTGCCCGGCTTCTTGAAGGCGTCGCCGGTGAGGGTGACGATGCGGGAGATGAGCGGTTCGCCGTCGATGATGGCGCGCTTGATGGCAAACACGGTGGCCACGTTGAGCACCATGATGCCCATGTCCACCGCGCGGCCGCCCTTGGGTACCTGACGGCCGGTGAGCAGCTCTATGGTCTGCTTGGCGCCGCCCGAGGGGTACTTGGTGGGGACCGCCTTGACCAGTACGTCTTCGTCGGTGGCGTGACGGGTCAGCTCGCCGATGGCGGCCGGCTTGTTGTCTTCCACCCCGATCAGGGTCAGCTTGGGTTTGAGCAGGTGCTTGAGCACCCGGATGCCGTCCATGATCTCATCGGCATACTCCTGCATCAGCCGGTCATCGGTGGTGATGTAAGGCTCGCATTCGAGGCCGTTGACGATGAGGATCTCGGTGAGCTGGCCACGGCCGTCGAGCTTGCTGTGGGTCGGGAACACGGCGCCGCCGAGGCCGGCGATACCGGCCTGTTGAATGCGCTCGAGCAGCTCGCCCCGCTCCAGATTCCAGTAGTCGGCTTGGCCCTTGCGCTCGCCCCAGGCATCTTCGCCATCCGGGGTGAGGGTGATGCAGAGATCGTCGAGACCGGAGGGGTGGGCCACCGTATGGTGGCCGATGGCGGTGATGGTGCCGGAGGTGGAGGCGTGCACCGGCACGATCCGTCCCTTCTCATGACGAGTGAGTGGCTGACCCTTCTTGACCCGGTCGCCGACCCGCACCAGCAGATCGCCGGCCGGGCCCGCGTGCTGGCGTACCGGAATGATGAGCTGGGGCGGCAGGCCCGCGTCCACCACCGGGGTGAGGCTGGACTGCTCCTTGTTCTCGGGAGGATGAATGCCGCCGTGAAAATCCCACAGGGTGCCGGCTTTGATGCGTTCGAGTAAGGACTGCATGGTTACTCCACTATCTTGACCGGAATGGTGACGTTGTTGAGATCCCACTTCCAGTTGTCGACCGTGGTGGGCACCGGGATCATCTCGATGCAGTCGGTCGGGCAGGGATCGACGCAGAGATCGCAGCCGGTGCACTCGTCCTTGATCACGGTGTGCATCGCCTTGGTGGCACCGACGATGGCATCGACCGGGCAGGCCTGGATGCACTTGGTGCAGCCGATGCACTGATCTTCATGGATGAAGGCGACTTTCTTGACCGGTACGGCGGCTTCTGCGCCGCCCAGCGGCTGGGGTTCGACCCCCATCAGATCGGCAATCTTGCGCATGGTGGCATCGCCACCGGGTACACACTTGTTGATCTGATCGCCGTTGGCCAGTGCCTCGGCGTAGGGTTTGCAGCCAGGGTAGCCGCACTGGCCGCACTGGGTTTGCGGCAGCAGGGCGTCGAGCTGATCGACGATGGGATCGGCTTCCACATGAAACTTGACGGCGGCAAAGCCCAGAATGATGCCGAAAGCCAGGGCCAGCAGAGCCAACACCAGAACGGCAAAAAGAATGTGAATCATAGCGCTATATCTTGATGAGGCCGGTAAAGCCCATAAAGGCCAGCGACATCAGGCCGGCGGTGATCATGGCGATGGAGACGCCGCGAAACGGGGTGGGAACATCGGCGGCCACCAGGCGCTCACGCATGGCGGCAAACAGGATCAGTACCAGCGAGAAGCCGGTGGCGGCACCAAAGCCGTAGATGATGCTCTGGATGAAGTTGTGGTGCTCGTTGATGCTGAGCAGCGCCACCCCCAGCACGGCACAGTTGGTGGTGATGAGCGGCAGGAAGATGCCAAGCAGACGGTAGAGGGTAGGGCTGCTCTTGCGGATAACCATCTCGGTAAACTGAACCACGACGGCGATCACAAGAATGAAGGCGAGCGTGCGCAGGTAGGCGATGTTCAGCGGGATCAGGATATAGTGTTCCATCAGATAGGAACAGGCGCTGGCCAGGGTCATCACGAAGGTGGTCGCCAACCCCATGCCGATGGCGGTTTCCAGCTTGCCGGAGACGCCCATGAAGGGGCACAGGCCAAGAAACTTCACCAGCACGAAGTTGTTGATCAGCACGGTGCCGACCAGTAAAAGCAGGTACTCAGTCATTGCAGGTTGGTTATCCGGTTTGAAGGCGGCGGTATTATCTGATTTTAGGTGCCTTTTAACAACCGCAAGGCCGCATGGTTATTATTCAAATAGCCAATTTCATGGAGGAAACGTGCGCCCTTTACCCATTTTTACCCTGACTCTGGCGATGCTGCTCTGGTCCAGCTCCTTCATCGCGCTCAAGCACGTGCTGGGGGTCTGGGGCTTCGGTCAGGTGCTCTTCATGCGCATGAGCGTGGCGGCCCTTTGCTGGCTGTGCTGCTACCGCTATCTCGGCAATTTCCGCTACCAGCCAGGGGATTGGCGCTGGCTGGCCTTGATGGGGGCACTGGAGCCCTGCCTCTATTTTCTGCTGGAGGTCAACGCCCTGCGCTACACCAGCGCTGGCCAGGCGGGCATGGTTTGCGCCCTGCTGCCGCTGGTGGTGGCCCTGGTCGCCTTTTTGCTGATCGGGGAGCGGGTGAGCCGCCGCCAGCTGCTCGGCTTTGCCGTGGCCATCTTCGGCATTGCCCTGCTCGGTTTTGGCAGCGGAGCCGATGAGTCTGCCCCCAACGCCCTGCTTGGCAACAGCCTGGAGATGGCAGCCATGTTCTGCGCCGCCACCTACTCGGTGGTGTTCAAGAAGCTCTGCAGCCGCTACAGCGTGCTGACCCTGACCGCCCTGCAGGCCTTTGTCGGCACCCTCTTTTTTGCCCCCTTCGCCCTCAGGGAGCCCTGGCCAGCAGACTGGGTCTGGCAGGATATGGCGGTCATCGTCTTTCTCGGTGCCTGCGTGACGCTCGGGGCCTACCTGCTCTACAACTGGTCGGTGACCCAGGTGAAGGTGACGCTGGCGGCAGCCTACGTCAATCTCATCCCGGTGTTTACCCTGCTGCTGGCCTACCTGCTGTTGGGGGAGACCCTCAATGCCCTGCAATGGGTGGCCTGCGGCGCCGTGCTGCTGGGCATCGCGTTGGGGCAACTGCCGGCCAGGCGCAAGGGGGCGCAGGCCGTCACCGCCGAGGGGTAACGGGCGGAGCACCCCATCGAATGCAGGCGGATAACACAGGAGACAAAGCAAACAGGCGACGCACCGGCGTCGCCTGTCTGTTGTGGACGAAATAGCTAGATGGAGAGCCCTTTGACCGTCTCCGAGACGGAGTTGGCGTCCTCGATGATCTCCTGAATTACGCCGGCGATGATGTCGGCCTGGGCCTGACCTGCCATCGCCTTTTCCGATACCACAGAGACGGTCTGGGTGATCCTGGAGGTGATGTCGGAGTTAAGCCGGATGACGGAGACGATCTCGCCGGTGGAGGTGGAGGTTCTGGCCGCCAGCTGGCGCACTTCATCGGCCACCACCGCAAATCCGCGCCCCTGCTCGCCGGCGCGGGCCGCCTCGATGGCGGCGTTGAGCGCCAGCAGGTTGGTCTGATCCGCGATGCTGCTGATGGTTGAGATGATGGACTCTATGCTTCTCGACTGCTGGTTGAGGTTCTCTATCTGCCGGGTGACCTCGCTGACCGAACTGTTGATGTGGGCCGAGGTTTCCAGCACCTTGTCGATCACCTCCCGCCCTTTGGCGGCGCTCGAAACGGTCTCACCGGCGATGGCGCAGGCTTTCTGGGCCGCCTCGCGCACCGAGATGGATTTCTCCACCCGCTCGCTGATGTCGCTCGCCAGCTTGATGATCTTCACCACCTTGCGCTCGTGGTTGAAGATGGGGTTGTAGGTGGCCTCCAGCCAGATCTTCTCGCCGTGGCGGCCGCGGCGCATGAAGAGCCCGGACTGGATGGCGCCGGATCCGAGATCCCGCCAGAAGTTGGGATTCTGCTGATAAAACTCCTCGTCGCAGAACATGCGGTGGGGCTGACCCACCACCTCGTCCAGCCGGTAGCCAAAACAGTGCAGGAAGTTCTGGTTGGCGGTGATGACGGTGCCATCGGGTTGGAAGTCGATGACGGCCAGGGACTTGTCCAGTGCTGTCAGCAGGGCCTGGGTGCGCTCCAGGGTGGATTGTTGCTCGCTGACGTTGGAGGCCACCTTGGCCACCTTGATCACCTTGCCATCGAGGAGGATCGGGAAGTAACTGGCTTCGAGCCAGACCGCCTTGCCCGATTTGGCCTGCCGAATGAAGCGGCCGCTGCGCGACTCTCCCCGCCGCAGCTCCTGCCATAGCTGCTCGTATTCCCGGGTGTTGACATCGTCGGGGAAGCAGAGAGAGCTGTGGTGCTTGCCGATCACCTCCTCCCGGCCGTAGCCCACGATGGCGAGAAAGCGATCGTTGACGAAGGTGATGACCCCCTCCGGGGTGAATTCGATATAGGGCAGCCGTGACTGGATGGCCTGCTCAAAGGCGCCGAGTGCTGCGATCTTTGCCGCTTGTTCACTCTTGTCGTGATTTCCCGTGCGATTCCAAAACATGGCGGAGCTCCTTGTTAAGACCCTTGTGAGGCTCTTCATGACAATAACCGACCGTCTGAATACTAGTACAGGTTCTTTGGCCATCGCCTTGGCCATTGTGGGGAACTGCTTGTTTTGTCGTTATTTATTGTTCCATGCGGGGGAGCGGCAACAGGGGGGAATGGGGGAAGTCCGCCTGAGGGCGTGACGGTAGGAGGGGCGGCGGCGGTTTTTGTCCCTCCATTTGCTCATTTTGTAACCGACCACTAAGAATGAAAAACCGGGAGCAGCCGAAAACAAGTGGGATCTCGTGGGACAAACTCAAGGCTGACAGGACTTAGAGGGAAATTGGAAGATACTAGGCGTGAGATGCGGCAAAATGAAAGATCACGGACGATCTTCTGGAACAGTGCGCCAAAAATGAAAACTTGGGATGGCTGGTTGGCGATGCAGTTTGGGGTTTAACTCAGCGTTTAAACCCCATTTTGAAGCGGGCTAGATTAAAAAAAATCGTGCCCGGCCCATACGACCTTGCCGATCACGGCTAGGCTTTCCAGTTGGTTGGCTGGAACGACCTGCAGTGGGTAATCATCGCGGTTGTCGCTGATGATGGTGATCCCGCCATCGAAGTTTTTCTGCAAGCGCTTGGCATAGAGTTCCTCGCCGAGCCGCAACACGAAGATGGATCCATCTTCGATCTGATTCTTGCTGATATCGACCAGGATGGAGTCACCAGAGTGGATGGTGGGTTCCATGCTGTCGCCTTTGGCGAAGACCACCACCAGGTTATCCGGATTTAACTTGCGAAACGTGAGCCACTTGCGGCGAAAGGCCAGCTTGCGTTTAACCTCGTGATCATCATTAAACGCACCATGGCCGGTACTGACGGTGACATGGTAGCCATCGATCAGCGCGTACTCCTCATCAAACACCTCACGTTGCACCATCAGTTCTGCATCTACATCTGGATGCTTGGGGCCTTGGCCGGTGGCCAGCCACTCCAGATTCACATTGAACACCCGCGCGATGCGCAGCGCCTTGTCGATGGTGGGCAGTGAATTGAATGGAGGGAAGTATTTACGGATCCCCGACTCACTCATACCCACCTGTTCGGCGAATGCCTTGTAGCTCAGATTGCCCCGAAGCTCATCCAGACGAGCGCTCAGAGTATCCATTCCCGCCGTCAGAAAAGATACCTCACCGTCTTTTTGTACTGCTTGTGGTTTTTCTTCATAACGCTCTGACATACAAGGAATTCTCGGCTAGTGGCTAATGCTGTTGAGTCGATAGACAAAAAATTCCGCGCAAAAAGACTTGTCAATCTTTTTGGGGTGATCAATCATTCATATGTGACGCATTGCGACATAAAATCATTCTTTTATGAATGATTAAGACACGCACCGCGACACTTGATGATACCGAAACGGGGTGAGTATGTCAGGGAAAACACCAGAGTGGATCAGGGCTGAGCTCATAAAACGCGGATATTCCCAAGCTGCTTGGGCCCGCGCCAAAGGGTTGCACCCAAGAGCAGTGCAGCGCTGTATCAAACACTATGCCCCGGCCATGGGGGTCAGCCCCAAACGGCGAGAAAGCCGCACCATCATGACGCTGCTCTCCGAGTCGCTGGATATCGATCTGCTGGGAGGTGACCAATGAGCACCTGGTACACCGCCCAGGCGCTGGCCGGGCTGGCCGGCATGCCCACATACCCCGATGGTGTGCGCAAAAAGGCCGAGCGAGAAGAGTGGCAGAGCCGCAAGCGCGAGAAAGGCAAAGGCAGCGAATACCACATCAGCTCGCTGCCGATAGAAACCCGCCGTTATCTGGCAGAGAGAGCCGTGGCCGAGCAAGGTCAAGCTGTGACCGACCACGCTGCTGGTGGCAAGGCCATGGCCAAGTTGCTGGCGCGTGGGGTGCCGGTCAAACCGGAGGCGGGCCGCAAATTGCTGACGCTGGGGGAGGGGGCTCGCCAGAAGGTCGATGCCAGGCTGCTGATCCTGCAGGCCGCCGATATCTTTCTGGCGCCCTATCAAGCTTGCCAGCAAGGGGAAGTGGGGCGCCGTGCCTTTATCGAGGCTTACCGTGCCCGCAGCCTGTCACTCCCTGTGAGCGTTTATGGCCGGCAAAAACCGTTCAGCCTGATCACCCTGCGTCGTTGGCAGGGAGCGCTGGCCGATGAAGGCCCCGCAGCCTTGGCCGGCAACTACCAGCGGGAGCGGCCATCGACCGTGGAGCAGAGCCCGGATCTGGCCCAGTTTCTGACGGCCCTGGTCACCGCCAAACCCCATCTGGCCAACAAGTGGGGCGCCCTGCACGAACTTGCCAGCCAATACAGCGAGATGAACCAGTTGGGATGGCACATCCCCAGCCAATCCTCTTTGCGTCGCTGGATGGTCAAATGGCTGAGTGACAACAAGGTGGCCTTTACCTATGCCACCAACCCCGATGCCTACAACAACAAATACCGCAGCGCGATCGAGGAGATGTACCCCTGGATGGCGCAGCCCAATGACGTGTGGGAGTTCGACAGCACGCCGGTCGATGCCATGTTGGTGGATGGTCGTCACAGCATTATCGCGGTGATCGATGTGTTTACCCGCCGGGTGCGCCTGCTGGTGGCCAAGACCTCATCAAGCGAGGGGATCTGCCTGCTGCTGCGCAAGACCCTGCTGGCCTGGGGCACCCTCAACGATAACGGCGTGATGCGCACCGATAACGGCTCTGACTACGTGAGCCAGCGGGTGATGTCCATCTGCACCCTGCTGGGCATGAACGTCAGCCGCTCCAACGCCTATTCCGGGTGGGAGAAACCGCACATAGAGCGTTTCTTTCGCACCCTGAGCCACGGCTTGATCGAGTTGCTGCCCTCCTATATCGGCCACTGCGTGGCAGACCGGCAGGTGATCGAGGCGCGCAAAAGCTTTGCCCAGCGGCTGGAAGAGAAACGCAAACCGGATGCCGAAAAGGAGCTCTTCGAGCTGGCTATGACGGCGGCCGAGTTGCAGAGCTTGCTCGATAACTGGCTCGATGCCCGTTACCACAACCGCAAACACAGCTCCCTGGGAATGACCCCCAACGAGAAATATGGTCATGCCCGCTATCAGCGCCGTGCCATCAGCGACGAGTCGGCGCTGGATCTGCTGCTTAACCATGTCGGTGAGGCCACCGTCTCCAAGGGCTTCATCAAGGCGGGTGGGCTCAAATACACGGCCCCTGAACTGCTGGAGCACAACTGGAAGAGCCAGCGGGTCAGTGTGTTCCTCGACCCCAGCGATGTGGGCCGCGCCATCTTGTATCGCACAGGGGATTGGAACGAGCGGATCGAAGCCGTGAACATCGAACTACTGGGCAATGGCGTCAGTCCGGATGCCTTCCGTGCTGCCAAACGTGCCGATGCCAAAGCGCTGGCCGGCTTTCGCCGCGAGATGCGCAATGTGGCCAAGACCTTTGGCATCGACCAGCTCCATCAGGATGTGGTTCGCCACTTCGTCTCCCAGGCACGGGATATCGCCCAATTCCAACGCAGTGACCTCACCCTCGATAACCCGGCCTTGGCTGCGTTATCCGGCATTGCCGCACCCGCTGAACCGGCTCAGTTCAGTGCTGCAGAACTTGCCGCCATTGAGGCCAGGCGAGAAGAGAAAGCGGCCCGAGCACAGGCGATTGCCGGGCAAGAGTCCAGAGCACTCAAGACCGAGTACGAACAGGCCATTTACCTGGCAGAGAAGGAGTTGGATGCCCCGCTGACAGAGCGGGAGAAGGAGTGGCTGACCCGATACCTCTACAGCCACAAGCTGATGGCAAAACGCATTAACCGCCATCTGGATGAAGTTCGGGCTACCCGCCGCACCCAGGCAAAAGGTTAGCGAGTAGCCCGAAAAGGCCCAAAAACAAAGGACAAACCCACTATGAAACACAAGATCGTTGAAGTCAAAAACATGATCAAGACCGAGCAGCTGCTCGACAACTTGCTCAACCGCTCCAGCATCGTGCCGGGCATTGGCCTGATCCACGGTCCCTCCGGCTTTGGCAAAACCACCGCTGTGGAATGGCTGTTCAACCAGGACGAAGTGAACGGCATCTATGTCCGCTGCTACAAGGCCGACACGGTAACCAGCCTGCTGGAGCAGATTGCCAAAGAGATCGGTATTCCCCAGCGCCACAACTTGCGTGCTCAGGTCGATAGCATTATCGAATCCGTGCGCGCCGAAGAGCTGGCCATCTTTGTGGATGAGGCCGACTACGTGGTCGGCAATGCCCGCATCATGGAGACCCTGCGCGATATCTACGATGCCACCGAGCAGCCTCTGATCTTGGTGGGGATGGAAGAAATTGCCCGCCGTATCAGCCAGCGCAAGCAGCTGTTTAACCGCATCTCTCAGTGGATCGAGTTCAAGCCAGCCGATCTGGAAGACGTCTCCCTCATCGCCAGCGAAATGCTGGAGGTAGATGTGGAGATCGACGATGCCCTGCTGGATCTCATCCGCAAGCGCTCCAACGGCGTGGTGCGAACCATCGTTTCGGCGCTGGACAAGATCGAGAAGATGGCCATGGCCTCTGACGCCAGGATTATCCGCTTGGAGGATGTCGACGCCAGCGAACTGCTACATGACGTGCGCCGCAGCCGTTAGCCGCTGGGAACCGGAAAATAACAACAAAGCACGGGAGGGATACCAGTGGTCGGTAAAAGCATAAATACCAATGCAGAGACGGCCTGGCAGTGGATGTGCCAGCAAGAGTCGTTTGACCTTCTGGAGTTAGCTACTGCCAGCCCATTAAAGCTGGCGAATCTGTATCTGGTTGTTCGGCGTTGGTTGGCCAGCGGCCATCTGCGGTGTGTGTACCAGAAGCCATTTGGTAAGCGCGTTTCGTTTCGAGGTAGCCGGTACCAGGTGATCGATCCATTCAATGAGCCCCAGTTTGGGTCGGGTAACAGGCAAACGAAGCACCGTAAGAAACGTCGGATACGCCGCAAAACGGTTCAACAGAAGATGTGGAACACCATGAAAATCAGTCGTTTTTTCACCCTGAGCGACCTAGCGATCACCTCAGGAGTCGATGAGGCGGGGGCCAGCACTTACACCACTTTTTTGATCCGGGCTGGATATGTTCGGTTGGTAGACAAGATTGAGCGCTTCAAGATGAAAGGAGATCAGAACCGTTATCAGCTGATCCGTGATACCGGCCGTTTTGCCCCCATGGTGCGAGCTAAACAGGGGGGATGTTGGGATCAGAACGAGCAGCATTTTTATCAGTTTGATGTGAAGGAGGCACCTCATGGAAACGTGGCTTGAGGTGTTGCAGGCCGAAGTGGCGGCCAGCTCGCTGGCCCAGGTGGCAGAGAAGCTCGGTCTCTCGCGCACCACCATCAGCCAGGTCTGCAACGAAAAGTATCCCGGCGACATGGCAAGGGTACAGACCTTGGTGGAAGGGACCCTGATGGGCAACAAAGTGAGGTGCCCCATCTTGGGAGATATCCCGGCTCATCAGTGTCTCGCTCACCAACGCCGAGGCCCGAGCGAAGTGGGCAGTAGTCCGATGGATATCAAGCTCTGGAAGGCATGCCGCAGCGGTTGCCCCCATAGCCAGCTGACCGAGGCGCAGCAGCTTCGTCGCCCGATGCGGTTATCGGTAGAGCAGGGCTGTAGCCAACAGAAAGCCGCGCGCTATGACGCCGAGGCAACCCTCTCTCGGCTGCGCCGACAGGCCAAAAGCGATGGCGACAATGCCAGCAACAGCTTGCGCATCCTGGCCGAGCTGCTGGCCGAGGAGCTCAAAATCTTGGGCATCAAGTACAACCGGCTGCTCGACAAGGGTGAGAAGCCAGGTCAGTAAATCAACGGGCTCGGGGTGTGTGGTGGGCTCAGTGATTGACATCACAGGGAGAACGGGATGAACAGAAATCTGCAGAAGACCGCCGAGCAATTGCGAGTCTGGCTGATGGCAAAGGGGTGCAAGGTGAGCACCAGTCGGGTGCGCCATACCCCCTTGCTGGCGGTGACCGGCCCACTGCCGGAGGGGATGACCAAGCGGGCCGTGTGGGGACGTGAATGCCTCGCAGGCGTAGTGCGTGATGTCGCCATCGTGCGCTTTGGTGGGTGTTTGTTGCACTGGCGGCAGTAAGCGATCGCCGAACAACAACGGGATAAATCAAGGAGAGCCTTATGCAAGAAGCACAGACCAGCAACACGACCCCGATGCGGCAGAACGCCCTAGGGCATTGGGTTCCGGAATCCTTAATCGCCCCGGCGGACAAGCTGCGCGATGAGGTGGTGATGACCATCATCGCGGCGGCCCGTGAGCAGCGCTCCCAATTGGCCGCCTTCAAGATCGGCGCGATGCAGCAGATCGCCGACTTCGTGGACCTCTCGGCCGAGCAGTACGGGGTGGCATGGGGCGGCACCAAGGGCAACGTGACTCTGCTCAGCTTCGATGGCCGTTACAAGCTGATCCGGGCGGTGGGGGAGCACCGCAAATTTGATGAAAGGATCCAGGCGGCCAAGGTGCTGATCGATAGCTGCATCGAGCGCTGGAGCGACGGTGCCGATGCCAAGCTGCGGGCGCTGGTGGACCATGCCTTTCGGGTTTCCAAGGCTGGGCACATCGACGTCAATCAGGTGCTCTCCCTACGCCAGCTCAATATCGACGATGCTGACTGGGAGCAGGCCATGCAAGCGATCGCCGACGCCATCCAGGTGACCGGCACCAGCCAATATTTGCGGCTCTACGAGCGGGACGGCCAGGGACGTTACGTCCAGATGAGCCTGGATCTGGCGAAGTTGTAAGGGGGGAGTGCGCGATGGAAATCAACGTAGAGCAGGCCGAAGAGCAACTGCAGTTGTGCGAACAAATCAGCGAAACCGAGGGCACCTGCTATCCCGATGACACCTATGAGGATGGCATCAAGGCCGCTTTGTTATGGGTGCTGGGGTTGGGCCCGGCACCGCTGAGCGAAGAGGAGTACCAGGATCTGATGCCGCTGCAGTTCGAGCAGTAACGATGCGAAACAGGGTGGCCGCGCCGCCCTGTCTGCCTGGCGTGGTGGTCGGGTACTGATGAGCAGCCAGGGATGAATAGATGAATAAACGAATCTTAGGGAAGAACCATGATGGCGTTGAACGCCAGAGGCCGTGGTCAGGGGCAAGCACAATTGAGGGCAGCATGAATCTGGAAGCTGCTTTCTGGCTACTGGTCAACGTGATGGCAGCCATCTATGGAGCTTTCGTCGCTGGCCTGTTCACTGGTCTGTTCTTGGTCAACTGAGGAACTGGATATGGAGAACGTGAAAGCTCTGCTCAATACCAGCGTAACGGATGCCAAAAGCTCTCTGGAATGCCTGCTGAGGAGCAATCCGCAGCAGGCTCTGGGGCAAGCTCAGCTGGCCGTTGATTTTATCAATCAGTACGGTCAAGCCGCCAACCAGAAATCGCGCTTGGTCATGCTGACCTCCATTGTCAACAAGGCGCGTAAAGCGCTCAGAGATTGAGGGGGTGAACTGGATGAAACGGTATTTTGCATATGACCCAGATGCGGGTTTCGAGACATTCAAAACTGAGCAAGAAGCCATCGACTTTGCCAACAGCGTCATTGATGACTACCGCGACAATGCAGGCGATGGATGGGATGAGATTGTCGGTCAGGTTTGCTGGGGAGAAATCAAGCAGGTGGCCATGATGACAAACCAACAGCCAGCTCCACCAGGCAGCGACGTCGACTACTCATGTGACTACGCCCTGGGTGATTGTACTGACATGGTTGGGTAAGAGAAAAGCGCGAAACGGGGGTCTCCCCGTCTGCCTGGCGTGGTGGCCAGGCACTGATGAGCAGCCGACCTGGGCCCAGGTCTTCACCGCCTCGATAAAGGAGCACGGCGATGACCAAAACAGAGATGGATATTCGGCTTACCAAGATATTCAGCGCGGCCGCCATTGCACAGGCGACCCCTGATAAACGGGCTGTGTGCAGACAGCTCAAGCAGTTTGAGCGAGATGCTCGTGCTCAGGGGTTGTTTGCCCTGGCCGGGGAGGCCAGCCAGATGCGTTGGCAACTGGTGGCTGAGTTACAGCAGGCCAGAGCCGCAGAGGTCAGTCATGGCAGCGTCTAATTGGCAGGGCTTGCTGGCCTATGTGATGAAGTTCGGCCCATTGAGCCAGCAAGGGGCCGAGCAGTGGCTCGATCGTCATTGTCCGCAATGGCGTAGTGGGAACGATGTGACCGCCGGCCAAATCTGGGTGGCAAAGGTGGGGAGAGATCATGACAACAAGCAGCAATGAACGTACCCGCTTGATCCGGTTGGTACAGGTTGGCCGCCGCTCCCTGGGGCTGGATGAAGAAACCTATCGGGAGCTGCTGGTCCAGCAGAGTGGCAAGCGTTCTGCGGCAGAACTGACGCTCCAGGAGTTGGACAAAGTGCTGTTGGCCATGAAGGGGGCAGGGTTTAAACCGACCGTTAAACGTGCCGTGAACGGGGGCAAACCAAAGCGTTTAAGCCCGGCTCGCGGCGCCCCGACCAAGACCGCTGAGATAAGCGTGATCCGGGCTATCTGGATTACCATGCACCGCCATGGCCTGCTGCGTGATGGTAGCGAGACGGCGCTCAATCACTATGTAGAGCGCCAGACGGTGCGGATTAACAAGGGCATTGGTGTCGCCGAGGTGGCGTGGCTCAGTGACACGCTGGCTTATCCGGTGCTGGAGTCTCTTAAAAATTGGCACAAGCGGGAGATGGTCGAGGCGTTGCACAGGGCCAAGAAGGTTGTCCCCACCAATGAGAGAACCGGCCGAGTGGCCGGTTATCAGGCCATCCTTGCGGCGTTTGAGGAGATGCAACATGGATAAGAATCTGGACCTGTTCGCTGACGATCACGAGTCGTTGGGGCAGTTGGTGGATCGCCTCGACCAGATCCCGACGACCGAGCTGACGGCCAAATGGCCCAAGGCGCTGGCTGAACTGGTGGATGTACTGGCCTGCGAGCTGGCCAGAGGTGGCATGACGTCGGAACTTGCCTTGGCTCAGGCCCGCAAACTGGCGTTGGTGCAGGCTCACTATATGGGAGGGCGAGCGTATTACATTCCCACCGGTGATCACCTCAAAGCCGCCTTGCGCGACCGAGCTATCTGGGATGAGTTCAATGGCCGCAATATCGACCAGTTGGCTCGCAAGCATGGTCTGTCGGTGCCGCAGACCTATGCGGTGGTCGCAGAGCAGCGGTTGTTAACCAGAAAGCGGCTGCAGGGAGACCTATTCAGTTAAAAAAGACAGTGGGCAGATGGCCCACTGTCTTTTTGTGTCAGGCAACGATCACCTGCAGCAGGCCATACAAGCCCAGACCGGCCAGCATGTAACCCAGCATAAGTTTGAAGCGTTTTTTGAAGGCGCTCACCAGAATTCCCCAGACCGTGATCCCGATGCTGATCGGGATACATATCATAGGAATGGCGAATGCAAGCCCTGTATACGAGTCCGGCACATGTGACCCTCTATTCAACGCGACATATCCCAGCAGAACATAGGCCAGCAGGTACCAGATAATCACAGGACGGGGCATCAGAATGATCCTCTAATATCAGCAGTAAAATTCATTTCAGTGATGAAGGGTTTGTAGGCGTAACGTTCATATCGTTGGAGCAAAAACCACGAACGGAATGGAGCCAAATATTCAAACTTCTTACCGCCATTTACATCCAGGTCATCTAGGCCAAAGTGGTCTTGGATCTTATAAGTCAGAACTCCTCGGAATTCATGTCCCTTGTATTCAAGTTCGGTGAGCTCAACGCGGACGGCATAGACGTCGTGGACGGCAATACCCAATCCATTCACCCAGTCAGCCATCGTATCGAACTTGGGTAATGAGGCTGAGCTGTTCAAACCCGCCTGGATGGGATGGCGATCATCCGCGTTGAGAGTGCCACCTCCAGCCGTTAAACGCTCGCCGATGAGCGTTTGGATACGGTTTGTAAATGTTTTCGTCGTGACGTGCGTTTTCATTGCCTTGTCTAACAACGGATCTGTATAGGTTGCCCCGCTGGAGCCTTCAAAGTGATTAATGAGCCTGCCAATAATGGGCCCATATTCACCAAGAGAGACGAACTGAACCGCCGTGCGCAGAATACCAAAATGAATGGCTGGCGGGTAAATGAAAGCATCTGGGCTAAAGGCGAAATTATACATTTCGCCCAACCTCATTATTTCGCCCATAGACATATCGCCGCTTTGAAGGTCATCGGCCTGGTAGTCATCCATTTGTCGCTTGGTGTGGTAGATCACGCCTCGGTAACCTGGAACAGGTTTCCAATCATCCATGATGGGAGGCACAGGAGGTTTTGCCGCCGATGTTTTTGCCTCCTGGAGCGGTGCTGACATGCTCATGCGCTTCGCGGCTGGGGCCATGTCTCCGACGATCACACTGCTGGAGCCAATAATGACGCCCCCACAACCAACACTTCCTCCTGTAATCGCCATTGGCAGACCGTTGATGAACACGGTCGATGAACCGGATGCAATCGAGCGAGGGTGGGGGGCGCTGCCTGGTTTTGTGTGAGGTTCGAGTTGATCAGACACTCGGGCAACCGGTTTTCCATCAATCAGTACATCGGGTGAGCCTGAGATTATTTTCGAAGGCGCGTAGCCATCGTGGTCAGTGCCGATATCCCCAATTGTCGCCGCTTTTTTGCTCACCTCGGTGTGCCTCATTCAAAATTCAAAGACGGCTATTTTATGGGGCGGGGGAGAATATTTAACTGGGAAAAATGACAGGTAGCATATGGCTAACGCCAACTTCTGACTCTAAGCCGCCATAAACCCACACGATAAGGGCCCCTCGGTACGCTGCGATAACGCAGTTAATCGAGGGGCCTTTTATGTTGCCTGATACCTATCCCATAGCGCTTGCCTGGTTGCTTCGCCCCGATGTGGAAGGGGGCGAGGTCAACCACCCGGCCGACCGGGGCGGCCACACCAAGTTTGGCATGGCCGATGCTGCCGACGGCAACAAAGACGGCATGATCGACCTCGATCGGGATGGCCGGCCGGACATTGCCGTCAGCAATGCGACCCCTGCCCACGCCCAGCTGTTTTACCGCGCCAACTACTGGTTGCCAGCCCGTTGTGATCGGGTCGATAGCGTCTGCCCGCTGATTGCCATTGCCCTGTTCGATGGGGCCGTGCATCACGGCCCTGGTCGCTCGGTGCGCCAGCTGCAGCAGGCGCTTGGCGTCTTGGCAGATGGGCTACTGGGCTCCCATACCTTGCGGGTGTTGGCCGCCAAGACGGGGCGGGACGGTGGCCGTGCCCTGTTGCTGAAACTGCTGGAAATCCGCGCAGGCTTTATGCTTGGTATCGTGCGCAAAGACCCCAGCCAGTGGGCCAATGCTCACGGCTGGATCAACCGCCTGCTGCGCCTGCAGAGCTACCTGCTCTCGATCCGGTTCGGTGAGGGGGCGGCATGAGCAAACCCAGCCTCACCAACAAGCGCCGCCAGGCGTTGCAAGGGATCCAGGCCGCCGGCTATTTCGGCATCCCCGAACTCAAGAACCCCCGTTACCTCGCCTGCTTCAAGGATGGGCGCCGCGCCCATCTGAAGGCCGCCCTGGCCGGTGCGGATCTGGAGGCCATCCCGCTCTACAGCCATCACGCCACGCGCCAATCCCTGTACGAGCAGGGTTGGCGGTCGGTGGGCGAGCTGGATCGCCTGCGGGCCCGTGCCCGTCTTACCCCAACCCAACCTAAGGAAGTTCATCATGCCTGATTCCCTGTTACCCCAAGCAAAGCCTGCGCTCAAGAGCCGCGCCGTGATCGGCGGTGTCATCGCCGTGGGGGCCGGTATTGCCGGCCTGTTCGGCGTACCGGTCGATGTCGGCACCCAGACCAGTCTGGTCTCCACTGCTGTGGATCTGGCCAGTGCCATCGGCGGCCTGCTGGCCATCTGGGGCCGCCTCAAGGCGACTCACGTCATCAAATAACCGGTTCGCAAGGAGACGCCCTTGAGCGACCCCATAGACCGCGCCCAGCAGCTCGACGCCGAGCGGACCGGGCGCCTTATTGCCGCCCACCGGGCAAGGCCGAAACCCCGGGGCGATGGCATTTGTTGTGATTGTGATGAGCCCATCCCGATTGCGCGGCTGCATGCCGAACCCGATGCGCCGCGCTGCATCGAGTGCCAGACCCTATTCGAGCGCAAGGAGGCTGTCCGTGTGGGATTTCATCGTTAAGAACTGGGGGCCCCTGTACGCCCTGGCAAGCCTGGTTGGGCTGGTGGTCATCATCCTGCTCTCCAAGACCTACGCCAAACGGGAGGATCTCACCGCCCTGGTACAGCGGGTTCAACGGGTAGAGCAGGTATTGGCCGACCTGCCGAGTGAGAAGGAGCTGCACAAGCTGCAACTGGAGATAAGCGAGCTGCGTGGCGAACTGCGGGAGGTCAAACCGGAGCTGCGCCAGGCGCGCCGGCTTGCCGACATGTTGCTGGAGAACGAGCTGGCATCGGTACAGAAGGAGAAGGCATGAGCATTCAAGCAATATTGGACGCCCAGCAGCGGCTGGTGATCTTGCGCTCCCTGCTCGATATCGGCGGCGCGGCCAACGAGTCGATCTTGAACGATTGCCTCGATCAGCTCGGCACCGGCCGGGTGACCCGGGATCGGGTCAAGACCCTACTGGCCTGGCTGGAAGAGCAGGGGCTGGTGCGCATCGAGCGTCTCGCCCAGGTGCAGGTGGCCCACCTCACCGGTCGGGGCCAGGATGTGGCCGAGGGGCGCGCCTCGGTGCCTGGCGTCAAGAAGCCTCGTGCCGAGGATTGAGGGAGGATGACCATGGCCGAGAAACCGACCCGAGGCCGCGCCAGCAAGGTATGGCTGCTGCCCGAGGCTATCCGCAACGCCCTCAACGAGATGCTGCGTGATCGGGCCAACAGCCAGGCCGCCATCCTGGATGAGATCAATGGCCTTATCGAGGAGGCAGGGCTACCCGACGATCTCAAGCTCTCCCGCTCAGGGCTCAGCCGCCACGCCAGCCAGGTGGAACAGGTTGGCCAACACTTGCGCGACTTACGGGAGACCACGGCGGCGCTCACCTCCCAGCTCGGTGACAAGCCGATGGGGGAGACCACCAAGCTCATCCTGGAGCTCGGCCGTTCCCAGCTGTTCAAGGCGATGCTGGCCCAGGTACAGAACCCGGAGGAGGCGGTGGATATCGACATGCTGAAAAACGCCATGCTGGCGGCACAGCGGCTCGAGTCCACCGCCATGCAGAGCCACAAGCGGGAGAAGGAGATCCGCCAGGCCTTCGCCGAGGAGGTGGCCGCCAAGACCGAGGCCATCGTCACCCAGGCGGGACTGAGCGGTGAAGCCGCTGCCGCCATTCGCCGTGAAATCCTGGGGATCGCCTGATGACTACGATCGCCCAACAACTGGCCCAGTCCCTCGGTACTGAATACAACCCCGACGAGGTGCTGCTGCCCTACCAGCGCATCTGGATTGCCGACGAGAGCCCGCTCAAGATCGCCGAGAAGAGCCGCCGCACCGGGATCACCTGGGCGGAGGCGGCCGATGCCACGCTGACGGCCTCCAAGGCCAAGTCGGCCGGTGGCGGTCACCACTTCTATGTGGGCAGCAACAAGGAGATGGCCCGCGAGTTTATTGACGCCGTGGCCATGTGGGCCAAGGCGTACAACAAGGCGGCCGGCGAGATCCAGGAGGAGGTGTTCACCGACGATGAGGACAAGGCGATCCTCACCTTCGTGGTCTATTTCGCCTCGGGCTTCAAGGTGCAGGCGCTCTCCAGCAACCCCTCCAACCTGCGGGGGATGCAGGGCAATGTCACCATCGACGAAGCCGCCTTCCATGACCGGCTGGCCGAGGTGCTGAAAGCGGCGCTGGCGCTGACCATGTGGGGCGCCAAGGTGCGCCTCATCAGCACCCACAACGGCGTGGACAATCTGTTTAACCAGCTGATCGGCGACAGCCGCGCCGGCAAGAAGCGTTACTCCATCCACACCATCACCTTGGACGACGCCTGCCGCCAGGGGCTCTATCGCCGCATCTGCCAGATCAAAGGCATGCCCTGGTCCCAAGAGGCAGAGGATGCCTGGAAGGCGGGCCTCCTCAAAGACACCGCCACCGAAGAGGATGCGCTGGAAGAGTATTTCTGTGTGCCCAAGCAGAGCAGCGGCGTCTACATCAAGCGCACCCTGATCGAGCGGGCCATGCAGCCGGATATCCCTATCCTGCGCTTCACTTCCCCTGCGGACTTCGAGCTGCAAAGCGAGGAGACCCGCAAGGCGGTAGCGGAGATCTGGTGTGAGGAGCACCTCAAGCCCTGCCTCGAAGCGCTCGATCGCAGTTGCCGCCATGTATTGGGGGAGGATTTTGTCCGCAAGGGTGATCTCTC
Organism: Aeromonas sp. s5; assembly: GCF_040907865.1. Classification (NCBI taxonomy): domain Bacteria; kingdom Pseudomonadati; phylum Pseudomonadota; class Gammaproteobacteria; order Aeromonadales; family Aeromonadaceae; genus Aeromonas; species Aeromonas sp. s5. The sequence goes on from NZ_JBFOCO010000033.1 coordinate 110,159, forward strand.
TGTGTTCGTCCCGCTCTCCATCGCAACCAGCCTGCGAAAACGGGTGCCCTTCGTGGTGGAGCTGGTCAATGCCCCCTATGAGACCCAGCGCCAGCTCCTGTTCTACTTGCTGCAGGGACTGCACCGCTTCACGGCGGCGGCCTTCGATGCTACCGGCAATGGCGGCTATCTGGCAGAGGCTGCCCGGCTGCGCTGGGGCGCCAGCATGATCGAGTGCGTGATGCTCAATGACCCTTGGTATCGGGAGTGGATGCCCAAGCTCAAGGCCGAGTTCGAGGATGGCAACCTCATTATCCCGCGCCATGCGGACGTGCAGGACGATCTGGGCAAGATCCAGGTCATCAACGGCATCCCCAAGATCGACAAGGGCAAGAACACCGGCCAGGGCGGCCAGCAGCGCCACGGCGACTTTGCAGTGGCCCTGGCCATGGCCGTGCGGGCCAGCTGGATGGAGGGGGGCGCCATCGAGTTCACCCCCTTGCCAGGCAAACACGGCCGCGACCGCAGCGACGACTATCACCCATCCCTCGGGACGAGGGATCTGATCAAAAGTGAGAGAGGGGGTTGGTAATGGCCGGACTCATCGACATTCATGGCAACGCGCTGCGCCTGCAAAAGGAGCCTCAGACCGAGAACGACGCCAAGCTGGCCCAGTTGCGCCGTCACTACAGCGAGCACCCGACCGTGGGGCTGACGCCTGGCAAGGCTGCAGCAGCACTGAAAGAGGCGGAGGAGGGGAGCCTCATCGCCCAGTGCGAGCTGGCCGAGGATATGGAGGAGAAGGACGCCCACCTGCAGAGCGAGCTCGGCAAGCGCCGGCGTGCCCTGCTTGGGGTGAGCTGGACCATAGAGCCGCCGCGCAACGCCAGCGCGGCCGAGAAGCGCGACAGCGAGATGATCCGCGAGCTGCTGGAGGACTTCACCTGGCTGGACGATGCCATTTTCGACGCCACCGATGCGGTGCTCAAGGGGTTCAGCGCCCAGGAGTTCAGCGGCTGGGAACTGGTGGAGGGGCTGCAACTGCCCAAGGGCATCGTCTGGCGCGACCCTGCCTGGTTCCAGACCCACCCGGATGACTGGAATCAGTTGCGGCTGCGAGACGGCAGCAAGGAGGGGGCAGCCCTCAATCCGTTCGGTTGGCTGCTTCACAAGGCCAAGTCCAAGTCGGGGTATCTGGCCCGCACCGGCCTTATCCGCACTCTGGTCTGGCCCTTCCTGTTCAAGAACTACAGCGTACGGGATCTCGCCGAGTTTCTGGAGATCTATGGCCTGCCGGTGCGCCTCGGCAAATACCCGGAAGGGGCCACCGAGAAGGAGAAGACGACCCTGCTGCAGGCGGTGCTCTCCATCGGCCACAACGCCGGCGGCATCATCCCCCGGGGAATGGAGATCGAGTTCCAAAACGCCGCCAATGGTCAGGCTGATCCCTTTGTGGTGATGATGGACTGGTGCGAGCGCTCCATCAGCAAAGCCATCTTGGGGGGCACCTTGACCAGTCAGGCCGATGGCAAGAGCTCGACCAATGCGCTTGGCAACGTCCATAACGAGGTGCGCCAGGAGGTGCGGGATGCGGACCTGCGCCAGCTCGCCGCGACCCTGACCCGGGATCTGGTCTATCCGCTGTTTGCCCTGAACGGCAAGAGCTTCCAGGGCCCGCGCCGTGCTCCCCGGTTGGAGTTCGACGTGACCGAGCCGGAGGACATGCGCGATCTGGCTTATCCGCTGCGCGCCCTGGTGGGCATGGGGATGCAGATCCCGGCGCAGTGGGTACGGGACAAGCTGCAGATCCCGGTCCCCAAGGACGGCGAGGAGGTACTGGTGATCACTGACGTCAAGGCTCCCCCGGGAGAGGCGGCGCTCAAAGCTCTCTCTGCGAGCAAGAGATTGGCGGCGCTGGCGGTAAAGCACCCTGTCCAGGGCGATAACAACGACGCCCAGCTGGCCCGCCTGCAAGCGGAGGTGGCCCCCTTGCTCGCTGGCATGACCGATGCCGTTCAGGCGTTGGTGATGCAGGCCACCACCCTGGAGGAGATCCGGGATGGCTTGCTGGCGCTGGAGCCAAATCTCAGTCATGACGAACTGGGGGCTCTGCTGGCCCAGGCCATCGCCGCCAGCGAACTGCTCGGCATGCTGGAGATGGAGGAGGGCAACTGATGCCCGTTCGTTATGGCTCGCTCCCCTTTGCTGAGGCGATCGCCTTCTTCCGCCAGAAGCTCGACATGCCGAGCGAGCGCTGGGCTGATGTGTGGCGCGATGCCCATAACCGTGCCTTTATGGTGGCGGGGGCGACCAAAGTTGATCTGCTGGCCGATCTACGTGGGGCGGTGGACAAAGCGATCAGCGAAGGGCAATCCATCGGGGCCTTTCAGAAGGCGTTCAAGGAAGTAGTGGCTCGCCACGGTTGGGCGCATACCGGTCCGGCGTCCTGGCGCTCTCGCGTTATCTTCGAGACCAACCTGCGCCAGAGCTATAACGCCGGGCGTGATGACCAGATTGAGCGCATCAAGCACAAACGCCCCTATGCCCTCTATCGCCACGGCGACTCCGAGCACCCCAGAGAGTTGCACCTCAAGTGGAACAACCTGGTGCTGCCGGTGGACCATCCCTGGTGGGATACCCACAGCCCCAGCAACGGCTATGGCTGCAAGTGCAAGAAGTTCCTGCTCTCAGAGGCCGATCTCAAGCGGCGCGGCTTGGTGGTGGGTAAGGCCCCGGATGATGGCGAATATGAGTGGGTGGACAAGGCGACCGGGGAGATACACCGGATCCCCCGTGGCATCGATCCGGGTTTCGATTATCGCCCGCAGACCCCGGCCGCCCTGACTGAGGCCATGGCCAAGTGGGAGGCGGTGAAACCCGCGCTGGCCGAACGCTTGCCACAGCGGTTGGTAGAGAGCGCCTTTTCGACGGCCAAGGGGGTAACGGCGCAGAGGCTCAGCGATCTGCTGGCCCAGCTACCCGCACCCCAACGCAAACCCTTGGCGGCCTTTCTCAAGGCGCACCCGATCAAGACCCTGTTTATCAAGCAGACCGAAATGGGCAAGGGGGCTGCGGGGCTCAAGGTGGCCCCGGCCATCGCCGAATACCTTGGTCACGATACCTACTCGATACGCTCGCTCTATTACCACCGAACCGCCGCACGCACCAATGGCTTTACCAGCAAGCGTTGGGATCACCTGGTTATCAAGGTCAAGGCGACTGATACTCTAAAAACGGTCGATATGCAGGCAGTACAAGCGGCGGCGGCCGAGGTGGTGACCGATGCCCATACCAACACCGGGCCCCGCCAGTGGCTGCCAAGGGGAACCAGTGGTGAGACCTTGCGCCGTCACTTTAGCGTGTCAGCCTGCGTAGGAGGGCGCTTGGGGGAGTCGGCCCAGCGGATCTCCACCTGGTTGCACGAGCTGGGCCACCAGGTTCATTTCTGGGCCGGTGAACCGGATGTGGCTGGGCTGGGATTACTCACTCAATATGCCGGTACGAATGGCAAAGAAGCGGCCGCAGAGGCTTTTGCTGCCTGGATGCTGGCCAGAGAAACGATGGTGGCTCACTACCCCGAGTTGGCCAAGGCGGTGCAAGCCATGATCGAACAGGCGGCCAAAGCCGTCACCAAAGGAGAGAAATGATGAGCGAGAGTCTGCTGGAGCAAGCGTCCCGCCTCTTTGAAAAGGGAGGGGACTTCACCTTGGCTGATGTTCATGCTCTAGAGCAGCTGGAGGCACAGGCCAGTGGTGCAGAGCGTAACCTGATTGGTGAGCTCTGGGAGGCGGCCATTGTCGCAGCTGACGACGAGGCGTTCCATTATCTGACCCATTTTGAGGAGTAGCCATGGCTGGTAGCTTTATCGCCATCAGCCATCATGGGGTAGCTGATGCTCATGAGCTGTTGTCTCGCCTCTACCAGCGCACTGGTGATCTCAGTGAACCGCTGGCAGATATCGGGGAGGGACTGCTGCTGTCGCACCGGGATCGCTGGGATACCCAAGAGAGCCCGGACGGAGAGCCCTGGGCTCCGCTCTCGGACGAGTACCGTGCCCGCAAGCCCCGACATGCCGACGAGGTGCTGCGCCTCAACGACGATCTGCGCGATACCCTCAACTATCAGGCCGATTCCCAGACCCTCTATTTCGGCACTCCGCTCGAATACGGCGCTGCCCACCAGTTTGGCCGTCCCGAGAGCAACCTGCCAGAGCGCCCCTATCTGGGGCTCTCGGAAGCTGACCGAGAGAGTATATTGGAGATTCTAAACGGATATCTTTCACTAGATCGACAGTAACGAACCAAACAGCATTGAGGACATGAAGAGATAGGATGGCTTAGGACCATTACGTAAAATGTGTTGTAGAAGGATTTAAACAGCCTTAAACACCATTAAATATGGTGATGTGAAGGTCTACATCTTACGTCTCTGTATATATCTAAGTAAGTATGGTGTTAAGCGTTCCATAATAACAGCAGTCATATCATCAGCTACAGCCTTCGTCACGAGGGTTCCCATTGGGTGTTTTTTTAAAATATCATCAAGAGCTTTTTCAATTAAGTCTGCACGATGAAGGTCATGCTGTATCCGTATGGCAATTTCATATGCTCTAGCACATCGTGATTTTATTGCATTTATATTGTGCTCATTTAGTTCCCCAAAGCCTTCAGTGATTTCGTGTTTTTTTATGATCTTAGGTATCACTCTTTTTATTTCACGCCTTGCTACGACATCATAACAATATGTGTTTGAAATCTCGGGGCCAGTGTAATTTGAGTTTAGGATAATGAGATAACAATGAGCATTAAAATACTCTATGTAACAATAGAGTAGTTGTTCGTGTGGGTCGCCTTCTAGATGAATTATATGTGAGGATTCGTTCGGTGCAAGCGTGGCCTCCACAACTTTAGATGGATGATTGAAAACGCACCGTAAATCAACCCCTCCTCTTATATAAGGTATTAGATGTGAAATATCATTTTTGTCACCACCAGAAACAAGGTGAAAATTGATGGCGGCTTTGCACACTGCTCTGAATGATAGGTCTCCACCAATACTAGTAGATATCGATACCGGTGAACCTAGGTAGACTTGCTTACTCTGTGCCGACGATATGGCTTCATTCACATCTAGCTGCGGATATCTTCTATGCAATCCAGCAATGACTTGCTTGAGTTGCTTCATACTTGAAGCATTGACTTGAATTTCAATGTTGGAGTTTTCTATGTCCACCTCATCCTTTATTATTGGGAATCTGAAAGATGGAAACCCTCCGGGGGTGATACTAAATTCATGGCCGGATGTTTTTTGTATTCCATATATATTTGGTACGCGTCCATTATCTCTACGTACATTAAACATATTAGAGTAAAAATTAAGCTGAGATGCAAGGGTTGCATCATATCTTTCACCCAATAAGGAGTTGCATGTTTTGCATATCAAACTGCTGGATTTTAGCTTGCCACCACAGGAGTTGAGAATAATATGTTCTTCGGTCTTATTCTTACCATCTAGTTCGGCACTGCAGACATAACAATTCATAGTGGCCCCGTAGGAAGGTGAATATCATATAAATAAGAATAATAGCATTGTAACCCACAATAAACCCCACCGATAACTCCATGCCCTGAAACTGGCAGCAGTGTTTTGTTGTACCCTGCGTCGGAGTGAGAGTGATGCCCCTATCTGAGATTGCCGTGGCCATCTTGAATACCAGACCCACCCCCCTGGGGATGGCTGTGCTCGATGCGGCGCTTGGCCCGAGCGACGACGGTTGGCACCAGTTGTTGCCGGTTGGCCCGTTCAAGGCCCGTGACGGTCGCCCCTTTGATGTGGCGAGTGGTCACTGGCAGCTGGACGGGCAGATCGCCGCGGCCCTGATTGCCCGTGCCAAGGCGCTTGGTCAAGACATCCTCATCGACTACGACCACCAGACCCTCAAAGTTGATCAGAACGGTCAGCCTGCGCCCGCAGCCGGTTGGTACAACGGCGATGAAATCGAGTGGCGCGAAGGGCAGGGACTCTTTATCAAACCCCGCTGGACGGAGCGGGCTGCTGCCCTGGTTGCTGCCAAAGAGTATCGCTTCCTCTCTGCCGTCTTCCCCTATGACGCTCAAGGTCGCCCTCTGGAGCTGCGCATGACCGCCATCACCAACGACCCGGGGGTGGTGGGCATGCAGGCGCTGGCGGCCCTGAGTGCGTTACCTGCTTCAAGCCTTATGCCTATCCAACCCGGCCAGTTGGCCACCTCAATCAAGGAGAAATCCATGAACGAACACTTGATCGCGCTGCTCGGCAAACTCGGCATCCAGCCGGGGGCCGATGGACAGTTTACCGCCGAGCAGGGCACTGCCGCGCTGGCGGCCTTGGATACCCTGCAGGCCAGTGCCAAAAAGGCGCCGGAGCTGGAGGCCGCACTCGCGGCCGAGCGCACCTCGCTGGTTGCCCTCAAGGCACAGACGACGTCAGTACAACAAGGAGCCCAGGTTGACCTGGCGCAATACGTGCCGGTGGCGACCTATAACGCCCTGGTCACCCAGGTGGCGGCCCTGACCGCCCAGGTGGATATCACCGATGCCGCAACCCTCATCAAGGAGGCCCGCACCGCGGGCAAGGTGGTGGCGGCCGAAGAGGAATACCTGACCGCCTACGCCGCCCAGAAGGGGGTGGCTGCCCTCAAGGCGCTGCTGGAACCGCGTCCGGCCATCGCCGCGCTCACGGCGAGCCAGACCGCCGCCGTCACCCTGCCGGAGAAGAAGGGTGAGGCAGTGCTTTCAGCCGAGGACAAGTACGCCGCTGATCAGCTTGGCATCAGCCACGAGGACTTTGCCAAGGCCAAAGCCTAAGCAAGCGCCTCCCTATTCACGCGAAGGCAGTTCCGTTTAACCAGAGAAGGAATAGACCATGGCCATTGTTACCCCCGCGCTGCTGCAGGCCCTCTTTACCGGCTTCAAGAAGAACTTTGAAGACGCCAAGAGCGAGGCGCCGACGCAATACCAGAAGATCGCCACGGTGATCAAATCGACCACCAAATCCAACACCTATGGCTGGCTCGGCAAGTTCCCGACCCTGCGCAAGTGGATCGGAGACCGGGTGATCGAGTCGATGAAGGCCCACAGCTACCAGATCGTCAACGAAGACTTCGAGGCGACCGTGGGGGTGGATCGCAACGATATCGAGGACGACGAGCTGGGCATTTACGCCCCGCTGTTCGCCGAGATGGGACGCTCGGCCGGGGTACATCCTGACGAGCTCTGCTTCGGTCTGCTCGGTGCTGGTTTCACCAGCCCCTGCTATGACGGCCAGTACTTCTTCGACACCGATCACCCGGTCTATCCCAAGGCTGATGGCACCGGCACCGCCGTAGTGGCCGCCAACCTGGTAGTGGATGGCGCCTATGCGGGCGAGCCCTGGTTCCTGCTCGACACCAGCCGCGCACTCAAGCCCATTATCTTCCAGGATCGCAAATCGCCGCAGCTTATCGCCATGACCAAGGCAGATGACGAGGCGGTGTTCACTTCCAAGCAGTTTCGCTATGGGGTGGATTGCCGCGATGCGGCAGGCTTCGGCTTCTGGCAACTGGCGTTCGCCAACAAGCGGGCCCTGACCCCCGACAACCTGTGGGATGCGATCACTAGGATGCGCGAGTTCAAGTCGGACGGTGGCCGCCAGCTTGGCATCAAGCCGACCCTGTTGGTGGTGCCAGCGTCGCTTGAGAAGCTGGCAACCCAGATGCTGGAGCGCGAGCTCTCCGAGAGCTCCAGCAACGAGCTCAAGGGCAAGCTGGAAATGGTGGTGGCTGATTATTTGTAAACCAGAGCTGTAACCCAGAACGTGCTGTTTAACGGTGGGGTTAAACCGTCCCAGTCCGGGCGTTTAACCCCCGTTTAAACCGGTTTTCGGATTGAACAAGACAGAGGGAAACATGAGATGGCTATTCGAGTGCGCGTTATATCGAAACTCCATCAGGGCTATCACCGGGCGGGCCAGGCGATTGCACCTGGCGAGTCTGAGCTGGTTGTGTCGGATCTGCAGTTCGAGGCCCTGGAAGGGGATCCGCGTCTGGTGGTCATCCGCCTGGCTGAGGATATGGCGGGGCCCGAGCCGGCGCCGGATGCACCGCAGACGGCGGGGGATCTGGACGATGCAGCATTGGGCGGTGTGAGTGCAGAGCCAGGTAGCCCAGAGCCTGAGGTCGCATCCCCTGCGCCCGCCAGTGGCAAGGGTAAGGGCAAATGAGCTACGCCAGCGTCAGCGACATGGTGACCCGCTTTGGTGAGGTGGAGCTGTTGCGCCTTGCCATAACCCCGGCCGGCGAGTTGGACAGTGCGGCCATTGCGCTCGCCCTGAGTGACGCCAGCGCGCTGATCGACGGTTACTTGGCGGGGCGCTACCCCTTGCCGCTTGCTCATGTCCCGAGCGCCCTGGTGCCCATCTGCGCCGATATCGCCCGCCACCGCCTCTATGGCGAGCAGGCACCGGAGCAGATCGCCAAACGCAATGAGGCGGCCCTGGCCTTCCTCAAGTCAGTGGGCAAGGGGGAGCTGGCGCTGGGGCTTGCTGCTGACGGCGAACAGGTGGAAAGCCAGAACCTGGCCCAACTGCAGTCCGATGGCCGGGTGTTTGGGCGAGGTAGTGGGGGCTTTCTATGAGCACTCAAGCCAGCACTTCATCTCCTGAGTTCGACTACCTGGCGGCGGGGGAGCGGTTGCGCGAATTGCTGCTGCCCTTGAAGGGTCAAGGGCTCAAGGAGGTGTTTGTGGCCACCGACCTAGAGGCGGTGGCCAACCTGGGGCAACACACCCCGGCCATTCATGTGATTTACCAGGGCGAGCGAGAGAGTGACACGGCCCAAAGCGGGCGGCAAAGCGTGTTCGATCAGGTTTGGCTGCTGGTGTTGGTACATCGTGCCACCCCCAAAGAGGCCAGCGCAGGCGTGTGGTTGGGGCGCATGTTGCAGGCTGTGGCAGGCCGAGTGTGTGGTGACAGCACCTTTCGGCGTGAAACCGCATCTGTCAGGCCGAGTTACAAGGGCGGGGCGGTGTATCTACCCCTTGCCTTCAAGACGACAGTGAAATTCAAGGGAGAACGGTCATGAGCGAAACACTGCACCTGGAAGGGGATCTCTTTATCGAGACCTTCACCAACAATGTCTCGAACGGGGTGATCGGCCCGGTGGACGTCAACAGCCTGGAAGTCAAACCGGACAGCGAGAAGATCAGTATCCCGAGCAAGCGCAAAGGCAAGTTGGGGCAGCCGAGGGAGACCTACTTCGTCCCCAAGCCGGCCACGGTCAATATCAAAACCAGCGAGATCCCGCCGGTACTGCTGGCCGCCGCCTTTATGGGGCTGGAGAGCCCCATCAATCAGGGGGCGGGGACGCTGACCGATCTGCCGGTGACCCTGCTGGCGCACCCCAAGTGGGTGAGCCTGGGCAAGACCAATCTCTCGGCCACCGGCCTGGTGGTGAAGGAGGGCGCGACCTCCTTAGTGCTTGGTACCGACTTCGAGATCAACTATGCCCTGGGACTGCTGCGGGCCACCAAGGGGGGCGCTGTGGCAGACGGCGGCCCGGTAATGGTCAGCGCCAGCTATAACGCGGTGACGGGTTCGCGCATTGCGGGCAACGTGCAGCCGGAGGTGAAGGCGCGCTTGCTGCTCGATGGCCGAAGCATCATCGGTGGGGAGGCCATCAAACTGACCATCCCCCGTGCCAGCCTGGCCCCCAAGAAGGCGGTGGATTTCCTCAGTGACAAACCCATCGAGATCGAACTGGAGGGGGAGCTGTTGGCGCTGGATGGCGAAAGCGCGCCTTTCTATGTGGATCGGCCAGAGACGGTATAGGGTTGGATAACAGAACGGCGGGGAGGCCCGCCGTTTGTCTTCTTGGAACCATATACCAGGAGCAGACTCTAAAAACTATGGCGCTGATTCTGGAAGCTACCACATTGGCCACTGTAGCGACCGGGTGACGGTCGGCAACAATTTATGTTGTCAAATGAAGTCAGTCGGGCGGGTTTCAAAGGAAGGATGACCATGAAATACACAGTTCTTTTGAGCGATGGCACCGTGGGTACAATCTGCATGGACAACTTGAATGAACAGCTTGCGTCTGACTTTATCGGCAAGGTAGTTCGGGTCCAACTGTATGACGAAAGCGGTCATCATATTGAGCGCGAGGGAACGTTAGTCGAATTCCTCGATGTATCCTCTGACTGAACCCAGACTATTAGGTATCGAATCTGCGACCTGACAATCCCTTTCTATGTAGACAGACTGGGGACGGTGTAGTAGATAGAGTAACGGCGGGGAGCCCCGCCGTTACTATTATTTCACCTTGGCTTTTTTGTCATCTGAGGTTTCTGGTGGTTTTGCCTCTTCTGGTTTTTTATCACTGTTTCTTAAATTGTTAAGCGTTGCCATAAATGCTTGGTCAACTTGTGCTGGTGCCATGGCGCATCTGGATGCCAAATTAATGGCACTTAGAACAGTTGGCTTTTCTGCATAAGCATCTTGCCCCTTCTCCATTTCTCTCTGAATTTGTGCCCGCCTAGCCGTAACAAGCGCATAGTCAAAGGACTGGTCATAGGATATTTGTAGAGCATTGGTCGCCCCTGAAAAACCTGCCCATGCGGTAGCCGCAGTGCCAGTGGCAATCGGGGCGAAGACTGCACCTGCTAATGTTCCTAGAGCCGCCAGACCGAATTTTGCTGCTTTTCCAGAACTGCCACCTGCGGCGTAATACTGTTGGAGTTTGACGCAATACGCCGTTGCTTTTAGATATTCGGCTTGAGCGTTATCGCTGGGCTTGTTGTCGGGCCAAGGCCATTCGATGGCCGTGGATTCTGCTATCTTGTCCGGTATGCTTGAGCAGCCTGCTAGAACTCCCATACAAGTAGCCAAGATTAGACAGGGAATTTTTTCCATGATCGCACTCTCCATTTATGTATGGGGACTGCAGAGCAGATAGAGCTCACCACCATGATCGCTTCCTGCTTACACTTTAAAGTGTAGGGTTTTAGCTCTAAACACGCGCAATGAAAATGTGATTTACACCACAAATCGCCAAGTGGGGCCAAGGGAGGAGGCTGAGAATCTGGAAGATCAATAGCGATTGCAGAGGTAAGTATTTCGGTTTTTTAACGAAGCTCAAGCCGTTTGATCATGGCCAGCGGTTGGGATGAGGCAGAGAGAGGTAGGATGGCATTTTCTAACCACTGCCAATCCAGCGGTGGATTACCCTGCTTGAATTTCTGGTAGGGTACCCCTTCCTTGACGGTCAAAAACAAGGTGCATGGTGTGTCTGCACGACAGATGTAGCGCACCATCACCTCACCCTGGAGGGATTGCAGCAGATGCTTCAGGATCGGCAGCCCATAGATAGTTTGGTGCCCACCTTCATGCCAAACGCCAAATTGGTGCATATACTTTTGCTCCATTGTTCAGCAAAATTTGAGTATTAACCCTAGAGGCTCCCTTGCCACTGTCAGATATGACAGGTGGAGTCTCAATGGGCGCTGATGGTCTCATCGGAAATGGGTAATGAGCTGGTCGTGTGCCAACCCAACTAAGCACTCAAGACAGCGTTAGATCCCCTGCGATAAGCCCATCTGGAGCGAGTTAGAAGGGGAGCTGCTGACCCTGGATGGTGAGACCGAATCCTTCTATGTGGGCCGGCCAGGAATGGTATAGGTTTGGAAGGAATGAAGAACGGCGAGTAGACCCGCCGTTCTTGCTTTTCGTGAATGTTTGATTGTGCTTCTATAATCTAATATCTTGAGTGGTACATGAAATTTCTAGGCGCTTTCCTTCACTGCCATTTTCCCCATCAACGTCCCCACAATTACTGACAAAAACTGAAGCGTAAATTGAAACATCTCATATACGGAACTACCAAGGCTGGATCCATAGGCAAAGATTGAGAATCCTATAAGCACCGTGAATACAATAGATATTGTTGTAATGAATGATGCAATAACGGAGTCCACGTTTAGTTCAGAGATGAAATACGTTGTCACCCTTGGTGCGAAGTATCCCCCAATACCCGGACAAATAAACCATGTAGTTCCTAGACGTAGATATTCACCTATTGTGGAATCTCCCCAGCCTCGAAATGCGATAGCATAGGAAACAAATGCAGCCAGTAACCATATGCCAAAAAAGCTTATGAAATTCAGAAGTAGTCCCCAGATAGTTTTCATAATGCATCCTTGTCGTTAATTTTTAGGGAATTGTCTTAAAATGTTTTATTCACAAACATATTATAGACGCCTGTGGGCGATTCGCTTGGCGCCATTGAAACGGTAGATCCCTTCAGCGGCAAGCCTATCGAAATCAAACTGGAGGAAGGCTACTGGTGCTGGACTGCGAGGCCACACCCTTCAATGTGAATTGGCCTGCGACAGAGAAAGGGCTGTGGATATGAAGAATGGCGGGGAGACCCGCCGTTAAAGATTCAAAGGATTTTTAATACTTCTGAAATGGGGGCGTTGGAATTAATAATGTCATTGAGCTTTTTGAAGTCGAAGCATTTATTTAAAGTTTCAGTATTTAAGTTACAATCGTGCAATACGGTGAAAACCAATAAATACTTGTACTTATAATATTTTGTTGCAACATCATCAATGGAAAGTTCATTGATAGCGAGCAATAGGTGGCATATTGTCTCCGCTGTCATTATAAACTCTGCTATTTGTGGCCGTAATTCTTCGGTTAGAGTTATAATTGCGAATATTTTTTGAAGCTCTAAAAATGGCATCGGAAATATATATAGGGAGTTTAGGTCTCTGCCATCAAGTGTTGAAAGACCAGCTAAGTGGTCTTGCAGTGTGCAATCAAACTCAATTGGCAAACCTGTGAATGGGTCTACATGGGTAAAAGAGTGTCTTTGTTTTAATTGCGACTCAAGGTCAATGGTCGTTTGATTCAATATGTTCTCAAGTCTGGAAATTTGAGATTGCCTCTTCATTTCTGCCAGTTCTTCTTCTTGTTTTCTAATAGACTCTCTTTGCTGCTGGAGGGTGAAATAAACTGCGGCAAATGCAGCGGCAGATATCAGTGTGCCAGTTGTCCCCCCAATGAAGTCCCCAAATTGGCCCCATATTGTCATATCATGAGAAAGTTCGTAGATGAGTTTATAGTCTTTGGTTGTACCAAAATTCAAAAAATAAACTAACACTGGCAATGTGCAGACGAAAAAGCCAAGAAAAAGATATCTAAGTTTTAGGTTGCCGCTCATTCTGTATCCTCAGTAATTCGCCATAAACCTTCCTATCTTGCCATTTCTTCACAATAGGGCATATCTGAATCTGATCGGAATGCCCCATGTCCACCTCTTCCTCCCTCAAACTTGCCTTGGAGCTGGCGGCCAAAGTCACCGGCCGTGAGGATCTGGCCGCGCTGGCGGGGGAGGTGCAGGAGCTGGGGCCTATCTCAGATGAGACGGCCGCCGAGACTGAACGCTTGGCACAGACGCTCGAATCTCTGAGCCAGCAGCAGACTCTGATCCGGCAGTTCAATGACGCCAAAGCCGCCCTGACACAGCTCGAACTGGCGACAGTGCTGAGCCGCGACAAGCTGGCGCAGCTGCGTGCTGAGCAGCAGGCAGGGACGGGGGATGCCAAGGCGCTGGCCGAACAAGAGCGGTTGCTGGCTTCCGAGGTCAAGCAGCTGGAGCGCCAGTTGGTCGCTCAGTCCGCCAGTCATATCCGCCTGCACGCGGGGCTCAAGCAGTCCGGGCTCGATACCAAGAATCTTGCCCAGGAACAGCAGCGGCTGCAGCGTGAGCTGACCAAGAGTGTTGCCCAGACCGAGCGGCTGGGGCGCGAGCTTCGCCAAGGCAGTCAGCAGGCCGGTGGCTTACAAGGGGCCATTGGCAGCCTGACTGGGCGCCTGGTGGCGCTGGCGGGTACTTGGTTCGGTATCCAAACCCTGACTACCCAATTGCTCGCCATGTTCCAGACCGGCGATCAGGCCGAGCGCCTCGATGTGCAACTCAAGGCGGTGATGGGGTCGATTGCTGGTGGCAAAGAGGCGTCAGCCTGGATCCAGGACTTTGCCAAGAACACCCCCCTGCAGCTCAGTGAAGTCACCCAGGTATTCGTGCGCCTCAAGGCGTTCGGCATTGACCCCATGGCGGGGGCCATGCAGGGCATTGTCGATCAGGCGTTCAAATTGGGCGGTGGTTTTGAAGAGGTGCAAGGCATCTCCCTGGCCCTTGGCCAAGCCTGGGCCAAGCAGAAGCTGCAGGGGGAGGAGATCCTGCAGCTGATCGAGCGCGGGGTGCCGGTGTGGCAATTGCTTGAACAGGTCACCGGCAAGAACACCGCCGAGCTGCAGAAGCTCTCAGAGGCGGGCAAGCTTGGCCGCGACACCATTGCCGCCCTGATGAATGAGATCGCCGCTCAATCGGGCGGGGCGGCCGCCGCCAACATGAGCCTGCTCTCCGGGCTTGTCTCCAACGCTCAGGACAACCTGGCCAAGTTCTACCGGATTGTGGCCGAGAACGGGGCGTTGACCTGGCTCAAGAACCAGCTGGCCAGCCTGAACCGTGAATTTGAACAGATAGCCCGGGATGGCCGGCTGCAGGTGTGGGCCAAGCGCCTGTCCGATGGTTTTATCACCATGGGGGAAACCCTCAAGTCACTGATCCAGACCCTCTATGAGTGGCGCACGGCGTTGACCGTGCTGGCCCAGGCGTGGTTAGGGCTCAAGATTGTCGGCTGGATCGGGGATCTGCGCAGTCTCTATGCCCAGTTCATCGCCCTGCCCACGGCGACGGCCACGGCAGCCGGTGGCATGACCACGGCCGGTACGGTAGCGGCTGGCGCTGCCATCGGCGTCAGGGCGCTGGGCGCGGCGGTCAGGGGACTGCTGGCTGCCGTGACGGTGGAGGCCATCATCCAGATCACCCAGTTCGCCGCAGCACTTCGCCAATTGGTGCAGGCCGAACTGGCCCTCAGAGAGGCGCAGATCCTGCGCTCGGAAACTCAGGCCCGTCTCAACGGCCAGTTTGCGGCGCTGTCGGCCGAGCTGGGGGTGGCCATCACCAGCATGGCGGACCTCGATCGCCTGGTTGCCGAGGGCAAGGTGCATTACGACGACGCCACCGGCAGCTGGCGACAAGGGGCGGCTGCCGTCAAAGCCCTGGGGGATGAAGCCAAGCAGACCCGCGACTATCTGGCTGAAATCAATGCCGTGGCCAAACAGACCGCCGCCGATGGCCCGGCCAAGCTGGCCAAGGCATTCGATCAGCTGGGGCTGGACTTCGAGCGGGCCAATGGCCGTATCGGCGCCGGCTTTCAGAAGACGCTCGGCGCCCTGGATGTGCTGGTACAGCATACCGGCGCCAGCAGTGCCGCCATCGAGGAGGCGCTGGCCAGTGCCTACAACAGTGCCAAGACCAAGGCGGAGATCGATGCGGTGATCGAGCGTCAGAAACAACTGGCCGCCCAGGGCAAGATCACCGGGGATGCGTTGGCCCGCTCCATGGCCATTGCCGCCGATGCCATGAGCAAGGTGAAAGGGGGGAGCGGGGAGGCCAAGAAGGCGGTGGCAGCCATTGGCGATGGTTTTGACGACGCGGCGGCGCGGGCCAAGGGGGCGACCGACGCCATGCGGGCCGGGCTCAAGGGCGTGCAGGACGAGGCCGAGCAGACCCATGCCAGCCTCTCCAGCGGCGGTGGTGGCGGCAGTGGCAATACCCGCACCGTCAATGCCGGCTCTTTCTACTACAAGAGCGTGGATATCAACAGCCTGCGCGGTAATGCCGAGGGGCTGGCCAATACCTTGGCCGGGGTGGAGGAGGAGCTGGCCCGCTACAGCCAGAAGGTCAAAGACATTCCGGCCTATAGCGAGTGGAGCAAGTATTACGGCGAAAAGTTCCAGAAGGAGATGGAGGCTATGCGGGCTCAGCTCAAGGCGGAGCTCAGCAAGGCCCAGGCCAAGGAGGTGGCCAGCCAGCCCCAGGCCGCAGTCCCACCTCCCGTGCAATCCCCATCCCCCACGAGCGCATCCCCAGGGGATGGCCGTCGCCCTGCAACAGAGCGGATCACCATCGAGCTCAAAGGGGCAGGGGGCTCGGCCGAACTGCAGGCCGATGAGGCCAATGCCCACGCCTTTATCAACCTTCTTAAACAGCAGGGGCTGCGCTCATGAACGTGACGTTAAACAGCATTTCACTGCCAGATGACTTGGTCTGGCGCGATGAATTCGACTGGACTCCCGTCGAACAGGTGGTGACGCCGACCCTCTCCGGCGCGCTTCTGGTGGAAGAGACCCCACGGCCAGAGGGACGCCCCATCACCCTGGTTGGCCACTGTGCCCGCGCCACCGTGCAGAGTCTCAAGGTGCTGGAGGCGGTGCCTGGCCAGTTGCTGGCCCTGACCCTGCTGGACGGGATAGCCCGCACCGTTATCTGGCGCCGCCCCGGCGTAGTGGTCACGCCCCTGATCGAGATGGCCGACCCCGAGGCGGGTGAACCCTATGCCCTGACCCTGAATTTCACCGAGGTAACCCCATGACCATTCTTTCTGGTGACATCAAGCTGCTGACCAGCCAGCGGATGACGGACACCCCTGATGGGGGTGGCCGCATCACCGGCAAGGAGGTGGTCAGCGGTGATCACAACTCGATTTTCCCTGATGTGTCGGATCTTGATCGCGCCTATGGGGTGGTCAACATGCGCAAGGTCTACCTGGCCACACAGACCGATGACACCGACACCTATTTCGGTGCCAATGCCACCGTGCTGCTGCCGCCGGCCGACCCCAACGTGGGGCTGTGCCTGATGAGCACCAAGGACCACCATGACACCCGGGCGGCGGCCCGCGACGTGCTGGAGCGCTATCTGGCGCGGGGCCCGAAGTGGCGCGGCTTTCTCTACGACACCCAGCTGGAAGGGCAACGGGCGATCCGCTTCTTCCAGCGCGTCGAGGTGCGCCTGCCGGAGATCGGCGAGACCCTGGTGCTGGTCGGCGATGAGGGCAAGGCCGGCGAGTTCGAGCAGTATGTGCGCGTCCTTGAGGTCAACCAGGCACTGGCCAAGTTCCAGATCCCGGGTATACCCGAGTTCACCCGCAACGTCGTCACCTGCGTCCTGGCCGACCCGCTGCGCTACACCTTTGAGGGGGAGCAGCCGACCCCCTACGATGTGGTGACCAACGCCAAGACGGCCCTGCGCGAGACAGTGGTGGCCGATGCGGCCAACTACTACGCCAGCACCAAGTTGTCGGAAGATGTGGCGTTCGGCGCCATGCAGGTGAAGGCCAAGACCATTTTCACTCAGCTGGTGCCGGCTGCCCGCAGTGAAACCCCAGCCGTGGATCTGACGGCCGCCGGCGAGCTGGCCAGCCTGGTCGATTCCGGCAAAGGGCTGGTGAGCTTCACCACTGCCGCCAGCATCGCCCCCAGTCGCGGCCTGTTCCTCGGCAGTGGTGCCAAGCCGGGCACGGTGACCATCACCATCGGGGCGGCCGTGATCACCGACCGGGGCGGGGAGCTGGTAGTGGCGGGCTCGGTGATCGGGTCTATCGACTATGGCCGTGGCTCGCTGGAGTTCAACGCCCAGTGCCCGAACTACGGGACTGCCAGCAAGGCGATCTCGTTCTGGCCGGCGGCGCGCCCGTCGCGCATCGCCGACACGGCCCGCATCGAGATCAAGGCCAACAACCGGGGCTATGCCTACACCATCACCCTGCAGCCGACCCCGGCGCCGGGCACCCTCACCGTGTCCTTTATGGCACAGGGGAAGTGGTACGACTTGAAGGACAACGGCCGGGGCGAGCTGCGCGGCGCGGATCTCTCCTACGGATCCGGCACCCTCAACTTTGCCAGCGGCTCGGTGCTGCTGACCCTGGGCGCCCTGCCGGATGTGGACACCTCGATCATGTTCAGCTGGGCCACCCCGGTGAACTACACCAACCGCAGCGGGCAGGCGATCAGCATCAGCAAGAGCGCCTGGCAACTGCCGCATACCGGGGTGACGCCAAAGAGCCTGGTACTGACCTGGTCTGACGGCAAGACCGCCAATGATTCGGTGGGGGATGGCAAGATCCGGGGCGACATCACCGGCACCATCAACTATGCCGAGGGTATCATCGATCTGGAGCACATCACCCTGCCGGCCCTCGGCCAGGAGTATGCGGCCCAGTACCAGTACGGTGAGCCGGTGACCGAGCGCCACGTCGAGCCGGGGCGCCTGAGCTCCCCGGGGCAGGTGGGGCACCTCTCCATCACCCTGGACGGTTCTGGCGGTGGGGCGCACAACCTCACCCCGGGCTCGGTCCGGGTTAAGTTCAATGCCCTCTACCACAAGTTCGACGTGGACGACCAGGAGCTGGTGATCGCCACCCGTGACCCCATCATCACCCTGCGCGATGACGGCCAGGGCAGGCTGATCGACGCCAGCGGCGTGGAGCTGGGGGCCATCGACTACACCGCCGGCACCCTGCATTTCATGCCGGACGGCAGCGCACCGCTGCCCAAGCCGACCTACGCCTGGGTGACCGTGGGCACCCGCTGGGAGGGCAACAGCCAGATCGCGGTGCAGCGCTGGACCATGACCGGGATCGAGTACCACAACACCGCTTACACATTCCCTGATGGCGAACAGGGCTGGGTCGAGGTGACCTACCGCAACAACAACAGCGCACAGGCCCAGAATGCCACCCTGACCGCGCAGGCGCTGCGCATCGACGTGACCCCGGGCTTTGCCGAGGCGATCCTGGAGGGCTCGCTGCGCTTTACCCTGGGCGGCTCGACCTACGTTGACCGGCAGGGGCTGCTGTACCGCAACCCGGACCCGGAGACGGGGGCGGGCATTCAGGCGGGCACCATCGACTATTCCAACGGGTTGGCGGTGCTGGCTGACTGGGCCGCTGGGCAGGCCGCCCAGCCGGCGCTGCAGTCGCTGGCCACCTCGTTCAGTGCCCAGTCGGTGGATGCGGTAACGTTCCGCACCCCGGGCGCCCCGCTGGCACCGGGCAGCCTCTACATCAGCGCTAACACCGCCAGCGGCCGCCGCATCGAGGCCACGGCGGACGGGGACGGCTATTTCACCACGACCGACATGGATGGTCGGGTCAACTACCAGACCGGGATCGTGGTGGTGCGCTTTGGCCGCAAGATCACGGCCGCCGGCAACGAAACCCAGCCCTGGTATGACCCTGACCAGATCGGCGAGGACGGCAAGATCTGGAAGCCGGTCAGCGTGGTGGCTGACACCATCCGGTTCAACTGCGTGGTGTTCAGCTATCTGCCGCTCGATGCCGACATCATCGGCCTGGATCCGGTGCGCCTGCCGTCCGATGGGCGGGTGCCGTTCCTGCGCAAGGGCAACACCGTGGTGGTGCACAGCACCCAGCGCGCTGCGTTCCCGCTCGGGGTGACGGCCGGCCAGCAGCTCACCACCGGCCGCACCAGGCTTGCCTACGCCCATGTGGAGGACACAAACGGCAAGCGGCTGGCGGACGCGCTCTACTGTGTCAACCTGGACAGCGGGGTGGTCACCCTGGCCACCCCGCTGAACCTGACCGGCTACGTGGAGCCGCTGACCGTGGTCCACCGCATCGAGGACATGAGCCTGGTCAGCGATGTGGAAATATCCGGCCGGCTGCAGCTGACCCGCCCGCTGTCACATGCCTACTCGGCCAGTGACACCTACGTGTCGAGCGCGCTGATCATGGGCAACCTGTGGGCCCGCTACACCAGCCTGTTCGACCAGAAAACATGGACCAACAAGTGGCAGGACTACGTGGACGGCGACCAGTCAACGGCCCAGTACAACGACACTGACTATCCGCTGCTGCTGACCAACCGGGCCACCATCGAGGAGCGATGGGCGATCATCTTCCAGTCCAGCACCACCTTTGTGCTGGTCGGGGAGCATGTGGGCCAGATCGGGGTGGGGGATGTGAACACCGACTTTGCTCCCGTCAACCCGAACAACGGCCAGCCCTATTTTCGGCTGGACAAGCGTGGGTGGGGGTCAGGCTGGGCAAATGGCAACGTGCTGCGCTTCAACACCCAATCGGCCAACTTCCCGATCTGGGCGATCCGTACCGTGCTGCAGTCGGTGGCGGCCAGTGAAAGCGACAAGTTTGAGCTGCAGCTACGCGGCAACGTCAACCGTTAACCGGTGGGGCAGTCTGCCCCACCCCTTATTTTGTCGTGGGGCACGGTGCCCCACTGATGGAGACAGACACGATGGCTTATCCGGTGAAGTGGTATTCGAGCAATATGCAGGGTGCAGGCAACCTTGGTGATACTACCGATGGCGCACTGACTTCCCTGCTCAAATCGATTCTGGTGACCGGTTTCGGTACGCTGGCCATCAATGCCCTGTCGTTCGATGCCACCAAAGGCTGGGCGGTGGCGACCTTTACCGGCGGCCACGCCTATCTGCAGGACTCGGTGGTGCAGGTCGATGGGGTGAGCCCGGCCGCCTACAACGGCGAGCACCGGGTCATGCTGGTGACTGCCACTCAGGTCTGGTTCGAGCTGGACGGTGGCGACCCTGGGGCGGCTGGTTCTGGGGCATCCATGACGATGAAAGTGGCACCGCTGGGGTGGACGCTGACCCATGAAAGCGGTGACGGCAAGGTGGCCATCTACCGGCCGGCGAATATCAGTGAGTCTGGCAACGTCTCGTTGCGTATCGACAACACAGCATTTTCAGGATGGTCTGGCGCCACTTACTACGGCTACCTTGCCAAGGTCCAGATGGTCGAAGATGTGACCGACATCAACACCTTCACGCTGATCAATGATGCCCGTTGGCCCGCAACGGCCCGTTTTAGCGATAAGCGCTGGGATCTTATTGGCGACAACCAGCTGTTCTATTTCCTGCCGGCCTATGCTACCGCCAATTATCAAGCGCTGTTCTGCTTTGGCTATATCAAGTCGTTGCGCCCTGGCGACCGCTATCACGCGATCACATTGAACTACGGCACCACTGTTGCCGATGATACTAACCGTCGCTGGAACATCGGGGCAGGGGCAAGCTACACCAGTTATTACAACCAAGGTTTGTCTTTCGATGACACCAGCTATCGCGTTATGGCACGGCCATATAGCCAGCTGTTTGGGGTTGTTGGTTGGTGGATGAAGGGGTTGTTCTCCCGTTTTGGCAGCGGCATGTCTGCCCCCAATGGTCCAGATAACGGATTCTATATGTCGGTTGACCCGATCATGATACTGGAAACGGGCAACCACTTGCGGGGTTATCTCCCTGGCCTTATCTGCCCGTTTGGTAGTGTCGGTGCATGGCAAAGGAAGAACTTCAGTAACCTGCCAGCGCTACCCAACAAGCTGGTGCGTTTTATCTATGCGGCTTATGCAGAATCAACGTCAGTTGGCAGCACGACCATGATGGGATTTGATCTGACCGGCCCCTGGAGGTAACCATGACAACCCTGGCCGAAACCATCAAAAGCACAGGCGGCCTGCTTGCCTATTGGCCGCTCGCTGACAATACCGACCAGAGCGGTAATGGTCGGCATTTGACCACGATGGGGGCGCCGGTTTTTAACATGGCACCCATGACCACGGATTTGCATCCATCGGTATTGACGCCTGACAGCGGTTCAACGCTGCGTATCGCCCAGGCGACCCTGCCAAAAATCAGAGCGGTTGAGGGGTTCTTTAGGCTGGCCGGCGGCAAGAGTACCGATTACAGCACCGTATTTGGTCTCAATCAGCCAGCATCGGGGTTCAATAATCGCTACATCTTGCTGTATGGCGGCTCGGTCGGGGTCTGTTCCTATCAGGCCATCAGCCCCTTGGGAGGGAACACCTTCTACAAGTCGCTGACCAAGACCTGGGATGAACTGTGCTATTCGCCACATCACTTCGTGGTGCAACTGAATGATGCCGGCACTACCACCGAGGTGTTTATCGACGGAGTAAAAGACCCGGCCATGACGGTGCCGATGGATGTGTTCTTGCAGATAGCCGGGAGCTACCTGACGGTGGGGGCCTTTTACTACAACGGCGCGGTGGGGGCCGGTGCAGGGAATGGCCAGGTGAGTGACATGGCCATCTATGACCGGCCACTGACCCAAGCCGAGATCACTGGTCGCCAGCAATATAGGATGGGGGATCCTTCTGTATATCGCGTATCAACCACCATCCTCACCGCCAACCAAGAGCCTCGCAGCCAATTTATACCGCAGGATGTTACCTGGCACGGCACTCCCCCCATGTATGCCGGCCCCGTTACCCCCATCAAAAACAGCCGACTTTTGATGACGCGAGGGCGAGACCAGTGCTGGCTCAGGGATGGGGTACAAAGCGTGCAGCAGGGTTACATCCGCAGCACGGTGACCATCAACGGAGAAGGGGTCAGACGGCGGGTACTCTGTTTCACCCAGGACGGGGATCTGGTTGGTGAGACCTACAGCCGGGCAGCAGATGGGGTCTATCAGTTTGACCTGCTGTGGTTGAACCGGCGCTATATGGCCGTGGCCCAAGACGATCCCGCCTATGGCCCCGCCGACTACAACGCGGTGGCGGCCGACTACCAGGCCCCGACCCCGTACCCGGCCGATGGCAGCGTGGTCCCGATCCCGTTCTTCCAATAACGCAAGGAGCACCGCATGCTCAAGTTCAGTGACACGGTGCGCACCGACCGCGCCCAGGTGCTGGCCACGGCCATCGACACCGGCGCGGCCGGCCCTGCCACCTTGAAGATCTACACCGGTGGCCGGCCTACGCCCGGGGCAGCCATCACTAGCCAGCAGCTACTGGTCACGCTGCAGTTCCAGAACCCCTGCGCGCAGTCGGTGACGGGTGGGGTGCTGACCCTCAAGCCGCTGGCCGAACAGATGGCCACCGGTAACGGCGCCCCCGCTTGGGGGCGCATCTTCAACCGGGACGGCGCCTTTGTGGCGGATCTCGATGTGGGGCCGCCGGAGAGCGGAGCCGATCTGGAGATCCCCACCGACGAGCTGTTTGCTGGCGCCCTGGTGCGCATCAACGCCGCGACCATCACCGAACCCTAACCGGAGCCACCTATGGCCAGAAAGGACGCCTCCCTTGAGCTGCGCAAGGCCCGTCAGAGCAATGGTAACCTGGAGCTTAACCAGGCCATGGTGGTGCGCTATGTGGCGGTGCTGCAGGGCACCAGTCTGCCGCCGGTGCTGGCCTGTTCGCCCGGGTTGGTGCTGCCTTCGGTGGTGGCCGGTCAGGTCACAGCCCCCGTACTGGTCGCCGATGCGGGGCTGATCTACCCCGGGACCCTGGCCAGCCAGCCCTCTGCAGCAGTGGCCGAGTTCGACGGCACCATCGTGATCTCCTGCGACATGGCGGTGACCACCGAGGCGGTGACTCATCGCATCGAGGCCGGCTATGACGTGAACGTGTTCAGGGGGCCAAGCCAGGTCGTCGCCAGCGACTGGGAACCGTCCGGCACGGTCAGCTGCGGGGTGACCAGCGACTGGCAGCGTCCTGATGCTGTGCAAGCCACCCCCGCCGCAGACTGGCAAGAGTCGGCGCCGGTGCCGGCCAGCGTGGTGCAGGTGAGCGAGGTGATGCCCAAGCGCTATGAGCTGGCCAGTGGGCTCTATGAGGAAGCCGTGCCAGCGGGCACCGCCCACGGCCAGCCGTTCGACAACCTGCCGCCAGGGCATGCTGCCATCAGGACGCTGTGGGTCGAGGCTGAGCCGGTAGATCGCTGGCAAGTTAGCGGCTACCGCAACCCACCCCGCTTTGACAAGGTTTGGCAGGCTGACCAGTGGCAGGAGGGGGTCAAGCTCGGCAAGGCCACCACCGGCCAGCAGTGGGGGCACGGTACGCCCAAGCACTGGCGCTGGCAGGAGCGGTGGGAGGAGGCCAAGCAGCCAGACCGAGGCATCAGCCCGGATCCGAAACCGCCGATCATCCCCGAGCGTCCCGACAAGCGCACCAAGGTGCTGGTGTTCGGCCGCAAGCGCGGCGACGCCTCGCTGGAGTTTATCTGGTATGGGCAAGATGCCCGCATCGTAATCCCGACCCGGAGGGTTTATCTGGTGAGTAACACAGCAAGCATTGTGCGGGTACGGGATGGGCTCGACATCCCCGCCACCGCCGTGAATATCGAGCTCGATACCGACTCCTGGGCATGGCAATTCAGCGCCCAGATCCCGCGTATCGCGGCGGCGGCCCTGACCGATGAGGAAGAGGTGAGCATCCACATCAACGGGCAGCAGTGGGAGTGCGTGTGCGATGGCTGGCAGTCGAGTCAGAGTTTTGCCCGCGAGTCGGCCACCCTGACCGGTCGCTCGCGCACCGCCTACCTGTCGCCGACCCATGTCCTGGCGCAAGCGGTGAGCGAGAGCTCGGCGGCCACCATGGCCCAACTGGCAACGGCTGTACTGCCATTTGGCTGGACACTGGACTGGCAGGCGGTGGATTGGCTGGTTCCGGCCGGATTTTTCAGCCTGGATAACCAGACCCCGATCGAGGTGGTCAAGTACCTGGCCGAGGCGGCTGGCGGCTTCGTGCTGCCACACCAGCGCAATCAGCACCTGGTCATCAAGCCGCGCTATCCCACAGTGCCTTGGCAGCTTGAGGGCGCTCTGGCCGATGTGGCGATCCCCCGCACCATCATCACCACTCTGGGCAGTGACTTCCAGCCGGGCCGAGCAGCCAACGGGATCTGGGTCAGTGGTGGCCATCAGGGGATCAGTGCGCGGGTAGTGCGCCAAGGTAGCGCAGGTGAACTGCAGGCGCAGAGCATCACCCATCCGCTGGTGTGTGATGTGGCGGCGGCCCGTGCTCAGGGCGTTGTGGGGCTGGCCAAGACCATGCCCAAGCGTACCCAGACCATTGAACTGCCATTGTCAGCAGATACCGGCTTGATACTGCCAGGCGCGTTGCTCGCAGTGGATGGCTGGAAGGGTTACAACCGGGGCGTCAGGGTATCTGCTGCGCTGCAGAACAAGGCCATGACGGTACGCCAGCAGCTGAGTGTGGAGCGATTTGTATGAACCTGTTTAAGCGATTCCTTGAGCTGGTCCCCGGTGCTGATCCTTTGCTGGTCGGTACCGTGGCCGCAGTAGGTACCACGACCACCACTCTCACCGCGTTGGCGGGTGGAACGGTCACAGTACGGGGCATCGGGGTCGCCATTGGCAAGAAGGCGTTTTACAGGGGAGGGGAGCTGGCAGGGGAGGCGCCGGATTTACCGACCTATGAGATAGAGGTTTAATGCCTGTTTAAGTGGCTTATCAAACTCAGTGATTCCTGAGTCATCAAGTTTGATAAACTGCCGAGCTGGTAGCTTTTCATTTTCCCCGCCAGTCTTTTTCATTTTCGGCGGCGGGCTACACATTTTCCCTGCGATTCAACACATCAGAGCACCTTATCGCGGCAAGATGAGGTATCTTATGCCCCGATTTCATCCATCAAACGGATAAGAGACAACACATGATCATCAAACCCAAGGTTCGCGGCTTTATCTGCACCACCACTCACCCGGTCGGTTGCGAAGCCAATGTTCGTCGTCAGATTGCCTATACCCAGGCCAAGGGCACCATCGAGAATGGTCCCAAGAAGGTGCTGGTGATCGGTGCCTCCACAGGTTATGGCCTGGCGTCTCGCATTGCCGCCGCCTTCGGCTCCGGCGCCGCCACCCTCGGCGTCTTCTTTGAAAAAGCGGGCAGCGAAACCAAGACCGGTACCGCCGGCTGGTACAACTCCGCCGCCTTCGACAAGGCCGCCAAAGAGGCAGGTCTGTACGCGAAAAGTGTCAACGGCGATGCCTTCTCCAACGAATGCCGCGCCAAGGTGATCGAGCTCATCAAGCAGGATCTGGGTCAGATTGATCTGGTGGTCTACTCCCTGGCCTCTCCGGTGCGCAAGATGCCGGAAACCGGTGAAGTGGTGCGCTCCGCCCTCAAACCCATCGGCGAGGTCTACACCACCACCGCCATCGACACCAACAAGGATCAGATCATCACCGCCACCGTCGAGCCGGCGAACGAGGAAGAGATCCAGAACACCATCACCGTCATGGGCGGTCAGGACTGGGAGCTGTGGATGGCTGCCCTGCGCGATGCGGGCGTGCTGGCCGACGGCGCCAAGTCCGTGGCCTACTCCTACATCGGTACCGATCTGACCTGGCCCATCTACTGGCATGGCACCCTGGGCCGCGCCAAGGAAGATCTGGACCGCGCCGCCGCCGCCATCCGTGGCGATCTGGCTGCCAAGGGCGGCACCGCCCACGTGGCCGTGCTCAAATCCGTGGTGACCCAGGCATCAAGCGCCATTCCGGTGATGCCGCTCTACATCTCCATGGCGTTCAAGATCATGAAGGAGAAGGGCATTCACGAGGGCTGCATGGAGCAGGTGGATCGCATGATGCGCACCCGTCTGTACGGTGCCGATCTGGCGCTGGACGAGCAGGCCCGCATCCGCATGGATGACTGGGAGCTGCGCGAAGACGTACAGCAGACCTGCCGCGACCTGTGGCCGTCCATCACCAGCGAGAACCTCTCGGATCTGACCGATTACACCGGCTACAAGCAGGAGTTCCTGCGCCTGTTCGGTTTCGGGCTGGACGAGGTGGATTACGACGCGGACGTGAATCCGGACGTGCAGTTCGACGTGGTCGAACTCTGAGTCTGACCCAAGTGAAAACGGGGCCCTGCGGGGCCCTGTTTTTTTTGCAAAAATCCCGCCAGGTTGCGAAATTTTATTATCCGCGATCACCTTTTTCCCATATCAAACCCGCTAGTCTGGCGGTGATCGGATCACATGACGGCATTGCCGAGGTACGGAAGCTATGACCACTCCAAATGACGCGCCCAAGAAGCGCCAACTCCCCACGGTTTACACCCTGCTTTTCATCATCATCGCCCTGATGGCGGCCCTCACCTGGGTGCTGCCGGCGGGCAAATACAACTATGTGACCGCCAAGAGCCAGCAGCCGGTGGCGGCGGCGGCCGTGGCCGATTACAGCGGCGACGAGCGGCTGTTACCGGTGCCAGGCAGCTACACCGAGCTCCCCTCCCAGCCGCAGGGGCTATTCGATGTGCTCAAGGCACCCATTCAGGGCTTTCACAAGGCGGCGGACGTGGCGCTGTTCGTGCTCATCATCGGTGGCTTTCTGGCGGTGACCATGCAGAGCGGGGCGCTCGATGCCGGGGTAGGGGCCATCGTCCGTGCCTTTGCCGGGCGCGAGCGGCTGCTCATCCCGGTGCTGATCGCCCTGTTTGCCCTCGGCGGCTCCACCTTCGGCATGGCGGAGGAGACGGTGGCCTTCTGGGCGCTGATCGTTCCGGTAATGATGGCGGCGGGCTTCGATCGCATGGTAGCGGCGGGGATCATCCTGCTCGGCTCCGGGGTCGGGGTGCTCGCCTCCACCGTCAACCCGTTTGCCACCGGCATCGCCTCCGGTTTTGCCGGCATCCCCATCGGTGAGGGGATTGGCCTGCGGGTCGTGCAATGGCTGCTGCTGGTGATCTTCGCCTCCTGGTTCGTGATGCGCTACGCCAAGCAGGTGCAGCAGGATAAGTCCCGCTCCGTGCTGGCCGACATCGCCTATGACGACGAGTTCTCCCAGATGAAGAGCGGCAACCTCGCCTTCAGCGGCAAGCAGAAGCTCACCATGCTGGTCTTCTTCGGCACCTTCTTGCTGATGATCTATGCGGTGGTGCCCTGGTCCGATCTGGGCATCGACCTGCTGCCCACCCTGGGCTGGTGGTTCGACGAGCTCTCCACCCTCTTCTTCAGCGCCTCCATCCTGATTGCGCTGATCAACCGGATGCCGGAGTCCAACTATGTGGCAACCTTTCTGAACGGGGCGCGGGATCTCATCGGGGTGGCGCTGGTGGTGGCGGTGGCGCGCGGCATCTATGTGGTGATGGAGCACGGCGTCATCATCGACACCATCTTGCACTGGGCCGAGGGGCTGGTGAGCGGGCTGTCATCATCGGTGTTCATCCTGATGGCCTATCTGGTACACATCATTCTAAGCTTCTTCATCCCCTCCACCTCGGGGCTGGCGACTGTCTCCATGCCGCTGATGGGGCCGCTGGCTGACTTCTCCGGCATATCGCGGGATCTGGTGATCACCGCCTATCAGTCCGCCTCCGGCTGGATCAACCTGTTCGCCCCCACCGCCGCCCACCTGGTGGCGGGGCTGGCGCTCGCCAGGATCCCCTACGATCGCTTCGTGCGCTGGGTGTTGCCCTTCATCATAGGGGTGGCCCTCATCACCATGGCGGTGCTGGTGTCCGGGGCCCTGCTGCAGGGGTGATAAGCAGACCACCGTCTCGATGAAACAGGGCCGCTCAGCCAGGGTTGAGCGGCCCTGTTGTTTACTCATGTCGCGCAGAGCAGAGAGAGGCAGCCGCTGGCTCGCCACCTTGACGCGCGATGGATCAGGAAGAGGATGCCATGGCATTCATTTTTATGCGTGCCTCTGGCAGCATACCAATATGAGTCCTGACTGAGGCGCCAGACAGGCGAAGTGAGCACAGTGGCAGAATGCGATGTCGCCCCTTTCGCCGCCGCGACGGCAGTGCTATTACTGCTGGTGATCTTTGTTATGACTCGATTTTTTGCAAGCGAGGGCGATGAGCCCTATGTGTCATGGATGACGCCAGGAGAGGGATAGGGGGCCGTTGCCCCGTCCGTTGCCGAACGTGGTCATCATGATGAAACCTGACGGTCACGAGGGAGAGGTTATGGGGCACAGAGGGATCATCAGGCTGGCAGGGATGCTGCTGGCCCTGCTCATGGTCGATAGCGGGTGGGCGGCGGAGCCGAGACTGGAGCCGACCGAGCAGGAGCAGGCCCAGACCCTGACCCTGTTTCACGAACCCATAGTGATGCTGCAGGCGAAGTTTGGTCGCCTGGACGGGGCGGCCCGGGTGCGGATCGTCAAGGAGCGGGTAAGGCAACTGCAGCCCGAGGATCTGACCCATCCGGTGACCGTGGTCAGCTCGACCCGCCTCGGTCAGGAGGCCAGAGAGTTCAGACTCAATGACAAGCACCTGCTGGTGTTGTTGGAAAAAGATCTGGAGTGGCTCGATGAGCTGACCCTGGATCAGGCCGCAGAGCGGGTGCGGCTGCGGCTGGAAAATGTGCGGGTCAAGGTGCTGGAGCTGCACTCCAACACCTACCTGCTCAAGGCGGCGGGCAAGACGCTGCTGGTGACCCTGCTGTTTCTGATGGTGGTGCAGCTGCTGCGACGGGGGCACCAGCGGGCACGTCGCTGGTTCGCCAACAACCTGCTGCAACAGAAGGGGCTGATCCCCCATCAATGGCGCCAGGTGCTCGGCAACCTGGAGATCCGCGTCATCGGCGTGTTCACCTGGCTGGTGATCCTGCTGCTCACCTATGGCTGGCTCACCTATGTGCTGGGGCTGTTCCCGCATACCCGGATCTGGAGCGATCAGCTGGGCTCCTCCCTGCTGGAGCTGTGCAGCAACATCCTGGGCGGGATCGTCGCCGCCATGCCGGGGCTGGCGACCGTGCTGGTCATCTTCGTGCTGACCAAGCTGTTCATCCGCATGCTGGCGGTCATCTTCGCGCGCATCGAGCGCGGCCATTTCCGGGTGCAGGGGCTGCACTCCGAGACGATAGGGGCGACCCGCCGTCTGCTCTCGGTGGTGATCTGGCTGTTTGCCCTGACCGTCGCCTATCCCTATCTGCCGGGGGCGGATTCGGACGCCTTCAAGGGGGTGAGTGTCTTCTTCGGTCTGATGGTGACCCTGGGCTCGGCCGGGATCATGAACCATGCCATGAGCGGCCTGGTGCTGATCTACTCGCGGGCCCTGCGGCCGGGGGATCTGGTGCAGATAGGGGAGGTGGAGGGGGTCGTCACCGAGCTGAGCGCCCTCTCGACCAAGCTGGTGACGCGCCACGATCACGAGGTGACCCTGCCCAACGCCGTGGTGGTGGGGGGCAAGGTGACCAACCTGAGCCGACTGGCAAGCGACAAGGGCATTGCCCTGCTCACCAAGGTCACCATCGGCTATGACACTCCCTGGCGTCAGGTGCACGCCATGCTGGAGCTGGCGGCCAGGCGCTGCCAGCTGATCAATCAGGAGCAGGCCCCGCTGGTGCGCCAGCTCAATCTGCAGGACTGGTACGTGGAGTACGAGCTGCAGGTGCGGATGAAAGAGGGGCTGTTGCCCGGTCCGGTCAGAACCGAGCTGCACGGCCACATCCAGGATGTGTTCAACGAGTTCGGGGTGCAGATCATGTCCCCCAATTTCGTGGCTCAGCCGGAGCAGGCCGTGCTGGTGCCCCGCGAGCAGTGGTATCAGGCTCCTGCCGTGCCGCCTGTCGAAGTGGCCACCGGGGAGAAATAGCCCGCAACGCGGGCCTTGCGACGGGACTCTCTCGCCATAAAAAAATCCGAAGCGGTGCAGACCGCTTCGGATTTTTTTATGGTCGGCCTGCTGCTGGCGGGCAGCAGGCCAGGGCAGACGCCGCGTTGCGGTTACTGCTTGTAGCCCTTGAGGAAGCGGGCGAGGCGGCCGATGGCCTCTTCCAGCTCCTCTTCGCGGGGCAGGAACACCAGCCGGAAGTGATCCGGGGCCGGCCAGTTGAAGCCGGTGCCCTGCACCAGCAAGAGCTTCTCCTGCTGCAACAGGTCAAACACCATCTTCTGGTCGTCGCGAATGTCGTACACCTTGGGATCGAGGCGTGGGAACATGTAGAGCGCCCCCTTGGGCTTGACGCAGGAGACCCCGGGGATCTCGTTCAAAAGCTCCCAGGCCTTGTCACGCTGGCGGCGCAGGCGCCCGCCCGGCAGGATCAGCTCGTTGATGCTCTGGTAGCCACCCAGGGCGGTCTGGATGGCGTGCTGCATCGGCACGTTGGCACACAGCCGCATGGAGGCCAGCATCTCCAGCCCCTCGATATAGCCTTTGGCACGGCCCTTGGGTCCGGTGATGACCATCCAGCCCTGGCGGAAGCCGCAGGCGCGGTAGGCCTTGGAGAGGCCGTTGAAGGTCACCACCATCACATCGTCGCACAGGGTGCAGACGCTGGTGTGGGAGATGTCGTCGTAGAGGATCTTGTCGTAAATCTCGTCGGCGAAGATGATGAGGTTGTGCTGGCGGGCGATTTCGATCACCTCCAGCAAAAACTCGCTGCCGTAGACGGCGCCGGTCGGGTTGTTGGGGTTGATCAGCACCAGGCCGCGGGTGCGCGGGGTGATACGGGCGCGGATGTCGTCGAGATCCGGATACCAGTCGGCCCCTTCGTCGCAGCGGTAGTGCACCGCATGGCCGCCGGAGAGGGTCACTGCCGCGGTCCAGAGCGGGTAGTCAGGGGAGGGCACCAGCATCTCGTCGCCGTTGTTGAGCAGCGCCTGCATCGCCATCACGATGAGCTCGCTGGCGCCGTTGCCGATGTAGATGTCGTCGATGTCGACCTTGCGCATTCCCTTCTGCTGGTAGTACTGCATCACCGCCTTGCGGGCGGAGAAGAGCCCCTTGGAGTCGCAGTAGCCCTGGCTCTGGGGCATGTTGAGGATCACATCCTTGATGATCTCTTCCGGCGCTTCGAAGCCGAACGGAGCCGGGTTGCCGATGTTGAGCTTGATGATGCGGTGGCCTTCGTCTTCGAGACGGCGAGCTTCTTTATGCACCGGGCCGCGGATGTCATAGCAGACATCGTCGAGCTTGTGCGACTTGTCGATTGTGAACATGGTGACTGTGATTCCTTCCCCATGGGGACGCGTTGGCGAAAAAGGCGGTTTTTAGTATCAAATTTCTTTTCCCCTATTCTTCACAGAATTGAATGCTAGAACAATCCTCTTTTTAGTAGAATTCCCTGATTTTTATCCCTGAAACAGGGTTGCAAAAACGTTAAATTCAGCACGATCGTTTGTGTTAACCAAGGTTATCCAGTGAAAGATGAGGGGCTCATTAACAAAGCTACCCGACTGTGTTGAAATATTCACGCTCGCTGGCACGATTGGCTTGCGTGAAAAATGCCGTTCTTTTTGCCCACGGCGGCCAAAAACAGGAGCTGACGCGTGCTGTCAGGCCTGTCCGGACCCCCTACCCACACCATGGAGAAGTCATCATGCAAGCCCCCGCCGCCGGTCGTTATCGTCACTTCAAGGGTGGTTATTATCAGGTGCTGACCTTGGCCTTGCACACCGAGACGGGGGAGCAGCTGGTGGTCTATCAATCGGAGCAGAATGGCGCCGTCTATGCCCGTCCCGTGGTCATGTTCATGGAGTGGATCGAGCATCAGGGTCAGGTGGTGAGCCGCTTCAGCCCGGTGGCGGAGTGACGCCGGGGAACGACCATGAAAAAAGGCGCCTGATGGCGCCTTTTTTACAACGTGAGCTTACTGGTA
The DNA here is from genome assembly GCF_040907865.1 of Aeromonas sp. s5. Taxonomy (NCBI): domain Bacteria; kingdom Pseudomonadati; phylum Pseudomonadota; class Gammaproteobacteria; order Aeromonadales; family Aeromonadaceae; genus Aeromonas; species Aeromonas sp. s5. The sequence goes on from NZ_JBFOCO010000033.1 coordinate 142,439, forward strand.
GAGACCCAGGTTCTCTTTGGCATAGGCTTCGAAATCGGTGCAGCCACCGATGTGCTGCTCGTCCAGGAAGATTTGCGGCACGGTATTGACCGGCTTGCCGGCGCTCTTGGCCAGATCTTCCTTGGTGATGCCCTCGGCGTGGATGTCCACGTAGCGGAATTTGAAATCGTCACGCTGTTCGACCAGTTGCTCGGCAATCTGCTTGGCACGGACACAATAGGGGCAACCGGGACGACCAAAAATCACTGCAAACATGTTCTCTCTCCATTCATTTGAGGCTGGGCACAGGATAGCCCCGCCTCGTGACTAGTCAAAGTGGAAATTGTCGATACGGCCGTTCGCCATCTTCGATAAGGCGCACTGCGCCGGCCGTCATCGTCACTCACCTCGCAGCGGATCACCCCTCATCGGCGATCTGGATCGGCTGCTGCTGGTAGATGCTCTCCAGCACCCCTTTCTCGAACACGGTCCAGGGCCAGGGGGCCTTGCTGGCGCGGTAACGCTCGTGGGTGGCCGGATCCTGCGACAGGCCGCGCTGGAACATCACGAACGCCTTGCGCTGGCCGCCGGCGGTGTCGATGAAGCCCACCAGGTTGGAGGTGCCGGTGATGGTGCCGGTCTTGGCATGCACCTTGTTCTTCATCATGGGGGCGGTGACGCTGCGCCGCCAGGCCAGGGTGCCGTCCACCTGGGAGCTTGGCAGCAGCTTGATGAGACCGAGTTCGGCATCATTTTTCTGGATGAAGTTGAGCACCGACAGCATCTGGCGGGCGCTGATGAGGTTGTGGGCGGAGAGGCCCGAGCCGTCGGCCAGGGTGGCGTTGCCCAGATCGATGCCGTTCTTGGTCAGGATGGCGCGCACCGCCATGGTGCCGCTGCGATAGCTGCCCGGCTTGTTGTAGTAGTGGCGGCCGACGGTCTTGAGGAAGGTATCGGCGTAGAGGTTGTCCGATTTCTTCAACATCTTGGCCAGCATCACCGGCAGGGAAACCGAGTAGTGGGTCCCCAGGGTTTCGGCATTGTCCGGCGACTTGTGGGTAACGCGCAGCAGGCCGTCATGCTTGATGCCGGCCCGGTCCATGGCCCAGCGGATGTTGTCCCAGCCCCAGGCTTCCACGTCGTGGATGGCGAAACGCAGCCCCTGGGGCTCCTTGTTCGGGGTGATGCAGCCCTTGAGCTCGTAGAAGTTGCCCTTGGCCATGTCCACTTCCAGCGCACAGAACTGGCGCGCCATGTCGCCATAGCTCATCACCTCCACGTTGTCGGCACCGACCCCGATGGGGACCCCGGTGGCCACGTTGCCCACCGCCGGCTTGCCGATCTGGGTGGCGGTGATGGTGGCGTAGGCGCAGTTCTTGTCGATGATGACCGAGGAGACGGGGGCGGCGAAGCAGAGGGTCTGATCCCCCCAGGACCAGCCGTTGCCGCGCTCGTAGCCGTTGTAGGCACCGGTGTTGACGTAGACGTTGCCCTTGATCTGGTTGACGCCGAGTTGCTTGAACAGGGCCAGCAGGTCCATCCGTGACAGGGTGGGGTCGCCGACGAAGTTGATCCAGATATCACCGTTGATGACATTGCCCTGCTTGGCGCCAGGTTGGGCCTGGATGTCGGTGGCGAAGCGGAAGTCGGCGCCGAGCTCGAGACGGGCCGCCAGCGCGGTGAGCACCTTCATGGTGGAGGCGGGGGCGATCATCTGATCCGCATGGCGGGCAAACTCGATGCCGTTGTTGCCCTGCACCACTATGGCGTACTGGCCCCCCTGGGGGGGCGTCAGCGGGGCGGCCTGGGCCGCCAGGGAAAAGAGAGCACAAAAACCAATCAACAGCCGCTGCATAACATCCTCTAACGTGACGAAGGGGCCCGGCAGTGGGCCGGCCCTGATAACTCAAACCTTGTTGTACCCGCCGATGCCTGTTCGGCCGTGGCAACGCAATTCATACGCCTTATGCCGGTCGCCATCACGCCAGTGAATTGGCGGTGCGATAGCGGCCGTCATAATCAAAAATCTTCTCTTTGATCTGCCAGAAGCGCCCTGACTTGCGGGCGATGACAAAATCGGGGTGGCGAAACTGGTGTTCCACCGCCAGCACGCTCGCCAGAGTGGCAAATTCGGGCTCCAGCCCCGGGGCGGGCCAATGATGACGCACAAAGTGCTGTTGAAACAAGCGCCGTGCGCCTGCCGAGTGAAATCCGAAGTACTCATTGAGGGTGAGGCCATCCTCGTCGTGATAGACCACCTCCAGCCGCTCCCCCTGTTTGCCGCGCCCGGCCGTCAAGGTCAGCCCCGCGCAGCGGATCACCATGCAGTCCTTGAGATTGAGCGCCTCCTTGAGCTTGTCGTCAGGGTCCACCAGCAACTGATCGCAGCTCTGGCAACGGCGGGCGGCGATGTCGTTTTCACTGCCGCAGGCGGGGCAGATCTTGGCGCGAAAGCGGTAGTCGCACTCCTCGCGGTTGCCCTCGTCATCTTCAAACAGCCCCTGACAGCGGCGGCCGTAGTGCTCGATCACCTTGCCATCCTCGTCGGTCTTGCCCCAGAAGGTGTTGGCAAAGCCGCAGGCGGGACAGGGCACCTGCACCGGCTCGGTGCCGGCATGGGGTCTGGGCTCCCCCACTTCGGGGGCAAACAGGTTGAAGTTGTTGCCCGCATAGTCGAGCACCAGACAGTCGGTCTTGCCGGGCGACAGGCGCAGGCCCCTGCCCACGATCTGCTGGTAGAGGGAGACCGACTCGGTGGGGCGCAGCATCACGATGAGGTCGACGTGGGGGGCATCGAAGCCGGTGGTGAGCACCGCCACGTTGACCAGAAACTTGAGCTCGCGCGCCTTGAAGGCGCTGATGAGGGCGTCGCGCTCCGGCCCCGGGGTGTCACCTGTGATGAGGGCCGCCTGCTCCCCTCTGGCACCCAGCAGGCCGTGAATTTCCCGGGCATGCTCGACGGTGGCGGCGAAGATCATCACCCCCTGCCGATCGCGGGCATACTCCAGTACCTGGCTCAGGATATGGGGGGTGACCCGCTCCTGACGCTTGAGCTCGCCGTTGAGATCCGCCTCGCTGAAGAGGCCATTCTCCCGCGGTACCAGCCGGCTGAAGTCGTAGTGGACGATGGGGGCATCCACCATGCGCGGCGGCGTCAGGTAGCCGTTCTTGACCATGAAGCGCAGCGGCAGCTCGAACACGCAGTCGCCGAACAGCCGCTCGCCGTGGCTCTTGACCATGCCGTGGTAGTGGCGCCGGTAGATCCAGCCCAGCCCGAGCCGATAGGGGGTGGCGGTGAGGCCGAGGATCTTGAGGGCCGGATTGGCGGCCTTGAGGTGGCCTAACACCTGATGGTACTGGCTGTCATCATCGAGCGAGACCCGGTGGCACTCGTCGATGATGAGCAGAGAAAAAGCGCCGTCGAAGGCGTCCAGATTGCGCGCCACCGACTGCACCGAGCCGAACACCACCTGGGCGCGGGCCTCCTTGCGATTGAGCCCGGCGGCGAAGATGTCGGCCTGGAGCCCCCAGGCTTCGTACTTGGCGTGGTTCTGCTCCACCAGCTCCTTGACGTGAGCCAGCACCAGCACCCGGCCGCGCGCCTTGCGGGCCAGCTCGGCGATCACCAGACTCTTGCCGGCCCCGGTGGGCAGCACCACCACGGCGGGATCTGGGTGCTTGCGAAAGTGGCTGATGACGGCGTTGACGGCGTCGGTCTGGTAGGGTCTGAGCACGAACATGCAGGCTGGGTACATCGACGAGGGGCGGAGCAGGGTGGCGCCATTATAGGGAACTTGGCGCCAAAAAACAGCGGGCCGGCATGGTGCCGGCCCGCTGGCTGCGTCGTTGCGGCTTAGTGGAAGGGGAAGATGTAGTTCATCCAGCTGGCCATGCGCAGCAGTACCTTGCGCATGATGGCCACGTGATGGAAATGCTTGGTGTAGATGGCAGCCTGACCGCTGGAGCCGGCTATCACCTGATACTCCTGCCAGCGCGGGTCGGTGATCTTGATGCGCACCGGCAGGCGGCCGGGGATCACCGCCGAGCTCTGGTCGATCAGCGCGGCATTGGCCTGCACGTTGCCCGAGGCGATGGCGGGGATCACTGCTTCTACTTCACCCTTGAAGATCTTGCCGGGGATGCCGTCGATCACCACTTCGGCCTCGTCCCCTACCGCCAGGCGCTGCATGCTGTTTTGCCAGAACCAGCCGACGTAGGCATTGTCGTCCTCGTGGATGAAGGTCATCACAGGGCGATACATGAAGGGGGTGGCGATCATGCCCGGGCGCAGGGCCAGCTGTACCACATGGCCGTCGCTCGGGGCATAGACCACGGTCTGGTCGAGCTGGTACTTGGCTTCGCGCAGCTGGGCCCGTACATCGTCCAGGGTGGCTTGTTGCTGATCGAGCTGGGCGACCAGATCGTCGACGTTGGCCTGGGTCACGTCCAGATCACGCTGCTTGCCGATGCCGCGGCGCATCAGCTCGGCGGCACGATCCCGGTCGAGCTTGGCCGAGCGCATACGCGCCTCGATGGATTTTAGGTGCTCCTCGTTGGAGCTGACCCTGGCCTCCAGGCTCGCGGCGCGCTGGCGGAACGGCTCGTCGTCGATACGAAACAGCACGTCACCCTTCTTCACCTTCTGGTCCGGCTTGACCGCGACCTCGCTGACCCGGCCCTTGACCAGGGGAACGATGGGGGTGGAGACATAGTAGTTGCGCGCCATCTCGGAGTAGGGGTGGTTGTAGTTCATCAGCATGATGAGGGTGCCGATGAGCAGCACGCCGCCGAGCACTGCGGTGGGCACGGTCCACTTGTTGAGCGGGATGCGGAAGATTTTGAAGACAGCTACACAGATGGCGGTGTAGGTGAGTACCAGCAAGAGATCCATGATCACTCCTTCTCTTGGGTCAGCTGATCGAGGCGGCTGCGCAGGGCGGCGACCTCATCCTTGAGCTCGGCGAGATGCTTCTCGTCGCGCTCGATACGCTGGGTAAAGCCCCAGCCCCGATCCTCCCGGTAGAGGGTCGCCCAGATCCAGAGGAAGGGCCACAGCACGTGCAGGGTAAACAGGCTGACCCAGCCTGCCACGTGAATGGCATCCTGATGGGGATGCTGACGATGCTTGGCTATTTCATAGGGAATGTCGTGAATGACGATGACCCCGTAAAAGATGACCAAACCCACAAAAAAAAGCAGACCAAGAGCAAAATAATCGAGTGTCATTTATGCCTCCACCGGCGTGACGCACAGCATTGTCATTGGATCCCGGGTTCTGCAACACAACCAGCAACCGGGTTTCCATCCTGTTGGGCCCGAAATCTTAAGCAATCTTGTTGTACTGAAGCTTAAGTGGCTTCGAAATCGTCAAGATAGATGACGGTATTATTGGGGCGAGTCCATAAAGTCGTATCCATGACAAGGACTTACGCAGGGAGTATGGCATCAGTGAGGGGAAATTAGCAGCAAAAAAAGGAGCCTTTATGGCTCCTTTTCTGACATGTTTGGCGTGGATCAGCTTTCGCTGGCCTTGCCGATCAGGGCGGGTCTGAACTTCATCAGGAAGGCGACGGTCACCACCAGAGTGCTGGCCAGACCGATGAGGGTGGAGACGCCCATCTCCAGTCCGAACCCGATGGGGGCGTTGGCCAGATAGGTGAACACCACGGCGGTCATGAACATGGCCGGCAGGGTGCAGACCCAGTGCAGCTTGCCCTCTTTGGCGAGGTAGGCGGCGGCGGCCCACAGCATCATCACGGCGGTGGTCTGGTTGGCCCAGCCAAAGTAGCGCCAGATCACCCCGAATTCGGCCTTGGAGATGATGAAACCGAGGATGAACATGGGGATGGCGATCAGCAGTCGCTTGGCCATCGGTTTCTGGGTCAGGTTGAGGAAGTCCGCCACGATGAGGCGGGCGCTGCGAAACGCCGTGTCACCGGAGGTGATGGGCAGGATCACCACACCGAGGATGGCCAGGATGCCACCAACGGTGCCGAGCAGGCTGGTGGAGACCTCGTGCACCACGGCAGAGGGACCGCCGCTTGCCAGGGTGGCGTTGAGCGCTTCTGTGCTGTCGTAGAAGGAGAGCCCCAGGGTGCACCAGATGAGGGCGATGATGCCTTCACCGATCATGGCCCCGTAGAAGATGAAGCGGCCGGATTTCTCGTTCTGCATGCAGCGCGCCATCAGCGGGGACTGGGTGGCGTGAAAACCGGACACGGCGCCGCAGGCGATGGTGATGAACAGCAGCGGCCAGAGCGGCAGCTCGGTCGGGTGCAGGTTGGAGAAGTCCATCCCGGTGTTGTAGAAGCCTTTGCCGGAGACGATGAGGCCGATGATGAGGCCGACCGACATGAACACCAGCAGGGCGCCGAAGATGGGGTAGAAGCGGCCGATGATCTTGTCGATGGGGACTATGGTCGCCAGGATGTAGTAGGCGAAGATGGCCACAATCCAGTAGACCAGGTCGGTGGAGGTGAGGTTGGCCAAGAGGCCCGCCGGGCTCAGCACGAACACCACGCCCACCAGCATCAACAGCACCACGGCAAACAGGTTCATGAAGTGCTTGGCGGCGGTGCCCAGGTGCTCACCAACCACGGTCGGTACAGAGGCGCCCTTGGCGCGTACCGACAGCATGCCGGAGAAGTAGTCGTGAACCGCGCCGGCGAAGATGCAGCCGAAGACGATCCAGAGCATGGCGACCGGGCCGTAGAGGGCACCCAGGATGGGGCCGAAGATGGGGCCGACGCCTGCGATGTTGAGCAGCTGCACCAGGTAGACCTTCTTGTCCGACATGGGAACATAGTCCACCCCGTCCGCCATGGTGATGGCGGGGGTTTTCAGCTCGGGTTTTGGCCCGAATATCCGCTCGATGAATTTGCCGTATACGAAGTAGCCGGCTATCAGCAAGCCGACACAGAGGAAGAACCAGATCATTGCTACGCTCCTGCTTTGTTATTTTTTGGTGTGCGCGGCCAGTGTAGGGGCTTGCACTGTTAACGGCAGGTAAAAAGGGGCGAGCGGCCGTATGGCGACCCGAGCGGTTGGCGCTCGTGATCCGGCTCACACCGCGCGGCTCACTCCAGCCCGAGCTGCTCCTTCAACTCCTTCAGGTAGCGGCGGCTGACCGGCACCTGGGCACCGCTCGGGGTCACTATCTCCGCCAGCTGATTCTCCAGCAGCCGGATTTCGAAGATGGCGGTCGGGGCCACCAGATACTGGCGGTGGCAGCGCAGCAGCGGGGTCTTCTCTTCCAGTGATTTGAGGGTGAGCTGGGTGTGAAACAGCTCACCCTGGCTGGCGACGTGCACGCCGCCGAGATCGGAGAAGGCGTACTCCACCTGTTCGATGGGCAGCAGCCGCACCCGGTTGTGCAGGTAGCCCGGAATGTGGCGAATGGTGGGGGCGATCGCCGTCATGGGCTGCGGGCTGAGATCCTGTCTCAGCCGCGCCAGCGTCTTGGCGAGGCGGGCCGGCTCCACCGGCTTGAGCAGGTAGTCGAAGGCGTTCTCCTCGAACGCCTGGATGGCATAGTCGTCAAACGCGGTCACGAACACGATGCGGGGCAGGGGATCGAGCATGGCCACCAGCTCCATGCCGCTCAGCTTGGGCATCTGGATGTCGAGAAACACCACGTCGGGTCTGAGCCGCTGAATGAGCGGCAGCGCCTCGATGGCGTTGGCGGCCGTCCCCAGCAGCTCGATATCGGGCTCGGCGGCCAGCTGCTGCATCAGCTCCTCGCGGGCATACGGCTCGTCATCGACGATGAGGGTGCGGATCATGGTGTTCTCCTGCGTGGCTGGGGGACAAAACTGGCTTGGTGTGACGGCCGGATCATGGCGCTTCCCTGGGCAGGGTGACGGAAACCCGGGTCCAGCAGTCGGGCTCGCAGCTGACGCTCAGGCCGTAGCGGTTGCCGAAGGCGCTCTTGAGGCGCCGATCCACCAGGGTCATGCCGAGCCCGTCACCGGCCGGTTTCTCCTGCCAGGTGCCGGCATTGTCTTCGACGTGAATGGTGACCCGATCCGCCGTCTGCTCGGTGTAGAGGCGAATGCGCCCCTGCTCCAGCAGGGTGGAGATGCCGTGCTTGATGGCGTTTTCAATCAGTGGCTGCAGAGTGAAGCTCGGCAGCTTGAGGCCGGCGAGATCGGGCGGGATGTCGTTTTGCACCGTCAGCCGGTCGCCAAAGCGGGCCAGCTCGATCTCCAGATAGGATTGGCAGTGCTCCTGCTCCTCCTGCAGGGTGGCCAGCCCGCTCTGGCGCTTGAGGTTCTTGCGAAAGAACAGGGAGAGGTGGAGCAGCAGCTGACGCGCCCGCTCGGGCTCGCGCCGGGTGATGGCGCTGATGGTGTTGAGGGTGTTGAACAGAAAATGGGGGTTGATCTGGGCCTGCACCAGCTTGAGCTCGGACTGCACCAGCAGCCGCTGCTGCTGCTCCAGCCGGCCGGTCAGCAGCTGCTGAGAGAGCAGGTTGGCGATCCCTTCTCCCAGGGTGTGGTTGATCTTGAGAAACAGCCGCTTCTTGGGTTCATAGAGCTTGATGGTGCCGATCACCCCCTCGTCGCCGTGCAGCGGGATCACCAGCACAGAGCCGAGCTGGCACTGGGGCGAGATGCTGCAGCGGTAGGGCTGGCTGTTGCCGTCGGCAAACAGCACCTTGTTCTGGGCGATGGCCTGCATGGTGATGGCGGAGGTGATGGGGGTACCCGGCTTGTGGTGATCCTCGCCGATGCCGATGAAGGCGAGGATCTTGTCGGTATCCGTGATGGCGACCGCACCGACCCCGGTCTCCTCCTGCACTATCTGGGCGATGCGGGTGCTGGCCTCGGGGGTAAACCCCTGGCTCATGATCCCCACGGTGCGGTTGGCGATGGTGAGCGCCTTGGCGGAAAAAACCCGGGAGAACTTCTCGTACATCCGCTGCTGGTCGCGGATCATGCTGATGAAGAGGGCCGCACCGCAGGAGTTGGCGAGGATCATGGGGGTGGCGATGGTGCGCACCAGCAGCAGGGATTTGTCGAACGGGCTGGCTACCAGCAGGATGATCACCATCTGCATGATCTCGGCGTAGAGGGTGGTGAAGAAGGCGATGCGCGGCTCGAACAACGCATCCATCTTGCCTGCCCGCATCAGTCGCCAGTGCACCAGTCCGCCCAGCAAGCCTTCGCAGGTGGTGGAGATGGCGCAGGCGAGATCGGTGAATCCCCCCAGGGTATAACGGTGTATCCCGCCGGTCAGTCCCACCAGAAATCCCACCAGCGGGCCTCCCAGCAGTCCCCCCAGCACGGCGCCCACGGCGCGGGTATTGGCGATGGCATCGTCGATATCCAGCCCCACATAGGTACCCAGAATGCAGAAGCAGGAGAATATGAGGTAAATCAGCACCTTGTGGGGCAGCCTGACCGAATAGTTGGTCAGTGGGCGCAGCAGCGGACTCTTGGAAAAGAGGTAGGCGATGACCAGACTGACGCTCATCTGTTGAAGCAGGGAGAGGACCAACTGCATAAAAAACGTTCCTCAGAGTCCGTGCCGAAAAAAGCGGCAGTCTTGAATAAATGTGATCAGGATCTTGTTCTGTGGGCCATTCTGGCCATAACGCCGGCGAAGTGTGCCAGAAACGCGGAATAAAACCATATCAAATCAGCATGTTAAATTGATATTTGTGTAATTGCCCAAGGATTGATATTGCTGAATTGAGCATGAATGTATCCGTTGGATACGCCACACGGAGGTGGCATGCTCCGCCCGACCAGCAGGTCGGGCGTTTTTTATCCAGGGGACGTGGCAAACCATTTTGAGGGTAATCGGGCAATTATTCAGGTTTGTCCAATGAGTTATCCCCAGCTTCTGGGGATAACTCAGAATGCAAAATAGTAACAGAAGCGTCGGGTCAGGTTGAAAAACAGACGCTGCCCTTCGTCCAGATCTTCCTGCTTGAGAAAGGATTTGATGGTGCGCTCATCCTCCCGCAGGTCGACCATGGCCACCCCTTCCGGTCGTTGTGCCTTGATGTAGGGCAACACCTTGGGTTTGAGGGGCATGGTGGGTTCGGTGGAGAGCACCAGGGCCACCGAGTCGTCGGAGAGCAGCACCAGGGAGCCCGGCGGATAGACCCCCAGTACCTTGATCAGCAGCTTGACCAGATCCTGGTCGAATTTCTTTTGCGACAGCTTGTAGAGCTGGCTGATGGCCTGGCTCGGCGCCGCCGGTGTCGCGCTGTTGCGCGGGTGCAGCAGCTCGTCATAGTAATCCACCAACCCGATGATCCGTGCCAGCGGCGGGATCTCCCCCCCCTTGATGCCAAGGGGAAAACCGCTGCCGTCGAGCCGCTCGTGATGCAGGTGGGCCACCTGACGGATCTTGGGCTCGAAGGCCTGCAACTGGGTCAGCATCTCCAGTCCGTACTGGGGGTGCATCTTGAGGAAGTTCTGCTCCGACTTGTTGAGTTCCCCCCGCTTCTGGGTGATCTGGGTCGGGATCTTCAGCTCGCCAATGTCGTGCACCAGCCCGGCCAGGCCGGTCTCCTCGATCTCGATGGGAGTCATGCCCAGCTCCCGTGCCATCAACATGGCGATGAAGGCCACGTTCAGGCTGTGCTGCAGCAGGATGTCGGTATGGGGGCTGCGAATGAGGTGCAGCCCGAGTGGGCCCTCGTGGGCGCTGATGCGGGCGGCAGCGTTGCGCACAATCTGCGCCGTGTTGGCGAGCCCTTCGTCCGGCTTGAGGTTGAGGGCGCCCAGGGCATCGCGCAGCTCGGACATGGACTGGCCGAAGGCCTTGTCGGCGGCGCGCAGGGAGCGACGAAATGCCTTCTCGTCAAACGGGGGAGGGCCGCTATCCTCCGGCTCTTCGACAACGGAGAGATCGGGGCCTGGGCTCGGAATATCGCCACGCAACAGGGGCTCGAGAGGGAGGTCGCTCTTGTCGGGGTCGACCATCAGCAGATTGAGATCAAGGTGGCGGATGATGTCGAGTTGCTGTTGATCCTTGATCTTGAAGGCATTGAACATAAAAGGGTGATTGGTCCATCCCGTGGGAAGATGGATATAGTGACCGACCCGCAACTGTTCTATGGATGCCTGTATCAGCGCCATACGCTCGCTCGCATTTCATGAATGCCTATGAACAAGCTAGCAAAATTAAGCAGATAGACAAACAAAAAAGCCCGCGCATGTGCGCGGGCTCTCGAGTCGACTCAGCTTATCAGGCTTTGGACTTCTTCTTGCCTTCTACTTTGGCATCAACCTTGGCGGCAACTTGGGCCTCCTCGGTGAACGGACGGCCGTAGTAGGTGTCCAGCAGGATGGCTTTCAGCTCGCTGATCAGCGGGTAGCGCGGGTTGGCGCCGGTGCACTGGTCATCGAAGGCTTCCACGGCCAGCTGGTCAACCTTGGCCAGGAAGTCGGCCTCGGCGACACCGGCTTCACGGATGGAGGCCGGGATACCCAGGGTTGCCTTCAGCTCGTCCAGCCATACCAGCAGCTTCTCGATCTTGGCGGCGGTACGGTCACCGGCGGCGGTCAGACCCAGGTGGTCGGCCACTTCGGCGTAGCGACGACGAGCCTGCGGACGGTCGTACTGGGAGAACGCGGTCTGCTTGGTCGGGTTGTCGTTCGCGTTGTAGCGGATGACGTTGCTGATCAGCAGGGCGTTGGCCAGGCCGTGCGGGATGTGGAACTCGGCACCCAGCTTGTGGGCCATGGAGTGGCACACACCCAGGAAGGCGTTGGCGAACGCGATACCGGCGATGGTGGCCGCGTTGTGTACCTTCTCACGAGCGATCGGGTCGTTGGCACCGTTCAGGTAGCTGGAGGGCAGGTAGTCCTTCAGCAGTTTCAGGGCTTGCAGTGCCTGACCGTCGGAGTACTCGTTGGCCAGCACGGAAACATAGGCTTCCATGGCGTGGGTCACGGCATCGATACCACCGAAGGCGCACAGGGACTTGGGCATGCCCATCACCAGGTTGGCGTCGACGATGGCCATGTTCGGGGTCAGCTCGTAGTCGGCCAGCGGGTATTTCACGCCGGTGGCGTCGTCGGTCACGACCGCAAACGGGGTCACTTCAGAACCGGTACCGGACGTGGTGGTGATGCAGACCAGTTCGGCCTTCACGCCCATTTTCGGGAACTTGTAGATACGCTTGCGGATGTCCATGAAGCGCATGGCCAGATCTTCGAACGCAGTGTTCGGGTGCTCGTACATCACCCACATGATCTTGGCCGCATCCATCGGTGAACCACCGCCCAGGGCGACGATCACGTCCGGCTTGAAGGAGTTGGCCATTTCGGCACCCTTGCGCACCACGGACAGGGTCGGGTCGGCTTCGACTTCGTAGAACACTTCCACTTCCATCTTCAGGCCCTTGAGCAGACGAACCACTTCGTCGGCGTAGCCGTTGTTGAACAGGAAGCGGTCGGTCACGATCATGGCGCGTTTCTTACCTTCCAGGTCGCCCAGAGCGATCGGCAGGGAGCCACGACGGAAGTAGATGGATTTCGGAAGTTTGTGCCACAGCATGTTTTCTGCCCGTTTTGCGACTGTCTTCTTGTTGATCAGGTGCTTGGGACCCACGTTCTCGGAGATGGAGTTGCCGCCCCAGGAGCCGCAGCCCAGCGTCAGAGACGGTGCCATCGCGAAGTTGTACAGGTCACCGATACCACCCTGAGTGGTCGGGGTGTTGATCAGAATACGGGCAGTCTTCATCTTGTCGCCGAAGTACTTGATGCGGTCGGCGTTGCGATCCTGGTCGGTATAGAGACCGGAGGTGTGGCCGATACCACCCAGGTTGACCATGTCGCAGGCCATCTCGACGGCTTCTTCGAAGTTCTTGGCACGGAACAGACCCAGGGTCGGGGAGAGCTTCTCGTGAGCGAACTCTTCCTCTTCACAGATCTTCACGCCTTCACCGATCAGGATCTTGGTGTTGGCAGGCACGGTGACGCCAGACATTTCGGCGATCTTGACCGCAGGCTGACCCACGATGTTGGCGTTCATGGCGCCGTTGATCAGGATGACCTTGCGGACCTTGTCGGCTTCTTCCTTGGACAGCACATAACCATTGTGAGTGGCGAAACGCTCTTTCACCTGGTCGTAGACGGAGTCGACCACGATGGCGGCTTGCTCGGAGGCACAGACCACGCCGTTGTCGAAGGTCTTGGACATCAGGATGGAGGCGACGGCACGCTTCACATCGGCGGTTTCGTCGATGACGACCGGTACGTTACCGGCACCTACGCCGATGGCGGGTTTACCGGAGGAGTAGGCGGCCTTCACCATGCCCGGGCCACCGGTGGCCAGGATCAGGTTGATGTCGTTGTGCTTCATCAGGGCGTTGGAGAGCTCAACAGAGGGTTGGTCAATCCAGCCGATGATGTCTTTCGGTGCACCGGCGGCAATGGCTGCATCCAGTACCAGCTTGGCAGCGGTATTGGTGGAGTTTTTGGCACGGGGGTGCGGGGAGAAGATGATGGCGTTACGGGTCTTCAGAGAGATCAGGGACTTGAAGATCGCGGTGGAGGTCGGGTTGGTGGTCGGTACGATACCGCAGATGATGCCTACCGGCTCGGCGATGGTGATGGTACCCATCTCGTCATCTTCGCTGAGGATGCCGCAGGTCTTCTCTTCTTTGTACTTGTTGTAGATGTATTCGGAGGCGAAGTGGTTCTTGATAACCTTGTCTTCGATGATACCCATACCGGACTCTTCCACGGCCATCTGGGCCAGGGGGATACGGGCGTTGTTGGCGGCCAGGGCGGCGGCACGGAAGATCTTGTCTACCTGCTCTTGCGAGAAGCTGGCGAATTCACGCTGCGCTTCTTTGACGCGGGCAACCAGTGCATCCAGTTCAGCCAAATTGGTTACTGCCATGTTTATCTCCTGATGATTTGAAAACTGTTTAGTAAGACCTTGGCAATGCCCGGCAATTATAGATGCCCTGTCAAGAACAGAATCACCACAACGGGGTATTTACATGCCTTACTAAATCGCTTTCTGAGTCGATTATAGAGCGGGGCTGACTCAGAAAAACTTGATCTGGATCATGTGTAACAAAAGAACAAAAGAAATTTTGTTTCACAATACATGTTTGCCAGATGTTGCGCAGTTGTTTAGTGAGCCAGAGGCGGGATGAATGGTGCGTGAACAGGGGCTCACGCGCCATTTTTCAAGCAGTTAGCACGATCACGTCCCAATGTCCCCGGTCCGTGCCCAGGGGCAGAATGGGGGCGGCGTTGTGATAGAAACGGCGATCATCCAGGATCAGATACTCACCGACGTTTAATTGTTGTTGGAAAAATGGTTGTTCTTTTAATCCATGATAGAGCTGCAAGGCGCCGCCGCTGACCCCTTCGCTGCCGCAGAAGAAGACCCCGATGAAGTCAAAGCCATCCTGGTGCACCCCCTCCGGCGCGGGCGGGACGCTCTCTCCTTCACCGGTGACGATGCGCATCTGGTGAATGCCGATGGCCTGACCGTCTTCCAGCCGGGTGTGACGGGCGAACAGTTTCAGCAGCTGTATAAAGGAGGGGTGAGCGACGAAGGCAGGCTCCAGCTCGGCATAGGTTCTGGGCACATCCCCCAGAAACTTGTTGATGGCGGCCGCCTGAAAGAAGACGCCGTTGTCGAGAGGCTGAAAGCGGGAGCCTTCTTTCTCCACCCGGCCGTAGCGGCGCTGGCGAAAGCTGCCCTGAATGTAGGGATCAACCGGCAGTCGCCCGAAGAAGCCCTGCAATGGGGTCAGGGTGCCTGCGGGCAGTGCATCCAGGTGCCACTGCAACTTGATGTCCGTATCAATCATCACGAAATCCTTGTTTGCTGAGATGAAATGTTGCGGCCAAACTCCATGGCCGGATAAAACTCGAAGCGATTTTATCAGAGTGTTAAATCGCGACAATCTTTATTAACAATTCAATCTGTCGAATTTTGTCGATGCATTAGAGGAACTAACTGAAAAGCCACGGAAAGGGTGAGATTATTTGATTGGTGAAGGTTTCGGGCATGATGTAAATTTACGCTCGGTTTATCGGGGTGGCCCACAGGGCCTCGTACTACTTCTGGATGGCGCCTATGGCAGCGATTGACGTCTCTTTATATCTGAAGTTTTTCATCGGTTTGTTTGCGATCATCAACCCGCTCGGCTTGCTGCCTGTGTTCGTCAGCCTGACCAGCCATCAGACGCCGGAAGAGCGGATGAAGACTAACACCACCGCCAACATTGCGGTGATGATCATCCTGCTGGTCTCCATGTCCATGGGGCAACTGATCCTGGACGGGTTTGGCATCTCGCTGGCCTCCTTTCGCATCGCCGGCGGCTCGCTCATCACCCTGATCGCCTGGTCCATGCTGCAGGGCAAGCTGGGGGAGGTGAAGCACAACAAACAGGAGAAAGGGGAACTGGCCGCGCGGGAATCTGTCGCTGTGGTGCCGCTGGCGCTGCCGTTGATGGCGGGCCCAGGTGCCATCTCCTCCTCCATCGTCTACGCCAGTCAGAGCACCTGGTCCCAGATGCTGGGCATGTCGCTGGTGGTGATGGTGTTTGCCTTCTGCTCCTGGCTCATCTTCCGCGCCGCCCCCCTGCTGTTCAAGGTGATGGGTAACACCGGCATCAACGTGGTGACCCGGATCATGGGTCTCATCATGATGTCGCTGGGTATCGAGATCATGGTGGCGGGGATCAAGGGGGTCTTCCCCGGATTGATGTGATTCAGGTCTGTTTTGTTGGAGCCGGTCCTTGTGACCGGCTTTTTATTGTTTCTTTTTTGTTGGTCATTTCCTAGAATCGAGCGGGTTTGTATAAAAAACGTCCATTACGGGATATTTAAATTCTGAATAATTGGTCAAAAGCTGCTTTTTTGACCATGAAGTCCAGTCCTGCCTGACGATATCTATTGCATTATCAGAAATGTCAGGGAATTATGCTGGCAGCGGGGTACTTATCTCGTTGATGGAAAAATGCATGGAATGTTCTTGTGGAGTATGGAAATGACTCATAAAAAAACAATGATTAATACCCTATTGGTGGCAGCTCTGTTTGGCGGTGTCAACGCGGCACAAGCCGCCGATGTGCCCGCAGGTACCAAGCTGGCTGAGGTTCAGCAGCTGGTGAAAGGCAACGGCTCCGAGCCCGCAACCCTCGACCCGCACAAAACCGAAGGAACGGTTGAATCCAATATTCTGCGTGACCTGTTCGAAGGTCTCGTTTCCTCCGGCCCCAAGGGGGAAGTGCTCCCCGCCATGGCCGAGTCCTGGGAAACCAAGGACAACAAACACTTCGTCTTCCACCTGCGTAAAAACGCCAAGTGGTCCAACGGGGATCCGGTCACTGCCCACGACTTCGAATATGCCTTCAAACGGGCCGTCGATCCGAAAACCGCCTCTCCCTACTCCTGGTATCTGGAGATCCCGACCATCGTCAACGCCTCCGACATCATTGCCGGCAAGAAGCCGTCAGATACGCTGGGCGTGAAGGCGGTGGACGACTACACCTTCGAGGTGCAGCTGGAGAAGGCGGTGCCTTACTTCGTCAGCATGCTCTCCCACACCACCACCTACCCGGTGCCGAAGAAGGTGATCGAGAAGTTCGGTGACAAGTGGACCCAGCCCGGCAACATGGTATCCAACGGCGCCTATGTGCTGAAGGATTGGGTGGTCAACGAGCGCGTCGACGTCGAACGCAACAAAAACTACTGGAACGACGCCAAGACCGTCATCAACAAGGTGACCTATCTGCCGATCCAGTCCACCAACGCCGAGCTGAACCGCTATCTGGCCGGCGAAGTGGATCTCACCTACAACATGCCCATCGAGCGCTTCAAGCAGATGAAGAAGGATCTGCCGAACGAGGTGAAGGTGAGCGGCTACGTCGGTACCTACTACTACCAGTACAACTTCAAGAAGAAGCCGTTTGATGATGTTCGGGTGCGTACCGCGCTCTCCTATGCCATCGACCGCAACGTGATCGCCGACAAGGTGATGGGCAAGGGGGAAACCCCGGGCTACACCCTGGTCCCTGATTTCGTGGATGGCTTCAAGCCGGTGGCGCCGGCCTGGTCCAAGCTGACCCAGGCAGAGCGCGATGCCAAGGCGAAAGAGCTGCTGACCGAAGCCGGTTTCGGTCCAGGCAAGCCGCTCAAGTTCGAGCTGCTCTACAACACCGACGACAACCACAAGAAGGTGGCGGTTGCCGTGGCCTCCATGTGGAAGAAGCTGGGCGTGCAGGTGAGCCTGGTCAACCAGGAGTGGAAAACCTACCTGGAGACCAAGAAACAGGGTCAGTTTGACGTGGGCCGTGCCGGCTGGATCGCCGACTACAACGAAGCCTCCTCCATGCTGGATCTGATGCAGACCACCCACGGCAACAACGACGGCAAATACTCCAACCTGGCGTTCGACAAGCTGATGAACGAGTCGCGCAACCAGGTGGATGCCGAGGCGCGCAACAAGCTCTACGTCCAGGCTGAAGAGATCCTGGCCAAGGACATGCCGATTGCCCCCATCTATCAGTACGTGACTTCCCGTATGGTCAAGCCCTACGTGGGCGGCTATCCGGCCAACCCGCTGGACAACCTGTACAGCAAAGACATGTACATCATCGCCCACTGATTTTCGTTACAAGTCGCATAACAAGCAGGGCCCGCCAGACGGCGGGCCTTTATTACAACCGCGACCCTTTGGAAGCAGTACAGGACAGGAATTGTCTATGTTGAAATTCATTTTTAAACGTCTACTGGAAGCGATCCCGACTCTGCTGGTCTTGATCACCGTCTCCTTCTTCATGATGCGTTTCGCGCCGGGTAACCCCTTCAGCAGCGAACGCACCCTGCCACCCGAAGTGATGGCCAACATCGAAGCCAAATATGGCCTCGACAAGCCGATCGGGGTGCAATATCTCACCTATCTGGGCAACCTGGTGCAGGGGGATCTCGGTCCTTCCTTCAAGTACAAGGACTTCACCGTCAATGATCTGGTGAGCCAGGCACTGCCGGTTTCCGCCAAGATAGGCTCCTTCGCCTTTCTGTTTGCGGTGACGCTGGGGGTCACCTTCGGCACCATTGCCGCCCTCAAACAGAATACCGTCATCGACTACCTGTTGATGTCGTCGGCCATGGCCGGGGTGGTGATCCCGGGCTTTGTGCTGGCGCCCCTGCTGGTGCTGTTCTTCAGTATCCATCTGGGCTGGTTCCCGGCCGGTGGCTGGCAGGGTGGTGGCGTGCAGTTCATGGTGCTGCCGGTGTTCGGCATGATGATGTATTACATCTCCGCCATCTCGCGGATCATGCGGGGCAGCATGATCGAGACAATGAACTCCAACTTCATCCGTACCGCCCGCGCCAAGGGACTGCCGCTGCGCCACATCATCCTGAAACACGCGCTGCGCCCGGCCATGCTGCCGGTGGTCTCCTACCTGGGCCCTGCCTTCGTCGGCATCATCACGGGTTCCGTGGTGATCGAGACCATCTTCGGTCTGCCGGGGATTGGCCAGCTGTTCGTCAACGGTGCTCTCAACCGTGATTACTCCATGGTGCTCGGTCTGACCATTCTGGTCGGTGCCCTCACCATCACCTTTAACGCCGTGGTCGATATTCTCTATGCCTTTATCGATCCCAAGATCCGTTACTAAGCCGGGAGTACATCATGGTTGTCACAACTGAAAAACGCGAAGCCATCGAGGCGTTCGCCCAGAAAGTGGAAGTGGTGGAAGGACGCTCCCTGTGGAAGGATGCCCGTCGCCGTTTCCTGCGCAACAAGGCGGCCCTGACCAGCCTTATCATTCTCTCCATCATCGGCCTGGCGGTGATAGTGGGGCCCCATCTGTCCCAGTACACCTTCGACGATCCTGACTGGGGCGCCATGCAGACCGGCCCCGACATGGAGACCGGCCACTGGTTCGGCACCGACAGCCTGGGGCGCGATCTGTTCGTGCGCACCCTGCTTGGCGGGCGCATCTCGCTGATGGTCGGCATCATGGGGGCCATGGTGGCCGTCATCATCGGCACCCTGTATGGCGCGGCATCCGGTTTCATCGGCGGTCGGGTCGACAGCCTGATGATGCGGGTACTGGAGATCCTCAACGCCTTCCCCTTCATGTTCTTCGTGATCATGCTGGTGACCTTCTTCGGCCGCAACCTGGCGCTCATCTTCATCGCCATTGGTGCGGTGAGCTGGCTCGACATGGCGCGGATCGTCCGTGGTCAGACCCTGAGCCTCAAGAGCAAGGAGTTCATCGAGGCGGCCCATGTCTGCGGCGTCTCCAAGTGGAAGATCATCACCCGTCACATCGTGCCCAACGTGCTGGGAATAGTGGCGGTCTACGCCACCCTGCTGGTGCCGGGCATGATCATGTTCGAATCCTTCCTGAGCTTCCTGGGGCTGGGGGTGCAAGAGCCCATGACCAGCTGGGGCGCCCTGCTGGATGAAGGCTCCAAGTCGATGGAAGTGGCCATCTGGCAACTCCTGTTCCCCGCCGGTTTCATGGTGGTGACCCTGTTTTGCTTCAACTTCCTCGGGGATGGTCTGCGTGACGCCCTCGATCCGAAGGATCGCTGATAAAGCGGCGGAAAGAGCGTTGGAACAACGCGCCGAAGGGCCGCACAGTGCGGCTCAATCGGGCGGACAGCGCATCGGATCGACAGGAAAACGTCACGAAAGATCGATAAGGAGTTTTTATGAAGTTACTGGATGTAAAAGATCTGCGGGTCGAGTTCAAGACCCCGGACGGCAATGTGGTGGCGGTCAACGACCTCAACTTCTCTCTCTCTGCCGGTGAGACCCTGGGTATCGTCGGGGAATCCGGTTCGGGCAAGTCCCAGACCGCGTTCGCCATCATGGGGCTGCTGGCCAAGAACGGCATCATCACAGGGTCTGCCAAGTTTCAGGGCGACGAGATCCTCAACCTGCCGGAGCACAAGCTCAACAAGATCCGCTCCGAGAAGATCGCCATGATCTTCCAGGACCCCATGACCTCGCTCAACCCCTACATGAAGGTGAAGGATCAGCTGATGGAAGTGCTGATGCTGCACAAGGGGGTCAGCAAGGCCGAGGCGTTCGAGGAGTCGGTGCGCATGCTGGATGCGGTGAAGATCCCCGAGGCGCGCAAGCGGATGGGGATGTATCCGCACGAGTTCTCCGGCGGCATGCGCCAGCGGGTGATGATCGCCATGGCGCTGTTGTGCCGGCCGCAACTGCTCATCGCCGATGAACCGACCACGGCGCTGGACGTGACGGTACAGGCCCAGATCATGACCCTGATGAACGAGCTCAAGCGCGAGTTCAACACCGCCATCATCATGATCACCCATGACCTGGGTGTGGTGGCCGGCATCTGCGACAAGGTGCTGGTGATGTACGCCGGCCGTACCATGGAGTACGGCCGGGTCAACGACATCTTCTATCGCCCGAGCCACCCCTATACCGAAGGCTTGCTGCGCGCCATTCCCCGCCTCGATACCGAAGGGGAAGTGCTGCCCACCATCCCGGGCAATCCGCCCAACCTGCTGCGTCTGCCCACCGGCTGCCCCTTCCAGGAGCGCTGCCACCGGGTGAGCGAGATTTGCGGCCGGCAATCCCCAGTTCTGACGCCGTTCAACGACGGCCGGGAGCGGGCCTGCCACTGGGTATCGGATGCCATCATCAAGGGAGTGAACTAAATGGGGACTGACAAGAAACTGCTGCTGGAAGTGTCTGACCTCAAGGTCCACTTCAGCATCAAGAGTGACAAGGCCTGGCCCTGGGCCAAACCCTCCGCCCTGAAGGCGGTGGACGGGGTGACTCTGCGCCTCTACGAAGGGGAGACCCTAGGCGTGGTGGGGGAGTCGGGTTGCGGCAAGTCCACCTTTGCCCGGGCGCTGATCGGCCTGGTGCCGGCCACCGACGGCAAGGTGGTGTGGCTTGGCAACGATCTGACCAAGCTCGACCAGAAGGCGCTGCGCGAAAAACGCAAGGAGATCCAGATGATCTTCCAGGATCCGCTGGCCTCCCTCAACCCGCGCATGACCATAGGTGACATCATCGCCGAGCCCCTCATCACCTTCTACCCGGCTCTGCCGAAAGAGGAGGTGAAGGAGAAGGTGCGCGCCATGATGAGCAAGGTGGGGCTCTTGCCCAACCTGGTCAACCGCTACCCCCACGAGTTCTCCGGTGGCCAGTGCCAGCGCATCGGCATCGCCCGGGCGCTGATCCTGGAGCCCAAGATGATCATCTGTGACGAGCCTGTGTCGGCGCTGGATGTGTCGATCCAGGCCCAGGTGGTGAACCTGCTCAAGTCCATCCAGAAGGAGATGGGGCTGTCGCTCATCTTCATCGCCCACGACCTGTCGGTGGTCAAGCACATCTCGGATCGGGTGCTGGTGATGTATCTGGGCAATGCGGTGGAGCTGGGGACTGGCAAGGAGATCTTCGCCAACCCCTTGCACCCCTATACCAAGGCGCTGATGTCGGCGGTGCCCATTCCGGATCCGGATCTGGAGCGCAGCAAGACCATCCAGATCCTGGAAGGGGAGCTGCCATCGCCGATGAATCCGCCCTCAGGCTGCGTGTTTCGTACCCGCTGCCCGGTGGCCGGTCCGGAGTGCGCCAAGACCCGGCCCCAGCTTGAGGGCAACTTTGACCATGCGGTCTCCTGCCTCAAGGCCGACCCGCTTTGATGGATGAGTCGCAACGAAAAAACGGGGCGCCCAGGTGGCGCCCCATTTTTTTGCGAGAGAGATGAAGATGCCCCTTGGCGTTCGCTTTTGCCGCTGTTACTATCCGCCGCACAAGGGGAGTAACTTCTCGCCGGTTTGTCGTCATTACGGTGCACCCATATCCTGCAGTGCACCCGGCAGCTGGGCAGTCGATGAAAATCGGCTGTAAGTGAGACCTTGCCGAGAGGCAAGGTGTATCTGCTCCAGACGCGAACCCACTGCCTCCCGGCCGTGGGTTTTGTCGTTTTTGGGAGAAGTGAAAATGGGTGAATGGTGGATGTGGGCCGGTTTCTTCAGCATAGTGCTGGTCCTGTTATGGATTGATATTCGCTTTGTCGGCGGCGGCAAGGCGCACAAGGTGTCCCTCAAAGAGGCGGGCATCTGGTCCCTCATCTGGGTCAGCGTGGCGCTCCTCTTCAACCTGGCCATCTGGTTCTGGCTGGATCACAGCGCCGGCCGCGAGATCGCCAACCAGAAGGGGCTGGAGTTCCTCACCGGTTACCTCATCGAGAAGGCGCTGGCGGTAGACAACGTCTTCGTCTGGTTGATGCTGTTCGGCTACTTTGCCATTCCGGCCGAGCTGCAGCGCCGGGTGTTGCTGTACGGGGTACTGGGTGCCATCGTGATGCGGGCCGGCATGGTGTTTGCGGGGAGTTGGCTCATCGAGCAGTTCCACTGGATTCTCTACCTGTTCGGCGCCTTCCTGCTGCTGACCGGGGTCAAGATGTTGTGGGCGGCCGACAAGGAGCCAGATCTGGCCAACAACCCGCTGCTGGGCTGGATGCGCCGCCGCTTCAAGGTGACGGAGACGCTGGAGGGGGAGAACTTCTTCGTCTGGCGCGATGGGGTGCGTTACGCCACGCCGCTCTTGCTCATTCTGGTGCTGGTGGAGGTGAGCGATCTCATCTTCGCGGTGGACAGCATCCCGGCCATCTTCGCGGTGACCACGGATCCCTTCATCGTGCTGACCTCCAACATCTTCGCCATCATGGGTCTGCGTGCCATGTACTTCCTGCTGGCCGGCGTGGCCGAGCGCTTCGCCCTGCTGAAATACGGTCTGGCGCTGATCCTGATGTTCATCGGGGTCAAGATGCTGCTGCTGGATGTGTTCAAGATCCCCACCGGAATTGCATTGGGTGTGGTTGCGCTGATCCTGCTGGCCTCCATGGGGCTGAGCCTCTGGGTGACCCGCAAGAAAACGACATAATTGGTAAACAAGCAAAAGGGCTCCCGCGGGAGCCCTTTTTTATGGCAAAGAGTGGCTTAGCGCTTGATCTTCTTGGGGTTGGTGTAACCCCAGATGGTGTACATGTCCGCCAGCAGGGCGCCGTTGTACTCCTCGAGATCCGCCTGTTTCACCTCGGCTTCACCCTGGCGGCCGAACAGCACCACCTCGTCACCGGGTTTGACCCCCTTGAGATCGGTCACGTCCACCATGATGGTGTTCATGGAGGTCTTGCCCACCACCGGCACCTTCTGGCCCTGGATCAGCACATAGGCCTTGTTGCTCAGCGCCCGGCGATAGCCGTCGGAGTAACCCAGCGGCAGGTTGGCGAGCCAGGAGTCGCGCTTGAGGGTGAAGGTGCGGTCATAACCGACGCTGTTGCCGGCCGGGTAGTGGTTGATTGAGGCAACCTGGGTCTTGAACGCCATCACCCGCTTGTACTCGGTGTAGGAGGGGATGGAGTCACCGTACAGAAGGCCGCCCGGGCGCACCATGTCGAAGTAGGCGTCCGGCACTTCCAGGGTGGCGAAGGAGTTGGCGGCGTGGATGGTGATCTTGCTGCGATCCAGCTTGCCCGCTTCCAGCAGCCACTGGGAGTCCAGCTTGAACTGGGCCAGCCCCATCTTGACGTCCTCTTTCTCCTCCACCGGGAAGTGGGTCATGATGCCGACCGGGGTGATCCCTTTGAGCTTGAGCATGGCCAGCGCGTCTTCCTTGGAATCAGCCAGGCGCAGATCGATGCCGTTGCGGCTCATGCCGGCGGAGTTGAGCGCGATGTGCACCGGGATATTGGTGTGGTGGCGCTGGGCGATGTCGGCGATGCTCTGGGCACTCACCAGGCTGCCGATGAGCTCTTCCATCTTGTAGGGCAGGGCCTGTTCCACTTCGGCCGGGGTAGCGGCACGCACCCGCATCAGGCGGCCGGTGAAGCCCTTCTCGCGGGCCACGCGGGCCTCTTCATTGCTGGCGATACCGATGCAGGGAATGCCCGCCTTGACCACCGAAGGGACCAGCAGGTCGATGCCGTGGCCGTAGGCGTCCGCCTTCATGATGGCGCAGATCTTGGGTCCCTTGTCGCCGAGGCGATCCTTGAGGGTCTGGATGTTGTGCTCGAAGGCGCCGAGATCAACTTCCAGCCAGGCATTGCTGGCGGTCTGCACTTCGCCGTTGCGGTGATCGCTGGCGAGCGGCAGATAGGGGGCTGCGACGGCCTGACCGGCCAGCAGGCCCAGGATCAGGGTGGCCAGCAGTGTCTTCTTGTGCATGGGGTGGTTCCTTTTTTATTGTTTGGGTTGAGGCGCATGACGGTCAGCGGCTGACCGTTTTCATGCAGATGGGATAAAGTGTAGCCAAGGCATTGTTATCATTATGAACTTTGTCAATTTTCCACGGCGCTTTCCCGCCGGGGAGTGTAACGCAAGGTGCCGATCGTGGCACCTTCCGGGAGCCAATAGATGATGAGTTTTGAGTGTCGGGTACCACCGCTGCTGCTGTTTGGCCTGATCGTGGCAGCCATGCTTGGATGGGGCGCGGGTGACGTGAACGGTGGCTGGCCGCTGCCGGCCCTGTTGCTGGCCATGCTGGGCACTGTGTTTGGCCTGGGGGGCGTGCTGCGCTTTCGCCGCCAGGGCACCACGGTCACGCCGCTGCGCCCTGAGCAGGCCAGTACACTGGTGACCGGGGGGATCTTTCGTGTCAGCCGCAATCCCATGTACCTGGGGTTGCTCTGCTGGACCATGGCGTTGGCCTGTTATCTGGGTGGGCTGCTGGTGTGGCTCGGTCCGCTGCTGCTGTGGGGCTGGCTCAGCCGCTGGCAGATAGTGCCGGAGGAGCGGGCGCTGCAGGGGCGCTTTGGTGAGGCCTATGCGAATTACTGCCAGCGGGTACGGCGCTGGTGCTAGGAACCGCACTGTTGCCATGAGGCACAAGAAAACGGCCCGCAGATGCGGGCCGTTTTGATGGGAGGGCGAGGATCACGCCTTGGCGGTATCCACCTCGCCGAGCGGTGCGGTTTCCCCCAGGCTGTCTTCGCTCTTGGCCACCACGCTGGCGGCGATGGCATTGCCTAGCACGTTGGTGGCGGAGCGGCCCATGTCGAGGAAGTGGTCGATGCCGAGCAGCAGCAGTATGCCCGCCTCCGGGATCTGGAACTGGTTGAGGGTGGCGGCAATGACCACCAGGGAGGCGCGTGGTACGCCGGCCATCCCCTTGGAGGTGACCATCAGCAGCAGCAGCATGGTGATCTGCTGGGCCATGGAGAGCTCGATGCCGTAGGCCTGGGCAATGAACATCACCGCGAAGGTGCAGTACATCATGGAGCCGTCCAGGTTGAAGGAGTAGCCCATGGGCAGCACGAAGCTGGCGATGCGCTTGTCACAACCGAACTTCTCCAGCCGATCCAGGGTTTTCGGATAGGCGGCCTCGGAGCTGGCGGTGGAGAAGGCCAGCAGGATGGGCTCGCGGATCAGGGCCAGCAGGGTCAGGATGCGGCGGCGGATGAACAGGCTGCCCATGGCGATCAGCAGCAGCCAGAGGCAACCCAGTGCCAGGTAGAACTGGGCCATGAAGGTGCCGTAGGTGGCGAGGATGCCGAGCCCTTCCTTGGCGACCATGGCGGCGATGGCGCCAAACACCGCAAACGGGGCGAAGTTCATCACGTAGCCGGTCACTTTGAGCATGATCTCGGCGCCGCTGGCCATCAGCTTCACCACCGGCTTGGCGGCGTCCCCCAGGGCGGCGGCAGCCAGTCCGAAGAAGAGGGAGAACACCACGATCTGCAGGATCTCGTTGGTGGCCATCGCCTCGACCACGCTTTTCGGGATGGCGTGGGTGACGAAGTCCTTGAGGGAGATGGCGCCGGCGACCACGCCGGAGCTGGCAGTGTCATCGGGCAGGGAGAGGGAGAGCCCCACCCCTGGCTGCATCAGGTGGACCATGATCAACCCCAGCGTCAGCGACAGCAGGGAGGCGAGCATGAACCAGCCCAGGGTCTTGACGCCGATGCGACCCACGGTGCGGGTGTCGCCCATCTTGGCAATGCCGACCACCAGGGTGGTGAATACCAGAGGGGCGATGATCATCTTGATGAGGCGCAGGAAGATGTCGGTCAGCAGTGTGATGTCGCTGGCAAAGCCGGCGGCCTGGTCAGGAGCAAACATGCGATAGCCCTGACCGGTAAGGATGCCAACCAGCATTGCGATGAGGATGGCAGCCGTCAATTTGTTCATTTTCATGGGGTGGGTCCCAGTTTTGATGAGTGCAAAGCATTTCAAGTGGCAAGGGCGCCACTTCAGTCCGTTTTTGTGATCCGAGCCGTAGATTCCTGACAGCCGGTGTGCTGGCAGCATGCCTAATCCGGGGGGGTAAATCCAGCGCCTTGTAGCAGAATTTTATGTTGCGATTAGGTGTATGTGATATAGATCTTGCAATTTGCCTGTATTAATCGCTGTTTATTTTAATTTTCGCGAGATAATCAGCTTTCAGGCTTTGGTCGTTTCTTGCCCGTTTGGCAAGGGTGAAGACCAGCAGCGCCGAGATGCGGTGTTCCACGGTGCGCTGATCCAGAAAGGGGTCCGGCTCGTCATCATCGAACCCGAACAGGGGGCGGCTCGGGGTCACTCTGACCGCATCTCGTTGCAGGGTCAACTCGTTGACCTCAAGCCACTGATAACCTTCGGCTTGCGCCATTTCGCCCGCCCGTTTCAGCACATACTTGCGGGCGGTTTCCCGGCTCACCAGATCGTTGCCGACAAACTCCAGCTGCCACTTGTCCGGCCCGAGCCGAGTCTGGGAGAAGCCGGTCTGGCCATTCCAGAACGAGGGTTCGCTGTGATAGGGGGTGGCACAGCCAACCAGCAGGGCAGTGCAGAGGCAGATCAGCAGCAGGACGGGCACGGAGGGACGGGGAGAGGGCATCTCGATCACCGGTTGGCAGCAGAGGGCTTCACTACAGCACAAAGCCATGGAGGGCACAAACGGTTGGTCGTTTCCTGCGGTGGCGCGCCTGAAAGAAAAAAGGCCTTGTCGTTTGACAAGGCCTTTCTCGGGGAATGATGGTCGGCGTGAGAGGATTTGAACCTCCGACCCCTGACACCCCATGACAGTGCGCTACCTGGCTGCGCTACACGCCGACGAAGTCAGTCTGAGCTGACGGGGGCTGAGTTTATGGAGATGGACCCGACCTGTCAACAAGGAAACCGCGGCGGCGGTGCGTTCGCCTGCTTTGCGAACAATCGGCGCTTAAAGTGCCGCCACTTGCCCAAAAACCGCCCATCGCGGGGTTGAGACCCCCTTAAAACAAGCAGGCCGCCCGGGTGGGCGGCCTGTGATGGTGACGGTGGCACCGATTGAGAGGGATCAGCGGGTGAAGGTGAGCCGCTTGCCCAGCACCTCGTTGGTGACCTGACCGTTTTGCCAGGCGATCTGGCCGTTGACCAGGGTCATCTCCACCGTGCTGTGGAAACGGTAGCCGTTGAAGGGCGACCAGCCGCACAGGTAGAGCAGGTTGCTGTCGTTGACCACGTAGGGCTTGCCCAGATCCAGCAGCACCAGGTCGGCGAAGTAACCCTCGCGGATGTAGCCACGATCCTGCACCTGGAAGCGCTCGGCCACCGCGTGGGAGGTCTTCTTGACGATGGTCTCCAGCGAGAATACCCCGTTGTGATAGAGCTCCAGCAGGGCCAGCAGGGAGTGCTGCACCAGCGGCACGCCGGACGGCGCCTTGAAGTAGCTGTTCTGCTTCTCTTCCCAGGTGTGGGGGGCGTGGTCGGTGGCGATGATGTCGAGCACGTCATTGCGCACCGCATCCAGCAGGGCGTGCTGGTCGGCGGCGCTCTTCACCGCCGGGTTGCACTTGATCTGGCTGCCCAGGGTGTCGTAGTCCGCCTCGTTGAAGAACAGATGGTGAACGCACACCTCGGCGGTGATGTTCTTGTCCTTGAGATCCTTCAGATCCTGGGTGGCGGTAAAGAGCGACAGCTCTTTCGCCGTGGTCAGGTGCAGCACGTGCAGCTTGGCGCCGTACTGCTTGGCCAGGGAGACCGCCAGGCTGGAGGATTTGTAGCAGGCATCGGCGCTGCGGATGCGGCCATGCTCGCGCATCGGCACATCTTCGCCCCATTTGGCGCGGGCTTCGTCTTCCAGCACCTTGATGGTGGGGGTGTCCTCGCAGTGGGTGACGATCATCACCGGGCTCTCGCGGAAGATGGCGGCCAGGGTCTCCTGGTTGTCCACCAGCATGTTGCCGGTAGAGGCACCCATGAAGATCTTGATGCCGCAGGACTGTTTCGGATCGAGCTTCTTGATCTCTTCCAGGTTGTCGTTGGTGGCGCCGAGGTAGAAGCTGTAGTTGGCGGCGGAGGAGTTGGCGGCTATCTGGTATTTGGCTTCGAGGGCATCGAGGGTGGTGGTCTGGGGATTGACGTTGGGCATTTCCATGAAGCTGGTGGTGCCACCGGCCACGGCGGCCCGGGATTCACTGGCGATGGTCCCCTTGTGGGTCAGCCCCGGCTCCCGGAAATGGACCTGATCATCGATCATTCCTGGGATGAGGTGACGGCCCGCGGCATCGATCACCACTGCATCGGGGGCGCTGATATCCGGGGCGATGCGGGCGATCCGTTCCCCCTCGATCAGCACGTCGGAGGCATAGATGCGGCCTTCGTTGACCAGGGTGGCATTCTTGATAAGCAATTTGTTCATGGGGGGTTCCAGTTCCTTTGCCGATAATCGCGGGTCATAATAGCGCAAACCGCCCTTTCTCTGTAGCAAGGCCTGACTGATGAAGTTATTTGTAAAAGATTTGACCGTGATCGACTCCAGCTACCTGTGCGAACGCCGCGGTATGGTGGGGGAGAGCTGGCTGGTGGACATCGAAATGAGCGGCGAGCTCAACGAGATGAGCATGTTGCTGGACTTCGGCCGGGTCAAGAAGCTGATCAAGTCGATCATCGACGACGAGGTGGATCACAAGCTGCTGGTGCCGACCGAGTGCCCCCTGGTGCAGGTGGCCCAGCTGGACGGTGACGAGAGCACCGTCGATCTGCTGCGCCCGGGTCGCTCCATCCACCTGCGCTGCCCGAGCCAGGGCTTCGCCTTCATTCCGGCGCCCCAGGTGGACAAGGAGTCCGTCACCCGCTATCTGCTGGCGGTGCTGGCCAAGCGGCTGCCGGGCAACATCAAGGATCTGTCGCTGACCCTGCGCCAGGAGGCCATCGACGGCGCCTTCTATCACTACAGCCACGGCCTCAAGAAGCACGATGGCAACTGCCAGCGCATCGCCCACGGCCACCGCTCTCCCATCGAGATCCACGTGGACGGCGAGCGCGACCAGGAGCTTGAGCTGAACTGGGCCGAGCGCTGGGCCGACATCTACCTGGGGACCGACGAGGATCGGGTGGCCCTCGGCGATCTCGCGTTGAGCGAGCAGGCCAAGGCCATCCTGCAAGAGGCCGGCGAGCACTACGTCGGCTTCAAGTATGTGGCGCCGCAAGGGTTGTTCCAGCTGGCCATGCCGGCGGCGGAGGTGGAGATGATCGACACCGACACCACCATCGAGCTGCTGGCCCACTACATCGCCCGCGAGGTGAAGAAGAGCGTGGGCGACAAGTTCGTCAAGATCGTGGCTTATGAAGGGGTGGGCAAAGGCGCCATCGCCTACGCCTGATCCCGCGCCGCTTGCCAGTAAAAAAACAAGGCCCCGCATCTGCGGGGCCTTGTCGTTGCCGGGGCTGGCGTGGGCGTCAGGCGCTGAGCCGGAAGCGCTTGACCAGGCTCTCCTGCTGCTCGGCCAGCGAGTCGAGCTGCTGGCTGGTCTCGGCCACCCGCTCGATCCCCTGGTAGTTGAGATCCGAGATGTCGGAGATGCGGTTGAGGTTGGTGGCGATGTCGGCGCTGGTGGCCTGCTGCTGCTCGGCGGCGGAGGCAATCTGGCTCGACATGTCGCTGATGAGCACCACTATGCCCTGCACCTCCTCCATGGCGTTGTTGGCGTGGGAGCTCTGATCCATGCAGCTGTCCATCTCGCGGGAGCACTCCTGCATCACGGTCACCGCCTTGGCGACCCCCTGCTGCAGGTTCTCGATCATGGTCTGGATTTCGCTGGTGGACTGGGCGGTGCGCCCGGCCAGGCTGCGCACCTCGTCGGCCACTACCGCAAAGCCGCGCCCCTGCTCGCCGGCCCGGGCCGCTTCGATGGCGGCATTGAGGGCCAGCAGGTTGGTCTGCTCGGCGATACCGCGAATGACATCGAGGATGTTGCCGATCTGGCCGCTCATGGCACTTACGTCGCCAATCACCTTGCCGGTCTGCTGCAGCTTGCCCGCCAGCTGATGGGTGGTGGTGATGTTGCCGGCCATCACCTTGCGGCCGGTCTCGGAGGCTTTCTCCACGTCCATCACCCGCTCCAGGGTCTGGTTGGCGGCCTGGGCCACCTCGCGTACCGAGGCCTCCATCTGGGTCATGGCGGCGGCGACCGAGGCGGTCTCCTGGCGCTGTTTCTCCAGATCCGCCCGCACCGATTCGGTGGTGTGGCGGTTGTCATGGGCGGCGTTGTTGAGCTGGTTGGAGGCCTGGGAGAGCTGGCTCAGCACCTCGCCCATCTGCTCGATCAGCAGGTTGACCTGGCTGCCGAGCCGGCCAAATTCGTTGTTGCTGCGAAAACCGATGCGCTGGGTCATGTCGCCCTGGGTCACCTCGGTCAGCACCCGCAGCAGCTCCTTGAGCGGACGGCGAATGGCCTTGCCGAGGGTGTAGGCCACCAGGATGGCGATGGTGATGGCGATGACCAGCGCCACCCCCTGGGTGAGGGTGCTCTGGGTCTGCACCTTGCCGGAGGCGCGGATGCTGTTGTTCATCAGCTGCTGGCTCTGGGCGGTGATCTGCTCGAGCTTGCTCTGGATGTTGACGATGAGCTTGCCGGCCTGCTTGCTCTGCTCGCGCATCCGCTCCTGCTGCTGCATCAGCGCCAGGTACTGGGCCAGCACGCCGTCGCTGGCGGTGGTGTCGCGCACGAAGCCGTGCACGTAGTGGCCCATGTTGTTGTCGAACTCCTTGAGCTCCCCCTGCAGATCCTTGATGGTGCTGTTGAAGCCCTCGATCTGCATCTTGTTGCGCTTGAGCGCCGCCTCGATGGGGGCGGGGATGCTCTGGTTGAGGGCATCCATGGTGGAGAGTTCAATGGCGGAGAGTTTGGTGGTCAGGGTCTCGGAGAGCATCTTGATGAAGCTGTCGTCGATGGTGATCATCATGTCGCCGAGGTTCTTCTTGAACTGGGGCAGGCTGACCTGGAACTGGCCCTTGGCCTGGTTCACCTTGTAGAGCCGGCTGAGCAGGGCCTGGTGTTCGGTGGGCAGGGTCTCGGTCAGCTGCAGGTAGTCCTTGACCAGCTGGTTGAGCGCGCCGAGCTCACTCTGCAGCTCCGGATGTTCCGCCGCCTGTTGGGCGAGGGTGGCGAGAGTCTGGTCGACCTGCGCCTTGGCCTGCTGCAGCTCGGCCACTTCGGCCGGGATCTGCTTGAGATCCTGCTCGGTCAGCACGTCGGTGAGCCACTTGTTGGCGCTGAGCAGGCTGATCTGGGTCTGGCTGCTGGCGATCACCAGCGGCATGGTCTGCCGGGTGACCTGATCCAGCGCCTGATTGAGCTCGCTCTGGCTGCGGAAGGTGAGTACCGAGGTGGCCGCCATCACGGCCACCAGGATGGCAAAGCCAAGATAGACCCTCTGCAAGATGGAGAGGTCTGACATTGTTTGTTTCATTCTTGTCCCGCTGTATATGCAAAAGTCCCTTGCCTGAATACCCCGTCCATTTGATACCCTGCTACCACTGTGGGCGAGCAACGTCGGCAGACGTCTTCCGGCTATCGGTATTTTTAACAATAACTGAAGAGAATGGGACAACGGCTGTGTCAAATGTCGGCTTGTGTCACACTTGCCGGGCCTTGATGACGGGCGTTGGAACCGCTTGAGACAGGCATTGAATTTTCTTTTTCATATAAAGGAGTTATCCATGGCGCAAGAAACCATTTTCAGCAAAATCATCCGCAAAGAGATCCCCGCCGACATCCTTTATCAAGACGACCTGGTGACCGCCTTTCGCGACATCCAGCCCAAGGCCAAGACCCATATCCTGATCATCCCCAACGTGCTGATCCCCACCGTCAACGACGTGGAGCCGGATCACGAGCTGGCGCTGGGCCGGATGTTCACCGTGGCCCGCAAGCTGGCCAGCGAGGCGGGCATTGCCGAGGATGGCTACCGCCTCATCATGAACTGCAACCGCCACGGCGGGCAGGAGGTCTACCACATCCACCTGCATCTGGTCGGCGGCCAGCCGCTGGGACCCCTGCTCAGCCTGTGATGCCGCGCCTGCCACTGGCCGGTCTGCTGCTGGCCGGTTCCCTGCTGGGGGGCTGCGCCTCCCACTGGCAAGACATGTTCGTCTCCTATTCCGATCAGATGGTGCCGCTGCGCAACCAGCTGCTGCTGGGTCATGCCGCCGAGGCGCTGCCCGAGGTGCGCGACTCCACGCCGGGGGACGATACCTATGTGCTGGACCGGCTGGAGCAGGGGCGCATCGCCTGGCTGGCGAGTCAGGATGTCGCCAGCAAGCAGGCCTTTGCCGCCGCCGACAGCCGGCTGGCGTGGGAAGACAATCAGGCCGAGTACCGGGTCAGCCAGGGGCTGGCCCAGGCGGGCAGCCTGCTCACCAATGACCAGACCATGGCCTACCGGGCGCCGGACTACGAGCGCACCATGCTGCACCACTATCTGGCTCTCAACTACCTGCAGCGCGGGGATGCCGAGGGCGCTCTGGTGGAGGTGCGCCGCGCCAACCAGGTGCAGGAGCAGGCCCTCAAACGGCGCGCCGACGAGGTGCGCAAGGCAAAGAATGAGAGCGAAGAGGCCGAGGCGGATACCGCAACTGAAGGGGAGATGCGCCAGCTGATGTCGCGCGGCGCCCCCGAGCTCGACCGGCTGATCGGGCGGGTCAAGAACGGTTTTCAGAACGCCTACACCTTCTATTTCTCCGGCGTGCTCTATGAGGCGGCCGGCGATCTCAACGATGCCTGGGTCGACTATCAGCGTGGTTACCAGATAGCGCCGGACAACCGGAGCCTGCAGGATGCCTTGCTGCGCCTGGCTGTGCTGCGGGGCGCCGCGGACGAGATCCGCGAGACCGAGAAAAAGGTGGGCCGCAAGGCACCGCCCCTGGCCAAGGATCAGGGCCAGCTGGTGGTGCTGTTTGAAGATGGGTTGATCCCGGCACGGCGCGAGCTGTTCCTGCCGCTGCCCATCGCCACCTCAGGCGGCGATTTTCGCACCTTTACCGTCGCCATCCCCTATTACGATAATCGGGCCACCGACACAGGGCCGCTCACGGTCTCGGTGGGCAAGCGGGTCGAGCAGACCAGCGAGCTGGTCAGGCTGGAGGCGCTGGCGGCCAAAGATCTGCAGGAGCGGCTGCCCGGCATGCTGACCCGCCAGGCGCTGCGGCTGGTGGCCAAGGAGCAGGTGCGGCGCACCGCCGCCAAGGAGGGGGGCGATGTGGGCAACATTCTGGTCGGCATCTTCAATACCCTCTCGGAGCGGGCTGACACCCGCAGCTGGCTGACGCTGCCGGCCCAGGCAGCGAGCTGGCAGGGGATGCTGCCGGCGGGCGAGGTGAAGCTCACCTTGGGGGCGGGGGCAGCCCAGCGGCAATTGCCGCTCACCATTCACCAGGGACGCACCACCCTGGTGTGGGTGCAGCGGCTCGGTGCCGGGCTGACGACGCGGGTGATGCCGCTGTAACGGCGAACGATGGCAATACACATGAGTGACCGGTCGGGCCCATCGGGGTCGCCGGCAAGGAGAGCAAGATGAAAGCACACGGGTTGGCTCTGGGCCTGGTTCTGCTGCTGGCGGGCTGCGCCACCAATACCTCCGGCGTGGCGCTCTATGGGGCACCGGGCGCCGCGCCAGTGGCGGAGCAGCATCAAAACGTCAATGTCACCCTGACCGAGCTCAGCCGGCGCGAACAAAACGGCCTGCTGCAGGTCAATGTGGCGGCGGCCAGCACCCAGCGCGGTGACAACAAGCTGCAGTACCTGTTCTATTGGTATGATGAGGCGGGGCAGGAGGTGGCCAGCGATGGCCGCGGCTGGACGCCGCTCAAGCTGCACGGCTATCAGACCCGCACCCTGTCTGCCCTGGCGCCGAGCCCGGCCGCCCGGGGCTACCGGATTTACGTACGCGAAGTGATTGAGGAATCCTACTGATGAAAATGAATCATGCCCTGCTGATCCTGACTGGCGCCCTGCTGCTGGGCGGCTGCTCCAGCACCACCGTCAGCTATGGCGATCCGACCGAAACCGAGACGGTGACCGTCGATTACGGTTCCAGCGATCTGCAGGCCATCGCCGACAAGATGGCGGATTCCATGCTGGCGTCGCCGGCCACCAGCGAGATCACCGCCGGCGGCCGTCCGGTGATGTTCATGGACTCCATCCGCAACAAGACCTCCGAGCATATCGACACCGAGGCCATCACCGACACCATCCGCACCAAGCTGCTGCGCGCCGGCAAGTTCCGCTTCGTCGACATGAGCAAGGTGGCGGCGGTCAAGCAGCAGCTCGAATACCAGCAGAGCAGCGGCATGGTGGATCCTGCCTCCATGGTGCGCCTGGGCAAGCAGACTGGCGCCCGCTACATGGTCTATGGCAACCTCGCCAGCATCGTCAAGGACAACGGCAAGGTGAAGGATGTCTACTACCAGATGACCATGAACCTGATGGATCTGCAAAACGGCGAGCTGCTGTGGGCCGATCAGAAGGAGATCCGCAAGCAGGCCAAGAAGTCCACCTTTGGCTGGTAAGTCGAGCGAGGGCTCTCTGGCGGCCGCCGAGCGCGCCCTGCTGTCCCGCCTGCCGCCACCCTGGCGCTCGGGTCGGCTGGAGCCATTGGCCAGCGGCCTGACCAACTGCAACTATCGACTGCGCCTCCCCTCGGGGCGCAGCCACTTTTTGCGCCAGGGCCACCCCGATCCGGTGCGCCTTGGCATCGACCGGGCCACCGAATGGCAGCTCTATCAGGGGGCCGTGGGGCAGGGGCTGGCCTTGCCCTGCCATCACAGCGATCCCGCCACTGGCCTGATGCTGCTGGACTGGTGCGACGAGCCGAACTGGCTGGCGGCGCCGCCCCCGGCCGAGGTGCAGCCAGCGCTGCTGGCCGGGGTGCTGACGCGGCTGCACCGGTTGCCGGTGCCGAGCGTGGTGATGGCGGTGCGGGCTCACAGCGCCGGCTATCGTGGCCGGCTGGCCCGGGTGCCGCCCTGGTTGCCGGCGCTGGAGCGGGGGCTGCTGGCCAGCCGCGAGCCTGCCGATTGCTGGCTCCCTTGCCATCATGATCTCAATCCGGCTAATTTGTTGGGGAGCCGGCCCTGGGTCATCGACTGGGAGTATGGCGCCGCCGGGCATCCCGGTTTCGAGGTGGCCAGCATCCAGCGCACCCACAACTGGCAGGAGGCCCAGCGCGAGGCACTGGAGCAGGCCTACTGCGAGCGGGCTGGGGCGCAGGTCGGCCCGCGCGGCTTTCAGAGCCGGGCCTTTTTGCCCTGGGTCGACTACATAGGGCTGCTGTGGGCGCTGCTGATGGCCGAGCAGCAGCCGGGGCCTGACTACCAGGCGCTGATCGATCTCAACCGGCAGCGGCTGGAGTAGAGGGTCAGGCATTGTGAATCATCCGTATCGACAACCCTGTTTCATCAACATTGGAGCCCTGCATGGTGACCACCTTTTCCTGGCGCAAGCCCAGTAGCTGGAGTCTGCTGCTGCTCTGTCTGCTGCTGGCCGGCTGCTCCACCCGGGTCGTCTATTACTGGCTCGACGTGGCCATCGTCTGGCAGCTGGACGACTACTTCTCGCTGGATCGCAGCCAGAAGCGGCTGTTGGACAACGAAGTGAAGGGGTTGATGGCTTGGCACCGCCAGTATGAGGTGCCGCGCTACGCCAAGGATCTCGATGCGCTGGCCAAGGCGGTGGCGAGCCCCATGACCCCGGCCCAGGTCTCCCGCCATCTGGATGCGGCCCAGCAGAGCCTGACCCGTACCCTGGAGGACACTGTGCCGCGGGCCGTGCGGCTGGCGCGCACCCTGACCGAGGCGCAGGTGGCCATGTTCATGAAGGACAGGCTGACCCGTCAGGCAGAGCGGGAAAAGGAGTTTGCCGACAAGCCCAGGGAGGAGATGCTCAAGGAGTTTCGCGACAAGATGAACGAGCGGCTGGTGTTCTGGATTGGCGAGGTGAAACCGGCCCAGGCTCCGCTGGTGGCCCAGTGGGCCCAGTGGCAGTACGAACTGCAGGCCCCCTGGCTTGAGTTTCAGACCGCCTGGACCAAGGAGCTGGATCGGCTGATGAAGCAGCGCCAGAGCCAGGACTTCGGCGCCCAGCTCACCGCCCTGCTGCAACAGGGAGACGGTCTGATGGATGGCCGCTTCACCGGCTATACCGACCAGTCGCGCCAGCGCACCGTCAACTGGCTGAGCGATCTCAGCCAGTCGCTGGACATCTCCCAGCGGGCCCATCTCTACAGCCTGCTCAAGGGATATGCCCGCGATTTCAGGCAGATGTCTGAGGGATGATGGTTGCGGTCAGCCTGTGGGGAAGGGGGTTGGCGACCCCCTTCATCCTTGTTCCAACGGGCCCCCTGTGGTAGTTTGCCCTTTCTATTATGCGGGAATTAACTTTTTGAACCTGACCGACAAAGTGAAACTGGCGCTGATGAGCCTGCTAATCACCCTCGCTCTGTTGTTCTCCACCCTCTCGGTGGAGGGGTTTTCCCTGCCCGTATCCCAGCATCACGCCCAGCATGGCCAGTTGATGGATGACGCCGCGGCGCCGTCCGATGGCGGCCAGGTGATCCACAGTGCCAGCGACAGCGACGACGGCATCGTCAAGTTCGTCAGCTCCCACCAGAATCATCTGCTGCGGCTCGAACACTCCCTGCGCAGCGATAACCAGCCCGGCAGCGTGGTGTACGAGCTTGTCACCAGCTGGTCCCAGCAGGCGATCCTGCTGCTGCTGTGCGGCCTGCTGTTCTATGCCGCCCTCTTCTATCGCAAACACAGTTTCCGCGATCGGTTCGCCACCATCCATCGGCACCGGTTGCAACGCCAGCACCTGCAATACCGTTTCTGTCAGAGTTACCTCGCCTGATCCCGATGGGGTCAGGTCCTTTCGTACCACCTCATCGCCGCCTGATGCCTGATCACCGCGCGTGAACGGGCCACTGTCTCATTCCTGTTTTTTTGCGTACCGCCAGCGTGGCGAGTGCGCCGCCTTCTCCTGACAGAGGCTGATTTCATGAGAAAAAAGAGTCGTATCACCTTGAACCGTATGAATATGTGGCAGTACGCCCTGCTGCTGCTCATGCTGCTCACCTTTACCTTTTACTCCCTGCCCACCTTCTTCGGTGAGCAGCCCTCCCTCGGTCTGCACGGCCAGACCAGCCTGACCGAGGCGCAGCGTACCCTGCTGGCCGACAACCGCATCGAGCCGCAGAAGCAGGTGCAGCAGGGCGAGCGGGTCGAGCTGGTGTTTGCCAGCCAGGCCGAGCAGCAGCGCGCCAAGCAGCTGCTGGAGCAGCAGGGCTATGACAGCTCGGCGCTGACCCTGGAGTTCTACTCCAACGCCCCGGGCTGGATCAGCCAGCTCGGCGCCGCCCCCATCAAGCTCGGGCTGGATCTGCGCGGTGGCTCCCAGCTGCTGATCGGGGTCGATCTGAGCTTCGTTATCGACAACCAGACCAAGAACCTGGTGGACATGCTGCGCACCCAGTTTCGCGAGGCGCGCCTGCGCGGCGCCAACGTGGCCAGGGTGAGCGAAGGGGAGGTGAGGGTAACTCTGCCTGAGGTGGCCGATCAGGCGCCCTGGCTCACCATCATCAAGGATTCCGCCGGCACCCGCCAGGATCAGTGGACCCTCAAGCGCAGCGGCAACGAGCTGCGGCTGGTGATGAGCGAGGCCGAGCGTACCCTGCTGGCCAACAACGCGGTGACCCAGAACCTGTCGATCCTGAAAAAGCGGATCAACGAGCTTGGCATCGTCGAGGCCTCGGTCCAGCGCCAGGGGCAGGACGGCATCCGCATCGAACTGCCGGGGGTGCACAATCCCAAGCAGGCGAAAGAGGTGATCGGGGCCACCGCCTCGCTGGCCTTCTACGAAGCCCAGGCCGACAGCCGCTTCTTCATGGCGGATCGCAGCGGCCAGGCGATTGGCTTGGCTCGCAAGCCGGTGCTGACCGGTGAGCACATCGTCGATGCCCGCGCCAACATGGGCGAGATGGGGCAACCCCAGGTCAACATCGTGCTCGACGGCCTGGGTGGCAGCAAGATGAACCAGTTCAGCCGCCAGCACGTGGGCAAGCCGATGGCCACCGTCTTCACCGAGTACAAGACCAACGCCCAGGGCAAGCTGCGGGCCCAGAGCGAGGTGATCAACGTCGCCACCATCCAGACCGCCCTTGGCAACCAGTTCCGCATCACCGGGATTGGCAGCGTACCGGAAGCTCAGGAGCTGGCCATGCTGCTGCGGGCCGGCGCCCTCACCGCGCCCCTCAAGATCCTGGAAGAGCGCAGCATAGGCCCGACCCTGGGTCTGCAGAACATCGAGGCGGGCTTCACCGCGCTGGCGTTCGGCATGGCGGGCATGATGCTGTTCATGATGGCCTGGTATCGCAAGTTCGGCTGGGTCGCCATCACGGCGCTCATCGCCAACCTCTTGATGCAGGTTGGGATGCTGGCAGTGCTGCCGGGGGCCGTGCTGACCCTGCCGGGGATCGCCGGCCTGGTGCTCACCGTCGGCATGGCGGTGGATACTCATGTGCTCATTTTTGAGCGGATTAAGGACCGGTTGCGGGAAGGGGGCTCGCTGGCCAACGCCATCGATTTTGGTTATCGCTCCGCGTTTCGCACCATTTTCGATGCCAACATCACTACCCTGATCTGCGCCGTGGTGCTCTATGCCATTGGCTCCGGGCCGCTGCAGGGCTTCTCCATCACCCTGATCCTGGGTCTCATCTCCAGCATGGTGACCGGCATCTGGGGCACGCGCGCCATCATCAACCCCCTGTGGGGCAAGAGCAGCGCCAAGCTGCTGAGGGTGTGACCATGACGGATCACCACCTGTGTCATCGCGCCGCGCGTTCGAGCCTGCTCCGCGCCCGCGTCACGCGCTTCCCTGCGGGAAGCCAGAGCCATCTGCTGTCGAGGGAAGAAGAATGCTGAGAATGATCATTGCCATGGGGTTGACCCGCTGGCGTTACATCGGCCTGTGGGCCTCCGTGCTGCTGACCGTGGCGAGCATCGCGGTGCTTGCCATCAACGGCCTCTCCCTCGGTCTCGACTTCACCGGCGGCATCCTGCTGGAGTTTCGCATCCAGACCCTGAAGGAGGCCCATGAGCTCAACGCCCTGTTGACGGCCCCCCTGGCGGGCGTAGTCGAGCTGCATGGCGCCGGCGTGCCCGGCGAGTGGCTGATCAAGCTGCCGCCCCACGAGCTGCCCTGGCCGGCCGAAGAGCTGGCGGTGATGCTGGGTCAGCAGCTCAACCTGCCGGTGGAGCTGCTGCGCACCACCATCGTTGGCCCCCAGGTGGGCGCCGAGCTGTTCCAGCAGGGGATGCTGGCGGTGCTGGTGGCCTCCTTGGCCATCTCCGCCTACCTGGCGGTGCGCTTCGAGTGGCGCCAAGCCATCGGCATCCTGGTGTCGGTGCTGCACGACGGCCTGGTGGCGCTGGGGCTGCTGGCGCTGTTCAACATCGAGTTCGATCTCAACGTCATCGCCGGCCTGATGGCGGTGATCGGATACTCGCTCAACGACAGCATCGTCATCTCCGACCGCTTGCGGGACCTGCTCAGCTCGCGCACCCAGATGGGGATCCACGACTGCTCCGACGTGGCCATCAAGGCCACCTTCAGCCGCACCATGATCACCTCGGGCACCACCTTGTTCACGGTGGGGGCCCTGCTGCTGTTCGGCGGTGACGCCCTCTACGGTTTCTCCTTCACCCTGTTCGCCGGCATCCTGGTGGGCACCATCTCCTCCATTACGGTGGCCTCCACCGTGCAGGAGCTGCTGGGGCTCACGCCGCAGGCTTACCAGAAAAAAGAAGAGGAGCTGGCGGAGGCGGCGTGACCTTCATCGACGGCCGTCACACTGCGGGCCTGCCGGGTCATCCCGAGCGAAGATAAATAGCGAGAAGGAAGACGACATGTCTTCCTTCTTTTTTATTGGCTGGCCGGCGCAGTCGTAACCGGGTCTTTTTCGCATTCACATTCAGCCTGCGAGGTTATTTTCGGGCCTGGATCTGACCATCGGCAGCGGGTGAAACGCGAGGGCTGACAGCAGTGACAGATGTGCAAGGAAGCGCACATTTTACGGGCCATCCGGAGGTTGCCCATCGTCTACACTGCAATGGAGTTTATTAACGGAGTATGCCTTTATGAACATTGCTCGCCGGCTTCAACTCATTGCCCTGCTGGTTATGCTGGCCCTGACCTTTCTCAGCTGGTTTAGCATCAACCGACTCTCTGCTGCCGACACTGATCTCGGTTATGTCACCGACAATACGGTGCCCAGCATCTCCCTCATCAAACAGGTACAAGCCGATTTTTACGCATTGCACGCCTTGATCCAGACCCATGTGCTCAATACCGACAACAGCAAGATGAATCAGATTGAGACGGGCATTGCAGATCTGCGTACTGAAATCCGCTCTCTGTTGCAAAAATACCAAGCAGAGATGCTCTCCAATGAAGAGGATCGGCAA
Source organism: Aeromonas sp. s5 (assembly GCF_040907865.1). Taxonomy (NCBI): domain Bacteria; kingdom Pseudomonadati; phylum Pseudomonadota; class Gammaproteobacteria; order Aeromonadales; family Aeromonadaceae; genus Aeromonas; species Aeromonas sp. s5. Next base: position 183,119 of record NZ_JBFOCO010000033.1, read on the forward strand.
CTGACGACGGATGATCAGCGCATCATCGAGCAATATTATCAGGAGATAGAAAAGGTCCTGATATTGTCTCGCGATAATAAAAACACCGAGGCCAGAGACTTTATCGCCAGCAATGTCATGCCACTGTTCGAGCAGTTTTCCAAGGCCATAGATAAACATGTGAAATTCAATATTGATTTGGGGGCTGCAGTCAAACTGCAGGGTGAAAAGAACTACGACAATAGCCTCCAGACCATGCTGTTTATTTCGTGCGGTACCGGAATATTGACCCTGGTGCTGTTTATCTGGTTGTTCAGACAGGTCGCCAATCCACTGCGACTGGCAATGGCGACGCTCTCCGATATTCAGCACAATTTGAACTTTACCTTGCGGGCCAAGGTGGCCCAGCAAGATGAGATTGGCCTGACCCTCTCGGCCGTCAACCGTCTGCTGGACACCTTGCAGCAAACCTTTACCGAGTTTTCAGTGGGCAGCCTGCAGATAAAAAGCACGGCCGAGTCGCTCTCCCAGGCGGCTCATCACCTTGCCTCGTCGGCGAGCCAGGCCAACGATGCCACCAGTCTCATTGCCGCCGGGGTGGAGGAGATGACGGTGAGCATCACGGATATTTCCCAGCGAACCCAGGAGGCCAGCCGCATCACCAATGAATCCGGCAAGCTCGCCAGCGATGGGGGGACCACGATAGACAGAACGGTGAAAGCCATCAACGAGATCGCAGAGGCCATTCGTCAGGCTTCCAGCGAAGTGTCGGCATTGGGTGATGGCATTTCCCGGATCGGTGGCGTGGTGAACGTGATCAGCGATGTGGCGGGGCAGACCAACTTGTTGGCGTTGAATGCGGCCATTGAAGCCGCGCGAGCGGGTGAACAGGGTCGAGGTTTTGCCGTGGTGGCTGACGAGGTGCGTAAACTGGCGGAGCGGACGGCCCAATCGACCAGGGAGATCTCGGAGACGGTGGAGGCGATTCAACAGGGCTCCCAGCTCACGGTGACCAAGATGGTTCAGGTGGAAGAGAAAGTGGCGCAGGGGGTGGCCATGGCCACTGAAAGCGGGGAGATCATTACCCAGATCCGTCATGCTTCCCATCGCGTCATGGATCAGGTCGGTGAGATCACCATCGCGATTCGCGAACAAAGCTCGGCGGCGGAGTCCATTGCCCATCAGGTGGAGCAGATTGCCCAGGTGGTCCAACAGACCAGCAGCACGGCGGAAGAGACATCGGCTGCGGCGGAAGAGTTGAATGTGACCACCGAGAATATTCACCAGCAGATCTCTCGTTATCGCATTCAGTGATCACTATGGGTGCCAGCTCCCCGCCACATGGCGGGGATTTTTTTATGGGTCAGAAACCTGACCCCGGTTGCAGCAGGAAGTCGGTCTCTTCCGCTGTGCTCGCGCGGCCCAGGATGGCGTTGCGATGGGGGAAGCGGCCAAAACGCTCGACGATCACCTGATGGCGGCGGGCAAAGTCGGCAAAGCCGGCGAAGGTCTCCTGCGCCGGGCCGTCAGCCTGTTCGGCTGCCAGTCCCTCGAACAGGGTCACGCTTCTGGCCTGCTGCTCGCGGGATTCGGCGTGCTCCAGCGGCAGGTAGAAAAAGACCCGTTCCAGCGGTGGCAGCGCCAGATCCGCTCCCAGCGAGAGCCCCTTGAGGCAGAGATCCCGCGCCTTGGCATCCTGGGCAAAGGCGGCCGGAGTGCCCCGATGGATGTTGCGCGGCAGCTGGTCCAGCAGCAGGATCAGGGCCAGCCGGCCCTCGGCCGCCTCGGCCCAGTGGGCGAGCTCGCCGGCGGCGGCTGCTGAGGCCTGGTCACCGAAGCGACTGGCGAGCAGGGCGTCGGTGTCGCTGTTTTTGCCCCACCAGAGGGGCGCTTGGCGTTTGGCGCGGGTGACGTCGTCACTCTCTTCGCCAAACCAGAATGTGAGCAGCGGTTGCCAGGGTTGCATGGAACACTCCTTGGGCCTGCGGGCACCGGATGAATCAAGGCCAAATGACCCTGATGTGGTTGCTGCCGAACGGGCGGCTTCTGGTTACACTGTGCCATCTTTTCCCGCAATAGGGATCCCCCTTCGGCCGGCATCGCTCTCGACATCGGCAGTTGCCGCCGGTGAACCGTGGGACCCTGACTACCCTGATGAGGATTTTCTGATATGGCCGGAACCAGTTTGTTGGCCCTGATTGACGATATTGCCAGCGTACTCGACGATGTGGCGTTGATGACCAAGGTGGCGGCGAAGAAGACCGCCGGGGTGCTGGGGGACGATCTGGCCCTCAACGCCGAGCAGGTTTCCGGGGTGCGCGCCGAGCGGGAGCTGCCGGTGGTGTGGGCGGTGGCCAAGGGGTCGTTTCGCAACAAGCTTATTCTGGTGCCTGCCGCCATCGCCATCAGCGCCCTGGTGCCCTGGCTCATCACCCCGCTCCTGATGCTGGGGGGCGCCTACCTCTGTTTCGAGGGGGCCGAGAAGCTGGCCCACAAGTTTCTGCCCCATGAGGCGAGCGAGGGGGAGGCGCATACCGCATCCATTCCCGATGATTTGGTCGCCTTCGAGCAGCAGAAGGTGAAGGGGGCCATTCGCACCGATTTTATCCTCTCGGCCGAGATCATCGTCATCGCCCTCGGCACCGTGCAGGGAGCCAGCCTGGCACTGCAACTGTCGGTGGTGGCGGGCATTGCCGTATTGATGACAGTGGGGGTCTACGGCCTGGTGGGGCTCATCGTCAAGCTCGACGACATCGGCCTGCACCTGCTGCAAAAGCCCGATGGTGGCGCCCTGCGCCGGGCGGTGGGGCAGGGGCTGCTGGTGACGGCGCCACGGCTGATGCACCTGCTGGCGCTGGTCGGCACCATCGCCATGTTCATGGTGGGGGGCGGCATCCTGGTGCATGGTTGGCCTTTCGTGCACCACCTGATTGAAGGGGCTGCCGCTGCCGTGGCCACCCTGCCTGCGGTCGGCGCTGCCCTCGCACTGGTGACGCCGACCCTGCTCAACGCCGTGGCCGGCGTGGTGGCCGGGCTGGTGCTGGTGCTGGCTATGACCCTGGTGAGCAAGCTCAAGCCAGCCAAATAGTGCGAGTGGCCTGACTGTCGGTAGGCATTTCCGCGATAGCGGGTCATCCCGTCAGATACTGTCTCGTCTGTTGCCTCGGATGGGGGCTAGGCAAGGGCCGGCCTCCTTTCGTACTATCCGGTTGACACCCGCTCACAGAGGCGGGGTCAACCCACATGGATGCAAACAGACAAGGAACGTCATGAAACCACCCGTTTGGCAGGATGATCACATCTATGCCACCCCCGACTGCCCGGCGATCGACGCCGACTTCCAGCGTGCCCGCGAGGCCATGAAGCGCCTGCGACCCCTGCTGGATGAACTGCCCAAGACCAACGACACCAATGCCTTGCGCCATCTGCTGCGGGCCATCCGGGCCTGCTGGCGCGAGGTACGCCTGCTGGAGTGGAACTGGCAGACCTACGGCTACAACCGGCTCAGCCGGGACGGGCGCGACGAGGCGGCCCGGCTGCTGCTCTCCCGCGGCCAGCAGTTGCAGGCAAGCCTGGCCCAGCTCTGCAAACCGGTGGCCCTGTTCTGGGTGCGTGCCCCCGAGGAGCAGGTACGCGCCCTGCTGCAGGATCCCGAGCTGTTCGAGCTCGCCTACGCCATTCGCCACGACCGGCGCCAGCGGGATCAGTGGTTGTCGCTCGAGAGCGAGCAGCTGATCGCGGGGCTGAGCGTGGATGGCCTGCAGGGGTGGGGGGATCTCTACGGTGGCCTGGTAGGAAGGCTCAGGCCGGTGGTGGAGGGGCAGCCCATGGGGCTGGCCCAGGCGGACAACCTGCTGGCCCACCCGCAGCGGTCTCGGCGCGCCGCGGCCTGGCACGCCATCCAGGCGGCCTGGGGGGCGGAGCAGGAGACGGTGGCCGCCATCCTCAACGCCATCAACGGCTGGCGCAACGAGCTGGCTCGCCAGCGCGGCAAGGAACGCAAGTGGGATGCGCTCGATCTCTCCTGCCATCAGGGGCACCTGGAGCGGGCCACCCTGGAGACCCTGATGACGGCGGCCGGCGAGCACAAGGAGCTGGGGCGGCGCGCCCTGCGCGCCATGGCCTGCGCCCAGCAGATCAACGACTTCGCCCCCTGGGATCTCTATGCCCCGGCGCCTGTCGGGGCGAGCAGCCTCATCAGCTTCGAGCAGGCGCTGACCCTGGTGGCCGATGCCTTCGCCGGGTTTGATCCCGAGATGGGGGCGTTTGCCCGCATGATGGCGGCCAATGGCTGGATTGACGCTGCCCCGAGCGAACAGAGGCGCAGCGGCGCCTACAGCACCGAGTATGCCGAGCCGCCCGAGCCGCGGGTGTTTCTCACCTTCGAGGGGACCCTGGACAACGTCATCACGCTCGCTCATGAGTTGGGGCACGCCTGGCACAGCTGGCTGATGCGGGAGTTGCCGTTGGAGCAGCGTGACTACCCCAAGACGCTGGCGGAGACAGCTTCCCTGTTTGCCGAGGCGCTGGTGCGCGATGCCCTGCTGGCGGCCACCGACAACATGGAGCAGCGCCGGGCCATCGCCTGGCTGGACGGGGAGCGGGCCGCCAGCCTGCTGCTCGACGTGCCGGCCCGCTTTACCTTCGAGCGGACCCTGGTGGCGGCGCGGGAGGAGGGCTACGTGGGGGCCGGCCAGCTGCGGCAGATGATGAAATCGGCGCAGCAGCAGTGGTATGGTGACACCCTGAGTCAATATGACGAGCTGTTCTGGGCCAGCAAGGGCCACTTCTCCATCGCCGAGCTCGGGTTCTACAACTACCCCTATCTGTTTGGCTACCTGTTCAGCCTGGGGCTCTATGCCCAGCAGGCGCGGGCGGGGCGCGAGTTCGTCCACGCCTATCGGGAGCTGCTGCGCGACACCGGCCGTATGAGTGCAGAAGAGCTGGTGGAGAAGCACCTGGGGGTCGACATTCGTGAGCCCGCCTTCTGGCAGGAGAGCCTCGATTATGTGGAAGAGGCGGTCGCCCGCCTCGAGCGGCTGGTGTAGGTAGCCCGGCCGTTTTTATCCTGGTGGCGGGCCTGTGGCTCGCCACGCACATTCAACGGGGCCCGGCCCCGCAACCTGATGACGAGCGTTTGATGCAGCAACGAATCTACCCACAACAGTGGCAAAACCAGCATATCTATCCCGCCCTCGACTGCCCGCAGGTGAGCGCGGATCTCGCCCTGGCGCGCGCCAGTCTGGACGAGCTCGGCCAGTTTATCGAGGGGCTTGGCGCCGCCCGGGCCAATGCGCAGGCGCTGCAGGATTTCCTGCGCGAGGTGCGGCTGCGGACTCGGGACATTCACAACATTGGCTGGAACCTGGCCGTGCTGGCGGCCTGCCGTGGCAGTCAGGATGCCCGCGACGAGCTGGCCAAGCAGCTGGCCTCCCGTGCCCGCGCCCTCAATGCCGATCTGTTCAAGACCCTGGCGCCGGTCGAGGATCTGATGCTGGCCCTGCCGGAACCCGAATTTGAACAGCTGATGGCTGACTCCCTGCTGGGGGAGGAGGCGTACCGGCTGCGCCACGAGCGCCTCTTGCAGGATCAGCGCCTGCCGGTGGAGGCGGAGCAGCTGGTGATCGGCCTTGGCACCGACGGCTTGCACGCCTGGGGCAATCTCTACAACGATCTGGTGGGCAAGATCCGGCTGCTGATCGATGGCCGCGAGATGGGACTGGCCGAGGCGAGCAATCTGCTCTCCAGCCCGCTGCGGGCCCTGCGCCGGGAAGCGTTCGATGCCATCAGTGCCGGCTGGGAGGGGGAGCAGGAGACGGTGGCCGCCATCTTGAACGCCCTCAATGGCTGGCGGCTTGAGCTTTCGCGCCAGCGCGGCCGCAGCCGCCAGCTCGATGCGCTCGACCTCTCCTGTCACCAGAGCCACATCGAGCGGGCGACCCTGGATACCCTGATGCAGGAGACCTGGCGCGCACGCGGGCTGGGTCAGCGGGCGCTGGGGCTGATGGCCGAGCGCCTCGGCATCGAGGAGCTGGGGCCGGAGGATTTGTTTGCCCCGCCGCCGGCCGCGGTGAGCCGCGAGATCCCGTTCGAGGAGGCGATCGAGATCATCGCCGATGCGTTCTCTTGTTTTGATCCCGAGATGGGGGAATTTGCCCGAATGATGGCCGAAAAGGGGTGGATCGATGCTGCGCCCACCCCCAACCGGCGCACCGGTGCCTACTGCACCAAGTTTGCCGAGCCGGTGGAGCCGCGGGTCTTCATCACCTATGCCGGCACCATGGACAACGTCATCACGCTCGCCCACGAGCTGGGCCACGCCTGGCACAACTGGCTCATTCGCGATCTGCCCATGAGCCAGCGTCGTTACCCCATGACGCTGGCGGAGACCGCCTCCATCTTCGCCGAAACCTTGGTGCGCAGCGCCCTGTTCGAGCAGGCGCAAAGCTCGGAAGAGCAGCAGGCCATCGCCTGGGCGGAAGCCGATGGCGCCGCCACCTTCCTGGTCAACATCCCGGCCCGCTTCGATTTCGAGCGCGCCCTGGTGGCGGAACGGGCGTCTGGCTATGTCTCGCCGGCCCGGCTCAAGGCGCTGACCGACGAGGCCTGGGGCCGCTGGTACGAGCAGAGTCTGTGCCGCTATCACCCCCTGTTCTGGGCGGCCAAGGCGCACTTCTCCATCGCCGGGTTTGGCTTTTACAACTACCCCTACCTGTTCGGCTATCTGTTCAGCCTCGGCGTCTATCAGCAGCTGATGTATCGCCAGAAGGCGGGAGAACAGAATGTGGCCCAGGCCTACCGCGACCTGCTGCGCGATACCGGCCGCATGAGCGCAGAAGAGCTGGTGGCCAAGCACCTGGGGGAGGACATTCGCGAGCCCGCCTTCTGGCAGGGGAGCCTGGCGCTGGTGGAAGCGGCGGTGGAGCGCTTCGCCCAGACCCGCGGTTAACACTGGCTTGCTGAATGGAACCGCCGGGCAGCCATGCTGTCCGGCGGTTTTTTTATGGGGCGGGTTTGCCTGGTTGCGGCTGAGCGGGCGGGCGCACCGGCCCTACCAGCAGGGGCCTCGGCTGGTGGCGCAGGTCCGGCTGGTAGCCGTTGAAAAAGAGGTTGAGCAGCACCGAGCTGAGGGTGGCCAAGAGGATGCCGCTATGAAACAACGGCTGCAGGGCAGCGGGGAAGTGTTGGAAGAAGGCGCCGGAGACGGTGGGGATCATGCCTATCCCTAAGCTGATGGCGACGATGTAGAGGTTGTGGCGATTGCTGTTGTAGTCGGCCCTGGCCAGGATGCGGATGCCGGTGGCCAGCACCATGCCGAACATGACTATGCCGGCGCCGCCGAGCACGAAGGGGGGAATGGAGGCGACCAGCACCGACATCTTGGGCACCAGGCCGAAGGCGAGCAGGATCCCCCCCGACATGACGCAGACCCAGCGGCTCGACACCCCGGTCACGCTCACCAGCCCGATGTTCTGGGAGAAGGAGGTGTGAGGGAAGCTGTTGAAGATGCCGCCTATGATGGTGCCGATGCCGTCCACCCGCAGGCCACGCACTATGTCGCCCCGGCTGGCCGGGTGGCCGACGATGTCGCCGAGCGCCAGAAACATCCCCATCGACTCGATGAAGGTGATCAGCATGATGACGGTGAGGGTGGCGATGGAGATGGGATCGAAGGTGGGCCAGCCGAAGGCGAACGGCACTATGGGAGCGAACCAGGCCGCCTCGCCAAGCCCGTCCAGGCTCACTTCCCCCATGGCGATGGCCACCCCGAAGCCGAACAGGATGCCGAGCAGTACCGAGATGTTGCTGAAAAAGCCCTTGGTGAAGCGGGTCACCAGCAGGATGAAGGCCAGCACCAGAAAGCTGGTGCCGATGTAGCGCAGGCTGCCGTACTCGGGGTTGCCCTTGCCCCCCGCCATCCAGTCGATGCCCACCTGCATGATGCTGATGCCGATGGAGGTGATCACCACCCCGGTCACCACGGTGGGGAAGAGTGGCATCAAGCGGCCGATGAGCGGCACCAGCAGGGTGGAGAGGATGCCGGCGGCGATGGTGGCGCCAAAGATGCCGGTCAGCCCCAGCGCCGGGTTGGCGCCGATGGCCAGCATCGGCATGACGGCGGCGAAGGTGACCGACATGATGACCGGCAGGCGGATCCCGGCAAAACGGCCGATGCCAAGGCACTGCAGCAGGGTGACGATACCGCAGCAGAAGAGATCCGAACTGATGAGATACGAGATTTGATCCTTGGGCAGTTCCAGGCTGCCGCCGATGACCAGCGGCACCGCCACGGCGCCAGCATACATCACCAGCACATGCTGCAGGCCGAGGGTAAAGAGCTGGCCGGGGGGGAGCAGGCGCTCCACTTCGTCGATGGCGCGGCCCTTGGCCGCCCCGGGGGGCTGGGTCTGGTGCATGAACAGATCACTCCTTGCGACCCGGCGGCAAGGGCCGGGCAAGATGGGGCAGGCTGGCTGTCCCGTTCATGGATAGGGGCCGGGTCGCCCAGGATCCGGCCACGCAGACGAAGGTCGCCTTCGCGCTGCATCACTGGGGGAGTGCAGGAACCGTGCTCGGTCGGCATGAATGGGGGCCTGTTGGCCCTGTTCATGCGCATTTTTGCAGGCGGGATCACGCTTGACAGCATCGATGGCTGCCAATCGTTTTCCTACCGGCAGGGGAGGGCTGTCAGATTGGTAGCCCGGTTATCATTTCGGTCGGTCTGGCTCTCAGATTGATAGCCGGCGCTGTGCCGGCCCAGCCGCTCTGGTTTCATCAGCAACAGAGGGCGTGATCCAAAGCAAGAAAGTTGGATGTTTTGGTGGCGCAGGGCCCTGCCGCTGGGGTAGTTTCGATAAAACCGACACAGATCCTGAGGTCTTATCCATGATCATCTATCTGCATGGCTTCGATGCCACCAGCCCCGGCAATCACGAGAAAGTGCTGCAGTTGCAGTTTATCGATGATGATGTACGTTTCGTGCACTACAGCACGGTTCACCCCCGTCATGACATGAGCCACCTGCTCAAGGAAGTGAAGAAGCAGCTCGACATGAGTACCGATCCCAAGCCCCTCATCTGCGGGGTGGGACTGGGTGGCTACTGGAGCGAGCGCATCGGCTTTCTGTGCGGCATCAAGCAGGTGATCTTCAACCCCAACCTGCACCCCGAGATCAACATGCAGGGCAAGATCGACCGGCCGGAAGAGTACGAAGATATCGGTACCAAATGTGTGTCTGAGTTTCGTAGTAAAAATTCAGGAAATTGCCTCTGCATCCTTTCCGTTCAGGATGAAGTGCGCGATAATGGCGAAACTGAGCGTGAATTGAAGAATTATTACAACATCGTGTGGGATGAACGAGAGACGCACAAGTTCAAGAACATCTCTCATCACCTGCAGCAGATGAAGGCTTTCAAAGAAGCCTGATTGATCGTCACGTCATGGATTCAACTATCAAGGGAGCCGATGGCTCCCTTCGCTTTAATGGAACCGAGGTAATTAACCATGACCAATATTGTTGTCGTCGGCGGCGGTGCCGGCGGTCTGGAGCTGGCTACCAGCCTGGGCCGCAAGCTGGGCAAGAAGAACAAGGCCAAGATCACCCTGGTTGATCGCAACCGCACCCACCTGTGGAAACCCCTGTTGCACGAAGTGGCCACCGGCTCCATGGACGCGGGCATCGACGCCCTGAGCTACCAGTCCCACGCCAAGAACCACGGTTTCGACTTCCAGCTGGGTACCCTCACCGACATCAAGCGCGACGAGAAACGCATCGTGCTGGCGAAGATCGTCGACGAGAACGGCGACATCGTGGTCAACGAGCGCGAGCTGCCCTACGACTACCTGGTGATGGCCATCGGTTCCGTCTCCAACGACTTCAACACCAAGGGCATCAAGGATCACTGCATCTTCCTGGACAGCCCTTCCCAGGCGCACCGCTTCCACAACAGCATGATGAACCGCTTCCTGCAGTTCGCCACCGAATACCAGCCGGGCGACAAGGTGAAGATTGCCATCGTCGGCGGCGGCGCCACCGGCGTCGAGCTCTCTGCCGAGCTCTACAATGCGGTGGAGCAGCTCTACGCCTACGGCTTCAAGAACCTGACCACCGACAGCCTCAAGGTGACCCTGGTGGAAGCGGGCCCCCGCATCCTGCCGGCGCTGCCGGAGCGCATCAGTGGCGCCGCCCATCAGGAGCTGGTCAAGCTCGGCGTGGACGTGCGTACCGCCACCATGATCACCGAAGCGACCGCCGATGGTCTGCACACCAAGGATGGCGAGCTGATTGAAGCGGACCTGATGGTGTGGGCGGCTGGTATCAAGGCGCCGGACTTCATGAAGGATATCGCCGGTCTTGAGACCAACCGCATCAACCAGCTGGTGGTGAAAGAGACCCTGCAGACCACCCGCGACGAGAACATCTTCGTCATCGGTGACTGCGCCGCCTGCCCGCAGCCGGACGGCAAGTTCGTGCCGCCGCGCGCCCAGTCCGCCCACCAGATGGCGACCCAGGCGTTCAAGAACATCCTGGCCAAGATGAACGGCGGCGAGCTCAAGCCCTACCTCTACCACGACCACGGTTCGCTGGTGTCCCTGAGCCGCTTCTCTACCGTGGGCAGCCTGATGGGGAACCTGATGCGCGGTTCCATGATGGTAGAGGGCTACATCGCCCGTCTGGTCTACATCTCGCTCTACCGGATGCACCAGATCGCCCTGCACGGCTACATCAAGACCGGCCTCATCATGCTGGTGGGCCGCATCAACCGGGTGCTGCGCCCGACCCTGAAGCTGCACTAAGCCGCCTGGGGCAAATGTGGCGGGGCGACAATGGTCCCGCGCACCATGAAAAAGGAGAGGCCTTGGCCTCTCCTTTTTTATTGCGGTCGTATCAAGAGGCGTCCACCTGCAGGGTGCGCACCTCGGTGAGGGCGGCGGTGAAGAAGAGCCGCGCCAGCTCCGGATCCCCTTGCCCGGCATCGCGGGCGACGTTGGCAATGTCGCCGCCGAGCAGGGTGATGGTGTTGCCCACCTTGCTTACTCGATCGATGAGGGAGCCGAACTGCTGGGAGAAGGCCGTCGTCTGGCCGAGGAAGCCCTGCTGGCGCTGGATCTGCCCCTCAATCTGGTTCACCTGTCCCTCCAGACTGCTCACCTTGTTCTGGGTCTGCGTCAGGGTGACGGCCAGGGCGATGAGGCCAGGCAGCCCCAGCAGTCCCAGCCCCAGCAGGTAGAGCTTCTTCTTGTTGAGGGAGTCCAGCTCCTGCCGGGCGCCGGCCAGGTTGGACTGCAGCCCGGCGATGGTGGCTTGCAGCTCCACGCCGATCCGCTGCAACGCTATGTTGTCCTGCGTGATGCGATCGTTGGCCGCTTGGCTGGCAGTCAGGGTCTGGGCGGTCAGGGTCTGGATGGGGGCGATCTCCTGCTGGACCTGATCGACAAACGCCTTGAGGGCGTCGGGGTTGAAGGGGCCGCTATTGGCCAGCTGCTGGGTCAGTTGCGTCTCCAGGCGGCCAGCAAACGCCAGCACCTGCTGCTGCATGGTTTGCACCTGGGGCAGCAGGGCCGCGACCACCTCACCGACGTTCTGCTGGATGTTGACGGCGTTTTGCGGCAGCCCGCTGAAGGACTGAATGGTCGCTTCGGCCTGCTGCATGTTGGCAATGGATTGGGAAAGAATGCCGTTGCTCATGGGGTCTCCTTGTGAAAGAGGGCGGCCAGGCCGCCCTCCCGGGGGTTAGGCGGCCAGGCGCGCCACGAAGTTGGCGATGGTGTCGGTCTGCGGCACTTGCAGCGGGCTCACGCCGGCCATCTGGGCCTTGATGGTGGTCACGTCGGTGAGCACCGTCTTGACCGTGGTGTCGGCGGCGGTCAGCCAGAGCTGGCGGATGTCGTCGCCGCTGGTGATCCCCTTGTCCAGATCGGTGATCAGGCTGCCCAGATCGGAGGTGAGGGCGTCCCAGGCGTTGCTCATCTGGGTGGCCGCGGTGACGGCGTTTTGCGCCTGCACCTGCAGCCCCTTGTAGCCGTTGCCGATCTGGGTGGCGATCAGTACCTCGCTGTTGAGGTTGCTGCGTTTCTGGTACAGATCCTGGCGGGTGCCGAGTGAGTTGTGCAGCACGATGGCGCCAGCCGTGATGCCGCCAGCCCCGGCCACCATCATGGCGACCCCGCCGATGACCACCGGGGTCGAGGTGCCGGCGGTGACAAAGTCCGCCACGGCGCCGATGGCGGTGACGAAGGCGCCGCCAATCACCAGCAGCCCCCCGGCGACGATGCCGGCGATGGCGCCGTCGATGGCTGCGTTCACCTTGTCGATGTCACCGTTGAGCTGGGCGAGCACCCCGTTGTCCCCCTGCACCTTGCTGTTGAGGTTCACCACTATGCCCTGGAAGTTGCTGGAGTCGGTGATGAGGTTGTTGTTGAGATTGACGATCACCAGCCGGGTGTCGGCGGAGAGCCGTTGATACTCGGTGGCCTGCTCCTTGATGACGCTCAGCTGCCTGAGCCATTGCGCCTTGGTGGAGCCGGGCGGCAGCACGGCCGGAATGGCGTTTTGCAGGGCAAAGTAGTTGGAGATGTTGCTGATGTTGGTGATGATCTGCGGCTGGACGGTATTGAGATAGAGGTCGGCGTGCCCCTTCGCCAGATCGAGCCCCTGGTTGATCTGGGTCTGGTTGTCCTTGAGGTTCGGGAACTGGCTGAAGTCCACCGGCACCTGCTGCTTGACGCTGTTGCAGTAGGTCTGGATCTGCAGGGCCTGGGAAGCCTGGTTGGCCATACCCTGGTCCATGGTGATGGTTGTTGCGTTGGTCATTTTGCTTGTCCTTGCGTGGTGGGATTAAGCGTCGGGCAGGATGCCGTTGCCGGCGTAGGCTGCCTTGATGTCGTCAACCTGGCCCGCGAGCAGCAGCCAGGACTGGGTGTTGAGCGCCACGGTGCGTCGCAGCTGACGCACATCGTCGGGGCTGTTGAGGTCGGCTACCACGGACACAGCCCCTTGGTAGGCATCGGCCACCTTCTGCCAGCCAGCAGGCAGCTGGGTGACGGCATCGGCAACCCGGCTGTAGGTGTCGACAAACAGCTGGTTTTGCGCCTGCACCGACTTGGCTACGGTCAGCAGGGTGTTGGTGGCGGCCAGCGCCTGGTAGGCCTCGGCCAGTTTGTCGGTGTTGGTCTTGAGCTCGCGGGCCGCCAGGCTGGAGCCGGCAATGCCCGATGAGATCGCCTTGAGACCGGAGACCATGTACTGGGTCTGCTGGTCTGTCTGTTTGGCTATCTCCTGCGACGTGGCGGGTTTGGCCTCCTTGTCGGCCGGTTTCTGTTCCAGCGTCAGCGAGGTGACGATGGCCCGCCCCAGCTGGTTGACCCCTTCACCGGCCTTGCCACCCTCATCGACGATGGCCTGGATATTGGCGGCAATCGCCTGGTTGAGGGCATCAATGATCTCGGTCTGGCGCTTGGCGTCGGCCATCAGATCCTGCTCGAGCTGGGTGATGACGCCATTGAACTGCTCCATCAGGGGGCGCAGGGATCCCCAGGCCACCTGCACGCGGGTATTGAGTGCCTGGGCATTGAGCCGATAGCTCAGGGCCTGATCGGCGAGGGACGTCAGCTGCTCGGCCAGCCGGGCGCGCCCCGCGAGCACGGCGGCGTCTTCTTCCTGGCCAAGCAGGCGATTGAACGCGGCGACCAGGGCGTAGAAGTTGGAGCCGTTGCTCAGCAGGTGGATAAGGCCGGACAGGTTGGTCTGCTGGTAGTAGCGTGCCTGACTCATCATCTGGGCCTGGTAGGCCTCGATTTTGACCGCGAGGGTGGAGTCGATCTCGCTGTTGGCCAATGACTGCTGCATCAACAACAAGTTCGCATAGGTCTGGTTGAGCAGGGCGGGCGAGGTCGCCGACAGGTAGGCTGCCAGCAGACCCTGATCCCCCAGATCCAGGGTGGCGATCGTGGTCATGACTTGGTCTCCATAGCGGTGTCGGCGAGCTGGCTGGCGGGGGAACATACCCCCGGTGCGAGGGTGGGGTGAGGTAGTCGGGTATCCTGCTGCATCATGCTGCTCTCCTCGTGAGAAGTGGGTCTGTCTCCGGTCCATGGCCGGGACAGACTCACCCTAGGGAAAGGCAAAATGGGCCACAACTGACACTTTTATCACTTGATGTTTGAGCCGGATCGGCTAATGAAAGGGGCTGTCGGAGCAGGCCATGCGACTGCTCGATGTCGCCTTTCGTCGTTGAATATGGACAGGTGCCACGCCGTCGACGCGCACGGGATCCGTGCTGGCAGGCCCGCGCCGCCATGCTCCGCCAGGGGCGAACCGGGTCTCCCTGCTTGCCTGCGCCCCCTTCGCTGCTTTAGGCTGTCCCCCAGTTCAATCCACAAGGAAACCCAGATGATCCTCTCAACTACCCCCACCCTGGAAGGCAAAACCATTCGCGAGTACCGCGGCATCGTGGTGGGCGAAGCCATTCTCGGCGCCAACGTGTTCAAGGATCTGTTTGCCGGGATCCGCGACATCATCGGTGGCCGCGCCGGCGCCTATGAGAAAGAGCTGGCCCGGGCCCGGGAAATCGCCTTCGACGAGCTCAGGGAGCGCGCCGCGGCGCTGGGTGCCAATGCGGTGGTCGGCATCGACATCGACTACGAGGTGGTGGGGCAAAGCGGCAGCATGCTGATGGTCAGCATCAGCGGGACCGCCGTGTTGGTCTGACGCCTTGATGCCATGAAAAAACCGGCAACCTGCTGCCGGTTTTTTATTGCGCTCTTCCCAGCGGATGGGGGATGCCAGCGCCCTGACATGCACCTGTCCGCCTGCCTGTATTGTGTTGTTCGCGTCCATCATACTCATGGCAAGAGAGTCAGCTCGAGGGTGCAATCATGCTCCATATTCTGCGCTGGGTATTGCTGTGGTGCTGGCTGGGGAGCGCCATGGGGGCCACCATTCAGGCGGTGACGGAGGAGCTCCCCCCATACAACTATCGGGACAAGGACGGCCAGGTGACGGGGCTGTCGGTGGATCTGCTCAAGCGAATGCTGGAGGTCAGCGGCATCGGGCTCGACCGCAAGGGCATCCAGCTCCTGCCCTGGGCGCGGGCCTATCAGATGGCGCAATATGACCCCAATACCGTCATCTTCAGCATGATAAGGCTGCCCGAGCGCGAGGCGCTCTTTCATTGGGTCGGCCCTATCGGGCCTCGCGTCACCTGGGTGTATCGCCTGGCAAAACGCGACGATGTGGTGGGCCATCAGCTGGCTGACCTGGCCCCCTGGCGGATCGCGGTGGTACGCGACTCGGCGCTGGCCATCGAACTGGCGGAGAAAGGGCTCAATCTGGTGCTGGTGCACGACGAGGACGACAAGTTTCGCATGCTGCTGCATGGCAGGGCCGACGTCGCGCCAGCCATGCAGATGGGGGCCGCCTACCACATAGAGACCTTGGGCCATCACTACTCGGAGTTTGTCCCCATGTTTGAGTTTCAGGAGACCAAGTCGTTCTATTTTGCCTTCAGCCGCAACACGGATGCCGTCATTATCGAAGGCCTGCAGGCGGCGCTGGAGCAGATGCACCGCGATGGCTCCTTTGACGAGATAAGCCAGGCATGGGGGCGTCGCTTCTGGGTTCAGCCGGCAGGCAAGTGAGCCGCGCTATCTCCCATGCGGGTCT
The DNA here is from genome assembly GCF_040907865.1 of Aeromonas sp. s5. Taxonomy (NCBI): domain Bacteria; kingdom Pseudomonadati; phylum Pseudomonadota; class Gammaproteobacteria; order Aeromonadales; family Aeromonadaceae; genus Aeromonas; species Aeromonas sp. s5. The sequence goes on from NZ_JBFOCO010000033.1 coordinate 198,762, forward strand.
CGACTTCGTGATCACCAGCCGGGTGGCGTCGGTTATTACCTGATCAGCCATCTTTTCTTGGTGCCTTGATGGCCATGTCATGGCTATTATGAGTCCTTTCTTGTGGCTGCCATGCCCTGGATGGCCAAATCTGGAACAGGACCGTTTGCGATGACAATACTCAAGCCGCCGGGGCTCAAGCCCGGCGATACCATCGGCTTTTTCTCCCCCTCCAGTGCGGCCACCGCCTGGGCGCCAAACCGCTTTGCCCGTGCCGGGGCGTTTCTGGAAGGGCAGGGCTTCAGACTCAAGGCGGGCAGCCTCACCGGCCAGCGCGATCACTGGCGCTCCGGCTCCATCGCCGCCCGGGCTGCCGAGCTCAATGCCCTCATTCGCGATCCAGAGGTGCGCTGCATCATGTCGGTGATTGGCGGCAGCAACTCCAACTCCCTGCTGCCCTATCTCGATTTTGATGCGCTCATGCGCGACCCCAAAATCATCATTGGCTACTCCGACGTGACGGCCCTGCTGCTCGGCATTCATGCCCGCACCGGCCTGGTCACCTTCTACGGACCGGCGCTGGTGGCCTCTTTTGGCGAGCTCTCGCCGCTGGTGGACGAGACCCTGGCGGGTTTTCGCCAGATCTGCCAGGCCGGTGGCGCCGCCGTGCCTCACACAGTGCCGACCCCGGCGCAATGGACCGAGGAGCGGCTTGACTGGGAGCAGCAGAGTCGGGCCAAGCAGTGCCGGCCAAACCGGCTGATCTCGGTGGGCACAGGTCGGGTGCGGGGCCGGCTTATCGGCGGCAACCTCAACACCCTGGCGGGGATCTGGGGCTCCCCCTATATGCCGGCCATCGAGCGAGGTGACATTCTGCTGCTGGAAGACAGCCTTCATCTGGCAGAGACGGTGGAGCGCTCGTTTGCCCACCTCAAGCTGTGCGGGGTGTTTGATCGCATCGGTGCCCTGGTGCTCGGCAAACACGAGCTGTTCGACAGTCAGGGCAGCGGCCGGCGGCCGCTCGACATCCTGCTGGAGGTGGTGGGGGAGCCGACCTTCCCCATTCTGGCGGAGTATGACTGCGCCCACACCCACCCCATGCTGACCCTGCCCCTTGGCATCGAGGCCGAACTGGATCTCGATGCCCAGCGTCTCACCCTGTGCCAGTCCTGGCTCGGCGAGTGAGCCCTCTCCGGCTGCCATAGTCGCATCGGCACATAGACAAAGAGGTCGCCCGGGCGACCTCTTTGTCATCCATCCCATGCTGCGGATATCAGGGCAGGGCATCGGGCCGGAAGCTGGCGCGGATCTGCGGCACCAGGGGTGAGACGTCGAATCCCTTCTCCTCTCCCAGCACCGGATGAAGCAGGGCCTGATCCGGGAGAGGGGTCATGTCACCCGCCAGCAGCTGACGAGTGGCCTGGCCCATCTGATAGAGCTGGCGCACCGGGTCGAACTGGGTTGCCAGATTGAGGGCGTCATCGGCGCGGGCAAAGGCCATCATGGGGATTTGGTAGCTGGCATCGCGGGGCGGCTTGTCACCGTGGATGCCCTTGCCGGCCGACATCAGGAACGGTTGGTGATCGCCAAAAGCCACCACCAGGTAGCGTTTGCCTGAGCGATCCAGGCTGGTCAGCAGGTGCTCAAGCGATGCCATGGCATCCACCACGCCGGTGTAGTAGGTGTTGAGCAGCTGGCGGTCGGCGTCGCTCTGATCCGGGCAGGCCTTGTCGAGCTGCTGGGCCTGGTAGCGATCCCCGTCGAAGGGGCCGTGCCCCTGCATGGTGACCGCGTAGGCGAACAGCGGCTGCTCATCCTGCTCGCTGCGCTTGAGCAGGTGGTCGATGAGGGCATCATCCGAGATATAGAGCCCCTTATGTTCGAGCGTGGTGAAACGGTTGTCGAACCAGCGCTCCTCATAGCCAAGGGCCGGGATCGCCTTGGCGCGGCCCCAGAACTTTTCCACATAGGGGTGGGCAAACAGGGTCCGGTAGCCACTTTGTTTGGCACTCTGCGCCAGACCCGGCACCTGCTCCGAGAGGTAGTAGTAGGGCACCACCCCCTGCTTGAGCAGCCCCACTGGCAGGCCGGTGTTCATCTCGAACTCCGCCAGCACCGTCATGCCGCCGGTGGTGGGGGAGTGGATGGTCTTGTGCCACTGCTGCACGCTGGCCGGCAGGCTCAGGGTGGGCGGGGGCGCGCAGATCTTGCCCTGCCAGCCGAGCCAGAGGGATTCATATTGCAGCACGATCACCAGATCGAAGCGGGGCGTCTGGTTCAGGCTGACATGGCTGAGCTGGGGGGTGAACTCGTTGATCTGCAAGGGATAACGAAACACGCTGCCGCTTTGCAGCATCTCGTCCACCAGGTTGAACAGATAGAGGCCGGGCCCCGAGCGGATGATGTCCCTGTGGTAGTTGACCGCCCTGTCCACGTAGCGAATGTTGGGCCCCAGCAGCTTGTTGCCGGTCTGGGTGGCAAACACGCACAGCGCAAAGAAGGCGGCGGTGGCGGCGGCGGTACGCAGCACCCAGCGCGACAGGGCGAAGCGCCAGCAGAGAAAGAGGGCGATCGCACCGCCCAGCAGCGGCAGCACAGGGTGCTGCTCCAGCAGGATGCGCAGCAGCGCCATCAGGTTGCCGAGATCGTCCCCCCCGAGCGGTACCCCGTAGATGGCGATCTTCATGAAATTCGCCAAGAGGCCGATGCCGGAGAGGGCGGTAAACACCAGCCCCATATAGAGGTTGAACCCCGCCAGCGCGCAGAGGCTCCAGCCCAGCACCATGCTGCCCCAGGCGAGGTAGTAGTGCTCGGGACGAAAGCCTGACCAGAGCAGAAACTCCCCCAGCTTGAACACCACGAAGCCATGCAGCAGCACGAAGGTGAGGTTGCCGAGCAGCAGACTGCCGGCGATGCGCCAGCGCAGATTGCGCCTGAGGGTGGGCAGCACCACCTTCAGCACGGCGGCACTCAGGGCCAGCACCAGCAGCAGACTGGTACAGAGATAGGTGAGGTTGAAACCCCGCTCCGGCAGGGTCTGCAAGATCTGGCTGAACTCGCCGCTCTCGGGCCTCTCCTTGAGCAGCAGGCCGATCCGCAGCTGATAGCGGCTGGCCAGGGCGTCGTCGGGGGCGCGCAGGGTGCTGTTGAGATCCAGGGTGCAGCGCCCCTTGCGGCACTGTTGGCGCTTGTCCACCGGCTGGCTCAGCTGATCGATGCGCTCACCCCTGTCGTTGAGCAGCTCCACCCTGACCTTGTCACCCTCCTGCAGCGGCCCCCGCAGCTGCCACTGGCTGCGAACCACCAGATAGAGACCGCGGCTGTCGCTCTTGTAGAGCAGGGCATGGCGGGTGAGGGTGGCGATGGGGTTGTCCGCTGGCCCCAGCACCAGCGGCTGGGCCCGGCCGAGCCAGCTGGCGGGATTGATCTGCGGCAGCAACAGGGTCAGCAACAGCAGCGCGGCTAGCATGCCCAGCAGCAGGGCGGGGAGACCGGAGACCCTGGCTGGCAAGCGCGCTGAAGTGGGGGCTTTCATATGGGCTCATCCTTTGAGCGAGTGACGGTGATGCATGGCTGCTGCATTTAATTTGACCAGATGGTGATGGGCTTGTTCCTTGTTGTCAATTTAATGACCAAATAATGAAGGTTGCGTGACAGTGGATCCATGCAAACTGTGATCCCGATCCGGGGGGCACACTCATTCTGTGATGAAAGCGTCATCATGACGCTTTGCCGCTGGTCTGCTCCAGCCTTGCTGCTTAGTCTCTCAATATGGATGGAGGTACATGTATGAATCCCAAAGTAGCGGCACGTCAGGCAAGGTTGCTCCGCATGCTGGAGAGCAAGGAGGAGATCCGGATCGGGCGCGAGCAGGACTGTCCCCTCTCGGTGGCCCAGCTGGTGCGTCTCAAGGAGGATCATCCGGCCGTGCTCAAGGTCTATCGTCACGGCCTCACCGCCGAGGTGTTCCACCTCAAGGTGGAGGGACATCACTGGTGCCTGAAGCGGCGCCGGCACGACTCTCTGGTGGCCAACGTGGACGGCAGAACCGCCTTCCTGACCGAGCTGGAGCGCCGCCGGGAGATAGAGGCCCTGCGGGAGTTGCACCCCACCATCCTGGCCAATGTGGTCTGCACCAGCTTTGGCTCGGCCCGGGCCGGGGTGCTGGTCTCCCCCTGGCTGCGAGGCGTGCCGGTGCATGATCTCAACGAGCGCATCCTGGCGCAGATGCTGGCGGTGCAGGCGGAGCTGGCCCACTGGGGCTGGTTTGACTGGGATCCGAGCCCCGGCAACCTGCTGGACGACGGTCAGCAGATCAGCGTGTTCGACTTTGGCTACATGTGGCCCTTCGATCCTCGCCATGAATTCAACTCCAACGGCCTCACCGATCCCGGTTTTCACGTACCGGAACGGTTGGAGACCCGCACCCTCTCGGGTCTGTGGCTAGACGAGCCGGATCCGCTGCCGCAGTTTCGCTACTGGCGCGGCCTGTGCGTCAATTGGGCGCAGCGGGAGCTGCAGCACCTGACTCGGGAGGGGGCGAGTGCGCCGGTGCTGGCCCGTTTGCAGAGCCTGCTGGGGGAGTGGCGCTCGGCGCTCGCCAGCGAAGAGGCGCTCGCCGCCAACTGGTGGCGCGACATGTATCGCAGCCACCGGCTCGACATTGCCGACGATCTCAGCGGCAAGAGCTGTGGCCCGCTCACCCTGCGCCGGCTCGACTGGCTGGAGCTGGCGGTGACCGAACATTACGCCGAACTGGCGGACAACCTGGGCCCCGATGAAGCGGGGCTGGATCAGGGGGCGCTGCTGCGCCGGCTGGAAGGGCTGCGCGAGGAGATCCGGGCCAACCTGCTGCCGGCGCTGACTACGGCGGGTTAGGGGCGCTCAACTCTTTTATCCCAAAATCACCCTATATAGAAAGAGGGGCCCGGCGGCCCCTCTGTTGATCCTGGCTAGCTGTCTGCCCCTTAGTCGAGCAGCTCCTGATGGAGGCGGTTGACGATGTGGCCCGCCTCGTCCTCCTTGACCAAAAAGCAGAGGTTGTGGGCGCTGGCGCCGTAACAGATCATGCGAATGTTGTGTTCGCGAATGGCGTCAAAGACCTGACTGCCCACCCCGACCGCCTCGCTCATCCGGTTGCCGATGAGCGCCACCAGCGCCAGCCCTGTCTCCACCTGCACCTTGCACAGCTGGCCGAGCTCCGCCAGCACCTTGTCATTGAGGATGGGTTCGCCGTTGCTCTGGCTGCCGGTGTGATCCAGGGTCAGCGACACGCTCACCTCGGAGGTGGTGATGAGATCCACCGAGATGCGATGGCGGGCCAGGATGCCAAACACCTCGGCCAGGAAACCGTAGGCGTGGAACATGTTGAGGCTGTGCAGGGTCACCAGCACCTGGTTGCGGCGCAGGGCCACGGCGCGAAACAGCGGATTGGTGCGGGTGCTGGCGCGGATCCAGGTGCCGCCGGCGGCCGGATCCTTGGCAGAGCCGACAAACACCGGGATGTCGCGGCGTACCGCCGGCTGCAAGGTGGCCGGGTGCAGCACCTTGGCGCCGAAGGTGGCCATCTCGGCCGCCTCCACGAAGCTGATTTCGGGGATGGGGCGGGCGCGGGTAACCAGGCGCGGATCCGTGGTGTAGATGCCGGGCACGTCGGTCCAGATCTCGATGGAGCCGGCATCGAGCGCTTCGGCCAGGAGGGCCGCGCTGTAGTCGGAGCCGCCGCGGCCCAGGGTGGTGGTGCGGCCATCGCCGTCGGCACCGATGAAGCCCTGGGTGATGATGAGGCTGTCGCCAAGCTGGGGGCCCAGCGTCTGCTGGCAGAGGTCACGGGTGGCGGCCAGATCCACGCTGGCCTTGCCAAAACGGCTGTCGGTGCGCAGCAGCTGGCGCACATCCTGCCAGCGGGCCTTGACGCCGCGCTGGCGCAGCAGCTCGGTAAAGAGGCGGGTAGACATCAGCTCGCCGCAGGCGATGAGCCTGTCAGCCAGCTCGGCATCGGTACGCAGATGGGCCTGGCGCGCCATGGTACGGATCTCGTCGAGCTGGTCGTGGATCTGGGCACTCACGTCGCCCGGGTGGCCAAGGTCGGCCAGAATGGCCTGCTGGATCTCGGCCAGTCTGGTCAGCTGCGCCTCCTGGCCCGCCTCGTCCAGATCGCCTTGGGCCAGTGCCACCAGCAGGTTGGTGACGCCGGCGCTGGCGCTCAGCACCACCACCCGGGTGGCCGGGTTGGCCAGCACTACGTCGGCACAGTTGTTCATGGCTGCCGCGTTGGCGACGCTGGTTCCGCCAAACTTGGCGACATTGATCGGGCTCATTGCTTACTCCTGTCTTAATATGAAAATCCGGTTCCATCGGGCAAAAAGAGAGGAGGAGGCTGAAAATGGCAGGAATGATCGAAACTATCCCGGCCAGAAGCACTCCACCCGCAGAGCCCATCCCGTACCCGCCCCTGACGGGGCGCGGTGGGGGATGACCACTACCGATGACAACCCGGGGGATTCAGCCCCCGCAGCCGACACTGAGGTATCCAGTTGCCTCAGATGTCTCGGCGCTGCTCCCCCTGACCCAAGTTCACCGGACACTGGTGTCCTCCCTCGGGCTGCCTGGGCAGCGCTCCTCTTCTGGCTCCACCAGGGCGGTGGAGTGCATTTAGAAATACCTTGCGTTGGATTGCACTGTCAATCGAGTTTGTGAAAAAGTTCAAAAAGTCAGCCAACTCAACACAGAATCAATGAGTTACACAATGGTCTTTGACAAAACCTTGGAGCGACGCTGCCAGTTGTAGAGGCGCTGGCGTTCAACCGGCAGATCTTCCACCTCCAGCGGATCGAAGCCCCGCTCCCGGAACCAGTGGATGGAGCGGGTGGTGAGCACGAACAGGCGACGGATGCCGAGCCGCCTGGCCCGCTCGGCCACCTTGGCCACCAGCTGATCCCCCCGGTTGGAGTTGCGGTAGTCGGGGTGGATGGCGACGCAGGCCATCTCCGCCATCGCCTCTTCCATGAAGCAGTAGAGCGCCGCGCAGCCGATGATGAGGCCGTCGCGCTCTATGATGGTGAACTTGTCTATTTCCATCTCCAGCTGCTCGCGGGAGCGGCGCACCAGGATCCCTTCCTCCTCCAGCGGGCGGATGAGATCCAGGATGCCGCCGATGTCCTCGATGGTGGCGGCGCGCGCCTGCTCGGCGCTTTCCCGTACGATCTGGGTGCCGAGGCCGTCACGGCTGAACAGCTCCTGCAGCATGGCGCCGTCATCCTGATAGCTCACCAGGTGGGAGCGGGGCACGCCGCCGCGGCAGGAGGCGATGGCCGCGCGCAGGTAGCGGGCGGTGCCGGACATCTCTTCCCCCGCCTGCTCCAGCTCCACCAGCAACTCTTCGGCCTGTTCGGGGAAGAGCTCGGAGATGGCTTCGCCGTGGCGGTCCATCACCCCCTGGGTGCTGCTGAAACAGATAAGTTTGTCCGCTTTCAAATCCACCGCCACCCGGCGGGCCACCTCTTCCGAGCTCAGGTTGAAGCTCTCGCCGGTGACCGAGCAGCCGATGGGGGAGATGAGCACCAGGCTCTTCTGATCCAGCTGGCGGGTGATCCCCTCCACGTCGATGCGGCGCACCCGGCCGCTGTGGCAAAAATCGATGCCGTCATCCACCCCGAGCGGCTGGGCGGTGACGAAGTTGCCGCTCACCACGCTGATGCGGGCACCCTGCATCGGTGTGTTGGCGAGCCCCATGGAGAGCTGGGCCGTGATGTCGTACTGCAAGCCACCACACACCTGCTTGATGATGGCGAAGCTCGCGTCATCGGTGACCCGGATCCGCTTGTGGTACTGGGCCTCGATGCCGGCGCGGGCCAGCGCCTCGTCGTTTTGCGGGCGGGAGCCGAAAACCAGTACCAGGCGAATGCCCAAGGTCTGCAGCAGGGCGATGTCGCTGACGATGTTGGCAAAATTGGGGTGGCAGAGGGCTTCACCCCCCATCATCAGCACGAAGGTGGCACCTCTGTGCACATTGACGTAGGGGGTTGACTGCCGAAAGGCATAGACCAAGCTGGGTTCGCGTTCACGCACTTGAGGCATCTTCCATAAAAAAACAGCAATGGGCTCAATATATGAAAATAAATTCACAAATCAAGACTAAATATTGATTTGGCGTGATTTTGTCATCGCGGTGGTCAGGCAGGACGAACGGTGGCGATGCCAGGCGGGGCAGGGGCGCCAGCGGTGTGGCGGTGCGCCTCAGGTTGATCCCGGCCCATAAACTGTTATCTTCGATATTCCTTTTCGTCAGCTGTGCGGTTGCACAGGTTTTTATACAAGGACAGGGTGCATGGAACAGATTATTTCGCCGGCAGACGCGCTGCCGGGACGCCGCGAGGCGATGGTGATTGGCCAGCAGCATGCGGTCAATGGTCACCCGACTCAGGGCCCCTGGCCTGAAGGGATGGCGGTGGCCTGGTTTGGCATGGGCTGCTTCTGGGGTGTGGAGCGCCTGTTCTGGCAGCAGCTAGGGGTCTACTCCACCGCCGCCGGCTATCAGGGCGGGGTGACCCAGAATCCCACCTACAAGGAGGTGTGCAGCGGATTGACCGGCCATGCCGAGACGGTGCAGGTGGTGTTTGATCCCAAGGTGATCAGCTATGGCGATCTGCTCAAGCTGTTCTGGGAGCAGCACGATCCGGCCCAAGGCATGCGCCAGGGTGGCGACATTGGCACCCAGTACCGCTCCGTCATCTTCTTCGGGGACGACACCCAGGAGGCGATTGCCCAGCAGAGTCTGGCCGCCTATCAGCAGGCGATGCTGGCCAGCGGCGACGGCCGCGCCATCACCACCCGCATTCTGCCGCTGGCCCCCTTCTATTACGCCGAGGATTACCATCAGCAATATCTGGAGAAGAATCCGGACGGGTATTGCGGCCTGGGTGGCATCGGCGTCTGCCTGCCGCCGAGCCTCAACCGTTAGGGCAAGATGACGGGTATCTGTGACTCGTCATTGATGGTGAAAAGAAAAAGGCCGCTTTTGCGGCCTTTTTATCGGGCTTTGTCAGGAGAGTGAAAAAAATCATAAAAAAATGTGTCATGGAGAGGAACTTATTCGAACCAGGCTTGCCCAACTTGGTAGCCACCATGGACGGCGGCCAAGACCAGACACATTTCTTGCCTCGAAATTCATAAAAGTCATTGAAAAACTTGATGAGTTGAAATGCTAGCAAGCAGGGCTGCCAATGAAGGCGGCCCTTTTCATTTCTGCGGTGCGAAAAATGGTGGGGGAGTGACGACGCCGGCGTTCGCCACGGCGCTCAGCTGATGGCGCCGTCAAACAGGTTCTTGATGAGATCGATGAACTCTTCGAGGAAGGCTTTCTGCTCCGGGGTCGGGGCGCGCAGCCAGACGGCGGAGAGCACCTCTTCCAGATCGGCCACCACCGCATCGGCTTCCTGCATGATCACGAAGCGCAACTTGGGATCGAGCTGCGGATTCTGCTCGCAGATGGCCATCAGGTTGCCGGCCACCCGGCTGCTCACCAGATCTTCGATGGTCTGTTCACCACTGCTCTGTTGCTGGGTTTCAAACAGTCCCAGACTCTCCACCAGATACTCAATCAGGGCGATATAGCCTTCGCTTTCTACAACCATGGCGGCCTCAATCCTCAACAATACGGAAAAACTGTGCGTATTTTAGTGGCTGGACCTAGCTTGGCAAGCGACAGTGCAGGCGATAACGGATAAAACCGACGCCGCCGCGCTCCACGCTCTCCAATCCGGTCAGCTTAAAGCCATACCGTAAAAATAGCCCATAGCTGAAGGCGCTGGCCTCCGTCGTCAGCTGTTTGAGTCCGAGTCGTTGCGCCTCGGCGAGGGCCGCGGCCAGCAGCAGGCCGCCATAGCCAAGGCGCGGGTGATCGGCGCTCACATAGAGCAGGCTGAGGTGACCATCCTGGCTCAGGGTGACGAAACCGAGCGGCTCACCGTTTTGCTCCAGCACCCAGCCGTGGTGCTCGCGCAGCTGGCCGACAAAGCCGGGATGACGGGCGCCGAGGGCCCACTGCTCCACCTGCTCCGGGCTGTAGTGCTGCGGGCCTATCCTTCGCACCGACTGCTCGAACAGAGTGCAAAGGGCGGGGATGTGCTGCTCGTTCAGCCGGACGAGCCTGGGCGCTGCCGCCATGGCGGGGCTCATCGCTGGGGTGCCTGCGGGCGCTTGGCCTTGGGCAGACCGGCCACCACCCGCTCGTAGGAGTGATGCACCCAGCCCTGCCAGAGATCGTCGGCCAGGCCGTCGCTGAAGGTGACCGTGTTCCAGTGCTGCTTGTTCATGTGCCAGCCCGGTTTGACCTCGGGGTGCAGTTCGCGCAGCAGCAGGGCCAGCTCGGGTTCGCACTTGAGGTTCAGCCGCAGCGGCTCGGCCTGCCAGTCCAGCAGGGCAAACATCTTGCCGGCGATGCGATAGACCAGGATCTCAGGGCCGAAGGGGGTATCCTCCTGAGCGCCCGGCAGGGTCAGCAGAAAGGATCTCAAACGGGTCAACTCCATGGTCATGCTCCTGGCTGCTTGCGGTGCAAACGTATTAGTCGGGTGAAAAAATCTGCTAAGATGCGCGCCTACTATACCCCAATGCCGTCGATGAGGGAGTCGCAAGATGCTGTATCACAAGACCTTCGAGCTGGGTCCCGAGCGGGATTGGGTAGTCTTCGTGCACGGGGCGGGCGGCAGCTCCTCGATCTGGTTCAAGCAGCTGCGCGCCTATCGCGAGCACTTCAACGTGCTGCTGCTGGACTTGCGCGGTCATGGCCAGTCCCACAAGCTGCAGCAGGTGATCAAGGGCCACTACAGCTTTCGGGCGGTGACCGAGGATATCTTGCAACTGCTCGATCACCTCAACATTCGCCGCGCCCACTTTGTCGGCATCTCCCTTGGCACCATCCTCATTCGCCATCTGGCGGAGCTCTGCCCCGAGCGGGTCAAGAGCATGGTGCTGGGCGGCGCCATCCTGCGCCTCGACATCCGCTCGCGGGTGCTGGTGCAGCTCGGTCGCCTCGGCCAGCACATCCTGCCCTACATGTGGCTCTACCGGCTGTTTGCCTTCATCATCATGCCGCGCCAGCACCATCAGGAGTCACGCAACCTGTTCGTGCGCGAGGCGCGCAAATTGTGCCAACAAGAGTTCAAGCGCTGGTTTCGCCTCGCCACCGAGGTGAACCCCCTGATGCGCTACTTCCGTGAGCGGGCCCTGCCCATTCCCACCCTCTATGTGATGGGGGAGGAGGATCACATGTTCCTGGCGCCGGTGCGCGAGCAGGTGGCGCGCGACCCTTACAGCCGGCTCGAGATCATCGACGGCTGCGGCCATGTCTGCAACGTGGAGCGGCCCGAGCACTTCAACCGCCAGTCGCTGGCCTTCCTCACTGCCCAACCCGGCTGAGCCGGCGCCAACCGCCTGCTTGAGGCGGTCTTGTTGGCTTGAGCCAGCGCGCTGAAGGGGAGGCCATGTTAGGTAACGCGGCCGCTCGGGTACAAAAGCCCCCCGTTTGGACCTAGGATGACCGCCATCCCCGCTAGCCGAAGTAGTGGGCGATATCGAGGTAGCGCTGGCGGATGTGCTCGATGAGCAGCCGGATCTTGCGTGGCGGCTGGCGGGTAAAGGGGTAGACCGCGTAGATGCCGAGCTTCTTGCCTACCTGATCGGGGAAGAGATCCACCAGCTCGCCATTCATCAGATCGTGATAGACCAGGCAGCGCGGCACATAGACGATGCCGCGCCCCCCCAGCGCCGCCTTGCGCAGGGCCCCCGCGTTGTCGGTGCAAAAACTGCCCGACACCGACAGCAGATAGTTGCCCTCTTCCCCCTTGAAGGCCCACTCCGAGGCCCCCGTGCTCTGATAGGCGTAGCGCAGGCAGTTGTGGGTGAGCAAATCCGACGGCTCGCGCGGCGCCCCGAAGCGGCGCACGTAGGCGGGGGCGGCGCAGATCACCCACTGGGAGTCGAGGATGTGGCGGGCAATCAGGCTCGAATCATCCAGATAGCCGGTGCGAATGACCAAGTCGAACCCCTCTTCCACCAGGTTGACGAAGCGGTTGTCCAGCGACATCTCCACCGTGAGCCCCGGGTGTTGCTGGCAAAAATCGGCCACGGCGTCGGCCAGCAGCAGCTCGCCGGAGATGGTGGGCACCGACATCCGCACATGACCGCTCACCTTTTCACCAAATCCCGCCACCGCATCGAAGGCGTCCAGTGCGGCGGCCTTCACATTTTTGGCACCCTGATAGAGCTCCTTGCCCGCCTCGCTCAGGGTGAGCCGGCGGGTGGTGCGATAGAGCAGCTGCACCCCAAGCTCTTCCTCCAGGCGCCCGATCCGTTTGCTAACCACTGAATTTGTCAGGGAATTTTGCTCGGCCACCTTGCTGAAGGAGCCTGCTTCCACCACCTGGGCGAAGAGAATGAGGTCGTCGGTACTGGCCATATTTATCGATTTTTGGAACGAATGTTGTTCATTATTTCCATATATCGCGAAAAAAGAACAGGGTAAGGTCACGTCCGCTTAACAAAACAACAACAAGGTGCGCCTCTGCACCGCTCGGACAAGGACGCAATGATGACAGACACCCTGTTGGCCCTGGTGGCCTTCTCGCCGATCGTGGTGGCCGCCGTGCTGCTGGTCGGCCTTAATTGGCCCGCCAAGCGCGCCATGCCCATCGCCTTTATCCTGACCGTATTCATCGCCCTCTGGGGCTGGCAGATGAGCCCGACCCGGGTGCTCGCCTCCAGCCTGCAAGGGCTCATCATCACGGTGACCGTGCTCTGGATCGTGTTCGGCGCCATCCTGATGCTCAACACCCTCAAGCACACCGGCGCCATCAGCGCCATTCGCAGCGGCTTTACCAACATCTCGCCGGACCGGCGCATCCAGGCCATCATCATCGCCTGGTGTTTCGGCGCCTTTATCGAAGGGGCCTCGGGCTTTGGCACCCCCGCCGCCATCGCCGCCCCGCTGCTGGTGGCCATCGGCTTTCCGGCGCTGGCCGCCGTGCTGCTCGGCATGATGATCCAGTCCACCCCGGTGTCGTTCGGCGCGGTGGGCACCCCCATCCTGGTGGGCATCAACAAGGGGCTGGATAACCAGGCCATCGGCCACACCCTGAGCGCCGGCGGCAGCAGCTGGGACATCTACCTGCAACAGGTGACCACCAACGTGGCCCTCATTCACGCCGCCGTCGGCACCCTGATGCCGGTGCTGATGGTGATGATGCTGACCCGCTTCTTCGGCCGCAATCGCAGCTGGACCGAGGGGCTCTCCATCCTGCCGTTTGCGATTTTCGCCGGGCTCGCCTTCACCGTGCCCTATGCCCTCACCGGCATGCTGCTTGGCCCCGAGTTCCCGTCCCTTATCGGCGGCCTGGTGGGGCTGGCCCTGGTGGTAACGGCGGCGCGCCACAGTTTTCTGGTGCCCAAGACCAGCTGGGATTTCGCCCCCGAGAACGAGTGGCCCGCCGAGTGGCTGGGATCTCTCAAGCTCGATCTCAAAGAGGCCGTCGGCCGCCCCATGTCCCTGCTGCTGGCCTGGCTCCCCTATGTGGCGCTGGCCCTCTTGCTGGTGGCGAGCCGGGTGAGCCCGGAGTTCAAGGCCAGCCTGTTGTCGGTGAGCCTCGCCTTCACAGACCTCTTGGGGGAGAAGGGAATCAGCGCCTCCATTGAACCGCTCTACCTGCCGGGGGGCCTGCTGGTGCTCTGCGCCCTGCTCGCCACCCTCATTCAGGCCCGCGCCCTGGCCCCTCTCGGCCGCGCCGTGAGCGAGTCGAGCCGCACCCTGATTGGCGCCGGCTTTGTGCTGATCTTCACCGTGCCCATGGTGCGCATCTTCATCAACTCCGGCGTCAACGGGGCGGATCTCGCCAGCATGCCGGTGACCACGGCGAATTTTGCTGCGGGGCTCGTCGGGGAGTTCTTCCCGGCCCTGAGTGCCACCATAGGCGCGCTGGGGGCCTTTATCGCCGGCTCCAACACGGTGTCGAACATGATGTTCAGCCAGTTCCAGTTCGAGGTGGCGCAGACCCTGGGGGTCTCCACCGCCGCCATGCTGGCGCTGCAGGCCGTGGGCGCGGCGGCCGGCAACATGATCGCCATTCACAACGTGGTGGCGGCCTCGGCCACTGTGGGGCTGCTCGGCCGTGAGGGGGCGACGCTGCGCAAGACCGCGCTGCCGACCCTCTACTACCTGCTGGCCACCGGCCTTATCGGGCTGGCGCTCATGTACAGCTTCCACATCTCGGACGCACTGCTGCAGCTCAAGTAAAGGAGAGCAAGTGATGAAGGTAATGCGGGTCTATCCGGCCAAGCCGGCCGATGTCTATCTCTACGCCACCTGTCTGGTGGACCTGTTCGACCCGGTGGCGGGGCTCGATGCCATCGCCCTGATCGAGCGGGAAGGGATAAGGGTGCACTTTGTCGAGAAGCAGACCTGCTGCGGTCAGCCGGCCTACACCTCGGGTCACGAGGAGGAGGCGCGCCAGGTGGCGAAAAGCCAGATGGCGCTATTCCCCGAGCCCTGGCCCGTGGTGGTGCTGTCGGGCTCCTGCGGCGGCATGATGCACCACCACTATGCTCGCCTCTTCCCGGACAGCTCCGAGGTGGCGGCGTTTTGCGAGCGGGTGTTCGAGCTCACCGAGTTTCTGGCCCGGGTCTGCCGGGTGCGCTGGCGCGCAGTGGGGAAGGCGAGCATCGTCATGCACACCTCCTGCTCGGCCCGGCGCGAGATGCAGGTGCACACCACGGCCAGCAGCCTGCTGGGGCAACTCGATGGGGTCACCTTGCATGAGCAGGCCTACGAGAGCGAGTGCTGCGGCTTTGGCGGCACCTTCTCGGTGCGCTACCCCCACATCAGCCAGGCCATGGTGGAGGACAAGACTCGCCACCTGCTGGCCACCGGCGCGGACACCCTGGTGAGCGCCGACTGGGGGTGCCTCTTGAACATCAAGGGATCCCTGGCCTATCAGGGCAAGCGGCTTCCCGCCACCCATCTGGCCAGCTTCCTGCTCGCCCATAGCGAGCCGGTGGCTCAGGGCTTACAAGCGCAAAAACAGGGGGCTAATCATGAGTGATCACGCCAAGTATTCGCCGCGCCGCTTCCATCCCCAGGCCGAGGCGGCCCTGGCCGACCCCGTGCTGCGCCAGAACTTTCGCGGCGCCATGGATTACCTGCGCGGCAAGCGGCGGGACGCCTTCGCCGATCCGCAGGAAGAAGCGGCGGTGCGCGATGCGGCGGAGCAGATCCGCCAGCGCTGTCTCTCGCGCCTGCCGGCGCTGCTGGAACAGCTTGAGGCCAACTGCGAGCGTAACGGCATCCGGGTGCACTGGGCCCAGACGCCGGCCGAGGCCAACGCCATCATCCTCGGCATCGCCCAGCAACATGGGGTGAGCAGCATCGTCAAAGGCAAGTCCATGGTGAGCGAGGAGGTGGGCTTCAACCACGAGATGGCGCGCCACGGCATCCGCTGCCTTGAGAGCGACATGGGGGAGTTTATCGTCCAGCTCGACGGCGACACCCCGTCCCACATCATCATGCCCGCCATCCACAAGAACAAGCAGGAGGTGAGCGACACCTTCGCCGGCAATCTGGCGGATTTCACCCCCACCACTGACGTGGACGAGCTGATCCAGACCGGGCGGCGGGCCCTGCGCGAAGAGTTTCGCCGCGCCGGCATGGGGCTCTCCGGCGTCAACTTCGCGGTGGCCGAAACCGGCAGCCTGTGTCTCGTCGAGAACGAGGGCAACGGGCGCATGTGCACTACTGTGCCGAAAGTGCACGTGGCCATCACCGGCATCGAGAAGGTGGTGGAATTTTTAAGCGACGTGCCGCCCCTTTACAGCGCCCTGACCCGCTCGGCCACCGGCCAGGCCATCACCACCTATTTCAACGTCATCAGCGGCCCGCGCCGGGCAGGGGAGCTGGACGGCCCGGACGAGGTGCACCTGGTGCTGCTCGACAACGGCCGCAGCCAGGCTTACCGGGACGAAGAGCTGCGCAAGACCTTGCAGTGCATCCGCTGCGGCGCCTGCATGAACCACTGCCCGGTCTACACCCGCATCGGCGGCCACGCCTACGGCACCATCTACCCGGGCCCCATCGGCAAAATCATCTCCCCCCATCTGCTGGGGCTGGAAAGCACGAGCGATCTGGTGACCGCCTCCAGCCTGTGCGGTGCCTGCGGCGAGGTGTGCCCGGTGCGCATCCCCATTCCCGACATGTTGCTGCGCCTGCGCCGGGAGGCCAAGCACGACGCACAGCCCGGTCACGAACCGCTGGCGGGGCAGGGGGCGGCCAGGAGCCGGCTCGAGACCCTCGCCATGCAGGGCTTTGCCTTTGCCGCCACCCACCCGCGCCTCTATCACGCCGCGACCGGTGTGGCCGGTCGCCTGCGGGGGCTGATGCCCAAACATCTGGGCCCCTGGACCCAGTGCCGCGAAGCTCCCAAACCCGCCCCCCAGAGCCTGCACGCCCTGCTGCGCCAGAAGAAGAAGGAGTCCTGAGATGTCGAGCAAAGAGGCCATATTAAGCCGCCTGTGCGGCGCCGCCACCCCCATTGCCCACGCCCCCCATGGCTGGCAGCCCTGGCGCGGGGAAGATGACAACGCGCGGCGTGAGCGCTTTCTTGGCATGATCACCGCCAGCCACGCCGAGATCCTCACCGTCAAGGAGGCGACCCTGGCCCAGGATCTGGCCGCCTGGCTGGATGAAGAGGGAGTGACGCATCTGGCCTGTGGCCAGGGCGGCCGCTGGCAGGCGGCGGTCGCGGCCGCCAACGCCGGGCGCTCTGTGTTGACCCCGGCGGGGGAGTTCGCCGGCTGGAAAGACGAGCTGTTTGACGTCTGTCAGGCTGGCATCACCCACTGCGCGGGGGCCATCGCCGATACCGGGACGCTGGTGTTGCTGCCGGATAGCGGTGAGCCGCGCACCCTATCCCTGGTGCCACCCTGCCATATCGCCCTGCTGGCGGCCTCCACCATCGCCGACAACCTGGCGGGGCTGGTGGAGGCCGGGCGCTGGCAGCAGGCCATGCCCACCAATCTGTTGCTGGTCTCCGGCCCCTCCAAGACCGCCGACATCCAGCAGACTCTGGCCTACGGCGCCCACGGCCCGAGTCGCCTCTTGGTGGTGCTGGTGGAGGATTGCTGATGCGCTGGAATGAATTTGATGCCGCCGTGCTTGAGCGCATTCCGCCGGAGCGGCTGGTGAGCGATCCGGATTTGCGCCTCGCCCACGGCACGGACGCCAGCTTCTACCGGCTGGTGCCCGAGCGCATCGTGCGCCTCGACTCCCTCGATGAGGTGCGCTTCGTGCTGGCGGTGTGCCGCGAATTGAACCTGCCGTGCACCTTTCGCGCCGCCGGCACCAGCCTCTCGGGCCAGGCCCTGAGTGATTCGGTGCTCATCACCCTGACCGACAGCTGGCGCGGCCATCGCATTCTGGACGAGGGCGAGCGCATCGCCCTGCAACCCGGGGTGATCGGCGCCGATGCCAACCGCTATCTGGCCCCCTTGGGCCGCAAGATTGGGCCGGATCCCGCCTCCATCAATGCCTGCAAGCTGGGTGGCATCGCCGCCAACAACGCGAGCGGCATGTGCTGCGGCACCGCCCACAACAGCTATCACACTCTGCACGCCATGACCCTGCTGCTGGCCGATGGCACCGTGCTGGAGAGTGGCGATCCCCACAGCCGCGCCGCCTTTGCGGCCAGGCGCCCGGAGCTGCTTGCTGGGCTCGCCGACCTGCGCGCCGAGGTGCTGGCGAACGCTGAGCTTGCCGCCAAAATTCGCCACAAGTACCGGCTCAAGAACACCACCGGCTACGCCATCAATGCCCTGCTCGACCATGAGGACCCCGTCGATATCCTCACCCACCTGATGATCGGTTCGGAGGGGACCCTCGGCTTTATCGCCGAGGTGGTGCTCGATACCGTGCCCGAATACTCCCACAAGGCCTCGGCCCTGCTGGTGTTCCGGGACGCCGAGCAGGCGTGTCTGGCCACCTCGCGCCTGAAAAGTGCGCCGGTGGCGGCGGTGGAGCTGATGGATGGACGCTCCCTTCGCTCGGTGGCGGGCAAGCCCGGCCTGCCGGACTTTATCAAGACGCTGGATCTGGCTGCCTGCGCCCTGCTTGTCGAGGTGCATGGGGAATCGAAAGAGGCGCTGGTCGATCGCTGCGAGCAGGTGACGGCCATGGCCGCCGAATTCGCCCAGGTCGCCTCTGTGCCCTTTACCGGCGACAGTGCCGGGCTCTGGGCCATTCGCAAGGGGCTCTTCCCGGCGGTGGGGGCGGTGCGCACCACCGGCACCACCGTCATCATCGAGGATGTCGCCTTTCCCATCGAGCGTCTGGCGGAGGGGGTGGCGGGGCTGCAGCAACTGTTCGATCGCTTCGAATACGGTGAGGCCATCATCTTCGGCCATGCGCTGGAGGGGAACCTGCACTTCGTCTTTACCCAGGGATTTGACGATCCGGCGCAGGTGGCCCGCTACGGCGCATTTATGGATGCAGTGGCCGAGCTGGTCGCCGTGCGCTTTGGCGGGTCGCTCAAGGCCGAACACGGCACCGGCCGCAACATGGCCCCCTATGTGGAGCTGGAATGGGGGCCGGAGGGGATGGCGCTGATGCGCCGCATCAAGGCGCTGCTCGACCCCGACGGCCTGCTCAATCCCGGCGTCATCATCAACGATGACCCCAAGGCTCACCTGGCCCACCTCAAGCCCATGCCGGCGAGCGATGCCATCGTGGATCCGTGCATCGAATGCGGCTTTTGTGAGGCGGTCTGCCCCTCGCGCACCCTGTCCCTCTCGCCGCGTCAGCGCATCGTGCTCTATCGCGAACTGGCCCGCCGCAATCGTGCCGATGAGCCCTCCAACCAGCTGGCCCGCCTGTTTGACTATCAGGGTATCGACACCTGCGCCGCCACCGGGCTCTGCGCCGATCGCTGTCCGGTGGGAATCAACACTGGCAGCCTGATCAAGAAGTTGCGCGCTGACAAGTACCGGCGCTTCGTGCCCATCGCCCGCTGGAGCGCCGATCACTTCGCCGGTGTCACCCGCACGGCCCGCGGGGCCCTCGGCCTCAAAAGGATTGCCGGTAAGCTGTTGGGAGACAAGGCTCTGGCAGGATTGGTGAACGGGGTTCGCCATCTGAGCGGCCAGCGCACACCCGCCTGGCTGCCGACCCTGCCGGGGCCAAGTCGCTACCAATGGTCGCCAGGGGAGGGGAGCCATGACGGATCCGGTGAGCGCGCCCTGGTTTATCTGCCGTCGTGTGCCAGCCGGGTATTCGGCCAGCAGGAGGAAGCTCCGTCACTGCCGGACGTGGTGTTATCTCTGCTCAAGAAGGCGGGCTGCCGGGTGATAGTGCCGCAAGGCATTGAGGGGCTCTGCTGCGGCATGCCCTATGACAGCAAGGGGATGGTCGAGGTGGCTGCCGCCAAGCGCAGTGAGCTGGCTGAGGAGTTGTGGCAGGCAAGCGAACAGGGGCGCTGGCCCGTGCTGCTCGACACCAGCCCCTGCGTGCAGCGACTGCTCTCGGGGGCACTCGGCAAGGGGCTGCGGGTGTTCGAGCCCTCCGCCTTTGTGCTGGAACACCTGCTACCCCATCTTGAGCTGACCCCCATCGACGAGACCGTCATGCTCCATATCACCTGCAGCAGCCGGCGCATGGGGCTGGGGGAGACCATGCTGGCGGTGGCCCGCGCCTGTGCCCGCGAGGTGATCGTGCCAGAGCATATCCAGTGCTGCGGCTTTGCCGGCGACAAGGGGCTGATGACCCCGGAGCTCAACGCCGTCGCGCTCGCCAGCCTGCCTGCTCAAGTGCCCAGGGATTGCCGTCAGGGATTCAGCAACAGCCGCACCTGTGAAATGGGGCTCAGCCAGCACGCTGGCATTCCCTATCACAGCATCCTCTATCTGGTCGATCAGGCGGCGAAATAAGAAAACAACAACGGCAGGATAAAAAAATCCTGCCGTTGTTGGAGACGTTAAACGCCTGGGGCGTTACTCCAAGGAGTTGCTGCGCGTCATAATTGTGTGCGTCAAGCCCCTGCCGGTGAGCAGTTACCGCGGGTGCTGATGCAGCTGGGCCGACTCGGCCAGCATATCCTGCCCTAGTATGTGGCTCTATCGGCTGTGTGCCTTCATCATCATGCCGCGCCAGCACCATCAGGAGTCGCGCAACCTCTTTGTGCGCGAGGCCCGCAAGCTCTGCCAGAAAGAGTTCAAACGCTGGTTCCGCCTCGCCACCGAGGTCAACCCGCTGATGCGTTATTTTCGCGAACGCTCCCTGCCCATTCCCACCCTCTATGTGATGGGGGAGGAGGATCATATGTTTCTGGCACCGGTGCGCGAACAGGTGGCCCGCGATGCCAGCTCCTCGCTGGCGGTTATTGAACAGTGTGGCCATGTCTGCAATGTGGAGCAGCCGGAGCTGTTTAATCGTCGTACGCTGGCGTTTATTCAATCGCTTGGTGTGAAGAAATAATCCATTTCTATGATTTCTTGGGGGGGCAGACTAAATAAGTCCCCAAAGGTGTGAATTGTACTGGGGACTTATTTTATGATAAAAAATCAAGGTGCTATTTGTTTTTTTATCTAACTATCGATTATCATAACCAATATATGAAACTACATTCAATAATGCTTCAGCCAATTCTTTGGCTTGTTGTTTAGTTAAATGAATTGTATTTTTATGACCTTCTTGGAGTTCTATTCTTAGAAATATTTGATCGTCACCAAAGTAATTTGTACGAAATAGTTCTAGACTTGTTTGTGGTTTGGATTTATCTGCTCGGCCGTCGTCATTAGCAGGATAAAAATCATCTTCAAAAAATGTAGTAGTGGACATATTTTTCCAAATGTTGTTATGTGATATATAAATGGGTAAGTGATTGTTCAGTCTTTGATAATAAATAGGTGGGTATACACTGTTTCTAAGCTAGATGTTAGCCAATGTATACATCATTCCAATGATGACAGTAATTGGTTTATGATGCCTTTATCATATACTTACAAAAATGTTGAAATTTCACTTGTCATCAGTAATAACTTATCAATTTAATAACGATTACTTTTCTAGGGAGATGTAGTTATGCTTTCCGTGCTCTGGACATCGTAAATTCTACCTGAAAAGTGAGATTTTAATCTGTGGTCGAGTAAGGCTTTAAATATATCGGGGCATGTTTCGATAGTCGGTGTAATTTTGCCGTTACTATCAATATTTATGTTCAATCCGAAGTTTGAATATTCAGCCCTTAGATTATCCATAAAAACAGGGTCTAAATAGTTTTGTTTTTGTCGAATTGCAGATGCCCGGCGAAGTTGAATAGCATTATTTCCGACGTATGTTCTTAATATATCCACGCTAGTGAAAATATCACTAAATGTCGACTCTGAAAGTAGGTCTGAAAAATCAGCTGTATGCGCAGCCTTGTAATTAACTATAGACTCAAAATGACGTTTATTAGAGATAAAGAGATGGTCGTTACAAATGAAAAAGTCAAAGTTTTTTGCCAAGTTAAAAGTTGGCGAATCATCAATTTCTAAAATATTAGACCTGAAAAGGGTGTTAATTGCTCCACTGCGTTTCTTTGTTTTCCAGCTGTCATCAGATTTCTTTACACAGTAGAGATTGCCAGTCGGACAAGAAAACTTTACTGCATAAAAAGCTGCATTTTGCATTTTTTTAATGTTTGTAACTTGCTTTGCTGGTGTTTGATCTAACGACTCTGAGATAATTATATCCGCATGTGTTTCGATAGTCGGAATTCGTAAAGCGCTGCCCTCATTGTTTTGAGCCAGCAAGCTATATTCTATAGTTTCAGTGATGGCCTGGCGACAAATAATAGCTGTATCTTTTAATTTGGTGATAACATTGTCGCTTAAACTAACCCAGTAACTACTGAGTTTTATTTGAGGGGGCTGTCCAGTAGTTGATTTTTTGAAAACCCATAAATTGACTTGAGAGTTTTGAATGTCAAAACTATGAAAATCATTAATATTTGCCACGGGCTATACCTTTTTGATAATTATGTCTTGAATTGTTTCTATTTCACTGATCTTATTTGTTTCAAATTCTACACACCCCAGGGCCTTACCTACTAAGTCGTTAGAACTACCTATGAAGCTGTATTTTACTTCGTATAGCTTCCATCCAAGTGCAATCAGTATTGGGTTGAGTATTATTTGGCCTGACTTGTATGATAACCAGAAAAGCCAGATAAGGAATATAAGAAATCCAATAAACTTACTTGTCTCTGAATATTGAATGCTCATGAAAGAGACGATGTACGGTAATACATAGTTCATTAGATCAGTTGGTATGTGTTTTACTTCTTTAATTAGAATTTTTTGTGATGGAGTTTTAATCTTTAACGTGATAACCGTTATGATAAAGCAAATTAAACAAATGAGGAAAAAACCGATTGATAAAGTTGGGTTAGAAAATGGGATTTCACACTTGCTAATCTGAGTGATGGGTTGCGAACAAAAGTTGGTTTTCATCATATCATATTTAAAATCTTGAGATAAAAGAATCATGCTCAAAGGTAAATATGAACCAGTGAATATTATACTTGCAGGGATTAGTCTTAGTTCCATAGTATTATCACGTTAGTTACAATATGTGGATAATATATAGGCTATTTATAAACCTAGTTTATTTGTGTATATATTTCTTTAAAAAAGATAGCTACCGCACGGGGTTACAGCTCCCCGAGTGCTGCTTTTAACCAGATTGAAAATGGGTAAATCATGGGCTGACCTCGGCTGCTTTTGGGACTGTGAGGGCCGGATGAGTAAGGTATCAAACACCGACCAATTAAAGTGAGCAAAAAGTTAGTTATCGCTCGGATTTTGAAAGGTTTTTTGACGAGGATCAGACTTGAACCAAGTTGGCAGCGGGTTGAGTGGGTAAGGGGAGTTCAATAAATAAACAGATAAGGCATCCTTGACGACTGGCGCCAAGTGACAGAAATGGCTGGGCAATATCACGGTTATGCCCTGTTATAAGGGCTATGGGTTTCGGGTCATCGAGCAGACCGGCCACGTTTGTCGAGGGGGCTCAGTAGCCGGTCATCTCCAGATAGCCAACGCCCTTGGCATCTCCCGAAACGGACACCGCCCCCTCCCAGTAGTCAAAGCGCCCCGTCATGGCCTGATCGGGCTGGCGGGCTCGGATGGTGAGCCTCATATCGCCGGCTGCCAGCTGCCACTCGACGGGGTAGGGTTGCCCTTTGGGGCCGCGCCAGGTTTTGCCGGGGGTGAGGCGGATCTGCGCAGGACCCAGCACCCGGCTGCTGCCGTCCCGTTCAATCAGGATGCCGTAGCGGTTCTCCGGCTTGTTTTCTGGATTGGCGCGGTCAGCCTTGGTGCGCAGGCGAAACAGCATCAGCTCGCGGCCATCTTCAAATTGCAGCGAAAACCAGTCCCAGCCCGATTGCCACTGGGCCAATACCGAGCTGCTCCACTCATGATCAAACCAGCCCTCACCGCTGACGTTGCGGGTCTCCCCATCCAGGGTCAGCGTGCCGCTGATGGTCAGGCGCGGGTAGGAGTAGTAGAAGGAGGCGTTGCCCGGGCTCTTCTCGCTGTAGCCCTGTTTGCCCTGCAGCACCACCGGCTTGGCGGCGCTCACCTGCAAATCAAGATCCCCTGCCTTGCTCTGCACCTTGAGGGTGGCAGGAAAAAGCGATTCCCTTTGAGAGGCCAGCACCCACTTTTTGAGCCAATACTCGCCGCCGCTTTGTGGGAAAACTGGGTGGAGAAATGGAAGAGAGCAATGCCGGGCATGATGTGATGCGTTCGAAACCGGGAGAACTGTCGCGCGTTTGACAAAGGGAAAGGGTAGGGGAAGCTCCCTCTCATCCGAGAGGGAGCTTCCCCGCACGTATCAGGCTCGTTCTATGAGGGATCGATGTTGAAGATGAAAAGGACTTCACCGTTTCCGGAATTTCCGGCATAGGAAGTCGGGGCGTTGCTGTCCGTCGTGGTTGAAGGCATCGCATAACTGCCGCCTCCACCCCCCCCGTAGCATCGGTAAGCGTCCTTAGAGTACATGCCATCTATGGTTCCACTGCCGCCGCCGCCGTAGCCACCGCCACCGCCGCCACCGCCGCAGCTGGCCGGGTTACCGCCCTCACCACCTTTCCCGGCATTGACCGCCAGATCGGGTCCACCATTGATCCAGCCCTTTGAACCTTCGGAGCCTGACCCTCCCGACGCGCCGCCGAAACCCTGATATCCAGCGTGATAACCGCCGCCGCCGCAGGCCACCCCCTCCGCACAGCCAGTTCCGCCACCGCCCAGACCGTTCACTGAATTATCCAAACCATCAAAAAACGCGTCTGTGCCTACGCCGGTTGCCGACTTGCCAACCTGGCTTGAATACGCGAAGCCACCGTTGCCACCACCGCCGCCTTGCATGGAACCGCTGAAGATAGAGCTACCCTCGCCGCCACCGCCGCCACCACCGCCGATCAGAACAATCTCGCTGTGTGGCAGGGCACCGTCCGGCTCAACGCTTGCCACGATCGTGGAGGCACCACCGGCCCCTCCGCTGCTATCGTGACTTCCCGCTTGCCCCAGGTAGTAGTAGAAAATCGCGTTTCCGAAAATATTTGCATACTCGGTGCCGGTGGTGACCGTCTGGGCAAAGCCTCCTTTGCCGCCGGCTCCCGACCCTCCGCCAAATGAATTGTTAGTGCCGTTACCTCCTGCGGCACCGATAGCCTGTATCCACAGGGTCGTATTCTCGTCTACGGCGCTGTTGAGGGCGCTTGCCTGGGTGATGATGTTGGTCCAGAGAATCGCTTGATTGCAGCTGGTGTTCAGGGTGCACATCACCTGGCTTGAATTGCCGGATGCCATGGAACAGGTTGCATCGCAGGTGTCGATAGCGTACGCAACCGTTCCGCCCAGGGCGAAATTTTTCATTGCGGTGTGCGTCTGGCCTGCATCATCCGTGACGGTCAGCGTCGCCTGGTAGTTCCCCGAAACGTCCTTGACACCGTTGGTTGAGGCGGTATCGGCGTAGGGATGAATTTTGAGCGGCCCCTGGTCCAGCCAGTCCTGAATGGTAACCGGCCCATAGACGGTTTCGTCCGTATCCAGGTTTTTTACCGTGTAGGTGTGAGAAACCAGTTTTCTCTCACCGCTTGCAACGGAAAGAGTTCCATCGAGTTCCATTCGGCCGGGCACGTTAGGCGATTCCATTGCCGTCAGTTGCGCAGTCGGAGCGTTGTCACTTGCGTCACTTTCGTTACTTCCGTAACAGCCCTGCAGTACGCCCATGAAGCAGGCCAGCGTGATGAAGAGCACCACGTCTGCCGGTTTCGATGAATGGGCGACATTCGTCAACCCTGTGTACAGGCGATGGATCCGTCCTAAAAAAGCGGGTGATAAAGACATTCAGTTTCCTCCTCGTTCTTCCATGTTTTGCCGGTCGTTGTAAAGATATTGCATCGGCAAGGAAGGATTGATATGGCCATTTCATTTCCATAAATGGTCTTTTTTGACAAAAAATGAGTCAATCCAAGTTTCTTCTGTACGACTTACTAAAAAAGCCCTCCGTGCTCGTAAGTTAATGATTTCCTTGTAAGTCAATGTGCGAAATATAGAGTTCCCCTTGGATTTCATCAAGGGTGACCGCGTAACCTTGGTGCACAGGCGATTCGAATTCCACGAATTCACCGCCAATGAAAACTAAATAGCTGATCCTAATTTTCAAGGCCTTCCAGCCCGCACAGGGTGTATCAGTTCACCAAGCGATAGAGTGATGAACGGGCTGCTGCGGTGAGTCGAGAAACAGCCGAAATACTGTGCCCATCGGCTAGTAGCAAGATGGCGCTGAGTCGCCGGTAGTGTTCCTTGTCTTTGGCCCTGTGTATCAAACAGATGGTCCGGCGTCGCTCAGCTCGGTTGGGGGAGTGATAGCATCATGTCGGGCTCGGCTCGTTTGTCGTTTGGTTGGTTTGGCAATTGATCAGATCGCACAAACGACGCCGGGCACCCTTCTTCCCCAGACAAGTGATCTACTGTTCTGAACGGTTATTTAGCCGGGCGCAGGTGTCGGCAACGTCGCCAGCTTAGTAGCCAGTCATCTCCAGATAGCCGACGCCCTTGGCATCTCCCGAGACGGACACCGCCCCTTCCCAGTAGTCAAAGCGCCCCGTCATGGCCTGATTGGCTTGGCGGGCACGGATCATCAGGTTCAAATCGGCGGCTGCCAGTTGCCACTCGATGGGGTAGGCTTGCCCCTTGGGGCCGCGCCAGGTCTTGCCGGGGGTAAGGCGGATGTGATCTGGGCTCAGCACCCGGCTGCTGCCGTCCCGCTCAATCAGGATGCCGTAGCGGTTTTCTGGCTTGTTTTCGGAATTGGCGCGCCCTGCCTTGGTGCGCAGGCGAAACAGCATCAGCTCGCGGCCATCGTCAAATTGCAGCGAAAACCAGTCCCAGCCCGATTGCCACTCGGCCAATACCGAGCTGCTCCACTCGTGATCAAACCAGCCCTCTCCGCTGACGTTGTGGGTCTCGCCATCCAGGGTCAGGGTGCCGCTGATGGTCAGGCGCGGGTAGGAGTAGTAGAAGGAGGCGTTGCCCGGGCTCTTCTCGCTGTAACCCGCTTTGCCCTGCAGCACCGCCGGCTTGGCGGCGCTTACTTTCAAATCAAGATCCCCCGCCTTGCTCTGCACCTTGAGGGTGGCGGGAAAAAGTGATTCCCCTTGAGAAGCCAGCACCCACTCTTTGAGCCAATACTGGCCGCCGCTGGCACCGGCGAGCCCTGGCCCCTGGCGGCTGGTGCGCTCGTCCTGCTGGTGGCTGCCTTTGCTCACATCCGTGATGGCGAACTGGGCCAGCCAGAGCTGGGGGGTGAGCCAGGGGTTGTCGGATGTTATCTCCTGCTCGATGCCTTGGCGAAACAGGGTCCACTGCATGCCGTAGCCGCGCCCCTGCTCGTCTTTCAGGTTGCCGGTGAGATACCACCACTCGGAGCGGTAGTCGGGATGGGCAGCGTGATCTGCGGGCAGGCGGATGGAGTGACCCGGCAGGGCCTTTTTGAAGTGATCGCTGCCGCCACCAAGGATGCTCCCCAGATCGTTGGCCTGCGCGTGGCCGCTTATGGCAATAAGCGGGATCAAGCGGGCTGCAAGCCACAGGGCCCGTAAAGAGGGCAAGATTCCCCTCACCCTGGCCCTCTCCCGAAGGGAGAGGGGATGGTTCGCGGCAGCTCTCTGCGCTTCTCTGCGCTGAATCAAGGGCGGTGACAGGGATCTGGTCAATGGGAACGTCAAGCCATGGCTGAGCCAGTGCGCAAACCGATATTTCATACCACTCTCCTTGCGGCGTACCAGGAGGCGAGCGCCCCGCACACCGGCGCCAGCAGAAGCGCCGTGACGGCGTGCAGGGGGGCGGCCTCGAAGGCCAGCCGCCAGCCGAAGGCGCGGGGGTTGACCACCTCAATCAGCACCCAGGCAAGGCCATAGCCCACCGGCAGGGCCAGCAGCGCGGTGAGCAGCCCGAGACCCGCCCCCTGCCACACCAGCAACCGGCGGCAGTGGCGCGGGCCTACGCCTAAGCTCTGCAGAGTCTGCAACTCGCCGCGCCGGGCGAGCCCCAGCACCATAAAGGCCGAGCCGATGCCGACGAAGGCGATCCCCAGAATGAGCAACTTCAATAGCTCGGTCACCACGAAGGTCTGGTCGAACACCCTGAGGGCGGCGGCGTGGATGGCGGGGGCGGGCAACAGGTTCACCCGCTCGCCAAACTGGGCCCGCAGGCGATCGGCGAGGCGATCAACGTGCTGGCTGAAGAGAGCCAGGGATTGCACCTTGCCCCCTTCGAAGGCGTGCAGTATCTGCCCCTTGTCGCTGCCGTAATCCTGATAGACGCCGGTGACGGTGAGTGCCCTTGGGCCCTGCTCGCCGGTGACTTCGAGTGTCTGCCCCACCCTGACCCCGAGGCGCACTGTCAGCGGTTCGCTCGCCAGCACCTCGGCGGGGGCGGCGGGCCAGCGTCCGGCCAGCAGCGGATAGGCGGCTTTGAGCTCGGGGATAAAGTCCATCTGCGCCCACTCGATGGGCTGCCCCTGCCAGCGGGCCGGGTGCACCGAGCGGCGCGAGGCGGCGCGCACGTCCGGCGCGGCGAGTATGGTGGTGAGGGTCTGCTCGCTCAAGGCGCCCTTGCTGCCGGCCACCCCCTTGGGGGCGGTGACGTAGAGATCGGCGGCCAGGCGCTGGCCGAGCCAGATCTCCACGCTCGAGCGAAAGCTCGACACCATGACGCCGATGCCGATGGCTGCGGCGATGGCCAGTTGCAGCGCCATCACAGCAATGGCGGTGCGATCCAGGTGATAGAGGGTTTCGGCCACCCCGAGCCGGGCGCTGAGGGGGCCGCGCTCGCGTCGGCGCAGCCGGCCCAGCACGGCGCGCAGCACATCGGGCAGGGCGAGCGCCATGGCCAGCAGCCAGCCGCCGGCCACGAAGAGGGCGCCGCCCAGCCCGGTTTCTGGCCGCCATAGACACAGGGCGCAGAGCAGCAAGATGGCGATGGCGAGCCCCCGACGTTGCCAAGGGTGAGCCGGCGGGCGGCTGTTGCCTTCTCGCAGCTCAAGGGGGGATTGGCGCAGCAGTTGCCACCAGCCGGGCAGGTTGGCGGCAAGGGTGCCAGCTAGGCCTATCAGCAGCGCCTTGATGAGACTTGCGGGGGAGAGGCGCAGCAGATCGATGGGGTTGGGGCCATAGAGATCGGCCAGCGCCTGGGTGAGCTGCCCCATCAGGGCGAGGGCCAACAGGCTCCCCAGCAGCAGCCCGAGCAGGGTGCCGATGCTGGCGAGGATCAGGATCTCCAGGGTCAGCCAGCGCAGCAGCCGGCGTGGTGGCATGCCGAGGATAATGAGCTGGGCCAGTTGGGGGCGGCGCACGCTCTGCACGAAGCGCTGGGCGTTGAACACCAAAAACAATCCCACCGCCATGGCGAGCAGGGAGAGGGCCGTGAGGTTGAGGGCCAGCGCATCGCCGAGCTGACTGGCATCGAGCGCCGGGCTGATGGGCTCAAGCCAGAGGGGCTGATGGGGGGCATAGGATTGCAGGGCCGCCTGCAAGGCTTTTTGCAAGGTATTGGCCTCGCCCTCGCTGAGCTTGAAGACGATGCGATCGAGCCGCCCTTCCTTGCCCAGCAGCGGCTGGGCGAGGCCGATGTCCGTCACCAGCAGCCGCTCCATGGGCACGGCGCCGGGCTCGAAGGTGCCGGCCAGGGTGAGGGTCAGCGGGCGGGGCGGCGCTCCTTCAGCGCCCCCCAGCACGAAGCGCCGGCTCTGGCCCGGTTGCCAGCCAAGGCGCTTGGCCTCGGGGGTAGCCAGCCAGACTCTGTCGGCGCGGGTGAGGGAGAAGGTGGGCTCTTTGTCCGGCGCGGCGCCAAACAGCCGGCGCAAGGGGCCGGGGTTGAACAGATCCATCCCCAGCAGCTGAAAACTGCGCCCCTGTTCATCTTGCAGCCAGCCGTGCAGCTGGGGCATGGCGTCGAGGTTTGGCTGGCTGCGCACCAGCGTCACATAGAGCTGCTCGTCCAGACCGCCGTCCGGCGCCAGCCGGTAGTTCGCTTCCCCCGCCAGCTGGCTGCGGGCGGCGACGAAGTTGGTGCGGGCGCTGTGGTTCAAAAGCTCGATGGCCACCACCAAAGAGACCCCGAGGGTGAGCCCGACCAGGCTCATCAACAGCAGCCAGGGATGAGCGCGATAGAGGCGCAGCAGCGCCTTGAGCGGCAGCGGCAGCATCACTGCCCTCCGTGGCGGGCGTCAGTCATAGCGGCGCCCCTTGAGCTCGACCAGTTGCCCCCCTTCGAGGCGCAGCACCCGATCCGCCAGGGCGCTGTAGGCTGGGTTGTGGCTCACCAGCAAGAGGCCGGCGCCGGTGCCCCGCACCGCCGCCATCATCAGCGCCATCACCTGCTCGGCGTTGTGTTCATCGAGACTTCCGGTGGGCTCGTCGGCGAGCAGCCACTGGGGTTGGTGAATGAGGGCGCGGGCCAGTGCCACTCGCTGACGCTGGCCGCCGGAGAGCTGCTCCGGCCAGGCGTGGCGCTTGTGGGCAAGATCGAGGCGCTCCAGCAGGCCGTCAATGCGCGTCTCATCGCGGGCAAGCTGGTTGATGGCAAGGGGCAGGGCGAGGTTCTCGGCCACGGTCAAAGTCGGCAGCAGGTTGAAGTCCTGATAGACGATGCCGAAATGGCGGCCGCGTAGGCGGGCCCGCTCGTCCGCCGACTGGTTGTCGAGGCGGGTCTCCCCCAGCCAGATCTCCCCCTCATCCGGGGGGAGCAGGCCGGCGATGAGGTTCAGCAGGGTCGACTTGCCACAGCCGCTCTGCCCCAGCAGCAGGGTGATCTCGCCGGCCGCCAGGGTCAGATCAAGGTGGTGAAACAGCGGCAGCCGTTCGCTGCCGTTATCGAAGCTCTTGCCGAGATTGCGCAGATTCAGCATGGGATAACCGGTTGATGGCCAATGGCTTTCATTACGTGCCCTCGGCTCGCCTCAGGATGAGTGCCACTATGCCAGTTAGTGATCAAGGCTGCAAAAGAGGTGAGGATCCTGGCTGGATCCCGCTCGCCTGTGGTGGTTAGAATAGGGGCCTCCATGGGTCACAGGATGCGCAAGGATGTTACACAAGCAAGTCAGTTTTATCGTCGACAGCAAGGGCGCCAAGCAGGCTGCCGTGGTCCCCATCGAGATTTACAACGAGCTGATGACCCTGCAAAAGGCGCTCTCCGACAACAAGCCGGGCGAGCGCGAGCTTTACCACTTCAACGGCAAGGGGGCCGAAGCCCACGGTTATCCGGTGGGCAAGCGGCAGAATCCCGGCTTCATGGTGCTGGCGGGCTCCACCGCCAACGGTGAGGATGCGGCTTCCCTGCGCGAGGCGGTGATCGAACTGCGCCAGGAGCTGCTGGGCAAGGGGATCCTGGCCCCGCGCAGCGAAGGGGGCTTTGTCTTTACCGCCGATCAGTTGTTCAACAGCCCGAGCCTGGCCGCGAGCCTGGTGGCGGGCAACAACCGAAGCGGGCTGGATGCCTGGCAGAACAGTGCCGGCTACACCCTCAAACGCTCGGGGTTTGGCAAGAAATAACCCTGATGGCAGGGGCAAGGAGCGCCGCCTGATCTTGCGCCCCTGATGCAAGCGTTCGCCCAGCCGGGCCTGGCGCGAGCAGGGAGAGGGCAGGGGGTGACCTCCCTGTCCACTGCCAGCATCAAAACCAGACGGTTTCCAAGAGAGGGGCCCCATGTCTGGATCTGCACGTCTGTTTTCTTCGGTCATCCTCGGCCTCTTCTGCGCCCCCGCGCTTGCCGACGGCGGCCCTCTGCCCATGACGCACACCGGCGCCGGCCTCTTTGCTCTGGCCATCTTCGCCCTGGCCTATGCCCTGGTGATGGCGGAGGAGTACCTGAAGCTGCGCAAGTCCAAGCCCGTGCTGGTGGCGGCCGGCATCATCTGGATCGTCATCGGTATCGTCTATGCCGGACAGGGGCAGAGCCCGCTGGCGGTGGCGGGATTTCGCCAAACGCTGCTGGCGTACGCCGAGCTGATGCTCTTCCTGCTGGTGGCCATGACCTATGTCAACGCCATGGAGGACCGGCTGCTGTTCGACGCCCTGCGCGCCCGCCTGGTACGCACCAGGCTCAGCCTGCGCTCGCTGTTCTGGCTGACGGGGATCCTCGCCTTCTTCATCTCCCCGGTGGTGGACAACCTCACCACGGCGCTCTTGATGTGCACTGTCGTGCTCCATGTGGCCAACGGGGAGCGCCGCTTCATCAACCTGGCCTGCATCAATATCGTGGTGGCGGCCAATGCGGGCGGCGCCTTCAGCCCCTTTGGCGACATCACCACCCTGATGGTGTGGCAGGCGGGCCAGGTGCCCTTCGAGCAGTTTCTGCTGCTGTTCGTGCCGGCCCTGCTCAACTTCCTGGTGCCGGCCACCCTGATGAGCCTGATGGTGCCGCGCCATGCCCCCACCATGAGCCACGAGCGGGTGGTGCTCAGACGCGGGGCCTTCACCATAGTGTTGCTCTTCCTGCTCACCATAGTGACCGCGGTCGCCTGTCATCACTTTCTGGCACTGCCCCCCGTGCTCGGCATGATGATGGGGCTCGGCTATTTACAGTTCTTCGGCTTCTACCTGCGCAAGACGCAGCCGGTCACCCTGGCCCGCGAGCGGGCGCTGTACGCGCGCACCGGCGACGAGGCCCGGCTGCTGCGCCTGGGCTCAATGGTGCCGTTCGACGTGTTCAACAAGATAGCCAAGGCGGAGTGGGACACCCTGCTCTTCTTCTACGGGGTGGTGATGTGCGTCGGCGGGCTCGGCTTCATGGGTTATCTGGCGCTCGCCTCCCAGCTGCTCTACCAGGGGGATCCGACCCTGGCCAACGTGGCCATCGGCCTGCTCTCCGCCCTTATCGACAACATTCCCGTGATGTATGGGGTCCTCTCCATGGAGCCGCAGATGAGCGCGGGGCAGTGGCTGCTGGTGACCCTGACCACTGGCGTGGGGGGCAGTTTGCTCTCCATCGGCTCGGCGGCCGGGGTGGCCCTGATGGGGCAGGCGAGGGGCATGTATACCTTCGTCGGCCACCTCAAGTGGTTGCCCGCCATTCTGCTTGGCTATATGGTCGGCATAGGGGCGCACCTGTGGCTCAACAGCGCCCTGTTCTGAGCGGGTGATCATGGAGAGACAGACAAGATGGGACAACTGTTCGAGGCGCTCTCGCCGCGCCATGTGGCCTTCATCGCGGCACAGAAGATCTTCTTTGTCGGCACGGCGGCCGCAGAGGGGACGGTCAATCTCTCCCCCAAGGGCGGGGACTCGCTGAGGGTCATTGACCCCCACACCCTGGCCTGGCTCAACCTGACCGGCAGCGGCAACGAGTCGGCGGCCCATGTGCTGCAACATCCGCGCATGACGGTGATGTTCTGCGCCTTCGAGGGGGCGCCGCTGATCCTGCGGGTCTATGGCCGGGCGCGGGTGCTGCACCGGAGTGATCCTGAGTGGTCGTCGTTCCTGGCACGCTTTCCCCAAAGCGTCGCGGCCCGCCAGATCTTCCTGCTGGACATAGAGTGCGTCCAGGCCTCCTGCGGCATGTCGGTGCCGCTGTATGAGTACCAGAGGGACAGGGAAGAGCTCGCCAACTGGTCCGAGCGCCAGGGCCGGGAGGGGATTGAAGCCTACTGGCGCAAGAAGAATCAGCTGAGCCTGGATGGGCTGGAGAGCGAGATCCTGGTGCGAAGCGGACTCTCACCGGACCCCTGAGGGACGCCGCGCACACGCAAGCGAACACAAAAAAGCCCTGTCCATGGACAGGGCTTGGTCATTCTTGGAGCCCTCAGGCGCGCTTGCCGGTCAGCAGCCAGTAGCAGAGCGCCGAGCCGAATCCGCAGCCGGCGATGGCGATGGCCATGGGCAGCGGCGATTCGGGGGGATTGAGGTTGACCAGCACCCCCACCAGGGCGCCGATGCCAAAGCGCAAGGTGCCCGCCAGCGCCGAGGCGGTGCCCGCGGACTGCGGGAAGTGGCCCATCAGGCCGGTCATGGCGTTGGCCCCCACCAGGCTGATGTGGCCGACAAACAGCACCACCGGAATGACGATGCCCCACAGGCCGCCGGTCTGGCTCGAGGCGTTGTAGATGAGCAGGGCGCCGGCCAGCGGCAGCACCAGCAGGCCGTACTGCAGCATGCGCTCGGCGCCCACCCCCTTCACCAGCCGGCTGTTGACGAAGGTGACCACCATCATCAGCAGGATGTTGAGGCCGAACAGCCAGCCATAGTGCTCGGTCGGCACCTTGAAGTACTCGATGTAGACATAGGGGGAGGCGCTGATAAAGGCGAACATGCCCGAGCTCGACAGGGCGCCGCACAGCACGTAACCCATGGCGCCGCGATGGGAGAGCACGCCCCAGTAGTTGCGCAGCACCTGGCCGAGGTTGAGGGGCTGCTTGTGCTCAGGCTTCAGGGTCTCCTGAATTTTCCACTGCATCACCAGGCAGATGAGCAGGCTGATCCCCATCAGCAGCCAGAAGATCACTCGCCAGTCGCTGTGGGCACTGATGTAGCCGCCCACCACGGGTGCGACCAGCGGGGCGAGCGTCATCACCAGGATCACGAACGACATGGCGCGGGAGAAGGCCTCCTTCTCGAACAGGTCGCGCAGCAGCGCATTGACCACCACAGAGCCGGCCGCCCCGCCGGCCGCCTGCAACATCCGATAGGCCAGGAGCTCCGGCAGGGAGTCCGCCATGGCGCAGCCCACCGAGGCGATGGCAAACATCACCAGCCCCGCCAGGATCACCGGTTTGCGGCCATAGCTGTCGGCGAGCGGGCCATAGAACAGCTGGCCGATGGCAAAGCCGCCGAGGAAGGCGCTGATGGTGAGCTGGGCGCCATCGATGCTGGTAGCCAGATCCCGGGCGATGGCCGGAATGGCGGGCAGGTACATGTCGACCGCGAGCGGCGTCAGGCCTGCCAGGGCGCCGAGCAGGATGAACAGGAAACGGGGGGAGAGGGGGGCGTGGGGCATAGGCTATCCAGTCTTGATGAGTGCGAAGTCAGGGAGTGACAAACATCCAGTCTACCAGTTTTGGTGACGGGGGTGATCCTGTATGCCGAGCCAGAGGCCGGGCTCGGCGTGAAAGCGGGGGGCAAACCAGACTCGCTGGCCACCGGCGGGCAGTTCCTCCGGGTCGAGGGGACGCCGGCTGAGCCGGCAGGCCCCTTGCGCCAATGCAAGGCGAGCATCCCCCTGATACCAGCCGTCGGTGACGGGCAGGGCCGTGGTTTCGCGCAGCAGCCTCACCCCCCACTGGGTCACCAGCGCCGGGCACGCTTGTTCGGCCAGTCTGGCAGCCCGGGTCATGGCTGGTGCTGCCGGCGGGGTGAGGGTGCAGAGCAGCAGCACGAGGGCCCCCAGCATGGCCGGCAGCTCGCCCCGGCGTGGCAGCCCGCCTGCCAGCAGCACCAGGCCGAGCAGGGTGATGGGGGCCAGATGGCGGGGATTGTCCGGGTTCTGACCAAACAGGGTCCAGAGCAGCAGGGCAAGCCAGTAGAGGGACCAGCAGGGGGAAAGGGCGGCGCCATGGCCCTTGCATCGTTGCCACAGCGGCTGCACCAGCAGTCCCCCGACAGCCAAGGGCCAGAGCGGGGTGAGCTGCTCGTTGAAGGTATTCGTCCAGCTCAGCAGCCGATCGCCGTGAGCCGCCGCCGTGTTGCCCCACAGGGTAAAGTGGCCGTCGGTAAAGCGCCGCCCCTCGCTGAAATAGGCCCAGCCATCGGCCTGCCAGACAAACAGCAGGCAGGATAGCCCAACCAATGCGATGGGGAGCAGAAAGTTAAGCCGCTGACCTTTTTGCGCCATCCCCAGCCAGAGGGGCAGCAGGGCCAGCACGAAGTAGGAGGGGCGCAGCGCCAGCATCAGGCCCAGCAGCAGACCCGCCAGCGTAATCTTGCGCTGTTGCAAGGCCAGGAGAGCTCCGAGCCAGGCGGCCAGCGCCGGCCCGTCAGAGAGACCGGAGAGGGCGAGCGTCGGGGTGAGCGGCAGGGCCAGCACCAGCAGCCAGCCCGGCGCCAGCAGGCTGGGCCGTTGCCACAACTTGACCGCCAGCGAGGCGGCGAGCGGCGCCAGCAAACTGCTCCCCAACAGGCTTGCCCACTGCACCGCGCGGGCCGGTTCGTCCACCGCCAGATTGATCAGCCGCGCCAGCCAGATAAAGGCGGGGTAGCCCGGAAAGTGGGGGGAAAACTCCAGCACGCTGAAACGCACCACCCCGTGGGCGAAGTTGAGGGCATCGTCAGAATCGAGGGCCACCGGGAAGGCCAGCAGCCAACCAAGCCAGACCAGTTGTAGAAGGATCAGCAAGTAGGGTCGATTAGCGAAGCGTAATCGGCCATGGTGACGCCCCCCTTCTCCCCTTGTGGGAGAAGGGCCGGGGATGAGGGGGGCCGTCGTCATCAATAAGAGGTCATCAAAGTGCGTAGGGTGGGTAGCGCGCAGCGAAACCCACCGCTTGTCACAGCGAGGTGGCGCAGTGATGGGCAGGTAGCCATCAGAGCGGTGCCAGCACGGCCATCAGCGCTTTTTCTGCATCGCTAAAGGCGGCTGCATCGGCGGGCTTGGCGCCCACCCCGAATACCCCAGGGTTACCGATGGCATCGAGTACCTTGGCCAGCGCCTGCTCGGCGGCCTTGCGATCCCCTTCATTGAGGGAGGGGAGGATGAGATCCAGGAAGCGCTTGCTCTTGACCACCAGCACCTTGGCGGTCTGGTAGTCGCCAAGGTTCTGGCTAGCCCCCTCGAGGCGGCGCTCGATCTCTGCCTTGTAGGCCCGGTTGAGCAGGGTGGCGGTGGCTGCCGCGTCTTTGGCCTTGATGGCGGCCGCGAGCGGCGCTTGCAGCTCGACCTTGTGGTGCTCCTCCAGATAGGTCAGCTCCTCGGCAATCTCGCTCAAGGTGGCGCTGGCATCCTTGCCGTCAGTGGCGGCGCCCAGCAGCGCCTCGCGGGCATCGATCAGCGGCTCCTTGCCGGCGGCGGCGTAGGAGTAAGCCTGCGCCTGCCCGCTCAGGGCCAGCAGCAGGGTGAGGGCAAGTAAACCCGGGCGTATGGTCATCCTCTTCTCCTTGTTTGTTTATGGCGCGGCACTCAGGCCACGCTCTGGGTCTCAATCACGGTATTTTCGTTGCGATGGTTGAAGGTGTTGCGGCGTCTGTCTGCCTGTTGAACACCAGTCATCGTGCTCACGCCACGCTCTGGGTCTCGATCACGGTGTTTTCGTTGCGATGATTGAAGATGGCGTGGCGTCTGTCCACCCCGTCGATCACCATGTCAGCGGCCATCATCCCCATCTCCATGGCGGTGTCGGTGAAGATGTAGCGGAATGTCCCCTGGCGGCCGGTCATGATGAGGTTGGTGATGGGCATCAGCGCCTTGATGGCCTCGTTGCGGCGGGTCTGGTAGCCCAGATCCATCAGCGGATAGGCGTATTCGCTGCGAGCTTCAAATGTTTCATCGCCAAGCTTCTGGGTATCGACGCCGAGGCTGGCGAGATCAGTGGTGACCCTGCCGCGCAGATCAGAGAGCGGCGCTTGCCAGGTGGCATCTCCCGGGTTGCAGGGGATCTCCAGCATCACCGAAGTCTGGCCCTGGGGCGCCATAAAGGGGCTGCGGCGGCGCGGCTCCTGCAAGCGGGTGGCCAGAATATGGGGGTCGGAGAGGTACTGCCAGGTGTTGTCCGACAGGTTCTCCTGTTTGAGCGGCATATTGACGAAGCGCAGGGAGCGGTAGTGGAGATCGCACGGCAAGCCCAGATGCTGGCAGGTGAGCGGCAGCGGTAGGGTGGAGATGACCTGATCAAATCGCTCGCTCTGCTCCACGTTATCTTGTGACCAATAAACCTGTTCGATACGGCCATCAGCCTGCTCAAGGCGGGTGATGGTGGCGCCGGTTTTCAGCTCAACCCCCTCGGCCACCAGCCGCTCCCCCAAGGTGGTGAAGATCTGGCCGAAACCGTATTTGGGGTAGCGGTACTTGCGGGCATAGGTGCGCACCGAGATGCTGCCGTTGCGTCTTGGCAGCAGACGGCGCGCCACGTCTTTCAAATCGATCAGGCTGATGCGTTGGCCGGCCCAGTCGGCGGAGAGCTTGTCCGGGTTGATGCCCCACAGCTTGCCGGTGTAGCCCTCGAAGAACTGACGGTAGAGGGTACGGCCGAAGTGGCTCTGGATCCACTCGGCAAAGCTTGCCTTGGCAAAATCGGTGGGCTTCTTGGCAAAGGGCAACAGCAGCAGATCCTTCACCGCCCCAGCCATCAGGGCGAGCGGCGCCGTCTTGAGCAGGTTGGGCAGGTTCAAGGGGTAGTCGTAGGTGCGCCCACCGAAGCGGATCACGCTCTTGCGCTCGGCGTGGAGCAGATCGTCCCCCATCAGCTCGTCGATAAAGGCGAGCAGCTCGGGGTTCTTGGTGATGAAGCGGTGGCCGCCGTAGTCGAAGCGATACTCACCGTCGCGCCCCTTGAAGGTCTGGGTGGCGCACATGCCGCCCACCACGCTCTCCTGCTCGAACAGGGTGACCGCAAAACCGGCCTGTCGCAGGCGCCAGGCGGCCATCAGACCGGCAGGGCCGGCGCCCAGTACCGCTATGTGTTGTGTGTTGTTGTCGCTCATGACTCTGTTATCCGAAACGCTGACCAAAAGAGAAGAAGTGGAAAAGGCGGCCCCGCTGAGCCGCCTTGTCATCCGCTGCTGCGCCGCGCTGGGCAATCAGCGCTGGGGACGATAGTTGCGATGCCAGACGGTGACGAAGATCACCAGGTAGCTGGCCCAGGTCAGCAACTGCAGGCCGGCTGGTGAGGCATTGTAGCCAAACAGGGCGCGCAGGAAGGTACCAAATACCCCCTGATCGTCGAGAATGTGACTGATGTTGAAGACAGGCTCGGTCCAGAAGGTGATGAGCCCGGCTGCCTGCAGCATGTTGACGGCGGACGACAGCAGTCCGGCGGCGATGATGATGATAAGCAGACCGGTCCAGCGGAAGAAGGGGGCCAGCGCCACCTTGCGGGTGGAGCGCAGCAGCCCCCACACCAGTACCACCGACAGCAGCAGGCCGCCCAGCGCCCCCATCAGCCCCTCGTGCAGATCCACCCCTTGCCCGGAGTAGACCAGGGCCGAGAAGAAGAGCACGGTTTCAAAGCCCTCGCGCATCACCGCCAGGAAGGCGAGCAGCACCAGACCGAACAGGTTGCCGCCGTCGATGGCGGCATCGATGCGCGCCGTCATGGCCCCCACCTGGGATTTGGCCTGCTTCTGCATCCAGACCGCCATGTAGGTGAGCACCAGGGTGGCGAAAATCAGGATCCCCGCCATCAGCAAATGGTTGTAGCGCTCGCTCTCGAACTGGCTCATCACCACCTGGAACAGGAAGGCGACCACGAGAGAGGCAAGCAGGCCCAGCCCCACCCCCAGATAGACGAACTTGTTGTAGCGGCTCGCCCCCAGCTTGGCGAGGTAGGAGAGGCAGATGCCGACCAGCAGGAAGGCTTCCAGCCCCTCGCGCAGGGTAATGAGAAAACTTGCAAACATCAGGTGTGAGGCTCCGTAGCGGGCGTGACGGGGAGAGGCTGCAAGGTGAGTTGCAGCCGATTGAGTAGCACTATGGGTGGCTCCGGCAAGCTCGGCTCGGCGGCGCGCACCGCATCATTGACCCACTTGGGGTAGGTGCGGAAATTGAGTTTGATATCGGCCTTGAAGGGGCCCTGGGCATCCGCCGGCAACGGCCAGGCTTCATCGCGCCAGCCATCGGCCGGAATGCGGGTATCTTCAAGGAGCTTGGCGTAGCGCCAGAACTTGAGCCCCACCGGCTTGCCCTCGGCATCACCGAACACTTTTCTAAACAGTCGTGCATTTTCAGGGACCGCGCCATCCACCGGCTGGCCGCTGGCAAGCACCCGCTTGCCGCTGGCGTCGGTGACGGTCAGCTCCAGCCAGAGTTCACGGAAATCGGCCACCCCGGTGGGCAGGGCGTGGCCGGCGCCGGTATTGGCGACCCGCACCACCAGCGCAGGCTGGCCGCTCTGGTTTTCAATGCGGGCAGAGAGGGTGGCGCTTGAGCGCAAGAGCGCCAGGCTCTCCTGCTCGAGCGTTGCACTCCTCAGCCCCACCAGCTGGTGCTGGGCGCCGGTAAAGTTGTGGCGATAGAGCCGCTCTTTCACTGTGCCGTTTTCGGTGGACTGGCCCGCCACCGGCGCGCCGCCGTTGCCCGGCTCCGGGTTCATATGGCAGTCGATGCAGGTGCGGCGCTTGGCAGGATCTTCGGCTTTGGCGAAGCTGGATTTTTCCCACTCGTCCCAGGTGTTGACGATATTGGCACCGGTGCCCGGGGCAAACTCGTTGTGGCAGGACTTGCACAGGGCCGCGTCGCGGTAGAAATCCTTCTGGTAGGAGGCCTTGTGCATGGCGGGGCGGGCGTTGATCTGCCGCTCGGCCAGCCAGTGCTTGAGGCTGCCACCGGCGGTATCTTCGAACACATAGCTCTCGCGGTCTTTCAGATTCACGGTAAAGGCGCTGTTGCCGCCGGCATCTTCCACTTTGGTGATGCGATGGCAGAGCACGCAGCCGGTCCCTTCTTCCACCACGGGTTCACCTTTCTGGTGTGCGGCAATGAGCGAGGCGCCACCGCGCTCAAACATGTGGGAGCCCTTGGGCAGATCCTGCTGACCGTTCAGCACCTGCTGAGGCATGTGGCACCCCTGGCACCACTGACCGAAGGCCTCCCCTTCGGTTTCGCGGGCCAGCGCCTGCACCACCTTGTAGTAGGGGTGGGAGTTGCCCATCAGCCGGTGGTTGCTCTCGCTCCAGTCCTGGAATGCCTGTTGGTGGCAGTTCTGGCAGGAGGCGGAGTTGAGCCACTCCTTGGGATGGGTGGTCGGTGCCTTGGCGGGATCCGTGCGCGGGGCATCGAGCCTGAGCCAGTTGGCAAGATAGGGGAGGTTGCCATCGGCGGTGACGAAGGCGTGCAGATCCTCCATCATCGCCTTCACCTCGGGCTGAGGCCTCGCGGGGTCGACCGCTTCGGCGCCATCGCGGGTGTCATGGCCCATGCCGCCCTGGGTCTGCTGGGTCATGCGCAGGTATTCGCCAATAAAGTCACCCGCCACCATGTTGACGAGGTTGGCGTGGCCGTTGATGGCATTGTCGCCGCTCTGCTGGCGGTGGGCCGCCATCAGATAGCGGTTGGTGAAGTTGAACCCGTCCAGATGGCAGGAGTTGCAGCTCATCCAGTTGTCCCCCGCCATGGGGAAGCGGCTGTTGGCGGCGGTGTTGCCCAGATTGAACAACCGCTCGCCGCGCTGAAGCGCTTCGGGGCGCGGATCCGTCTCGACCAGCTTGGCGAAGTGGGGGACATCCACTGTGACCCGGGCGAAGGGGCCGCTGCCGCCGGTGTTGAGGCGGGTGAGATCCTGCCCCATGACGTTGTGTACCAGGATGTGGTTGCCGTCTACAAACAAGTCCCGCGGATTCTGGCCCGGCAGGTGGCGAAGGAGCTGGGTCGCCTTGGCGCCGCCCTGAAACTTCTTGCGTCTGTGGCGGTTGCTGTTCTGCTTGCCGCTGCGCGACAGGTCGAACACCAGCAGGTCCTCCGAACCC
Organism: Aeromonas sp. s5; assembly: GCF_040907865.1. Classification (NCBI taxonomy): domain Bacteria; kingdom Pseudomonadati; phylum Pseudomonadota; class Gammaproteobacteria; order Aeromonadales; family Aeromonadaceae; genus Aeromonas; species Aeromonas sp. s5. Next base: position 239,934 of record NZ_JBFOCO010000033.1, read on the forward strand.
GCCAGGGTCAGGTAGACCCGCTTGCCATCGGCGGCGAAGCGCGCCGCGAACGGGTTGGAGACGATCTGGCTGCGGTTGCCGACGCTGGGCAGGTTGATCTGCAAGAAGAGCTGCTTTCTTTCATCGACCCGCTCTTTCTCTTCATCCAGATCGATGATGGCGACCGCCGGGAAGACGGTGCTCTGAAACTGGAAGGGGTGGTCGAAACTCCACAGCACGTGGGGCAGCCAGGCTTCGCTGCCATCGGGGGAGAGGGTGATGCCGTCCAGCAGGCGCGGCAAGCCCTGCGAGTCGCTTGGGGTGTCGCTGTGGGTCTCGGCCAGGGTGATGAGCTTGGGCTTGGGCAGGGTAGCGCCTTTGGCGCCCTTCTCAAGCTTGGCGAGATCATAGATGGCGAGCTGGCCGGTCATGGCGTGGGTGAGCAGCAGGCGATCGTCGTCGGTCAGGGCCAGCCCGCGGGGTGTCTCGGCGGTTTCTGCATCCAGCTGCAGCTTGCCCGTGGTGTCATAGGCCTGCAGGCGGCCTGCTTCGAACAGCGTGACCCAGAACCACTGCCGTTTGGAGTCGAAGATGACCCCGTAGGGACGATGGCCGGTGGGGATCGCCTTGTCCAGGTCGAGATCATCATCCAGCAGCAGCAACCGATCGCCACTGTAATCGGTGACCAGCAGGGTGCCATCGTCGGTGCGGGCCAGCTGGCGCAGATCGCCCCCCAGTTGTGCCTCTTTGAGTCGCTTGCCGCTGTCGCGCTCAAGCAGGGTGACCGAGCCTGCGCTCTGGTTGGCGGTGACGAGGCGCGGGGCGTTCCCCTCGTCATAGGCAATCATGGCGGCGCCCATCTCCTGGGCCGAGGCGGTCCCCAGCAGCAGGGTGGCCAACATCAGGGATAACAACAACTTCAACATAAGGTCAGGTGCGCCATTTCAAGATGGTCCAGCGCCAGGCGTGGCGCAGCACCAGGGGGGTCAACGCGAGGGCGCTCAGCCAGTGGGCCCAGCTGGCAAGGTTGCCGAGGCTATCGCCCGGGGTGCCGTGCAATACCAGCAGCAGTCCGCTGGCCAGACAGACCAGCAGCAAGGCTTCGATGATGCGGCCCGTGGTGCGCAAGAATGGCTTGCGGCTTTTGCGCAGCAGGCTGCGATGGGAGAGCCAGAACGCGCCGAACAGCAGGGGGAACAGGGTGAGCGAGAGGGCGACGTGCAGGAACAGATTCCAGCGTGCCAGCGACCAGAGCGGGGTCAGCGGTTCCCACAGCAGCAGGCCGGAGAAGAACATCAGATAGAGGGAGCCCTCGGCGGCCTGATGGTGATAGGCCAGCCACTGCCAGCAGTGTCGTGGTGAGAGGGAAAGGCTTGTCATAGGTGCTCCAACGCCCGGGCAGTTCAGCCCGGGGGAGCAAGTTTACAATGCAGTAAAGGTAATGAAAAGAGTTATCAATTCGGCTCTTGATGAATAAAGGCTGAATGAAAACCGGCGCTACTTGTGGTCCGCCAGCCGCTCGGTGACCGCGTAGATGAGCGCTGCGGTGGAGAAGGCGAGGAAGACGATGACCGACCACTTCATCTCAATCTCGTTGCCGGTACCGTCGGTCAGGAAGGCCTTGAGCACCTCGATCCCGGCGATGGTGACCAGGGAGTTGATGACGATGAGTTTGAGGGAGGCAAAGTTGATCTTGCTGAGCCAGTTGTCGCCAAGGGCTGCCCGCTGCTCTGGGGTCTTGATGAACTGCACGTAGCCGCAGATGGCCACCAGGATCAGCATCTGGGCCACCAGCACGAAGTCCACCAGGGTCAGCACCCCTGTGATGAGATCCAGATAGGGGATGTCGATGATGTCGCGACACAGCTCATAGAGCTGCATGGCGAACTTCACCATCAAGAGGGCGACACAGACAAGGATGCAGACATAGAAGGGAAACATCATCAACCGGCTGCCATTGAGCATTAAGTTGAAACGGCGCATAGAAACTCCTGAATCGAGTGGGGGTCGCAAAGGGCAAAGCATGTCTCTACCCTCTGACAATAAACGGTCTGGACAAGATGATGTCGTTCAAGCAGGACATGACTTATCGGTTGATGTGGTCAAGAGATGCACAACCAGGGTGCAATAGAGGACGACCAGCAACAGTGTCGCGAGTCGATCCCATACCAGGTGCAGCCCTTGCTGATACTGGGGCAAGGCGGTTCCCAGCAAAGTGATGTAAACCGTCATTGCAGTTTGTACCACCACTTTGGGCCAGGCTGCCGCCAATCGTCCCGCCAGCCAGATGCTACCGGCGAGCGCCAGCAGTGACAGGAGCAGGGGAGACTGACTGATGTAGGCCAGCAGGATCACCGGGGTAGCCAAGGCCGCCGCCAGCAAGTTGGCCTGCAGCAGTGGTTTGCTGTTCATTCGTGTCAGATGGGGGTCGCTGGCGCGCAGCAGGTTGGCAATCGTGGCCCCGATCAAGATGGCACTGCTGTCTTGCAGCCAAATGGCGATGCCGATGGCCAGCAACAGAGCGGCGCTCTTTCCCAGGATCAGCATCACCCTTTCATCACCGCGCATGGCGGTCAGAGGCGTTAGCGGAGGGGAAGGCCGGGGCCAGATGGCAAAGGCCAGCAGACACCATAAATAGGCGTTCAGAAAGGCTTTTCCCATCAACACGGGGAGTGCCAGAACCAGCGATGGCTGGCTTTGTACCAGCACCATCGTCATCGACGACACGATCAGCACCAGCAATCCGGGCAGATCGTCAGGGTTCTTGCCAAGGCGGGCAAAGGCCAGAACCACAACCGCAGCCATGGCGAGCCAGAAAGCGACGGGATTGGTGCCGACCACATGTGCAAGAAAACAGATGAGCGCGGTACAACCGACGATCAGTGCCAGCATTCTCACTACCATCATCAGCGGCAGGCGCGTCGGACTCAGCATCAGCATGATGACGATGAACATGGGGATCAGAAAGGGCAAGGCCTGACCCGTGGCCAGGGTAACCGTCAGTGCCGCCATGGGAATGACGCCAAGACGCAGGCTGCATTGCCACCACGCTTTGTTCATCATCAGGCAATATAGGTCAGCAGGCTGACAACACGGATCCAGCCGGCGGCAATCGTATCCATCATGCCCACCTTGTTGGGATAGAAAATGACGGTGGCCTGGGAGCCATAGCGCAACCCGCGGGGGAGTGCCTCATCCAGTACCAGGCTCACTGGAAACTGGCGCGCACTGGGGCTGTTTTGTGGTGCCGTGAGCAGGCCGGTGGTCTGGTCTGTGGTGGTATTGCCAGCACTGCCCCAACCCAGGGTATCGAGGTGAGCTTTGAAGACGCGGCCGGGGAGTACATCGAAGACCACTTCGGCCTTGATGCCCGGTCGCAGGTATTCCAACGAGTTTTCGGGCAGCATACAGCTGATCCAGACCGCCGAGGTATCGATGAAGGTCATTGCCGGACTTCCCACGGCGGCATACTGGCCTGGCGCCAGCTGTATGTTGGTAATGGCCCCCTTGTTGGGCGCTTTGACCGTGGTGCGAATGAGATCGAGTCTGGCTTTGGCCAGGGCGGCCATCGCTTCTTTCAGCTTGGGATTTTCATTGCCGGCGGGCCCGAGGCTCTGTTCTGCACGGCGCAACTCTGCCTGTGCGGCCGCTAGGGAGGCTATGGCTTGCTGCAAGGTTGCCGTCGCCTGATCCCGCTGCGCGATCGACATGACCCCTCGTTTGGCCAGCTCGACCACCCTGGCGGTATTGTCGGCAGCGTTATCCTTGGCCGATTTGGCCTGTACCACCTTGGCCTGGGCGGTTTGCACCGCGGCAGTGTCAGCCCCGATCGATTGCCCGACAGCTGCCACATGGGCTTCAGCTTGGGTGACGGCAATCAGATAGGGCTCCTGGTTGATTTGAAACAGCGGCATGCCGGCGGAAACCTGCTGATTGTCACTGACTTCCACCGCAGTCACCCGTCCGGCCACCTCGGGGGCCAGGCGGATCAAAAAGGCCTGTACCGTACCCTGGCTGCTCATCGGGGTCAGGCGTTGAGCAAACAGCACATAGACCAAGACGATCAAGGCAAGCATGACCAATTGCAGCGTAAGACGCCGGACGGGATCTTTTGGTTGCTTGGTGGCTTGAGCAGGCACTGCTTCTTTTTGCATCGCATCCTCAGACATGCCAAGGGGTCCTTCTGACGGTGTGTACAGGGGCGGTAATTGTGATAACGAATATCCGGCAGAGGCAAGCAAAAAAGCAAGGGTGGTGTCGTGAAAGGGCACGGAAGAAGGGGATGCCGACACCCGGGCTGAGGCCGTTCGGTGGAAGTATAAGCCACGGCTACCTGATGGCAGCTTCGAACGTTGGATACGAAAAAGCCCAGCCAAAGGCTGGGCTTTCGAATGTGGCTCCCTCGACAGGACTTGAACCTGTGACATACGGATTAACAGTCCGCCGTTCTACCGACTGAACTACGAGGGAATTGGCTCCTCCTACTGGACTTGAACCAGTGACATACGGATTAACAGTCCGCCGTTCTACCGACTGAACTAAGGAGGAATTGCCTGTCTCGTCGAGACGGTGCGGATATTAATGGCCCGTCCGCCGGGTGTCAACCCGCGATCCGTTGCAAAAAGGGGATTTCGGACCGTTTGCCCAAAACTTGGCCGCTGCGGACTATTTTCAGCACAATCAGCAGCTTGGAGTGAGCCTCGCAGGCTCGCCAAGGGGGAAGCAGCCGAGTTAGGAGGTAGATGAAATGCATTGGCTGCCGGGACAGGATGAGGGAGGGGCGAGCGCCGGCACCGTATCCGACGGGTAGATATAAAGAGGGGGAGGGCGCGCGACCAGGATAAGGAAGGGAAAAATTGGTTAGCAGGCGAAGTGAGTGTGCTGCGTAATGGTGAGAAAAGTGGTCGATATGCTGACTATCACCGGCAATATTGCGTGGTAACGGCCATTCATTGATCCCGCCCATCGAAATATTTCATCGGCTGGGGTATGGTTGGCCAGGATACCATCGCCGTGTCGACAGCTCTGCCGGCCCTTGATGATGATCGGGCGCCGGTTCAATCCGGCCTTTATCTCCCTCTTCTGGTATTACGAATACATGCACAACCAAGCACCTTTGCAAAGCGTGAAGCTGGCCATTGCTTTACGCCAATCCTGTATTGACGAACCCTACAGCGTTCCCCGCTTCGGCCGCGACCTGATCGCCGGTATCACGGTCGGCATCATCGCCATTCCACTGGCCATGGCGCTGGCCATTGCCAGTGGTGTGCCGCCCCAGCACGGTCTCTATACCGCCATCATCGCCGGCATCGTCATCGCCGTGACCGGTGGCTCCCGCTTCTCCATCTCGGGGCCGACCGCCGCCTTCGTGGTGATCCTCTATCCGGTGGCCCAGCAGTTCGGCGTGGGTGGCCTGTTGATGGCGACCCTGATCTCGGGCTTCTTCCTGGTGGCCATGGGGGTGGCCCGGCTCGGGCGCCTCATCGAGTACATTCCGCCATCGGTGACCCTGGGCTTTACCGGTGGTATCGCTATCGTGATCGCCACCTTGCAGATCAAGGACTTCTTCGGTCTGCAGGTGCCCGAGATGCCGGAGACCTATATTGGCAAAGTCGAGGCACTGGCCCATGCCCTGCCCAGCTGGCAGTGGGGGGATACGCTGGTGGGGGTTGCGACCCTGGCGGTGCTGCTGCTCTGGCCGCGCCTGCGTCTGCCAGTGCCCGGCCACCTGCCCGCCGTGCTGGTGGGGGTGGGCCTTGGCTTTGGCCTGCATCAGTTCGGGGTGGACGTCGCCACCATCGGCAGCAAGTTCAGCTATACCCTGGCCGACGGCAGCCAGGGCATGGGGATCCCGCCCATCGCGCCGACCCTGGTGATGCCCTGGGCCCTGCCGGGGCCGGATGGTTCGCCGGTGGAGTGGAACCTGGCCGCCATCGAGCGCCTGCTGCCCGCGGCTTTCTCCATGGCGATGCTGGGGGCCATCGAATCCCTGCTCTGCGCCGTGGTGCTGGACGGCATGACAGGTCGCAAGCACAGCTCCAACGCCGAGCTGGTGGGGCAGGGGCTTGGCAACATAGTCGCCCCCTTCTTTGGCGGCATCACCGCCACCGCTGCCATTGCCCGCTCCGCCGCCAACGTGCGGGCCGGGGCTACCTCTCCCATCTCCGGCATCGTGCATGCGCTGGTGGTGCTGGCGGCCATCCTGGTGCTGGCGCCCTGGCTCTCTTGGCTGCCGCTCTCGGCCATGGCGGCCCTGCTGCTCATCGTCGCCTGGAACATGAGCGAGGCGCACAAGGTGGTGGAGCTCATTCGCCGCGCCCCCAGGTCCGACGTGCTGGTGCTGCTGGTCTGCCTGTCGCTGACCGTCATCTTCGACATGGTCATCGCCATCACTTTCGGGGTGATCCTCGCCTCCCTGCTGTTCATGCGCGAGATTGCCAAGATGACCAAGCTGCACAACCTGGCGGATCACAAGCGCTACGCCCATGAAGTGCCGGAGCAGGCGCTGCTCTACAAGGTCAACGGCCCGCTGTTCTTCGCCGCCGCCGAGCGGGTGTTCGGCGAGCTGGTGGCCCAGGTCAAGGGGCACAAGCTGCTGGTGTTGCAGATGGAGGCGGTCTCCATCCTGGACGCAGGTGGCCTCTCCGCCTTCCTGCAGTTTGAAAAGCAGATGGCCAAGGCAGGGGTGCAGTTGCGGGTCGCCGAGTTGCAGTTTCAGCCGCTCAAGACCCTGGCGCGCGCCAAGGTGCGTCCGGTGCCCGGTCAGCTGGAGTTTTACGGCTCGCTGGAAGAGGCACTCAAAGGCGAGCATTTGCACGAAGCGGCTGGAAATTGATTGAAAGGGATACGAAACGGCATGTTTTTAGTCACTTGGTTCGGATAATGAGCAAACGAACGCAAAAAGTGAAAAATTGCATTGACCGAATGCCGTCGTATCCCGTACATTACGCCCCGTTCCAGCGCAACGGCGCAACGAACGAAGTGCTGGCTGAGCACGTTAAACAACAGACCAAAATTTGGTGAGGTGACCGAGAGGCTGCCCACCGACGAAGTCGGCAAGATGCACGCGCAGCGTGCTCCGAAAGCCACTTCAAGAAGTAAAAATTTGGTGAGGTGTCCGAGTGGCTGAAGGAGCACGCCTGGAAAGTGTGTATACGGCAACGTATCGAGGGTTCGAATCCCTCCCTCACCGCCAAATATAACCCGTTGAATTTCAACGGGTTTTTTCATTTCTAGACTTACGTGATTTTTTTCCTGGATCAACTGGGTGGAACAATCATGTATCTGAGTAAAAATGCCTCCGGCACCTACTACACTCGTCTCCCGCTGCCTAAGTCACTACGTGACCGTGGCTTGCCCTTCGCTATCCGTACTTCCCTTTGCACCAAAGATCGTCAGCTCGCCGTAGACCGCAACCTAGCAGTGGCAGCTCGTACTCGTGCACTTATCGCGGCTACCCCTGCTGATACTTCCCCTCGCAGTTTCTATCGCTGGATCCGCGCCGATCTTGACGCGTTCAAAGTCGCGGGGTTCATCCCTCCTCAAACACCTTCCACACCTTGTGAACCTTCTGTTGATGCCCCAGCTTGCCCCAGCAGTGGGATCACGCTCACCCACGCATTGGCGAGATTCATCGAGACTAAAACCAGTGAGGGGATCCAGCATAGGTCGGTGGGCCAGCTCCAACTTCGGATCAACGCCTTCGTCACCTGGGCCAAAGGGGTTAAAGTCGATGAGGTGACGCCCGCTCTGGCGCAGGAGTACCGCAACAGCTTGCTGCGCAAGACCAACCTCAGTTTCAAAACCAAAGGAGATTACCTCGCCGCCCTGAAACAGTTCTTCCGTTGGTGCGTGGCGCTGGACTATTGCAGCCGTAACCCTTTTGATGGGTTGACGGCAGGCAAGAAGCCGCACAAACGGGCGGATGAGGAGCGAGTGCGCTGGCATCGCCCTCAACTGGCTCAGCTGTTTGCCAGCCTGCGCAGCAAACAATCCCAGAAAGGCAAAAAATTGAGGATCCAAGACTGGTGGGTGCCCCTGCTGTGCCTGTATGCCGGGCTGCGACCCTCCGAGGCTTGCCAGCTCAAAACTCAGAACATCAAACAGGTTGAGGGGATTTGGTGTCTGATGGTCGATGCGGGAGAGGTGGATCAGCAGCTCAAAACCGTCAATGCTTACCGTACCGTTCCACTGCACAGTGCGTTGATCGGACATCAATTCCTGGACTATGTGGAGAGTCGTCGCAGTCAAGGGAAGGTATTTTTGTTCGATGACCAACCATCAGGCAAAGACGACGACTGGGCGCATAACATCACCTGTCGCTTCCAACGCCACCTCAATGATGCTGGCATCGTAGGTCAGGGCCGTCCCACGCTTTACGGGCTGCGGCATAGCTTCATCGATGAGTTACAGCAGGCGGATGTCGCTGAGCATTTTGTGGCCGAACTTGCGGGACACAGTAAAAACGGCCTGACGTTTGGCCGCTATGGCAAACGCGTGAACATTAGGCTGCTGAATGAGAAAATCCAATCCCTTCCTACCGACCTGATACCCCACCACCTGCTGTCAGGGGGAAAATCACCGTAAAGATGACGCATATTTTTTGGGTAACAGGGCTGTCTACCCCCCATGAAAAAACCAATATGAGAGCATTTCTCGGCGGTTTAATGGGGCGAGTAGCGCCCTATCATCATGATTTATAATGATTTTAAGCGCACTGGAAAACATTTAAAAAACCCAATAAAAAAATGTTGACATTTCTTTTTCTTTGTGGGTCATTCTCATTGACAGGTGGGCCTCAATCGTTGTAGTATGCTGATAAAGCTGCTAACAAGGACATAACAACGACAGTAAACACGAAGGATCGAAACGAAATGAATATGGCGTAGAACACACCGACACGTTTATCTCGTTCAAACAAGGGTTATCACCCCTTCAGATTTAAAAAATACCACCAATATCACAGCTATCTTCGATACGCTGAACGGGTTGTTATTACCCAAATTCGGGTGAAGTGAATAACACATGGTATTTGCTTGATGCAATGTTGAGTAAAAATCTGACGGGAACATTTGATTATATCGATTAAATGACATCAGCTATCGCTAATGTATACTTGGCATTTGACAAATTAACAGGATTTTGAGGTGAAACTTATCTGTTTATAGCGTCACAGAGTAATTTATATCGCTGTTTTTAGGTGCACTATTACCCTCTCGGTATCGATGCGTGAGCATCACGTTTTGCTATTGCTGTTTTTGTAATTGAAGGAGTATTTATAACTGTAATGAGGGTAATTATGAACAAATAAACCAATAAAAGGACCGTTCAAAAACAAAAAACTAAACACAACACTGTGCGTTCAGTCATTGTTGATGAGCATTCACTGGCGGCAGCCATTCGTCAGCACCTGGAAATCAAAAAATACCAGTATGCGCAGACAACCTATGACATTTCGAAGCGTAAAGCAGAACAGTTGATAAAATGGATTGGTGATAAACCGCTGACGTCATATCGTGCGAGTGACATTGAACTGCTCGTAGTGAAATTTTGCAACAAAAAATATAAAGGAAATACCATTAACCAATATTTGGATATATTGAGACAAGTCTTTGCCCGAGCTGTCAGCGATGGTGTTATTCATACCAGTCCAATGGATGGCATTAAAAAATGTAAATTTGAGGTGGACGAACCCGATCCATTTTATCAATACGAAATTAAGGCATTTCTCGCCCTGAAAAACACCCATTTGCTGGAGGTGTCACTCATCCAACTCGGTATCTCTACGGGTCTGCGCATCAGTGAGTTAATGGCGGTCAGTGCGGAGGCGGTCAATCTCGACAAGAAGACCTTATTGGTTGACCTTGCGTTGGTTGATGGGCAGTACAAAACGCCCAAAACCAGGGGATCTATTCGCACGATAGAGCTGTCAGAACAGGCTGTTGGATCTCTCAAGACCCTGATGAGGCTAGCGGAGCATCGTAAGGCTAAGAAGATTACGGTCACGAGGTCGGACAATCGCACTCAGATGAGTGAACAACGCACCCTGCTGGCTTACTACAGCGCCAAAAGGCGCAGTTATGCCTCGGTTGATGAGTTCCGTGAGCGGTTTTTCAGGCCGTTCTGTCAGGCTGCTGGGGTGCGTTATCGGGGGCCATCTCAATTTCGGCACACCTATGCAAGCCAACTGCTCTCGGCGGGGATCAGCATCGAGTGGATAGCCCGTCAGATGGGGCACACCGGTACAGAAATGGTGGTACGCCATTATGGCAAGTGGTTGATGGAGGACGCCCCTGATTATAGGGGTAGGGCTGACACGGTATTTAATGCCTGTATGGCTGGTCAGCAGGCTCAAGTTACTGTGCCGAGCTGTAATCAAAAAACTGAAGATAAAAACACAGAAAGCGAATTCGATGTCGACGCATTACTGGCAACTCCTGCTGTCATGCAGAGATTAATGAGTGTTTTAATGCAGCGAATTTCTGTGGCGCAGTAAATCACTGTCTACATCACGCATTCAGCATTAATTTAAAACTAAATCGCACCTTTAATAAAGGGATCCACGTCGTGGGTGGAGAAATCCTGCCCACTATCTAAAGAAGGCGTTATTCAAGCGCTCTGGGAGATGACCGAATGGCTACACAGGCAACGGAAAAGGAATATGAAAGACTGGCAAAAAATCATTATGAAATCCTAAAGGAAAAGGGCCTCAATATCACAGCAAAAAACATTGCGGATGAATTGTTGGCTCGCGCTTCAGAATGCAGTCCTGGCTATTGGAGAAAACTGCGCTGTGCACTGGTATATCATCAACGATTGTTGAATTTTCCCGACGCGGCCGAGCGAATTCAAGCCCTGAGTAGGCCAGATATACCGGTTAAGGCAAGACAAAAAAGAGTTAAGAGGGTCGATAATGATGACCTCGTTGCACTGACTCAGTATTTTAAGGCGCGTAATGACAGCGCTATGTTGGCGGCCATGTTGTTGTTTATGCGCGCGGGGATAAGACCTGCTGAACTAGCCACCATAACTGCGCAGGGTAATCGGCTCACCGTTATCGGAGCCAAAAAAAGCCATAATGGCAAACGTGGTGCAGATAGGGTCTTACAGTTTGACACTCTTTCGCCAGAAGAATTGCAACTTATGGTGACCGAGGCAAAGAAAGCAAAAATTGGCTCATTGCAGGACAAGCTGCGTGCGGCGGGCAAAAACCTCTGGCCGACGCGAAAATCGCTGCCGACCTTTTACAGCTGGCGCCATCAGATGGGCTCTGAGCTCAAAGCCTCAGAGCTCGACCGGCAGCGCATTGCCTACATCATGGGTCATCAGGCAACGTCTTCTGTGGACAAATACGGCAATCGTAAATCCGCCAATGGTTACGTGTTACCCACTTGCCCAGCGGATGCTGACCTGAGCCATATCAGGACAACGCACGCCGAGCTTTCTGTGGATAACAAAACTTATCGCCAGGTAGCTACACCCACAACAGTGGCTGAGCCTTCGCCGAGCGCAGATTCAACTGCCCCAACAACGCCGAGAGGCATGGCGGCATTCATCAATCGGCATCGCGATGCCGATGACGACTTATCCCGATAAGGGAGCGGCTACAGGGGGACTGCCTTGCTGCTATCACAGCATGGCAAATCCCCCTGGGGCGCAACCGTAAGAACGCCTTCGTCGCAACCGTAAGAACGCAGAGCCAACACAGCGTAAGAACGCGGGGTAAAACATTCTTACGAACGTAAGAATGTGGGTGTGGTGAGAGTAGCGAACCCGGAACCCCCGTAGGTTGCGCAGCGACCGGAGTGGGGTGGAGAACCCATTTTTATGGAGGGTATGAAGCGATTAATATGGCATGACAAAGGAGCCGAATATAGGGGTCAAGGTGGAATCTGACGAGGCACGAGGAGGAACTACCTTGATGCCTATATATCGGTGACGGTCATCCATATTGATGGCGAAATACCAGACATAAAAAATGTTTAGATGATTATTTGTTATTACACAAAACGCAGCCATAACATCGCTTGGTGCTGATCAATCGAGGGCGTTTACATCACAACCAGTATCTAACCAGCAGAATTTATGACAGCCGAAAAGGCACCATATTGTTTAACAACATAGAGGAAATAGATGAAAATTCTAAACGAAATTTTGGCAATCATTTCAGAACACCCGCGCACCGGATCTAGCAGGGTGCTGACTGCTGCGTTGGCATCGGCATGTAACACTCAATACACAGTGTCATTGCTCGATGTGTCTGTGAGGCTCGATGAGAATGGCAGGCGGCTGGTTGAGCGTCTTGCTCGGATCACTCAGGAACCTGACTATTCGAACGATGCACAGGATCAGGCGCTCGAACGCCTGCGGGCGCTAGGACTCACTTGCTGATCACGAAATTAAAAAGTAGAAAATGACAAGGCTTCTATATAACAACAATCAGGCGATAAAGCCGAGGACTATAAAAATGAATAATAATGAAAATACTACAGCGGGGCATGATATTCCGTCATATGACGGTCAGAACGTAGGCATTGCCACACAACAGGTTCAGCAGGCTGTCAGGTCGGTGATGCAGGGTGAGCTGCTGACCCTGCCGGACATGAGCGCTACTGGCCGCCCCATCAAAACAAGCTCGAATTTGTTTGCCCTTATCACATTCAACGCTTGGGATCCACGCTACAACCTGATGACGGGTGAGGCAGAACTGGCAGATGCGGATGGTGAGCGTCTGGGAGGCTCTGAGGCGGGTCAGCGATCCGCGCTGGTTGATGCCTGCCAGTTGGCAGGTGTGCCGGATGCCGTGATTGAGGAGCACCTGATCGCAATTTGTGAGCGCCACAGTTACCACCCTGTGCGTCACTGGCTCGAACGTGGGGCTCCGTGGGACGGGATACCGCGCATCGATGCGGTGATTGCCACCCTCAATGCCGCTAATCCCGCCTATGCGGGGGGGGTATTGCATGCGTGGCTGGTGGGGTGTGTCGCTGCGCTGTATCAGCCACGCTGGCACTCGAAACTGGTGCCCGTGTTGGCGGGGCGCAGTCCTATCGAAAAAGCGCCTGGGTGAGCCGCCTGGCTGCCGTAGTGCCAGGTTCGACCCTCGATTGCTCCATCAATCCAGACAAACCGGATGACGTGCGCCGCGCTGTGTCAGCGTGGATTGTGGAGTTGGCTGAGCTAGAGAGCACGACCAGACATGAGGCGGGCTCGCTCAAAGCGTTCCTAACCAGGGAGAGCGACTGTTTCCGCCTGCCCTATGCCCGTAGCATGACGATTAAAAAGCGACAGACGTCATTTATTGCCACGGTCAACGGGTCGGGTTTTCTCAAGGATACAACCGGTAACGCCAGATTTGCTGTTATCGAGCTGGCTGCGGCAGCTGATGTTGAGCGCCTCAATGCGGTCCTGGGCTGGAGCTGGAATGCAGGCCGCCTCTCCCTGGCTGATCCTGAGCAACTGCGCCAGTTCTGGCTGGAGGTGTTGGCTCTTTATAAGTCTAACGCGTCGTGGTTTCTGGATGACGGGACAGTTGCCCTAGCCGCCGCTGCAAACGATCTACACACCGACAAGGGACCGTTGTATGATTTTATCTGTCACCACTACCTGTCGAGCGAACATGTTCATTCTGAATGGCTCATTGCGAGCGAACTATGCACCAGACACGGTGAGAAACTGAGCGTGGCGGGCGCTTGGGGTAAAGCGCTCAAATTGCTAGTAAGTGAAGGCAAGATCCAGAGCCGCAAGGGACGATCCAACCAAACCTTGTACTGTTTGCCCATAGTTAACCCCACAGCGACGGGTAAAACTGACCAGAAGTGACTCTCAAGCTCTGCCGATATGGTGGGGCTTTTTTCTGCCCGTCTGTTGAATAGATGATTAATTGGTTAAGCGCAGGTTAAGTGGTTTTTCTAGCTTCTTAACCAGCCTCAAACCCTCGCCATTACTGGCCTACAGTGGTTCTTGGTTAATTGATTAAGTAGTTTATATATAAATTCACTGAGTAAACCTTGATAAGCGCCTATCCAGCATTCACCACGCTTCATAGCAACTTCACTTACCCAGCTTAACCATCATTACCTCAAACGCTGTCATGGCAAGGGTTTGAGGCTGAGTAAGGGGAGATTTACTTGCTTAACCTGCATCTAACCAAAGTAACCCATGACATCCAATAAAGAATACCGATCATCCCTACAACTCGGCAGGTGAATTAGGGCGTAGAGGCTATAAAACGCAAACTGGGTAGAATCTGATTTTCTTATTGCCGTTGAGTGCTCAACGGCAGATTAGCCACATCAACCCCTCTGCGCCCTTGTCGGTGATTATCAGTCAGCACGAGTCATGCCAAGCAACCAAGCCGTTTCATTGACAATATTGGTTTTGGTCGTGATATAGCTCATGTTCATGGTTGTAAAAGCATGATATGGTTGAAAAAACATTAAAAACGCCCAAATGACTACGATGATACTGACACGCTTGACAGCGTAGTCAGTCAGTCAGTCAGTCAGTTGGGTGCGGTAGCCATTCCTATGCGGAGCCGAACTACAACAAGCCGGACGGGACGACTTCGGCTCAAATGAGCCCTCCCTTGGAGCTCATTGGGGAAGACCTAACGTGGTTTGACACTGGTATAGCACGAGTGCAAGAGGAAATCCGGCCGGAGTCATTGCCGCGCCCAGAGCCGTACATACGTAATACGCTGAATGTAAATCTTTCCAAGGCCTCCTGATCAAAAGGAACAAGATGAGAGTTCTGAACGCAGTTTTGGCAATTAAAAAGAACATCCGCTGATTGAATCCACTAGGGTGCTGGCTGCCGCGCTAGCATCCGCTTGCAACGCAAGCTACACAGTATCACTGTTAGATGTGTCTGCGAGCCTTGACGATAACGGCAAGAGACTCGTTGGCCGTCTTGCTCGAATTACTCAGGAGACTGATTACTCGAACAGTGCGCAGGATCAGGCCCTCCACCAACTTCGGACGCTCGAGTTGATCCACTGAATCGAGGAAAATGCTGCAATTATTAGCGGTATTTTACTCAGGCGACTCAGTACACTAACGATGGCGGTATTGATGGCATCATCAAAGAAGATAAGCTCGGGCTCGATTCCATCTACCTGCAAGCCAAGCGCTACCGCGACAACACAGTCGGTAGGCCAGACATCCAAGCGTTTGCCGGTGCACTCGATATGCACCGAGCCCGTAAAGGGGGGTTTATTACCACCTCCAGTTTCAGTAAAAACGCCCGTGATTTCGTGACCATGATTGAAAAGCGCATCGTGCTCATCGATGGCCGTGAACTCGCAGCATTGATGATAGAGCACAACGTCGGAGTTTCGACCCGTGAATTATACGCCGTTAAGGCAATAGATTCAGATTATTTTTTGGAAGAGTGATTTTTCATTAATACCGGAATTTGAGACATCAGGTGCTTTACATATTTGAGCGATATTTAGGTGGCATAAAAGATGAACAGCGTACAAATAGAAGAAAATGTTAAGAAGTTGGTAAAACAAGTATCAAGCCAAGAAATATCGAAAGATGATTTTGTCTACGAGCTATTATTGGCATACGGGCATCGTAAGTCAGTCGTGGGACGTATCAAGTCTGGTGAGCGTAACCTTGCTAAGGAAGACGGCGAGGTGATCTTAAAGCGTCACCTGTACTTCAAACCGTGCACCTCAAACTTGTTTGCTGAGATTGATATTCTCAAGAAAAGCAAAACGGTTGCTGCTAATAAGATTCGTTTTGTTGTTCTTACTGATTTCTCTCAGCTCATTGCTATTGATACCAAGACTCAAGACACGCTTGATATCGAGCTTGGTCAACTAGCGAAGCACTTCGATTTCTTCCTACCTTGGGCGGGTATGGAGAAAATGGTCTATCGTGGTGAAAATCCAGCGGATGTTAAAGCGGCTGAAAAAATGGCGGATTTCTTTGACTATATCAAAGCCACTAACTACCCAGTGAATGCTAGCAAAGAGCAACTGCATGAAATGGTGGTATTCCTCAACCGTTTGCTTTTCTGTTTCTTTGCTGAAGACACAAAAATCTTCTCTGAAAACCAATTTACAAATCTTTTGAACCAACACACTCAGGAAGATGGTTCTAATTTGGTTGGTGTGTTTGAGCGCCTTTTCGACGTGTTAAATACACCAGCGCATCAACGTAACGATTTACCTAAGTATCTTAATGACTTCCCATACGTGAATGGTGGTTTATTTAAGAAACAGATCAAAGTACCTACATTTGATGCCAAAGCTTGCCGTATGCTATTGGATTCAGGTTCTTTAGATTGGTCTGACATCAACCCAGATATCTTCGGTTCTATGATTCAAGGTGTTGCCGACCCAGAAACTCGCAGCAAAATGGGGATGCACTACACATCGGTATCAAACATTATGAAAGTGATTGAGCCGCTGTTCTTGAACGATCTTTATGAAGAGTTTGATAAGTGTAATGACAACATCAACAAACTAAAGAAACTTCAGGTGCGTCTAAGCCGCATTAAGTTCTTTGACCCAGCGTGTGGCTCAGGCAACTTCTTGATCATTACCTATAAAGAAATTAGAGAGCTAGAAATTGAGATCCTAAAGCGAATTCGTGAGCTTGAGTGCGAGTCGGACTCAGGAATGATGGGGTTATTTGACGAGTCTCATTCGGCAATCCGCCTTGACCAGTTTTATGGTATTGAGCTTGATGACTTCGCTCATGAGATGGCAATCCTTTCTCTTTGGCTAGTCGAACACCAAATGAATATGGTGTTTGAGACCGAGTTTGGTTACACGGCACCAACGCTCCCTTTGAAGCAAGGTGGTCGAATTGTTGCTGGTAATGCTACTCGTATTGATTGGGATTTAGTTTGTCCTACTAACGGCCTTGATGAGGTGTTTATTATTGGTAATCCACCATATTTAGGAGGAAAGAAATTAAGTAAAGAACAATCTGTTGATATGGATATGGCGGGGCTAAATAATAGAAAGCAGCTAGATTATATAGGGTGCTGGTTTTTTAAAGCGACGGATTTTATTGATGGTAAAAATGCTTCATTCTCATTTGTTACCACAAGCTCGGTATGTCAAGGTGAGCAAGCATACTTACTTTGGGAATATATATTCAATAAAGGATTGAACATTGGCTTTATATATAAGCCATTTGAGTGGAAGAATAACGCCAAAGATAATGCTGGCGTTTGGTGTACGATTATAGGGCTATTCAAATCAACGATTCCTCGAAAGAAAATAATCTTCTCTGAAGATAGTCTTTTTGTTGTGAAGAATATTTCACCATATTTTATTGAGGGTGATAATTTCGCAGTTCAATCAAAATCGAAAGCGAGCAATAACCTTCCAGTGATGTGTATGGGTAGCAACCCTGTTGATGGTAAGCATCTGATACTTGATCACGAAGAATACAATGAAATTGTCAGTGTATATCCTGAAGCAAAGAACTTTCTTAGAAGGTATATGGGCGGAAATGATTTCCTTAAAGGAACAAAACGGTTCTGCATATGGATTCCTGACGAGAGCGTTGTCGATGCTTTAAAGATTGATACGATAAGGAAGAGAGTAGAACTCTGTAAAGAGTACAGAGAAAATGCAGGAAGAGATGCGAAAAAAGTAGCTATGTATCCACATCGCTTTTGCTATCGGACTCATAAAGATTCAATGGCGATAATCTACCCAAACACAAGTGCTTCATCGAGAGTTTATCTTCCGGCGGGTTATGTTGATGAAACAACAATTATTAACAAGGAAGCTTTCGCTATTTACGATGCAGAGCCTTATGTTTTTGCGATATTGTCTTCAACTCTTCATAGGGTTTGGTTGTCTACGGTTGGAGGAAGATTAGGTGCAGGATTTAGGTACTCAGTCAAAATGGTATATAACACTTTCCCTTTACCATCTCTTAGTGAATCCGACAAGGAGCGATTAAATGAACTTGCGTTTGAGTTATTAGAGGTGCGGGAACGCTATCCAGAAATGAGCATTGCAGAGCTATATGAAATTAAAAACATGCCAATTGATCTAATGAACAGCCACCAGAACATAGATGAATTCTTAGAAACTATTTATCAAGGGAAAGTGTTCGAGTCAGATGAGTTACGAGCTAAATACCTATTGAATCTTTACATTTCAAAAGAGACCCAAAATGCCTGATTTAGTCCATGTAACCTACGCTCAAACAGGTGAAAGCACCAACACCAATGAGATGGGGATGCGAGCCATGCAGGCTCGCGCTTTTGAGCAACGTGCAAGCCAATACCTATTGATTAAGGCTCCACCTGCTTCTGGTAAATCTCGTGCTTTAATGTTCATTGGTTTGGATAAGCTTCACAACCAAGGTATCGATAAGGTAATTGTTGCCGTTCCTGAACGTTCTATCGGTGGCTCTTTTGGCTACACCGAACTAACGAAATACGGTTTCTTTGCGGATTGGAACATCAATCCGCATTACAACCTATGTACGTCTGCCAGCAATCAAAGCAAAGTTAAAATCTTTAAGGAGTTCTTAGACAGTAATGAGCGCATTTTAATTTGTACTCACGCTACCTTGCGCTTTGCTTACCAAGAGCTGGAAGACTCAGCTTTTGACAGCATCCTACTGGCAATTGATGAGTTCCATCATGTTTCTGCTGATGGTGACAACGTGTTGGGTGATGTGTTGCGTGCGCTTATCGAGAACAGCACCGCACACATCGTAGCGATGACGGGATCTTACTTCCGTGGGGATAGTGTATCTATCCTGACCCCAGAAGATGAGATGAAGTTTGATAAGGTTTCCTTTAACTACTACGAGCAGTTGAACGGCTATCAGTACCTCAAATCTTTGGGTATTGGCTACCACTTCTATAAGGGGCATTACCTCACTGCAATTGAAGAGGTGTTGGATACCGATAAGAAAACTATTGTTCATATCCCTAATGTAAACTCTGCTGAATCAGGCAAAGACGACAAGTATGAACAGGTAGCAGCAATCTTAGACATTATTGGTGAACACCAATTCACTGATCCTGAGACTGGCGTTATTCATATCAAGCGTAAGGAAGATGGTAAAATCATCAAAGTTGCCGACCTCGTATGGGATGAAAAAGACAGAGAGAAAACCCAAGCGTTTTTACGTGATATCAAGCATGAAGATGACATCGATATCATTATTGCACTAGGCATGGCGAAAGAGGGCTTCGACTGGAGTTTTTGTGAGCATGCTTTGACGATTGGATACCGCAACTCTTTGACTGAAATCGTACAGATTATTGGTCGTTGCACTCGTGATAGCCACAATAAGACTCACGCTCAGTTTACCAACTTGATTGCGGAACCTGATGCTTCAAGTGATCAAGTTAACTATGCTGTGAACAACATGCTCAAAGCAATCACCTGTTCTCTTCTCATGGAGCAAGTGTTAGCACCTAACTTCAAGTTTAGAGCAAAAGATCCAGCCGATAAGGAGCCAACGCCGCCCGGAGTGATCAGTATTGGTGGTTTAAAAGAGCCAAGTACCAAGCGTACTAAGCAGATATTAGAAACAGACCTTGATGATCTAAAAGCCTCTATTTTGCAAGATGACAACATCGTGAAAGCTTCAGCAGCAGGTCACGATCCTGAAGTCATCAATAAGGTGTTGATTCCTAAGCTTATCGAGAAAAAATATCCAGACCTTTCTAAATATGAGATTGAGGAAATTCGTCAACGAGTGGTTGTGGACTCAGCAATCTCAACTTCTGAAATTAAAGAGGAGGGGGGCAAGAAGTTTGTTCGCATGGCGGATAAATTCATCAATATTGATGAGCTACATATTGACCTTATCGATCAGGTAAACCCGTTCCAGAAAGCGTTTGAGATCTTGTCAAAAGCAGTTAACACCAATACGCTCAAGTTAATTCAAGACTCTATCGAATCGACTCGCATGCAAATGTCCAAAGAAGAAGCCATTGCACTGTGGCCGAAAGTTCAAGAGTTTGTGAAAGAACACAATCGACATCCAGATCTTAACTCTCGCAATGGTCGTGAGCGTGAGTTGGCACAGTGCATTATCTATCTGCGCCGCCTTGCTCAAGAACAAGCGGCACAAGCTCAGAAAGAGGCAATGTAGATGGAAGATTGGCTGAAAGGTATTATTGCTTCCGATACGTTAGGGTTATTAAAAACAAAACCTAAATCATCGGCACCAACCGCCGATGATCACTTAATTGCTAAGTTTAAGCAGATTAATGAGTTTTTTGATAAAAATGGCAGAGAGCCACAAGCGAATCGTGGTAATCCGATTGAACTGATGCGCAGCAAAAGCCTTGAGTCTATCCGGAATAATGAACAGCATTGCCGTGCGCTAGAGCAGTTTGATATTCATGGGCTTCTACCTCGGTTTGAAGAACCTAAACTGGATTCTATTGAAGTGATACTTGCTGATGACTCGCTAGGGATACTGAATCTTCCTGATGACAGCATCTTCAATCTAAAACACGTTAAAAAGACTTTAGAAACGTCTAGTCATGTTGCTAAGCGTAAGAAATGCGCCAACTTTGAAGAATATGAGCCTCTGTTTAAACAGTGTCATGCTGACCTAAAATCTGGCACAAAAGAAGCGGTTAAATTCACTGGTGAGCAGCAAATTCAAAAGGGGATGTTCTTCATTCTTCATGGCATAACGTGCTATATCTCTGACATGGAAGAGAGGCGAAAGAGGAATGGTAAAGTAAACGCGAGGCTGCATCTGATTTTTGAAAATAGCGTGGAATCAGATATGTTGCTGCGTTCATTAGCCACTGAACTGTACAAGGATGAAACGGGTCGTCGAATCGTTGATAAGAGTGATAAATCGTTAGATGAATTGCTAAACATCACTCGTGACGATCAAAAATCTGGGTATATTTATATCCTAAAATCTTTAAGCAATGAGCCTGAGATTAGAAGTGTGAATAACCTATACAAGATTGGTTACTCGACTACTCCTGTAAAACAGCGCATTGCCAATGCCGATAATGAGCCAACGTACCTGATGGCACCGGTGCAGTTAGTATCTGAATTTGAGTGCTACAATATGAAAGCACACAAGTTCGAGGGATTATTGCATACTTTCTTTGGTCATTCTTGTTTAGATGTAAAAGTCGCTGATCACAAAGGAATCGCACATACACCGCGTGAATGGTTTATTGCTCCACTTCCTTGTATCAAACAAGCTATCCAGATGCTTATTACTGGTGACATTGTTAACTACCGATATGATGCAGTAATGCAGGAAATATTAGAAAAGTAGAAAACAATAAAGTGAAACGTGTAATTTGTTGGGGTTTGGCCTGGAATGTGAATTTTATTCAAAGACGAATTGTATGGAGATGGTATTCACCTGACAGTTGCCCACAAAAGGGAGTGGTCATACGGCTTCAAACCGGATAACAAAACGGTACCTCTACCGTGTTATCTGGAGTCACCGTATGACCACCAACGAGAAAGTAGCACGTCGCAAACTCAGCCTGCTAGAGCTCACCAAAGAGCTCAATAACGTCAGCAAAGCCTGCAATGTCGAAATAAACACCAATTCAGGTTTCTAAGGAAGTGCGCACTAAAGTATCTTAAACAAGACTCCGGTTTGAAACCGGCCCCCTGTGTCAGGTAGTAAATCTGTCTATACTATCATTCGATACTGGCTTATCACTATTAATTAATTATACCAATCGCATGGATTTGGCATCTCAGGTGGTAGTTTAAGTTGCAACATAGCATTTTCAGTAAAAATAGTATCAATGCTGGGGAGGGAAACTTTTATATTTGATGTACGAGATAAATGCTCCAGACCACACAAACGATAATATGTGGTTATATTTTCAATAAGTTCTTTACTTGAAAATACATAATTGGTGCTAGTTTGATGGGATTTTATTCCATGCACACAAATCAGAGTTGTGTCCACAAAAGTATTTTTAATATCATCGGAAATGTTTTTTATGTCGCCAAGGAAGATTTGCGCACCCAAAGTCACTGTTTGCAACATTTCATTAGTCATATTTTGAGGCATAAAGCACACCGCCCCGAATTTATTATAACAATGCCTCAGCTCATTTATAAATGAAAATGGATCCATAGGCTCTTGTAATATTTCAGGTGAAGCGCCAAATGTTTTTCTTTTTAGATCCCAGTGTACGCAAATAAATCTACGGTAATTGTCGCAATTATCTGATAATGATTTTATTTTTAGGAACTTCATGTACTCAGAATTCATCAATCGACTATTTTCATTATCATACATGAACTGAAAAAAACTGTCCCGTTCCATATTAGGTTTTTGATTGGCCAACTCATCCCAATTCGAGTAATTAATATCGCGTGCAATTTTATCTAAGGATTGACGCAATGTTAATCCACTGTTTTTTTTCAACGCCTTCGCATCATTGCGCAATTTATTAAACGACCGTCCGCATGAAGTGTAACGGGATTTATAGCGGGAATTACTCATGAAAATCTCCAAAAATAAAACACGTCCTCCGCCCGCTGAAAACAGAGTATAGTTGGAATGAGTAACTTTTAAATAGTGATGTTCGTTGGGAACTATGCAACGACGGGCGACAGGCGCTCACCAGCACCAGTTGAATATTGTATACGAAAATGTTATCAGGTCCAATGACATTTTCTAAACAGTTCGGTGTACAGATCTAGTTATCATCTGAAACTAGCCTCAAATTGGTCCGTGATTCCGCGTTAGTTTAGGACGCCGTGCTCGATGCGCCCGATAAGATCGAGCACGGCCTGGATGTGTTCTGGACTATCCTGGTAGTCAACCGGACGCCTGCCCCCAAGTGCTATCGCAGGTTTCTGCAACCATCGTAGTGCACGTGATGCATTACCATCATGTAATGCTATGGCCGCAGCCATTACTGCGGGGGCTACTGGTGGATCTTGACTAATGAGTGGATGTCGAGCCGGATCCTGAATACTGGCCAGATGTAGATCAATGTCAAGATCAGGCCACCGTACTCCGCCATCCCCTAACGGCTCAACGCTAAACACCGATGCTACTGGAGCTCCGCTAAACCACGGAAAATGCCGAAATTCCAAAAAGTACTTTTTCCCATCTGTGTACAACCACAGTCCCAGTGGCTCAATGCTCAAAACAGCTATCGTTTGGTCCATTGTTTTGCTCCCCAATTCTACCTGGCGTCAGGCATCCTATATAAAGAAACCAATCTGACGGTGGCCAATCACACATGCTCATAATCGATGGGTTTTTCGCTATACCTGTGAAACTAGTCACATTTTGAATCGTCTTATAGGATATTTGTCAATAAGAGCCTGTAACGTGTGCTCCTACCTCCAGCAGATATTTTCTCAAGGCAGTTTTTTTCAAGTAAATCAGCAAGATGGCGTGTTGCCGTCGCTTTGCTAACCTGAGCTATAGCTTGATACTGGCCAGCACTAATGCTCTGCAAACAGTGCACGTCGTCAGTGTCTAGCATATGGTGTAGGATCATTACCTGTTCAGGGCACAATTGGTCACTAGCGTGTAGCAGCCAGAAGCGGTTTCGAGCAAGCGCATGGGTGCGTGATTGTTGGGCCTGTTCCAACGTGGCGTTGAGTGTATCCAAAAACCAAACCAGCCACGCTGTGACATCAAGCCCTCCTCTCTGAGTCTGCTCCAGAGCGCGATAGTAATCAGCTCTGTGTTCGAAAATCACGGTCGACATTGCATACAGACTGATGCTCTGGTTGTCGGCCTGAGAGAGTGCAAGATCGGTGAGGGCTCGGGTGATTCTGCCATTACCGTCATCAAACGGATGCAAAGTGACAAACCATATGTGGCAGATGGCCGCCCTTAGTAATGGGTCTAGGCAGGGGTCATCGAGACTGGTTCTGAACCAGTCGATGAAAGTGGCCAATGCCTGCTCTAGCCCCTCTCGTGGTGGGGCCTCGAAATGCACGGTCAGTCGATCTCGTGCTCCGGATATCACCTGCATCGGCTCATTACCACGCAGCTGGCCAACTCGTATCTGATGCAATCTCCGGTCATCTGCGGGAAAAAGCCAGCGGTGCCATTGCAGCAGGCGTTCAAGCGTCAACTGCTCATCGCTGGTATAGATTGCATCCACAATCATGGCGGCCAATCCATCAGAGCGATCTGAGGTGGGGTAAGGTGTCTGCTCCGATATGCCGAGGTGACGAGCCAGCGATGTACGTAACGATTGCCCATTAAGTCGTTGATTCTCGATGGCCGATGAAGCGATGAGATTGGCAAGTAGCGTATCAAGCACATGTGCCTGATGCGCCAGTGTTGTGCTGTGAACTGAGGAATGGAGACCCTGGAGCAACCCCAGATTACGGTACACTTGGCGTAGCCGTGGCAGTAACTGCCTGTCTTGCCAGCAAAAATTTGGCCACTCATCGTGTTGCCAGATCCAGTCTACGGTCATCGATAATCTCATTGATTCTGTGTCGCGGGCCAGCAGTGCAATGCCACAACCGAGCCGAATCGACATCACATTCGGCTCGTGATATGAGTCGATAATAACCGTCAATCGGCTCATGACACAACCAGCGCCATTGAAAGAACCCGCTGGGGGTGTCGTTTGTCGGAGGATGCTGCACAATAAGTGACTGACCGGACAAATGGAGCTGCACGATATGAAAATTATGGCAATAAAAGAGGTAGAGGTAGTCAGCGATGTCCGTTGTGATGTCTGTGTGCCAAACGGACTGTTCAAACATCTCGTTTGGAACATTGAGTGCCCAATGGGGTTATGGCTCTCAGCACGATGGTGAAAAGTACGAGGTCCATCTGTGCGAGAGCTGTTTTTTTCAAGTCATCGCAAATATGAAAGAGGAGCGGCGTGGGGCCATGATGTTCTCAGAAAAAGAATATGATCTAGAACGGGATTTTGGGTTGGTCAGTCGGAACCTAGAGCTTATCTGACCCCATACAACACAGATTTTTTGTGTTAAGCAAAGGTGTTTCTCCAAGGGCCTCTTCATCGGTCAGATAGGAGCTACAACGCAGTCAATTGCCACAACCTATGTGGTTGACATTTCATTAATTTTCTATATAAAGTACGATAAGTATCATAGCAATTACCTGAGACAATTACGCAACTTTTATTGCGGCAAAACATTGCGTAAGTTATTGAAATTGAAGGTTATATTTGTGCTGTAAGGTACGAGAACGAGGGTTCGAATCCCTCCCTCACCGCCAAATAAAACAAAAGGCCCCGTCGCAAGACGGGGCCTTTTGTTTTATTTAGTCATGAATCTCTCGGCATCATCCCCCTGGGAACGAGGGGCAGTGATTTCCCCGCCGGACATGTATCCGGGCTGCTCCGTGCTCTATAGCCCCGTTATTGGGTGCCAAGGCGTGCCATCACTCGGCGGTGCCCATCAATCTGGGTAAGCATGCCAATACCGCATCCAGGGGCTCGCTGCTTTGATGGGCACGGCACAACACGATGGCGCCCTCTATGCTGGCGATGATCCCCAGAGCACAGGCTCTGGCAGAGGCGTCGGCCTGCCCCTGTGCCATCAGGTGATCGGCAATCAGCTGTTGCCAGTGGCCAAAGACCTGGGCCACCGCCTCCTTGATTGGCTCCCCATCCTCTTCATGCTGCGCTTCGATGGCCGCTGCCACGATCGGGCACCCCGCGCGAAAGTGAGATTGCGTCAACCGCTCACGCCAGTGGGATACAAACAGACCGAGACCCTGCCTGGCATCGGCCTGCAGGCAGCGCTGCAGTTGCTCGGATGCCTGGGCGCCGGCCCAGTGTATTGCCTCCGTCACTATCTGATTCTTGCCGCTGGGAAAATGATGATACGTGGAACCCAAGGGTGCATCGGCGAACTTGCTCACTTCACGGATGCTGATCCCTCTCAAACCATGCCGTGCCAGCATGGCGGCAGCGGCCTCAATCACCCGTTGACGCCCGGTCGATGTGCACTCTTTCACGCTGCACCCTCTTGCTATGACGAGTGTCATAGTATAGCGTTCGGAGCATGACTATGACAATCGTCATACTTCAGGGAGGAATATGGCTGCTATCTCGTTTCACACCGACGATGACTATCTGATCCAGGGGCAACTGTACCCGGCAACAGGGCAGGTGCAGGGCAAGATCATCGTCGCGGGGGCTACTGGCGTGCCGCAGGGCTTCTATCGTCGCTTTGCCGAGTTCGCCAGTGAGCAAGGGTTTACCACCCTGACTTTTGACTACCGGGGCATAGGCGCGTCAAAACCCGCGTCACTCAAAGGCTTCGAGATGGATTTGCTCGATTGGGGAAGGCGCGATCTGGCCGCCGCAGTGGAAACCATGAGCGGGGACGATCTCCCCCTGTTCGTCATCGGCCATTCCTATGGTGGGCACGCCTTCGGCCTGCTCCCCAATCATCGGAAAGTATCCGGGCTCTATGTCTTCGGCACCGGGGCCGGGTGGCACGGCTATATGCCCTTCAGCGAGCAGCTCAAGGTGCTCACCATGTGGAACACAGTGCTGCCGCTGCTGACCTGGTGGAAAGGCTATTGCGCGTGGAGCCTGCTGGGCATGGGAGAAGACTTGCCAAAAGGCGCCTTTGTACAATGGCGATACTGGTGCCGTTTTCGTCACTATTTCTTTGACGACCCGGCGATGCGTGGCATCGAGCGTGCTTACCAAAGCGTCCAGACTCCCATTGTGGCGGCCAATGCGCTGGACGATCGCTGGGCGATGCCCGCATCACGCGACGCCTTCATGAAGCACTACAGTAATGCTCCCGTGACGCGTGTTGATCTCTTTCCTCATACTTTGGATGGAGCAATCGGCCATATGGGCTATTTTCGCAAGTCTGCCACGCCCCTGTGGCAGGCCAGCCTCGCCTGGTTCAAGTCATTGGAGGGGATTCGCTGAGTCCATGCGGATAAGGTCGTGGCACCTTGCTCCTGAATTCCCCATCAGGCAAAGGCCCCGTCGCAAGACAGGGCCTTTTGCTTATCAGGGGCCGGATTGTCACCTCGCGGTGGCCGCCCTCAGCCTGATTGCTCAGGCCAGCTTCAACATAGGCATCTGTTCGCGGCTGTCGCAATGTGCGAGATGCACCCGGCTGGTCAGGCGGGTGAGCAGCTCGTAGGGGATGGTGCCTATCTTCTCGGCTACCTGCTCCACCGGCAGTCCTTCCCCCCACAGTGTCACCTCATCCCCCACCTTGTCGCTGGCCGCCGGGCCCAGATCGACGGTGATCATGTCCATGGAGACCCGACCCACGATGGGCACCCGACGGCCATTGATCAGCATGGGGGTCCCTTCGGGAGCCATGCGCGGGTAGCCATCTCCATATCCCGCAGCCACCACGCCGAGGGTGGTGTCCCGATTCGCCACCCAGTGACCCCCATAGCCGACCGCCTCACCCTGCAGGCAGGCCCGGGTGGCGATGAGCTGGCTCTTGAGGGTCATGACCGGACGCAGGTCGTGGTCGGCGGCGAGCTGGCCGGTAAAGGGGGAGGCGCCATAGAGCATGAGGCCAGGGCGGATCCAGTCACTGCGCGAGGCTGGCCAGGCGAGGATGCCGGCGGAGTTGGCCATGGCCCGCTCGCCCGGCAGATGGGCAGAGAGGCGGTTGAACTCCTCGATCTGCAGCAAAGTGGCCTGGGTATCCTGCTCATCGGACTGGCTGAAGTGGGTCATCAGCTGGAACGGTTGCACTACGTTGTGGCAATGACTCAGCCGCTCGATAAAGGCGGGCAGCTCCTCGGCGCGCAGGCCGAGCCTGTTCATCCCGGTATCGAGCTTGAGCCACACCTTGATGGGGGCGGGCAGAGTGGCCTGTTCGAGCAGCGCCAACTGCTCCCAGGTATGCAGGGTGGTCTGCAGATCGTGTTTGGCCAGCAGCGGCAGCGCCTCGGCACTGAAGAAGCCCCCCAGCACCAGAATGGGCTTGGTGATGGCGTTGGCACGCAGCACCAGCGCCTCCTCGACCCTGGCCACGGCATAGGCATCGGCCTGGGCGAGGGCATGGGCCACCGGCAGCAACCCGTGACCATAGGCATTGGCCTTGAGTACCGCGATGATCTTGCTGTGGGGGGCGTGGCGGCGTGCCACGGCGAAATTGTGCTGGAGTGCATCCAGATCGATGCTGGCCGTAACTGTGTTCATCATGGGGTCGGGTGTCTGCTCGATGAGAAGTTGGCTGCTGGTCTCAATCCTGATCCTGTGATCCCGGTGGCTGCGACGGGCAAACGGGGGGGTCACCGAACCATGTTGTTTTATATGCTCTAAATTGTGAAAAGATGTTATCAGTTGTTTTTTGGTTGGTAAATTATGTGGCGAATGGGAATGTGAAAATGGGCAAAATACGGGATATTCCTCTGTATAAATTCGCCTGCCGACGCTTTCTCTGGCTCCCTATCGGGCAATATTTATCACTGGTTTTGCCCCTTCAAACGGGAGGGGAATCGCGCCTTTTTCGCACATTGCTGGCGGTTTTTTGCACCGGCTGCGCGAAGGCTGGGTTGCCAACCCCTGGCAAAGGTGCGGGCAGGCGCATGGCAGAGGAGAAAAGCAGGCTGCCAGATCCATGGGAGGTGTAAGGTGGCACTGCCGGATGAAGAGGGCATCCCGTCGAGCCGGTGAGTGGTGTACGCCAGCAAGAAGGCTGGTGGCCGGTTTGGTGGCGCACGTGGCCGGGGGAGGCAGATCATCCGTGGCCAGGGATGGTGAGGCATGATGTGGGTCGGTTAATTAATCAAGCGGCGAAGATCAGCCTTGAACAGCAGGGGGAGTTATTTCTTAAAAGCTGATAATAAATATCGTTCGCGCGTCCATTCCACTTGTTTACACATACTAATACAAATATAAAGATATATATTATCAACCACTTTTGGCGAGGTGAAATAGCCTATGGCTGGTAACATAAAGACCCTGTCAAATAGTGTGACAACGCTTTCATTCTGATTATTTAACATCACGAATTAACGGGTAATTTAAATGGTGTTAATTCTTTAAAATTCAAAAATACCCCCTAGTGGGTATTTTTATCTCTTCGCAAGGGTTTTGTAAGTATATGCTACATATGAAGTTTTTAAATTAACTGTGATGAGTTTCTATTTGAGTAATGCCCCGTCACTTGATGGAGATCAACACAATGCCGGGGGGGAGTACTTAGCATTTCCGCTATTAAGCATTTATCAAACAAGTGCTCACTACGGGAATAAAAAGAATGGTCGAGGATACTTTTTTATCGGCTCATGGAATTAATCGCCGTGACTTTATGAAATTGTGCGCCGGGATGGCCGCAACCCTTGGATTAAGCCAACACGCCGTGGCCAAGATG
Source organism: Aeromonas sp. s5 (assembly GCF_040907865.1). Taxonomy (NCBI): domain Bacteria; kingdom Pseudomonadati; phylum Pseudomonadota; class Gammaproteobacteria; order Aeromonadales; family Aeromonadaceae; genus Aeromonas; species Aeromonas sp. s5. The sequence continues at coordinate 269,185 of NZ_JBFOCO010000033.1, forward strand.
GCTACCGCGCTCACCAGCCCCGAGCGGCCACCGGTGATCTGGATAGGGGCGCAGGAGTGTACCGGTTGCACCGAGTCGCTGCTGCGCGCCACCCACCCCACCATCGAGAACCTGATCCTCAACACCATTTCGCTGGAGTATCACGAGGTGCTCTCGGCGGCCTTCGGTCATCAGGCCGAAGAGAACAAGCACAATGCCATCGAACGCTACAAGGGCAAGTATGTGCTGGTGGTGGATGGTTCCATCCCGCTAAAGGATGGCGGCATCTACTGCATGGTGGCTGGCGAGCCCATCGTCGACCATATTCGCTGCGCTGCCAGTGATGCCGCCGCCGTCATCGCCATCGGCTCCTGCGCCGCCTGGGGCGGGGTGCCCGCCAGCGGTGGCAACCCGACCGGCGCCGTCAGCCTGGAGGAGGCCATCGGCAACCTCGGCACGCCGATTATCAATATCCCGGGCTGCCCGCCCAATCCCCACAACTTCCTCACCACGGTCGCCTACTACATCACCTACGGCAAGCTGCCGGCGCTCGATGCCAAGAAGCGGCCGCTGTTTGCCTATGAGCGGCTCATCCATGAAAACTGCGAGCGTCGTCCGCACTTCGATGCAGGGCGCTTCGCCAAGGAGTTTGGCGACGAGGGCCACCGTCAGGGCTGGTGTCTCTACCATCTTGGCTGCAAGGGGCCGGAGACCTACGGCAACTGCTCGACCCTGGAGTTCTGCGACGTGGGCGGCGGCATCTGGCCGGTGGGCATCGGCCACCCCTGCTACGGCTGCAACGAGCAGGGGGTAGGTTTCAGCAAGGGGATCTTCCAGCTCGCCAAGGTGGAGAATCCCACCCCGCGGGTGAACAAGCCCGACGTGGCCATCCAGGAGGGAGGACACATGTCGCCCACCGCCACCGGCCTTATTGGTGGGGCGCTCGGGGTGCTGGTCGGGGTGAGTCTGATGACGGTGCGCGAGCTCGGTCGCCAGCAGAAGCGCCATGAAGCCGGGCAGCACACCTCACGGGAGGAGTGACCGTGAACAGACGCAACTTCCTCAAATTCGCCTCCGTCGGTGCGCTGGCGGCGGGCACCACCGTCTCCGGCACTGCCTTGGCGGCGGCCGAGAACAAGCCGCCCATTCCCGGCGCGCTCGGCATGCTCTACGACTCCACCCTCTGCATCGGCTGTCAGGCCTGTGTGGCGGAGTGCCAGCGCCTCAACGGCAACCCGGCCAATCCGGCCGGGGAAGCGACCTGGTCCAACAACGACAAGCTGAGCCCCTACACCAACAACATCATTCAGGTGTGGAAGAGCGGCGCGGGCGAGCACAAGGATCAACTGGTGGATGGCTACGCCTACATCAAGAAGCAGTGCATGCACTGCGTCGATCCCAACTGTGTCTCCGTCTGCCCGGTGCAGGCGCTGACCAAGGATCCCAAGACCGGCATCGTCCACTATGACCCGGACGTCTGCACCGGCTGCCGCTACTGCATGGTGGGCTGCCCGTTCGATGTGCCCAAATATGACTACGACAACCCGTTCGGGGCGATCCACAAGTGCGAGCTCTGCAACCAGAAAGGGCTTGAACGCATCGATCAGGGCAAATTGCCCGGCTGCGTCGAGGTGTGCCCCACCGGCGCCGTCATCTTCGGCACCCGCGAGGCGCTGATGGCCGAGGCCAAGTGCCGGCTGCTGGCCACCCCGGGCAGCGAATATGCCTACCCGCGCCAGACCTTCAGCGCCAACGATCCCTACCTGCATGAAGTGCCCAACTACCAGCCTTACGTCTATGGCGAGAAGGAGGGGGGCGGCACCCAGGTGCTGGTGCTGGCCGGGGTGCCCTACACCAAGCTCGACATGCCTGACTTGCCGGAGCTCTCCTCCGGGGCGCGCTCCGAGCACATCCAGCACACCCTCTACAAGGGGATGGTGCTGCCGCTGGTGGTGCTGACCGGGCTCTCGGTGCTCATTCGCCGCAACACCAAGGACCATCAGGATGGCGACGATCATGACTCGCACGCGGGTCATGACAAGCAATCGGGAGGCAAGGATCATGAGTAATCACAAGGCACATCCGCTGGGGGGCAGGCTGGTCAGCTGGCCGGTCATGGTGCTGGCGCCCTTCGTCATCCTGTGCGGCATGCTGATCCTCAAACGCCTCATCTTCGGGCTGGGCTCGGTCACCGATCTGAACGGCGGCTATCCCTGGGGGCTCTGGATCTCGTTCGATCTACTGATCGGCACCGGTTTCGCCTGCGGCGGCTGGGCGCTGGCCTGGGCGGTCTACGTCTTCAACCGGGGCGAGTATCACCCCCTGGTGCGACCGGCCCTGCTGGCGAGCCTGTTCGGCTATTCGCTGGGCGGCCTCTCCATCACCATCGACGTCGGCCGTTACTGGAACCTGCCTTACTTCTACATTCCGGGTTTCTTCAACACCTCCTCGGTGCTGTTCGAGACGGCGGTCTGCATGACCATCTACATCGGGGTGATGGCGCTGGAGTTTGCCCCCGTGCTGATGGAGAAGTTCGGCTGGAAGGTCTCCCTTGCGCGGATCAACAAGATCATGTTCTTCATCCTGGCGCTGGGGGCCCTGCTGCCCACCATGCACCAATCCTCCATGGGATCCCTGATGATAGTGGCGGGGGAGAAGATCCATCCGCTCTGGCAAAGCTACGAGCTGCTGCCGGTCTTCTCGCTTCTGACCGCCTTCATCATGGGCTTCTCCATCGTGGTGTTTGAAGGCTCTCTGGTGCAGGCGGGGCTGGCGGGGCGCGGCCCCAACGAGAAGCCGCTGTTCTACAAGCTGACCCAGGTGATCGACATCTTCCTGATCCTGTTCGTGGCGCTGCGCTTTGCCGAGATCGTCATCAACGACAAGTCGGAGTACCTCTCCCAGTGGGATCGCTACGCCTTGATGTTCTGGAGCGAGATCGCGCTGATGATCTTCCCGCTGCTGGTGTTCCACTGGGACAAGAGCCGCCGCGATTCGCGCATGTTGTTCCTGGGGGCCCTCAGCATGCTGCTGGGCGCCGCCCTCTGGCGACTGGACTACTCCCTGCTCGCCTTCAACCCCGGCAATGGCTACCACTACTTCCCCTCCGCGGCGGAAGTGCTGATCTCCCTGGGCTTCGTCGCCATCGAGGTGTGTGCCTATTTGCTGCTGATCCGGCTGCTGCCGGTACTGCCATCACTTGAACGTGTTCACCAAGATTATCAGGCCCGAGGGAAAGCCAACGTATGAGCCAACGTATCACCATAGACCCCATCACCCGCATCGAGGGTCACCTGCGTATCGACTGTGAAATCGAAGGCGGCGTCGTCACCAAGGCCTGGTCGTCCGGCACCATGTGGCGCGGGATGGAGGAGATCGTCAAGGGCAACGACCCGCGCGATGCCTGGATGATAGTGCAGCGCATCTGCGGGGTGTGCACCTCCATTCACGCCATCGCCTCGGTGCGGGCGGTGGAGAACGCCATCGGCGCCAAGGTGCCGGTCAACGCCCAGTACATCCGCAACCTCATCATCGCGGCCCACAACATCCACGATCACATCGTCCACTTCTATCAGCTCTCCGCACTGGACTGGGTGGACATCACCGCCGCCCTTGAGGCCAATCCGCAAAAAGCGGCCGACCTGCTCAAGGGGGTATCGACCTGGTCCCTCAACAGCGCCGACGAGCTGACCAAGGTACAGGACAAGATCCGCGCCCTGGTGGCGAGCGGCCAGCTCGGCATCTTCGCCAACGGCTACTGGGGTCACAAGGCGATGAAGCTGAGCCCGGAGGTAAACCTCATCGCCGTGGCCCACTATCTGCAGGCGCTGGAATGCCAGCGCGATGCCAACCGCATCGTCGCCATCCTCGGTGGCAAGACTCCCCACATCCAGAACCTGGCGGTGGGCGGGGTGGCCAACCCCATCAACCTGGATGCGCCGAGTGTGCTCAACCTGGAGCGGCTGCTCTATGTGAAGAGCTTTATCGACCGGCTCGGCGAGTTCATCGAGCAGGTCTACAAGGTGGATGCCGCCATCATAGCCGCCCACTACCCCGAGTGGCTGAACCTGGGGCAGGGGGCCAGGCACTACCTGAGCGTGCCTGAGCTGCCCACCGACGGTGACGGCGGCAGCTTCCTGATGCCCGGTGGCTACATCGAGAACGGCGATCTGGCCGGCTATCGTCCCATCGAGAGCCATCAGGATGCCTGGCTGATGGACGGCATCGCCGAGAGCAACAAGCACGCCTGGTACAAGGATGACGCCCCCCTCAAACCCTGGGAGGGCAAGACCGAGCCCGATTACACCGGCTGGCAGGATGACGGCAAGTACTCCTGGGTCAAATCCCCCACCTTCTACGGCAAGGTGGTGGAGGTGGGGCCGCTTGCCGACTTGTTGGTCAAGCTCGCCGCCAAGCACCCGGAGACGGTGGCGCACTTCGATCAGCTGAACGGTCTCTACAAGACGCTCACCGGTTCAGCCATCAAGACTGAACAGTTGCACTCCACCCTGGGCCGCATCATCGGCCGGGCGGTGCGCTGCTGTGTGCTGAAAGACACCCTATCTCATCAGTGGAAGGCGTTGGTGGACAACATCGGCAAGGGGGATTTCAGCGCATACATCAAGACCGAGATCCCGGCGGACAAGGAGTTTCGCGGGGTGGGCTTTGAAGAGGCGCCGCGCGGCATGCTCTCCCACTGGGTAGTCATCAAGGGCGGCAAGATCGAGAACTATCAGGCGGTGGTGCCATCGACCTGGAACTCGGGCCCGCGCAACTTCAACGACGAACCCGGCCCCTACGAGCAATCGCTGGTGGGCACCCCGGTGGCGGATCCCGCCAAGCCGCTGGAAGTAGTGCGCACAGTCCACTCGTTCGACCCCTGCATGTCCTGCGCAGTGCACGTGGTGGATACCCAGAGCGGCGACGTGACTCAGGTGAAGGTGCTGTGATGAACACCCTGATCCTGGGCGTGGGCAACCTGCTGTTGAGCGATGAGGCCGTCGGCGTGCGCATCGTCGAGGGGCTGGAGCGCGACTACCGCTTCGCCCCCGGCATCGAGCTGCTTGACGGCGGCACTGCCGGCATGGAGCTGCTCGAAGCGATGGCAAGTCGCGATCACATCATTCTGGCGGACGCGGTGCGCAGCGGCAATCCACCGGGTACCGTGGTGACCCTGAAAGATGAGGAGATCCCGACCCTGTTCGGTCGCAAGATCTCCCCCCATCAGCTGGGGCTGGCGGACGTGCTCTCGGCGCTGCACATGACGGGGGAATCCCCCAGGCGGCTCACCCTGATCGGGGTCGAGCCCGAATCCCTCGAGCCTCGCATCGGCCTCACTCCGGTGGTGGCGGCGGCGTTGGGGGAGGCGACGGATCGGATTTTGACCCTGCTGGCCAGTCTGGGGGCTCCGGCCATCCCGCTCTCTGAGCAGGAGAAGGCCGAGCGAGTGCGGGAGGGCGTATGGCGCAATCCATTGTGAATGAGGCAGCAAACGAAGCCGTGAAAGAGCCGGCGCAGGAGTTTAGCGGTTTTGCCGCAAACCCTGCCCCGCGCCTGGTTGCCCAGTACGAGCGGATCGCGCAGCAAGAGATGCAGGCGTTGCCCTTCTATCACCCGGCCATGCCCATAGTCGCCGAGTGCACCCTGTTTGAAGGTCAGTGGCTCGGCTGCGTGCTCACCCCTTGGATGTTGAGCGTGGTGGTGCTGCCGGGGCCGGATCAGCTTTGGCCGGTGCGCAGCAGTAGCGATCGGCTCGCCCTGCAGCTCCCCTACGGCAACCTGACCTTTATGGTGGGGGCATTGCCCGAGACGGGGCAGTTGCTGGCCTGCTCGCTCATGTCCCCCATCGACCCGCATCTGGGGGCCGACGAGGGGCGCACGCTGGTGAGCAGCACCCTCAAGATGCTGCTTTCGCTTCCGGTGCAGCAGGGGGAGGGCGGCGTGAACTTGAGCCGGCGCCGCCTGTTCAGCGGCCGGCGCGGCGACCCTGTGGGCGACACCCAGCGCTAGGTCTCATCTGCAATCAGGTTTAGAATAGGGGCCGTTTTGGCCCCTCACTCGCTTCTGTCGTGCCCCTGTTTTTTGGGTAGTGAGTGGTAAAACGAACAAGGGATCTTATGACCATTCAATGCTTTGGCTGCCACTCAGGCAGCAACACCACCCGCCGCAAAGGCCTCTCTGTCACCGCGGCAGCCTTGCTGGCCCTGCTTTCGGGCGGTTTCTCTTCCATGGCGCTGGCTGCCCAGCCCGTCCCCGCCGAACTCAAGCTCGCCATCGGCAGTGAGCCCACCGAAGGGTTTGACCCGCTGCTTGGCTGGAGCCACGGCAGCTACCTGCTGCTGCACAGTCCGCTGCTCAAGCAAAACGCCGACCTCAGCTGGCAGAATGTGCTCACCCAGGCGGTGACTCCGAACCAGGATGGCAAGGGGTGGCTTATCCGCCTCAAGCCGGATCTGAAGTTCTCCAACGGCGCGCCGCTCACCGCCGAAGACGTCGCCTTTACCTACAACAGCGCAGCCCAGGGTGGCGGCAAGATCGACATGGGCAACTTTGTCTCGGCCAAGGTGCTCTCGCCCACCGAGGTTGCCATCACCTTAAGCGCCCCCCAGAGCACCTTCGTCAACGTGCTGGGATCCTTGGGGATAGTGTCGAAGAAGGATTACGACGCAAAAGCTTACGCCCGCCATCCGGTCGGCGCCGGCCCCTACCGGCTGGTGAGCTTCCTGCCCGGCCAGCAGCTGGTGGTGGAGGCCAACCCCCATTACGCCGGCGGCAGCAATGACTTCAAACGGCTGGTGTTTGTCTTTATCGATGAAGAGAGCGCCTACGCCGCCGCCCAGAGCAGCCAGCTCGACCTGGTGCGCATCGCCCCGTCGCTGGCGCCTACCGTGCCTGCCTCCCTCAAGCTGTGGGTGCGGCCGAGCGTGGAGAACCGCGGCATCGTCTTCCCCATTCCGCCGGCGGGTGGCAAGGATGCCAAGGGTTATCCCATCGGCAACGACGTGACGTCTGACGTGGCGGTGCGCCGCGCCATCAACTACGCCATCGACCGCCAGCTGCTGGCCGATCAGCTGCTGGAGGGGCACGCCATCCCCGCCTACAGCGCGGTAGAGGGCCTGCCCTGGCTAAACAAAGCCACTGCCTTCAAGGATGGCGATGCGGCTCACGCCAACGCCCTGCTCGACGAGGCAGGCTGGAAGATGGGGAGCGACGGCATTCGCCACAAGGGCGACCTGCGCGCCGCCTTTACCCTCTGGTACACCAGCGGTGACAGCACCCGCCGGGATCTGGCGGAAGCGGTGCGGGCCATGCTCAAACCCACCGGCCTCGAGGTGAGCCTCAAGTCCGGCAGTTGGGAGCAGGTGGAGCGCGAGATGCACGCCAACCCGGTGCTGATGGGGTGGGGGAGTCTGGATCCCATGGAGCTCTATCACCACTACCAGAGCGGTTCCGCCGGCGTGGAGTTCTACAACCCGGGCTATTACAGCAACCCTGTGGTGGATGGCTACCTCAAGCAGGCGCTGGATGCCCCGAACTGGCAGGCGGCCGTGCCGTTCTGGCAGCAGGTGGAGTGGGATGGCAAGCGTGGCGCCGGAGTGCAGGGGGATGCAGCCTGGGCCTGGCTGCTCAACGTGCAGCACACTTATCTGGCCAACCGCTGCATCGACCTTGGCAAGGGGGCGCCGGAAATCCACGGTAGCTGGTCTTTGCTCAACAACCTGCAGGATTGGCGGTGGACGTGCCGTTAAGTTCGTCCACCATGATGACTGCAACACTCAAAGCCCTGCTGCGTCTGGCAGGGCTCTTGTGTCTGGTCTCTGTCGCCACCTTTGTGCTGCTGAGCTACTCCCCCATCGATCCCATCAAGGCCTATATCGGCAACGATCTGCTCCATGTGCCGCCGGAACAGTACGCCCGCATCGCCGCCCGCTGGGGGCTGGATCAGCCGCTCTGGCTGCGTTACTGGCACTGGTTTAGCCAGGTGCTGCAAGGGGATCTCGGTTACTCCATGCTCTACAACGCGCCGGTGAGCGAGGTGATTGGCCAGCGCTTTGCCGCCTCCTTCCTGCTGCTGGCGGGCGCCTGGCTGCTCTCCGGCTTTTTCGGCATTTTGCTGGGCCTCTGCGCCGGTCGCTATCTCAACCGCTGGCCCGATCGCCTGATTTGCCGCTTTGCTTATCTGCTTGCCTCCTTGCCCACCTTCTGGGTCGGCCTCTTGCTGCTCGCCCTGTTTGCGGTGCACTGGCCGCTGCTGCCGGTCTGCTGCGCCTGGACGCCAGGCCTCTCTGCAGATGAGGCGGATTGGGCATTGCGGGCGCGCCATCTTCTGCTGCCAGTGACCACACTGGCGTTGCTGGGGCTTGGCAATATCGCCCTGCACACCCGGGAGCGGGTGGCCGAGGTGCTGGCGAGCGATTTTATCCGCTACGCCCGCGCCCAGGGGGATGGCGGCTGGCCTATGCTGCGCTTTCACGTGCTGCGCCACGCCCTGACCCCGGCCATCTGTCTGCAGTTTGCCTCCCTCGGTGAGCTGATTGGCGGATCGCTCTTGGCAGAGAAGGTTTTCTCTTATCCGGGGCTCGGCCAGGCCACCGTGGATGCGGGGCTCAGGGGAGACATCCCCCTGCTGATGGGAATCGTGCTCTTCTGCACCCTGCTGGTCTTTTTGGGCAACACGGCGGCTCGGGTGCTGCTGGCCCGCATCAACCGCGGCTGGGAGGGTGTGCATGCTGTTTAATCCGCTCCCCTCCTTGCTGCGTCTGGGTTTTGCGCTGATCTGCCTGCTGCTGCTGGCCAGCTATGGTTGGAGCCTCTCTCATCAGGATGTGCCGATGGATCTGCTGGCCCGCCAGCAGCCCCCCTCGCTGACCCACTGGTTCGGGACCGACCAGATGGGGCGGGATCTCTGGCTGCGGGCCTTTCAGGGGACTCTCACCAGTCTGGAACTTGGCATCAGCACGGCTCTCTGCAGTGGCCTGCTGGCCATGGTGGCGGCCAGCCTCTCGCTCATTCATCCCAGGTGCGATACGGTGGTGCGCCTGGTGATCGATGCCATGCTGGCGCTGCCCCATATGCTGCTGCTGATCCTCATCTGCTTTACCGCAGGGGGTGGCATGCGCGGGGTGATCCTGGCGGTGGCGCTCACCCACTGGCCCAAGCTGGCGCTCATTCTCTGCGCCGAGGCGCGGCGGATCGCCAGCAGCGACTACGTGGTGCTGGCGCGCTGTCAGGGGATGGGGGCGCTGCGCCGCTGGCGTACCCACCTGCTGCCTGGGCTGTTGCCCCAGTGGTTTATCGGCACCTTGCTGATGTTTCCCCACGCGGTGCTGCACAGCGCGGCGCTGAGCTTTCTCGGCTTTGGGCTGGCGGCCCACGAAGCCTCGCTGGGTCTGCTGCTGGCCGATGCCCTGCGCTATCTGGCCGGCGGCGGCTGGTGGCTGGCCCTCTTCCCTGGGCTGATGCTGCTGACCTTGGTTTTACTGTTTGATCAGGCCACTCGCGCCCTGCAACAACTCTGGTTTGGGTTTGGGGGAGATACATGCTGAGTTTTGACCAGGTGACCATAGAGGCGGCCCACTACTCCTGGCTGGGACGGCGCAGCTGGCGGCCGCTGCTGACCGATATCAGCCTGCAATTGGCGCCCGGCGAAATCGTCGCGCTGGTGGGGGGGAGCGGTGAGGGCAAGAGCCTGCTGCTGCAAAGCGCCCTGACCCTGCTGCCGGACAACCTGCGCATGCGCGGCACCATCTCTCTCGATGGCACGCCTCTGTGCGATGCCAGCCGGGCCCGTTTGCGCGGCCACACCCTCTGCTATGTGCCGCAGGGGGTGAGCGCCCTCAATCCGTTGCTGACGGTGGAGCGCCAGCTGGGCCGGGCGGCGCGCCTCTGCGGCCAGAGCGGTTCTCGCGATCGGCTCGGCGAGCAGCTGTTGCGCTACCAGCTGCCCGCCGCCACTCTGGACCGCTATCCGCGCCAGCTCTCCGGCGGCATGGCCAAGCGCATTCTGGCCTGCACCGCGGCCCTTGGCGGCGCCCGCTACATTCTGGCGGACGAGATCACCGCCTGGCTCGACGAGGGGTTGGCCTGCCAGCTGCTCACTCAGTTGCGTGAATTGACCAATCAGGGCAGCGGCATCCTCTGGGTCACCCACGATTTGGCGTTGGCGGCCCGCTTTGCCGATCGCATCGTGGCGCTGCATCAGGGCCAGGTGAGCGACACCCTGAGCTGCCACCATCTGCGCCAGGGGCAGGGGAGCGAGATGCTCCGTGCCCACTGGCAGGCGTTGCCGGAGTTCAATTCGCTCTTCTCTGTGCCGGAGGTGTCCTGATGCTGGAAGTACGGGATCTCACCATCGCCCAGGGGGCACGCCCCCTCTGGCAGGGGTTGTCACTGACGGTGAAGGCGGGCGAGCGGCTCGGCATCTCTGCGCCGAGCGGCCATGGCAAGACCACCCTGGGGCGGGTATTGGCCGGTTGGCAACCGGTTCGGGCTGGCGGGCAGATCCTGCTGGATGGGCAGCCTGTGCCTGCACAGGTAAAAGGTTATAACCCCATCCAGCTGGTGCCCCAGCACCCGGAGCTCACCTTCAATCCCTATCGCACCACCGGGCAGGCGCTGTGGGATGTATGGCGCCCCGATGACGCCATGCTGGCCCGCTTTATGGTCAAGCCTGAATGGCTTGGCCGTAAACCCGGTCAGCTCTCCGGTGGCGAGCTGGCCCGCATCGCGTTGCTGCGCGCCCTGGATCCCCGCACCCGGTTGCTGATTGCCGATGAGGTGACTGCCCAGCTGGACCCGCAAATTCAGCGCCAGCTCTGGCAGGAGTTGATGATGGAGTGCGAGCAGCGCGGGCTAGGCATGGTGATATTCAGTCACCAGCATGCACTGCTGCGCCAGATCTGCCATCGGGTGCTGCGCTTTGGTGAGATGCAGCCCGTGACTGGTGTATTGGCTGAAAATGCGGCCTGAGGGTTAGTTCCCCCTCATCCCCAGCCCTTCTCCCGCAAGGGGAGAAGGGGGCAGACGGCGCCATCTCACCCGCCCGGGGTTAGGGTTTGGAAAATCTCGGGGTTTAAGAATATGGCTGGTTGTTATGCTTGAAGCCCCCTGAGGGGTTTGAGGGAGTCGCGGCACCCACAAACCGGTTCCCTCTCCCTGGGGAGAGGGCCAGGGTGAGGGGACGCGAGTGTGAGAGGCTGGCCATTTGGTGCAGATAGAACGGCTGGCAAGGTTCGCAGATAAAAGAGAGGGAGGCATCAGCCTCCCTCTCTTGTTTTCTACCGTTATCAGCGGCGTTTAACCGGTTGATTTCAAGCACTGGCCAGCCAGTTAAGCCAGGCATCCATCCCTTCGCCTGTGGTGGCGCTGACCTGGATCACCTGGATATAGGGGTTGACCCGTTTGGCGTTCTCGATGCAGCGGGCCACGTCAAAGCTGACGTAGGGCAGCAGATCGATCTTGTTGATCACCATCAGCTGGGCGGCGGCGAACATGTCCGGGTATTTCAGCGGCTTCTCTTCCCCCTCGGTGACGGAGAGGATCGCCACCTTGTACTTCTCGCCGAGATCGAAGCTGGCGGGGCAGACCAGATTGCCCACGTTCTCGATAAATAGGATGCCCCCGGGATTGGCGGGCAGCTGGTGGCAGGCATCGTGGACCATTTTGGCATCCAGATGGCAGCCCTTGCCGGTGTTGATCTGCACGGCAGGGACGCCGGTGGCACGGATGCGATCCGCATCACTGCTTGTCTGTTGATCCCCTTCGATCACGGCGCAGGGGCGCTTGTCGGCCAGCTGGCGCAGGGTTTCGCACAGCAAAGTGGTCTTGCCTGAACCCGGGCTCGACACCAGGTTGAGCACCAGTTGCTCTGCGGCAGTGAAGTGTTCGCGGTTGTGGGCCGCCAGTGCATTGTTCTTGGCCAGCACATCCATCTCGATGGCGATCAGCTGGCGCTGTCCCATGCCGGGCACCGATAATCCCGCTTCCCCTTTGCCGTAGTGCAGATCATCCTGCTGATGGTCATGGTCATGGTCATGGTCATGGTCATGGGGATGCGCGTGGGAATGGCCGTGGTCATGAGAGTGGGCATGTTCATGATGATGGTCGTGGGGGTGATCATGGTGGTGCTCATTAGAGTGATCATGCCCCTCGTGGCTTATGGGAGCCCGTACCCCGTGGTAGTGGTGATGGACATCCCCCTGATGGTGATAGTGGTGGTGAATGATCAGGGTGCGTGGTGCGCTCTGCTCGTGATCATGATGGTGATGGGCGTCATGAGCATGATGATGGTCGTGCTCATGGTGATGGTGGTGTTCATGAGCGTGTTCATGGTCGTGATCATCTTCATGGCCGGCGATCCGCGCCTGGCCGCATCCGCATACGCTACACATATCAACTTACCTCGATGTCGGTGATGCGCAGGCTGTTCCCTTGCGCGACTCGTAATTTGTATCCGCCACACCCGGGGCAGGCTTGCCCGCGCTCGGTGAGGGTGACCGTCTGGTTGCAGTCGTAACACCAGGCCTCTGCCGCCTGGTGCTGAAAGTGCAGCTGGGCCCCTTCGACGGCGGTGCCCTTGGCGGCAGCCTCGAAACAGAAGGCAATGGTGTCCGGGTCGACGCAGGAGAAGCTGCCGACCTCGAGCCAGAGGGCGGTCACCTTGTTAAAGCCCCGCTGGGTGGCCTGTTCGGCCGCCAGATCGATGGCGGCCATGGCCAGAGACATTTCGTGCATGGTGGCTCCTTAACCGATATGGGGAGGAGTGACTCCTCCCTGTAATTGACCGAACGGTATGGCCGCTCAACAGATCCGCGGCAGCAGCTCCCCTTGCGGCAGCTCCAGATAACGGCGGCTACCCCAGGGGTTGTTGAGGATCACCTTGTGGCGATCGCTCGCCTGCACCACGCCGATCTGGCTGGCGGCGGGGTTGAATTGCCGCAAGATGCCCAGTGTGTCCTGCGCCTGTTCGGCAGGCAGAGCCAGCACCATGGTTCCCTCGTTGGCGAGATCATGGGGCTCGAAGCCGTATAGCTCGCACAGGCCCCGCACCGGATCGCACACCGGAATGGCGGACTCCTCCAGCTCGATGGCAACGCCGGAGGCGCTGCTCCACTCGTTGAGCACGGCGGCGAGGCCACCGCGGGTGGCATCGCGCAGGGCGTGGGGGGTAATGCCGGCCTGCAGGAGCGCTTCTACCTGCGGCCAGAGGGTGGTGCAGTCGCTCTTGAGAGCGGATCCCAGTTGCAGGGCGTCACGGGCCATCAGGATACAGGCGCCGTGGCTGCCGATATCCCGCGACACCAGAATGGCGTCACCGGCCTTGAGGCTCCGTACCGATATGCCCCGGCTCTGTTCGGGCAGCGGGAAGGTGCCGACCCCGCTGGTATTGATAAAGATCTTGTCGGCTGCCCCCTTGGGCACCACCTTGGTGTCGCCGCAGACGATGCGGGCGCCGCTCTTGGCAAGCTCCGCCGCCATCGACTCGACGATGCGGGCGAGATCGGCGTAGGGGAACCCCTCCTCGATGATAAAGCTGGCGCTCAGATACTCGGGCTTGGCCCCCATCATGGCGAGATCATTGACCGTACCGGCGATGGCCAGCTTGCCGATATCGCCCCCCTCGAAGAAGAGCGGCGAGACGGTAAAGCTGTCGGTGGTGAAGGCGACGGGGCCCTCTACCGGCAGCAGGGCGGCATCTTCACCGCGCAGCAGGATCTCGTTGCCAAAATGGCGAAAGAAGAGCTGATTGATCAGCTGGTTCATCTCGACACCGCCGCCGCCGTGGCTTAACTGAATTTCTCTCATTGGATCCCCATATATCGGTAGTAGGCATTGCAGGCCCCTTCGGAGCTGACCATGCAGCTGCCCATGGGCTGGGTCGGGGTGCAGCCCCGGCCAAAGACTTTGCACTGGTTTGGCTTGGCCAGGCCGCGCAGGATATCGGCGCACTGGCACGCCTTGTGGTCATCGATGGGAGTCTGATTGAGCGCAAAGTGGCGCTCCGCATCGCGCCTGGCAAACGCATCGCGCAGGCGCAGGGCGGAGGCATTGATATCCCCAAGGCCCCGCCAGCGAAAGTGCTCGCGGGTCTCGAAAAAGCGCTCAACCAGCCGCTGGGCGGCTCTATTGCCGCTGGCGGTGACGGCGCGGCTGTACTGCACCTCCAGCGCGTAGCGACCCTCCACCTTCTGGCGCACCATCATCAAGAGCGCCTCCATCACATCCACCGGCTCGAAACCGCTCACCACCACAGGCACCTGATAGCGATCGACGATGGGAAGGTAGATATCGGCACCTGTGATGACACTGACGTGGGAGGGGCCGATAAAGGCGTTCACCTTGGCCACCCCGTCGGCCATCACCGCATGAATGGCGGGCGGCACCAGCACATGGTTGATATGAAACAAGAGGTTCTCGACCCCCTCAGCTTCAGCGGCAGCCAGCAGCGCCGCTGTCATCGGGGTAGAGGTCTCGAAACCGATGGCGAAGAAGACCACGGTTTTCTCCGGGTTCTCACGGGCGATACGCAGGGCATCGAGGGGGTCATAGACCGGGCGGATATCGCTCCCCTTGGCGCGCTGCTGGGCCAGCGTACCTTTGGAGCCCGGCACCCGGATCATGTCACCCAGGGTGACCAGAATGACGCTGGGCTGGCTCGCCAGCTCGATGGCCTGATCGATGCGTTCTTTCGGCATGATGCAGACCGGGCAGCCGGGACCGTGGACAAACTCGATGCTGGCCGGCAGCAACTGGTGCAGGCCGTACTTCATGATGGTGTGGGTATGGCCGCCGCACACCTCCATCACCCGCAGCGGCTCGGGCAGATCGTTGGCGAGTTCATTAATTTGCGCAGCGAGGGCGCGGATCACCTCGGGCTGACGAAAGCCCTGAAAGAGATCATTCAAGGTCAGCATGGCAAAATATCCTGTTTGGGCATCAGGGCCACCATCTGGCGGAAGCTCTCCAGGCTGGCCTGCGCCTCCTCTTCGTCAATCTTGCTCATCACAAAGCCGATATGGAGCAGCACATAGTCGCCCACCTGGAGAGGCTCTTCGAGCAGCATGCAGCTGACGCGCCGCTGCACCCCCAGGGTGTCGACGGTGACGCAGTTATCTTCGGGGTGCAGCTGCACCACCTGAGAGGGGATGGATAGACACATGGATTTCAGGACTCCGACAAGGTGGCACAACCGGCTGTGGCAGGCTGGTGCGTGGCAAGATGGTGGATGGCAAACCAGAGCTGACCGGCGGCGATGCCACCGTCATTGAGCGGCAGGGTTTCGCTGGTCAATACCTGCCGACCGGCTGCTTCGAGTGCGGGTACCAGCTGATCCATCAGCACCCTGTTTTGAAAGACGCCGCCCCCGAGCGCCACCGGATAGCCGGGGAAGCGCTCAGCAAGGGCAACCACCAGATTGCTGATGGCGCGGATAAAACCGGCGGCCAGGCTGGCGGTGGCGGTGCCTTTGCGCCGCTCGCTGACAAGAGTACTGATTAGCTCTGCCCACTGGATCTGCAGTGGCCCTTCCGCTGATTGGCCGAGATCAAAGGCAAGGGGGAAGGGCACTTCATCGGGGGTCAGCTGCAAGGCGGCCGCCTCCAGCAGGAGCCCTGCCTCGCCTTCGTAATCGGGGGTGTCGATCACTCCCAAGAGCGCCGCCACCGCATCGAACAGCCGACCGATGGAACTGGTACGGGGGGCGTTGCGACCCAGCTGCCAGAGCTGGTGCAGGTTGCTGATCCGCTCAGCGGGCAGTTGCTTGATCGCCGGAATATCGAGGGCGCTGATCTGCTCAGGACTGTGCGATTCAAACAGCAGCCCCAGCAGTTGGCGCACCGGTTCGCGAATCGCCGCCTCGCCGCCGACAAGCTTGAAAGGCCTGAGGTGGGAAACGCGCTCGAAGCCCTGAACGTCTGCCAGCAGCAGCTCGCCGCCCCAGAGGGTGCCATCATCCCCAAGGCCGGTGCCGTCGAAGGCAACCCCCAGCACCGGGCCTGTGATGCTGTGCTCGGCCATCACCCCAAGCAGGTGGGCGTGATGGTGCTGCACCTCGAGATGGGTGGCATGGTGATCGCGGCAATAGCCCTTGGCCCACTGGTGGCTGAGATAGCCGGGGTGGCAGTCCGAGACCAGCAACTGGGGCTTGAGATCGTAGAGATCGCGAAAGGTCGCCAGGGTCTGTTCGAAGTGGCCCTGCATCGGCAGGCTGTGCAGATCGCCGATATAGGAGCTGTAGATGCGCTGGCGGCCGAAGGCGAGCGCCAGCTGGTTCTTCTGCTGCGCCCCGACTGCCAAGAGCGGCACCTGGACCGCCTCTTTCAGGCTGGGAGTGCAGGGGGCATAGCCCCGGGCGAGGCGCAACGTCTGGCGTCGCCCGCCCGCCCACTGCACCAGACTGTCGTCGCAGGGGTGCAGGATGGGGCGGTTGTGATCCAGGATGCCGTCAATCTCGCCCCCGAGCTCCCTGACCACAGCCTCGCACTCGATAAGGATCGGGCTGCCGCGACCATTGGCACTGGTGGCCACCAGCGGCATGGCGCAGGCATCCAGCAGCAGCTGATGGAGCGGGGTATAGGGGAGCATGACCCCAAGGTAGGGGATGCCGGGGGCAATCCCCTCGGCCAGCGGGGCCGCAGGTTGCTGCGATTCTGAGAGCCGATCATCGTTTTTGCGCTTGCGCAGCAGGGTAATGGGTCTGGCCTGAGAGGCGAGCAGCTTCCACTCTGCCTCGCAGCCGGTGACATGCAATTTGGCCTCGGCAAGGGAGCCCATCATCACCGCCAGGGGCTTGCGTTCGCGCCGCTTGAGCTGGCGAAGCCGTGCCACGGAGCCTTCATCGCGGGCATCACAGATCAGGTGATAACCCCCCATCCCCTTGACCGCAATCAGCGCCCCCGCTTGCAGAGCGCTTGCTGCTGCTTGCAGCGCACCCTCGCGCTCGGCCAGGGCATCGCCGCGGCTGCTGCGCCAGGTCAGATGCGGCCCGCACTCGGGGCAGCTCACCGGTTGGGCGTGGTAGCGTCTGTCCAGCGGGTTTTCATAGGCAGCCGCGCAGCGCGGGCACATGGCAAAGCCCGCCATGGCGGTATGGGGGCGGTCGTAGGGGAGGCGGCGGATGATTGTGTAGCGCGGGCCGCAGTGGGTGCAGTTGGTAAAGGGGTAGTGGTGGTGGCGATCTGCGGGGTTGGCCACATCCGTGGCGCACGCCTCGCACATCCCCTGATCCGGCGAGATGGCGACCGTGGCCGCGCTCTGCTGCTGGCTCGCTTTAATTCGAAATTGGCCATCAAAGTCGGGATCATGAGTGAGGGGCAGCTCCCGCTCGCTGAAATGATCAATTCGGCTGAGCGGCGGCGCCAGTTCCCGCAGTTCGCGGGCAAAGGCTGTGAGCTGCTCAGGCGATCCTTCGGCGCCAATGGTGACGCCGTTGGCATCGTTCAACACATAACCGGCAAGGCTGTGGCGCAGCGCCAGTCCATAGACGAAGGGGCGAAAGCCGACCCCCTGCACGATACCGTCGATATGAAACTCGCGGCGTAGCCGGTTGGCCGCATGACTCGGAGAGATAGAGGTGGCAATGGTGGCGCTCATGCCGGCTCCATCTCATCTTGAGTCTGCGGCAAACGCAGCACCCGGCGCTCGTTCTCCTCGCGTCGTACCCAGCCATCCATCTCCATTCGCAGGCAGAACGGAATGGCGTATTTGCGCGACAAACCGGTGATCTCCTTGAGGGATGCCATGTCGATCAGATCTCCCACCTGCTGGCCCGCCAGCACGGCGGCGACCATCTGGTTGTAAAGCTCGGCGTCGTAGTAGATGGGGCCATCGAGCTGCACCAGATACTTGAGTCGCGCCAGATTGCGCAACTGCTTTTGCAACGCGCCTTTTTGTAGCAAGCCCTGCTGCAGGGCCGCGGGCAACTTGCGGGTGATAAAGGGATCCAGCGCCACGCCGCCGGGGCCCAGTTTACCGGGCTCATAACCCTCCTTGCCTTGATCTCGCACCACCTTGAGCACCAGCTGTGCCTCTTCCCCCAAATCATCTTCCGACTCGCCGCTGCCCTGCTGCCACTTGTCATGGTGCAGGCGAACAAGCTGCTCGCTCTTGAGCTGCTGGAGCAGGGCTTGCGTGACCGGCAGGGCGATGCCAAGGCGGGTCGTGAGCTCTGCAGCGCTAAGCGGTTCACTTTGCAGCGTCGCAAGCAGCTGATCGCGGCTCTGAGCCAGCCAGCAGCTATCCAGCAGCCACTCACCGAGGGGGATGACCTGCTCGGGCTGCTGGTCAAAGCGGCTGGCCAGTACATAGCCATTGAGCCCCAGTTGCAGGGTGGCCGGGTTGTAGTGCTCGAGCTCATCTGGCAGCTCGCCCAGCAGGGCGTGCAGCGTCTTGCGTCTGGCGGGGTGGATGTCGCCGCACCAGACGATGCGGGCGCCGTGCAGCAGTTCGCTGCTGCCGTGGCGAATGATGGCGAGCGGCTGACCGAAGAAGCAGGGGATGGGGCTGGCAAAGATCAGCCGTGCCAGCCGGGTATCCTTGATGGGCAGCTCTTTTATATGTGCCTCTTTTATCGGCACACAACGGGCCCGGCCATGCCAGCTGCCGAGGGCCACTTCCACTTCGCGGTTGCGCTGTTCCCGGATGCTGCCGCCGACCTCGCAGAGCCGCACGATAAGGTGGGTGGCCGCCTCGCACTGGCCGGCAGCGCTGGTGAGGCAGTGGCCGCGGGCCACCTCCTTGTGGGGCACCTTTTTAAGGCCCACCGCTACCCGGCAGACGGCGCCAATCTCGTCGACGCTCTGGTGATAGGCCTGCAGGGAGCGCACCTGCACTTCCCGATCGGCAGGGTAGAGGCGCAGCTTGTCTCCCACCTTGAGGCTGCCCTGCTGCAGGGTGCCGGTGAGCACGGTACCTGTGCCGTTGGCGGTAAAGACGCGGTCTACATAGAGGCGCGGGGCGGCCTGCTCGCGGGGGGCATGATGCTCGGCCATATCCCCCAACTGGCGCACGATGGCGGCGTGCAGAGCGGCCATATTCTCGCCGGTTTTGGCGCTGACGCTGACGATGTCGGGCACCATGCCGCTCTCGTCCATCACCCGCTCCAGCAGGCTCTCTTCAAGGAGTTCCAGCTCGTCGGGCGTTACCAGATCGCACTTGTTGATGCAGACCAAGAGGCGCGGCACCCCCATCGCCTTGAGCAAGCGCAGGTGATCGCCAGTCATCGGCATCCACCCCTCGTCGACGGCAATCACCAGCAGCACCAGATCCAGACTCCAGAGCCCCGCCACCATATTGCGGATATAGCGCTCGTGGCCGGGCACGTCGATGACGCCTATGGTGTTGCCCTGACCGTCGTCGAAGTGGGCAAAGCCGAGATCCTGGGTCATGCCGATGGCCTGCTCGTGGGCGCGGGCGGTGGTGATGCCGGTGAGAGCCTTGATAAGCAAGGTCTTGCCGTGATCCACGTGACCGGCAAGGCCGATAACGGCGCGATAGGAAGTCATGGGATCAAGGCTCCTGGCTCGCAGTGATCGGGGTGGGTAGCAGCAGTTGCTTAAGCTGGGCGATCAGCAGCTCCATGTCCTCGTCGAGCAGGGTGGCCATATTGAGCAGCACCTTCTGCTGGCGCACGGTGGCGATGACCGGCACCGGCAGTTCGCGCAGGGCATCGAGCAACTGCTGGGCCGGACGCGGGTCGGTGCACGCGAGCGCAGGGGCCGGGTAGAACTCGTCCGGCAAGGTGCCGCCGCCCACCACCAGCTGGGCGGGGACCGGCACAAAGCAGCCGGGCAGGGCGGCCATCAGCTGGGAGGCTCTCGCTTGCATGGCGGCCGGGTTGCTCAAAGTCCGTTGGGCGATGCCCTCGCCGAGGGGGGACTTGTTGAGCTTGTGGATGAGCAGACGTTCGAGCAGGGAGTGGATGATGCGGCTCGGGCGGAAGGTGCGCATCATGGGGTGTTTTTCCAACCGCTTGATAAGGTCCGCACGGCCGCTGATGATGCCGCACTGGGGCCCGCCCATCAGCTTGTCGCCGGAGTAGCAGACCAGATCCGCCCCCGCCTTGATGTACTGGCGCACCGAAGTTTCGTCCGGTGCAAACTCCTCGGTGGTCAAGCCCGAGCCCTGATCCACTGCCAGCACCACCTGCTCGGGCAGGGCGCTGGCCAGCTCGCCGATATCGGGGGATTCGGTAAAACCGCGAATGGCAAAATTGGATCTGTGCACCATCAGTACCAGCGCAGTCTGATCGGTGATGGCATCGAGGTAGTCTTTGGCGGTGGTGATATTGGTGGTGCCCACCTCCACCAGCTTGGCGCCGGAGAGGGCCAGAATGTCGGGGATGCGAAAGCCGCCGCCAATCTGGATCTGCTCGCCGCGCGAGACGATCACCTCGCGCCCCTTGGCCACCTCCTGCAGCAGCAAAAAGAGGGAGGCGGCGTTGTTGTTGACCACCAGCGAATCCTCGGCCTGGGTGAGGCAGGTAAGCAAAGTGGCGATCAGCCCCTTGCGCCCGCCGCGCTTGCCGGTGGCGAGATCCAGCTCCAGATTGTTGTAACCGGTGTTGAGGTCGCGCACCTCGTCCCACAGCTCGTGACTTAACGGCGAGCGTCCCAGATTTGTATGCACCAGGGTGCCGGTGGCGTTGATCACCCGGGTCTGACGCTGGCGCAGCAGCTGCTGGCAGCGTTTGGCTATCAGCGCCTCGATCTGCTCGGGGGCGACGCCGTGCTGGCGAAAATCTTCGCTCTGGCGCAGCTCGCTCAGGGTGTCGCGCACCGCCTGGGTCACCAGCGGGCGGCTCAGCGCCTCGATAAACCCTGCGAGAAAAGGTTGCTGCAGCAGCTGTTCCACTTGTGGCAAGCGACGCTGATTTGCTGGAATTGCGGCATAAGAGGCGCTGGGGGCGAGGGAGGATACGTCAGACGGAGTTGGCATGGGATGACCCGGGCTGTGCGTGGGAGTGACATGCACGCCGCCTTGCCGGGGAAGGCCGCTTCGACGCTGCTTGTTTGCTGCTGTCCACCATTCATGAATTAATAAAAAAGGCGAATGGATAAATTAATGTTCGAGCAGATAAATAAGGTGGTCGGAGCGCATTCAGATTATATTGGCAATGCGGCAGGCGCCTTGTTAGAACAATGTGTGAAACAGTCGTCAACCAGCCTGAAACATAATTGACGGTTTCTCTCCAATATATGAAATTTGGCGGAAGAGGCAGGAATCGAACCTGCCAAAGCCTTCTCGGCTCTCATCGGTTTTGAAGACCGAGGAGGCCACCAGACCCCATCAGCTTCCGCAGTGGCCACCATTTTGTGGCAAATTTCTGTGACTGGCAACGCTTTTTTTGTCATAAAAAATCGAGGGTTAGCGATTTTTTGAAAAATTCAAAGAACCTTGTTTTATATCAAGTTCAGCACAATTAGTCCGATGTTTTTAATTTAACATCGGGCCTCGATCACATTGCCGAAATCGTTGATCAATAACGGTCGTTAACAACTCTATAAATAATCACCGCTTGGCGTTGGCAATATTCCACTGATCCAGTTTCTCTATTAACAAGTCGGTATCTTTGGCGGCATCAAGGTGCTGATAAAGATAATCCATCGCCTCGCTCACCATCTCGGTCATCGGGAAGGAGAACGCTACGATGGCCGGTTGTACCCCGACAAAGATCACCTCGGGGACAAAGGTCTTGAGCTCGTCGATCAGGAAATTGAGCGGCATATTGTGGGTCGAGAAGATAAACATCTCGGCGATGGTCTCGGGGGGGATCACCTGCAGGGTACCCGCCTTCTCGCCGATCTCGGCGGCATCCACCAGCACTACCCGCTCAGGTTGCAGCTCCCGCACCTTGTAGACCACATTTTCCGGCGCGATGCCGCCGTCGATATGGATCCAGCCGGGCAGGGGGGCGGCCTGCAGCTTGTCGGCGAGATAGGGACCGGCACCGTCGTCCCCCATCATGGCATTGCCCACGGTCAACACGAGATTGCAGCCCATCAGCGGCTCCTTACCATCAGGTACATATGGGGGTCGTTAAAGAGGGCGGTGAGCTGATCCATAAAGGTGTTGGTCCAGCCCAGCTCCTGCTCATCGAGCACGTTGTCGGCTTTGCGCAGTCGGTCGAAGGCGCAGGCCAGCATATGGCAGTGCTCGCGATAGATGGTGATCTCGCCAAAGGTGAGAAACCCCTCCATCTTGCGGCGCGCCTCGCTCCCCTCTGGCAGCTTGGCTACCCAGTCGCGATAACCGGTCAGCGAGCAGACCAGGTCTGCTCGCAGGCAATCGACGATGCCGAGGTGGTGGCCGATGGCGAGGCTGTAGTACATCACCTCCTTGGCCTGCTCCATCTCCTTTGCCGGGGCGGGGGGCACGTCGAACTGCTCGTCCACGAACTTGCGCGACAGGCGATAGAAGAAAACCTCGTCAGCCATGCACCGCCTCTCCCTTGCCGGCTGCCCGGTTGAGGCAGGCGTTTGCGAGGTTGTTGACGATCTCCGCCAGGCGGGGATCGTCGTGCTGATCGAGGTAGCTCTGGATGCGCAGATCCACATCCTGCTGGGTCGCCCCTTCGAGCAGGGCCATGAACTCGTCGGCGATGATCCGCCCCTGCCGGTAACCGGCCATGCGGCGCGCTTCGCGCTCGATCATCACCCGAATTTCATTGGGGATGCCGGTGTGGCGCAGCTCGACCCGCTCACCCGGTTGCACCTCGTGGCTGGTGGCTTTGAGTTTCTGTTCCAGCAGACCGAGCGCCACGGCAAAGCCGTAGATGGTAGCTGCCGGTGTCGGAGGGCAGCCGGGAATATAGACATCCACCGGTACGATTTTGTCGGTGCCGCCCCAGACGCAATAGAGGTCGTGGAAGATGCCGCCGTCACAGCCGCAGGCGCCGTAGGCGATGCAGATCTTGGGATCGGGCGCCGCCTCGTAGGCGCGCAGGGCCGGTACCCGCATCGCCCGGGTCACCGCGCCGGTAAAGAGCAGGATGTCGGCGTGGCGGGGGGAGGCGACCACCTTGATACCGAAACGCTCGGCATCGAACAGCGGGGTGATGGTGGCGAAGATCTCGATCTCGCAGGCGTTGCAGCCGCCGCAATCGACCCGGTAGACATAGGCCGAGCGGCGAATGTCCTTGAGCAGGGTCTTCTTGAGTTTGGTGATCTCGGGATCCTGTGCCAGCGGCACGGCGCGGGTATGGGCATGGCCGACAACCGGTTCTATGCCTTTGATCTTGCTCATCACATCCACTCCTGTTGTGCGGCCATCGGTGTGGCTATCGGTGTGATCAGGGCCGAGTCAGGCTGGCTCAGCATGCTCTGTTTTCGTTTGCAGTCGGGGCAGTGGTGCAGCCGCTCTGGCGGCGCAAGCGGCTTGGCATCGAGAGTGAGCGGCGTGCCCGCCTGCTTGAGAGTGTCCTCCACCAGCGCCACCAGTTTGCTCGGGGCAAAGTAGGTGCCGCACAGGGTGCAGGGGGCCAGCGCGAAGCGGGCCTCCTCATAGAGATCGGCCTTGTTGGTCACCGCCAGCTCGAACTCGGGGGAGAGGGCGATGGCGCGGGTCGGGCAAACCTCCTCGCAGCGGCCGCAGAAGATGCAGCGCGCCATGGAGATCTCCCAGCGCCGTTCGCCGGTCTCCATGTCCACTTCCATCACCAGCGCGTTGGCCGGGCAGGCCTTGGTGCAGGCGGCGCAGGCGATGCACTGATCCGCCTGATATTTGGGTTTGCCGCGAAAATCCCGGTTCACATCAATAGGGGCGAAGGGGTACTTGGCGGTCGGGGTGCCAGCCTTGAGGATGGTCTTGAACAGCTTGATCATGATGACCCCTTATTTCAGCGGAGAGTTTTTGCGATCGATGCCGTAGCGCTCGATCTCCTTGTAGGAGACCACGGTGGATTTGCCCTTCCTGGGGTCGACCAGGGTGACCCGGTCGGTACAGGAGTAGCAGGGATCCAGACTGCCGATGATGAGCGGCGCATCCGCCACGGTATTGCCGCGCAGCATGTAGCGCAGGGCGGGCCAGTTGGCGTAGGTGGCGGCGCGGCAGCGCCAGCGGAACAGCTTCTGGTTATCCCCGGTCATGCTCCAGTGGACGTTCTCGCCGCGGGGCGCCTCGGTAAAGCCCAGCGCAAACTTGCCCGGCTGGTAGGTGAAGCCTTCGGTCAACAGCGGCCCCTGTGGCAGGTGCTCAAGGCCAAACTCAATCATGTCGAGGGAGTCGTAAAGCTCGTGGATCCGCACCAGCACCCGGGATTGCACATCGCAACCCGCCTTGGTCTGGATCTCCATCGGCAGCTCGCGGTAGCCGGCAAAGTCGTGGACCCGGCGCACGTCGCGCTTGAAGCCGCTCGCCCGCACCATGGGGCCGACGCAGCTGAAATCACGGGCAATCTGCGGCTCGAGCTTGCCGATACCGATGAGGCGAGAGGAGATGTTGGCGGTATCCAGCAGCATGGCCACCAAGGGTTTGAGCTCATCACGCAGTTCCCGCACCAGCTGGGCACCCTTGATGCGATCTTCCTTGAAGATGTCGCGGCGTACCCCGCCAATCAGGTTGAGACCATAGGTCTTGCGGGCGCCGGTCAGCAGCTCGGCCAGGGTCATGGATTTCTCCCGCACCCGGAAGAACTGCATGAAGCCGGTGTCGAAACCGGTGAAGTGGCTCGACAGGCCGATGTTGAGGATATGGCTGTGCAGGCGCTCCACCTCCAGCAGCACGGCGCGGATCATCTTGGCCCGCTCGGGCACCGGAATACCCATGGCGTTCTCCACCGAGGTGGTGTAGGCGACGCTGTGGGTAAAGCCGCAGATGCCGCAGACCCGGTCGGTCAGAAACGCCACTTCGTTGTAGCCCATGCGGGTTTCGGCCAGCTTCTCCATGCCGCGATGGACATAGAAGAGGCGGTAGTCGGCATCGATGATGTCTTCGCCATCGACGAACAGACGAAAGTGGCCCGGTTCGTCCGAGGTGATGTGCAGCGGGCCGACCGGCACGATGCGGTTGGCATCACTGCCGAGCTCGTTGACGAAGGGGTAGGTCTCGGTGTCGGTGGTGGGCATAGGGCGCTGGCGGTAATCCATGGCGTCCTTGCGCAGCGGATGGATATCCTCCGGCCAGTCATCCGGCAGCACCAGACGGCGTTCGTCCGGCAGGCCGATGGCGCGCAGGCCGTACATGTCGCGGATCTCCCGCTCGCCCCACACCGCCGCCGGAATGGTCGGTGTGATGGAGGGGTACTCCTGGGTATCGGCATCCACCAGCACCTTGACGGTGATCCAGCACTTGGTATCACCTTCCATGGAGAAGACGTGGTAGACGGCGAAGTGGCCGTTGAGGCTGCGCTCGTCATTGGCAAAGGAGAGCGGAAGCCAGCCCCCCAGCTGGTGGAAGATCAGGCTGGCGGTCTCGACCAGACTGGTGGGCTTGACGGTGATGGTGGCCTGATCGGCGGTTTGCCACTCCTCGTCGACGATGGCGTGGGGCAGTTGTGCTCGCACCTGCTGGATGTAGTCGCAGCCGATGCGATCCGAAATGGCGATGGTCATGCAGTTCTCACTTTAATGTTCGGGAATGAGCATTCACAAATGATGAAATCGGAAAAAGTTGCTGTGCTGGCGGGCATGGCTCAGACCCCGACCAGATAGGCGAGCAGCGCCAGCAGGGCCAGCCCCAACCCGTAGCGGGTGAGCTTGTGGGTGCGCACGAACTGGGTACGGGCCATGGCGTTTTCGATGATGCCGGCCAGCAAAAAGGCAACCAGCAGCTTGCAGGCGAGGATCAGCGCCGCGCCGATGAGCGCAGGCAGACTCCAGTTGGCCGCCTTGCCGAAGGGGAGGAAAA
Source organism: Aeromonas sp. s5 (assembly GCF_040907865.1). Classification (NCBI taxonomy): domain Bacteria; kingdom Pseudomonadati; phylum Pseudomonadota; class Gammaproteobacteria; order Aeromonadales; family Aeromonadaceae; genus Aeromonas; species Aeromonas sp. s5. The sequence goes on from NZ_JBFOCO010000033.1 coordinate 295,003, forward strand.
TCACCAGAAAGAGCTGCACCACCACCAGTTGCTTGAGGCCGATGGAGAGCTTGAGCAGGGCCAGCCCCGCACCGGAATACTCGGTGAGCGGCCCTTCCTGCAGCTCCTGCTCGGCTTCGGCGCAGTCAAAGGGCAGCTTGCCCATCTCGACAAACACCGCGAAGGCGCAGGCGGCGCCGGCTAGCAGGGTGGCGATGGGCGCTGCCAGCGGCTGGGTTGCTACATAGCTGCTGATATTGCCCAGATCCGAGCTGCCCACCATCATCGCCATGATGAAGCAGGCGAGCACCAGAATGGGCTCCACCAGAATGCCGAGGGTCAGCTCGCGGCGGGCACCGATCCCTGCAAACATGCTGCCGCTGTCGAGCCCCGAGAGCGAAAAGAAGAAGCGGAAGATGGCGAACAGATAGATGTCGGTGATGAGATCCCCGGCGATGGGGAAGGGGGACTCGTGAGTCAGGGTCGGCAGCGCCATCCCTACCAGCAAGAGGGCGGCAATGAGCAGCGCAGGCATCAGGTTGAAGAGGATGCCGGCAGGCTCGGGGGTCACCTCCTGACGGCGCAGGAGCTTGGCGATATCCCGGTAATCCTGCAGCAGGCCCGGCCCTTGACGGGAGTGCATCTTGGCCCGCAGCACCCGGTTGAAACCGGTGGCGAGCGGCGCCAGCGCCAGCATGGCGATGGCCTGGGTCAGGGCGAGGGCAACCATGCCCCAGCTCGGCATTTCAAGAACAGGCATATCAGACTCCTACAGCCATCAGGATAAAGAGCGCCAGCACAACGCCATTTATTAAAGAGAGCAGCAGCTTGCCGGTGTTGCCGCTGGTATCGCTCACCCCGTGCAGGGCGCTGGCCAGATCGAGCTGCGGCTGCTTGCGATAGAGCGGCGCGCAGAGTTGGCGCAAGGTGTGGGTGACACCGCCAGAGGTGAGGCTCATGCGCTCCTCATAGGCGTAACCACAGGCCCACGGCGTGCCGGCGTGACGACGACCGAGTTTGGGCCCCTTGAAGATGGCCAATACCAGCAGCGGAATCAGGAACAGCCCCAGCAGGGTGATGGCAATAACGGGCGGGGAGAGGATCGCCTGGCTGCTGTCGAGTGGCAGCAGGGTGGCGCCAGTGGCCACGTTCAGTTGGCCGCTTACCAAGGCTTGGCCATAGCTGGCGATATGGGGGGCAATCCAGGGGGCGCCCAGACCCAGCACTAGACAGACGGCGGCCAGCAGCAGGGTCCCTGCCACCATGGCGCCCGGCACTTCGCGGGCGTGGCTCGCCTTCTCGCTGCGCGGTGCGCCGCAGAAGCAGATGCCATACACCTTGACGAAACACATCACCGCCATGGCGCCGGTCACCGCCAGCATCACTACCGCGAGCGGCGCGACGACGGAGGTGCCGAGTTTGGTCATGGAAAGGAGCGATTGATAGATAAACCACTCGCTGACAAAGCCGTTGAGCGGCGGCAGCGCCGAGATGGCCATGGCACCGATGAGGAACGCCAGTGCAGTCCAGGGCATCAGCTTGGCCAGCCCCCCCATCTTGTCCATGTCGCGGGTGTGCAGACGGAACATCACCGAGCCGGTGCCCATAAAGAGCAGGCTCTTGAAGATGGCGTGGTTGAGCAGGTGATAGAGCGCGCCGAGCAGCCCCAGCACCACCAGCGCCGGTTGCTGATTGGCGATGCCGATCATGCCGATGCCCATCCCCATCAGGATGATGCCGATGTTCTCCACCGTGTGGTAGGCGAGCAGCCGCTTGAGATCGTGCTCGGCCAGCGCAAACAGCACCCCGAGCACTGCCGAGCAGGCACCGAAGATCAGCACCACATAGCCCCACCAGAGCTGGCTGGCGCCGAGAAAATCGATGCTGACCCGCAAGATGCCAAACAGACCCAGCTTGACCATCACGCCGGACATCAGCGCCGAGATATGGGACGGCGCAACGGGCTCGGCCACCGGCAGCCAGCCGTGCAGCGGCACGAAACCGGCGCGCAGGCCAAAGCCGCAGAAGCTGAGCAGGAAAACCAGAGAGGCCAATCCGCCCGCCAGATGGTGCTCGCGCAGCGCGGCGAACTCAAGCGAGCCTGATTCGTGGCAGAGCAGCCAGAAGGCGACCAGTACCAGCGCCATGCCGATATGGTTCATCACCAAGTAGAGGCGGCTCTGTTTGGCGGCTTCCGGGTTGGTCTTGACCAGCCAGTAGGTGGTGAGGGTCACCAGCTCGTAGCAGAGCAAGAAACCGAGTGCGTTGTCGGCCAGCACCATGCCCACCATGGCGAACAGGAAGAGGTTCATCAGCGCGCCGATGGCCACATCCCCCTTGCCCTGATATTCGCGGATATAGGCAAAGGAGTAGAGGGCGACGGCGACGCCGACGGTGCTGATCACCAGCAGCATCAGCGCGGAGAGCATATCCAAATGGACTGAGCCCAGCAGCCAGAGCTGGCCGTCGACGGGGGTGCCTTGAGCAAAGATCTGGATGGCGGCGACCAGGCCCGCGAGCGAGCCCAGCAGGGCAAAGCCGCTGTTGAGACGGTTGGCCAGTGTGGGCAGTTTTTGCAGCAGCAGACCGGCGGCAGCGCCCAGCAAAAAGAGCAGGAGCGTGGCCATAACAAGGGGGGACAACATCAGCACGCTCCCTCTGTGGTGGATAGATCGGATGCAGGGAGCGCCGTGGCAGGCGCCGAGAAGGCAGAGGCCCCCTGCGGGTTGGTGTCGGCCGCTTGCTGGCGACGGATACGTGCGGCGCGTTCGGTGTCGCCGTCATTGACCAGCTTCAGTGCTTGGGAGGGGCAGGCATCGACACAGGCCGGGCCATCGGCGCGAAACTCGCACAGGTCGCACTTGATAGCGATGCTGCGCACCCCCGGCTCCCAGCTCAGCAGATCCTCGCCAAAGCAGCCGAGGCCGGCAGAGGTGGAGGGGTTGCTGGAGCGGATGGAGCTGGGAATATAGGTGTCGTAACTGGTGGCCATGGCCACCGGACGGCTGCCGCCGCTCTGGATGGCGCCAAACGGGCAGGCCACGGCGCAGAGGTTGCAGCCGATGCAGAGCGACTCGTTGAGTTGCACGCAATCGCCGGTCTGGCGAATTGCCTCGACCGGGCACACCTTGCTGCAGGGCGCATCGTCACAGTGACGGCACTGAACCGGCATGGTCGCCTGCTCGTGTCGCATAACGGTTAAACGGGGGGCTTGTTGCAAACCTTGCGCCTTGTGTACTTCACTGCAGGCAGCCATACAGGTGCCACAGCCGATACAAAGCTTGGGGTCAGCGATAACGAAGCGGTTCATAGCCTACCTTGTCGTGTCGCGAACGGAGAAAGTAGGGGAAGGTTGGCAAGATACGGGCCAGCTTGGTTTTGCCTGGCTGGATGAGTATAAGTGTTTGTTTTTAAATGACGTTAAGAATAGCGTCTATGAGTGTCGAGGGCTTTTCCCACTGTCGAAGCGTGACGTTCGTCACTTGTGACGAAGGGTAGGAGAGGGTTCGTCACCCGGAAAATGCAGCATGAGTAGGGTGCAAAGAACGAAGTGATTGCACCGTTTGCAGCATATGGTCGCGTAGGTTTGCTCCCTTCTCCCCTCGCGGGAGAAGGGCTGGGGAGGAGGGGGCGGTTATTGGGATTAATGGCAAAAAAAGAGGGAGGCTGATGCCTCCCTCTTTTTTTAGCGCAACTCATGCCATCAGATATCCACCTGGGATCCCAGCTCGATGACTCGGTTGGGCGGGATCTCGAACTGATCCGGCGCGCGCAGGGCGTTGCGCTGCAGCAGCATAAAGAGCTTGCCGCGCAGGTAGAGATACCAGGGACGCTCCTTCATGATCAGCGACTCGTGGGCCATGAAGAAGGAGGTCTCCATCATCCGGCAGCTCAGCCCCTCGGCGTTGCAGCGGTGGAAGATCTCCTCCACGTTGGGGGTCTCGCGCCAGCCGTAGCTTGCCACCACCCGCCAGAAGGTAGGGGAGAGCTGCTCGATGCAGACCCGGCGCACGTTGTGAACGTAGGGCACCTCTTCCACCCGCAGGGTGAGCAGGATGATCCGCTCGTGCAGCACCTTGTTGTGCTTGAGGTTGTGCAGCAGCGCATGGGGGATCACGTTGACCACCCGCGACATATAGACCGCAGTGCCGGCCACCCGGGTCGGCGGGGATTTTTCCAGCGAGGCGATCATCGGCTCCAGCGAGTTGCCGTGCTCGTTGAGGCGGCGAATAAGCTGAAAGCGCTCGCTCTTCCAGCTGGTCATCACGGTGAACATCACCGCCCCCAGGGTGAGCGGCAGCCAGCCGCCGGAGAAGATCTTGGCTAGGTTGGCGGCAAACAGCGGCACGTCGATAGCCAGCAGCGCGATAAACAGCGCAGCCACCAGGTACTTGTTCCAGTGCCAGCTGTGGCGTGCCACCGAGCAGGAGAGGATGGAGGTGAGCACCATGGTGCCGGTGACGGCGATGCCGTAGGCCGCCGCCAGGTTGCTGGAGTGCTCGAAGCTCATGATGACGATCACCACCGAGATATAGAGCATCCAGTTGATGACCGGAATATAGATCTGGCCGGACTCCTGCTCGGAGGTGTGCACGATGCGGATGGGTGAGAGATAACCGAGCCGCACCGCCTGCCGGGTGAGCGAGAAGACCCCGGAAATCACCGCCTGGGAGGCGATCACGGTCGCCAGGGTCGCCAAGAGCAGCAGCGGCAGCAGCGCCCATTTCGGTGCGAGCAGGAAGAAGGGGTTGGTGATGGCCTCGGGATGGGCCAGCAGCAGCGCTCCCTGGCCGAAGTAGTTGAGCACCAAGGAGGGCAACACCACCATAAACCAGGCGCGCCGGATCGGGCTTTTGCCAAAATGGCCCATGTCGGCGTAGAGCGCCTCTACCCCGGTGATGGCCAGCACCACGGCGCCGAGAGCAAAGAAGGAGGCGCTCTGGTACCTGGCAAAAAAGCGCAGCGCCCAGACGGGGTTGAGCGCCCCCAGCACCTCGGGGTGCTGGAAGATGCTGTTCAGACCCAGCACCGCCAGGGTGATGAACCAAGTGAGCATGATGGGGGCGAACAGCTTGCCCACGGTGGCGGTGCCGTGTTTCTGGATGGCGAACAGCAGGGTTAGCACCAGCACCGAGAGCGGCACTATATAGGGGTCCAGGGAGGGGGCGGCGATGTTCAAGCCCTCGATGGCCGACATCACCGACATGGCCGGGGTGATCACCACCTCGCCATAGAAGAAGCTGCCGCCAATGAGCCCCAGGATGATCAGCAAGGGGGTCCACTTGGCCGGGGTGTTGCGGGTGGCCAGCGACATCAGGGTGAGGATGCCCCCTTCGCCGGCGTTGTCGGCCCGCATCACGAAGGAGAGATACTTGACCGAGACCACCAGGATCAGCAGCCAGAAGATCAGTGAAAGAAAGCCCAGGATGGAGGCGGGCTCTACCCCGAAACCGAACTGGCCGGAGAGGCACTCGCGCAGGGTATAGAGCGGGCTGGTGCCGATGTCGCCATAGACCACGCCGATCGCCGCCAGCGTAACGCCGGACAGGGCTTGTTTGTGATTACCGTTCATGAAGTTGTCTGTCAGTTTGATGGTGACGATTGGCCAGCACGGGCCGCCCCCGTCTATCGGGCGTGCGGCAGGTGCCGCAGGAACGCATTAATGGATTGCGATGGGAAAGGGAGCTAACTGGATATAAAGAGGCTCATCATGGGACACAGTCTGTTCATCTGCCGTTAAGGGTATAATGACACACCCGTCGTGGGTTTATGCTCAGGTATAAATAATCAAAAAGGGGTGGCTAACGAAATTATTAATTGGCCACTGATTGAAATACCCCGCCCAGCCCCTGGCAAGTGATTGTTTTAGCTGGCTATCCATTTTTGCCAGCGTTTTGCATCAAGCTGGCTAAGAAATAAACGATAAAATGCTGACTAATAAAGAGAGGACTGAACGGTAAATAGTAAGTTGATTGGGATACCATGGAGTCTTACTTGTCGTTATCTATTGAAAATAGCCAGAAGGAGCTGTGACCGCTTTAAAGCGGTCACTTTTATAGGAAGATGTAGTAGAGGCGTTAATAATAACCAAGATTATTGATACGTAAAAAGCTTAATTATACTTATGACCCGTGTTCATCTTTTAAAAGATGACATTGAATTCACTCCTTGCGTGAAACTAACTTCGAGACTGAGTCAAATATATTTTTTACGCTGTCGAGAACCTTTTCTTGGCTTTCTGGTTCAATATGTTTTGATGTTGGGGATGAAAATATTACATTTGTTGCCCCAGTGACGATTTGGTCTCTAACTGATGGCTCACGAGTTAAATCACCATAATTTGGTAGTGAAGTCGCCACGGCAGCTTTATGAGCATATTCTTCTTCAAAGTCGCGCTCCTTTTTATATTGAGTAAAAGAAAATCCGAAGGCTGCGTAAAGTGGAATGAGGATGACGGACCTTATGATTACTGATAGCCATATTATTTCATTTTTAGTCCCAGATAGTGTCACCTCAGTGAGAGCATTACTAACTACAGAAGCAAACCCATAAGTTGCATAAATGCAATATATTCCTATAGATAATGCTATTACCCCCCATATGATACGACCTAATAATAGTATATCTTTTCGCGCTGTAAATGCTTGAGAAAGCGACCCAGCAACTGCAGGTGTTATTAACATTTTAACCTCGTCACGTAACTTTTCAACCTCAGTTCTTGTCGCAATGAGGCGATCTAATTCTGCTGAAAGACTAGCTGAAGTTTTTTCAAGATACGCACCACTTATAGACAAAAATGGGATGCCGAACATCCTAATGTGATATGCAAATGCATCTATGTATTGGGCGAAATTTTGGAAAGAATTTTGGTCGCGAGAGGAACGTAATTGAGCATACGAGTTATAAATGTTTTGAATTTGTCCTTCTAGAGTTGTGAATGCGTGCCATGTTAAGTCTCCCCACGCATCATTGGTATTCAGACCATCCAGAGTATCTAGCACGAAGTGCAGTGTCGTTTTAGTTTCCTCTAAGCTGAGACCATCAAAGTCAGAAAATTTCTGTGGGAATACATCAAATTCTCTTGGGTTAAGAGACAAGAATTGATTGTATAATTCTTTACAGCGAGTAAGGCGAGTTTCCTTTGACATATAAGACAGACTCCTTTCTGATGTGTGATACGGAATTTTAGATGGTTTTTAGATGGTTTTTAGATGGTTTTTAGATGAGGTGTTTTATCTGTTGTATGTTTTTCCATTGGTTGATAATTTATATAGAAAGTCACTATATGGTAGTCTTAATATAATTGTTCCTTTATTAACTACCGCCGCCATTGTTACTCCTCTGCATAGTAAGCTCACACCATTCATTTCTCTCTCACACATTGCATCGGCACTATCTATGAAGTGCATTTTATTCATTCTCAGCATTACGAGTGTTTTCCCCTCAGGGACTGCTCCCATGGGTTGAACTACAAATAATGTAATTTGAAAAAAAGCCAAAACAAGCAGAAATATGACTGACAATATGATCAGTTTTTTCATACATAGTCCTTGTAATTGTTAGATGACATGTCATTCATATTTTTATAGTTCAAAAATGCTAACTTAGAAGCTACTGGTAAATTTATTTTTTAGCGTGAAATGACTAAGACAAGATAATGAAAGTGAATTATTTTATGGCTGACGAATATGACTAACTACCTTATTATTGCTCTAGTCCCAAGTTTGCCGCTATTCACTGGTGCGGTTTGAACTATCCATCCCATGTATAGCGAGACCAATGGTGCTGGTTGCCATCTGGGGCATGCTATCTAGTTGAATCAGAAATAGAAGTGGGAGGTGTTGGAAACCAGATCCTGCTCAAAAAATGAGTCAATAGAGGGCTGCTTTGTTCTATTTTCCCTTGCGACAAATGATTTTTTAGGTAGTAGAACTAAGCGACTTCGCTGTTGAACTGCCCTCTTTTGAGTCTACCGATGTTGTCTTGTGCCCTATTGATGCCATTCAATGAACGTCTCATCGAGATGTCGACCTCGTCACTTTTGTCATGTCGAACAGGGGGCTGGCCCCTTCGTCACCCTCGTCAGTTACGGCAAATACCGCCTTTACCATCCAGATTACCCCTTTATTTTCATTGGCTTGTGATTTTATGACGGCTATCTTCCCGTGTTGGTCTGATAAATGCTTTGTGGGGGCAGACCGCGTTGTCGCCTGCCAGGTGGGTGAGGGCGGTCGGGTGTAACGAACCATTTAGGATCCCTCTCTATGAACAGCTTCGTGATTGCAGATCCCAGTCTCTGTATTGGGTGTCGTACCTGTGAGGTGGCCTGCGCCGTTTCACACCAGTCAGGGTCCTGCAGCGGGACCCTTGAGCGGGAGGGCGGCCTGCATCTTGCCATCGAGGATGGACATCTGGTCTCCAAGGACAGCCATTTTCAGCCGCGCCTGAAGGTGATCGTGGGCAGCAAGGTGACCACGCCGGTGCTCTGCCGCCAGTGTGAAGACAAGCCGTGCGCCATGGCCTGCCCGAACAATGCCATCGTCAGCGAGGATGGCTGCGTCAAGGTGTTGCAGGCGCGCTGCATCGGCTGCAAGTCCTGCGTGGTGGCCTGTCCTTACGGCGCCATGGCAGTGGTAGTGAAAGAGGTGGCCCCCACGGCCGATTCGCTCTTCAAGCGGCCGCAGACCAAGGCGCAGGCGCTCAAGTGCGATCTCTGCCAGCACCGCGAGGCGGGCCCGGCCTGTGTCGAGGTGTGCCCGACCCAGGCGCTGCGGCTGGTCACGCCGGCCCACCTTGACACCCTGAACCGGCAGAAGCAGCTGGCCAGTGCCGAGGCCCTGCTGGCGATGCCGGCGCGGGTGTGAGCGGGCTTGCCGAGCCGTTTTTTCGTTAACAAACAAGAGTGTGAGTCATGAAAAAAGTCATTACCGTGTGCCCCTATTGCGGCACCGGTTGCAAAATCAACCTGCTGGTTGAAAACGACAAGGTGGTGGGGGCCGAAGGCGCCAACGGCCGGACCAACGAGGGGCAGCTCTGCCTCAAGGGTTATTACGGTTGGGATTTCTTGAACGACACCAACCTGCTGACCCCCCGTCTCAAGAGCCCGATGATCCGCCGCGAGCGCGGTGGCAAGCTCGAAGCCGTCTCCTGGGACGAAGCCATCGAGTTCGCCAGCAGTCGCCTCTCTGCCATCAAGGCGAAATATGGCCCGGACGCCATCATGACCACCGGCTCTGCCCGTGGCCCCGGCAATGAAGCCAACTATGTGATGCAGAAATTTGCCCGCGCCGTGCTTGGGACGAACAACGTCGATCACTGCGCGAGGGTGTGACACGCACCCTCAGTCTCCGGTCTGGAGACAACGGTAGGCAACGGCGCCATGAGCAGCGCCATTCCCGAAATTCAAGAGACCAAGTGCCTGCTGGTGTTTGGTTACAACGCTGCTGACTCTCACCCCATCGTCGCTCGCCATATCCTCAAGGCGAAGGCAAACGGGGCCAAGGTGATTGTGTGTGATCCCCGCATGGTGGAGACCGCCCGCATCGCCGATCAGTGGCTGCCGCTCAAAAACGGTTCCAACATGGCGCTGGTCAACGCCTTCGCCAACGTGTTGATCGATGAAGGGCTCTACAACAAGGCGTTCGTCGCCAACTACACCGAAGGGTTCGACACCTTCAAGGCCACGGTGGCCAAGTACACCCCGGAATACGTGGAGGGGATCACCGGCCTCAAGGCCGCCGATATCCGCGCCGCCATTCGCACCTATGCCGCATCGCCTGCTTCCATGATCCTGTGGGGCATGGGGGTGACCCAGTACGGTCAGGCGGTGGACGTGGTCAAGGGGCTCGCGGGTATTGCGCTTTTGACCGGCAACTTCGGTCGCCGTGGCACCGGCTGCGGGCCGGTACGCGGGCAGAACAACGTGCAGGGCACCTGCGACATGGGGATGCTGCCGCACCAGTTCCCAGGTTATCAGTCGGTGAGCGATCCTGCCATCAGTGCCAAGTTTGCCAAGGCGTGGGGCGTGGAGTCGCTTTCCCAGAAACCCGGCTATCGGCTGACCGAGCTTGGCCACAAGGTGGAGGAGGGCAAGTGCAAGGCCTTCTACATCTTCGGGGAAGATCCGGCCCAGACCGAGGCCGATCTCGGTCAGTTCCGCCGTACCCTGGCGGGGATGGAGCTGGTGATCGTGCAGGATATCTTCATGACCCAGACGGCCGAGATGGCCGACGTCATTCTGCCCGCCACCAGCTGGGGTGAGCACGAGGGGGTCTACAGCTCGGCGGATCGCGGCTTCCAGCGCTTCTACAAGGCGGTGACGCCGCCGGACAACGTGAAGCCGGACTGGGCCATCTTCTCGCTGATGGCGACCGCCATGGGGTATCCCATGGAGTATCGCGACACCCAGCAGATTTGGGACGAGCTGCGCGGACTCTGCCCGCTCTACGCCGGGGTCAGCTATGACAAAATGGCCGATCTCAAGAGCGTGCAGTGGCCCTGTCCGACCGAGGATCACCCGGGCACCAGCACCCTGTTCGAGGGGAATGTGTTCACCACCCCGAGCGGCAAGGGCCAGCTGATTGCCTCCGAGTGGCGGCCGCCGCTGGAGCAGCCCTGTGCGGAGTACCCGCTGGTGCTCTCCACCGTGCGCGAAGTCGGCCACTACTCCTGCCGCTCCATGACCGGCAACTGCTCGGCGCTGCAAACCCTGGCCGATGAGCCTGGCTATGTGCAGATCCACCCGAGCGATGCCAAGAAGCTGGGGGTGAAGGATCAGGCGCTGGTCTGGATCTCGTCGCGCCGCGGCAAGGTGATCACCCGGGCCAACTACAACGAGCGGGTCAACGCCGGGGTGGTCTACATGACCTACCAGTGGTGGATCGGGGCCTGCAACGAGCTCACCATCGAGCACGTGGACCCCGTCTCCTACACGCCGGAGTACAAGTACTGCGCAGTGAAAATTGAGCGTATCGAGGATCAGCCGGGGGCGGAAGTGTACGTCCAGACTGAATACAGCGCGCTCAAGGCGAAATTGCGCAGCGCCGCCAAAGGGTAATCGTCGTTAATAAAGTGGATCCAGGCTCTGTATACAGGGCCCGGATCCGCTCATCCTTTTTTCAGCTGGCAGGTGTCCATCATGAAAAATGAATTAAATCTTTCGTTCGGGATCTTTTATGTCTCCGCTTATTTGCTGGTGATGTTGTTAGGGATTGGGTGTTTTCTATGGCACGACGAATTGATATTTCTGCTGGGGTTTGCCTTCTTCGGCTGTTTTATCGCCGCGCGCATCGCCATGAGCGCCGTGCTGGCGGCATTGAGCGTGCAGGCGGCCTGGCTCATCGCTTTTCTCTCCACCACCCTGGTCAACTGCTTGCTGGCGGGCGTGCTGGGGCTCGGGGTCTATCTCACCCATCGGGTGGTGTCGGTGGAAATAGCTGACAATATCAGTGGGTTATTGCTGGGGCTTCAGCTCTTTTCGGCCGCCTTCATCTTCGGCGGGCTGAAGCTGCACAACTACCGGCTGCTCTCCTCATGAGCCTGCGACAGCGTCAACAGGGGCAGAGGATGGGCCAGTTGGCGGCGATATGCGGCGAATGACGGCGATAGTGACGCCATATTTGGGCGTGGCGGGAAATATCCGCTGACGGAGCTGTAATATGTGCCAGGGCCGGCTTGGTTGTAATGGGGATGGGGCTAACTTATTATGCCAACCATCCTGCGATAATCTGCGCGATGCTATTTCGCTGCATGTTAGTTTTTATAATTAAGCGTTAAGTTTTTAAAAATTAATTATAACATCTGACTGCGATGGCTGATGCATTGTTTACCGTTGTTGCCGTGCTGCAATTGGCCGGCAAGGGTACCCATCTAGATGTAATGCGAGGCCTGAATGCTGAATGTGAGTGCCATTCCGTTGACCGACATCTCACCCATCTGGGATGACGGCTTTCTCTCCCTCTCCAAGAACCTGCTCTCCGCCGTCACCCTGGATGACTTCATCCACAAGCTGAACCGGATCCAGCCCTGCTTTCGCCAGGTGGATCGGGTCAACCTCATCCTCAACCTGGGGACGGGGGAGGAGGCGGTCTTCTACTACCTGGGGGAGCAGGGGCCGGCGCACCTCATCTGTCGCAAGGCCGATCTCCATTTTTCCCGCGAGCAGGCCATCGTGCTGCCGGCAAGCCGCTTTCGCCACCGCTGCGAACAGCTGGCGAGCACCCCTGTCTATGACGGCTTGCACTCCTATTGTCAGTTGCCCATCACCACCGCCCGCAGCCATCTGGGCGGGGTGGAGTTTATCAGCCGCGAGGCCAATGCCTTCCCGATGGAGATCCTGGCCAAGTTGACCCAGCTGGCGGCCATCGTCGCCATTGCGCTGGAGAACGTGCTGGACAAGGAGCGCACCCTGGAGCAGGCAAACTCCCTGCGCCTTGAGCGCGACAGCTGCAAGATCCTGGTGGACGTGACCAACGCGGTGATCAAACTGGTGCGCATCGCCGAGCTGCCCCAGAGCCTGTTCACCATACTTCACCACCACGTTGGCATCAGCAGCCTGTGCCTGGCCGAGTACAACGCCACCTCCGACAGCTTCAAGAGTTACCTGGTCAATCAGCAGCAGCGCGAACAGCCCGGCATCATCAACCATTCGTGTTTTGAGAAGAACTGTTTGCAGGGGGCGCTCGGTCACAGCGAGCCCTTCTTCCTCTATCGCGAGCAGGGCCACGGCTGCCAGTCGAGCTGCCGTTTCACCTCCCAGATCCTGCCCCCCGATGCCGACAGCTCCTGCATCCTGCCGCTGCGCTATCGGGGCAACCTGCTGGGTGTGTTGATCCTCTCCCACCCCGAGGCGGATTTCTTCGCCGACCTCGATATCTCGCTGCTCGAACAAGTGGCGGCGCGCACGGCGATTGCCATGAACAACGTGCAGGCGCAGCAGGAGATCTCCAACACCACCGGCCCCAGGGAGAAGACCCTTCGGGTCGACGGACCCGCGCCGCAGGGGGACTTTGCCAACATCATCTACCAGAGCGCCGTGATGGAGAAGGTGCTGGAGAAGGTGAAGCTGGTGGCCCAGAGCGACTGCACCGTGCTCATTCTGGGAGAGACCGGCACCGGCAAGGAGCTGATCGCCCAGGCCATTCACGCCCTGAGTGCCCGCCATGATCACGAAATGGTCAAGGTGAACTGCGCCGCCATTCCCACCGGCCTTATCGAGAGCGATCTGTTCGGCCACGAGAAGGGGGCCTTCACCGGGGCGCTGACCCAGCGCATCGGCCGCTTCGAGCGGGCCCACAAGGGCACCCTGTTCCTCGACGAGGTGGGGGACATGCCGCTCGATCTGCAGCCCAAACTGTTGCGGGTCTTGCAGGAGCACGAGCTGGAGCGGGTGGGCAACAGCAACCCCATCGCCATCGACGTGCGGCTGGTAGCGGCCACCAACTGCGATCTGCTCTCCATGGTCAAGAACAAGCGCTTTAGAAGCGACCTCTATTACCGCCTCAACGTCTTTCCCATCGAGCTGCCGCCCCTGCGCGAGCGGCGTGAGGATATTCCGCTCCTGGTCAACTTCTTCATCAAGAAGATCGCCAAGCGGATGCGCCGCACCATCACCTCCATCCCGGCCGACGCCATGAAGATGCTGGTGTCGCTCCCCTGGTACGGCAACATCCGTGAGCTGGAGAACATCATCGAGCGGGCGGTGGTGATGACCCGCGGCCACGTGCTCAACCTCTCGCCGGACGAGCTGCTGCCCCTCAAGGGCTTTCACAAGATAGAGACCCTGGTCTATGACGAGCCGGCCCGGGAGCTGTTCCGTGAGCCGCTGCCCACCTTGCCGCAGGGTGACGAGGCACAGGGGGAGGATGAGCGGGTCAGCATCATCCGGGCGCTGAAGGCGTGCAACGGCATCGTTGCCGGCGAGCGGGGCGCGGCTCAGCGCCTGGGCATGAAGCGCACCACCTTGCTGTCGAAAATGAAACGGCTCGGGATCTCGGCCAAAGATCCCCGCACCCTCAACTAAGGGGCCACCAGATGTTGCTTGAACTCGACCCCGATACCCCGCAGGCGCTCAGCGCCCATCGCGAGGTGGTCCATTACCATCAGCGCGGCGTCACCACCGACAGCGCCATGCAGCTGCCCTGCGAAACCCCGGTGGCGCTGGTCTACAACGGCATCGCCCACAGCGTGATGATGTGCTCGGCCGCCGATCTCGAGGATTTCGCCATCGGCTTCTCGCTCTCCGAGGGGATCATCGACAGCCTGCTCGATATCCACGACATCGAGCAGCAGCGCGCCTGCCGCGGCATCGAGCTGCACATCACCCTGGCCAATCGCTGCATTCATCGCCTGAAAGAGAAGCGGCGCACCCTGGCCGGGCGCACCGGCTGCGGCATCTGCGGCAGCGAGAGCCTGGAGCAGGTGGTGCGCGCCCAGCCAAGGCTGCCCGACAGCCAACGCTTTGCGGTGGGTCATATCGACAAGGTGCTGGCGGCACTGCGCCCGCTCCAGCTGCTGGGGCAGAGCACGGGGGCGACCCATGCCGCCGTGCACGTGGACGGCGAGGGCAACATCCTCGCCATTCGCGAGGACGTGGGGCGCCATATCGCGCTGGACAAGCTGGTGGGGCACCTGCAGCGCAGTGGCCGGCGCGACGGCGCCATCCTGGTGACCAGCCGCGCCAGCTTCGAGATGGTGCAAAAGTGCGCCAGCGCCGGGGTGGAGATCCTGCTCGCCATCTCGGCTGCCACCGAGCTCGCGGTGGAGCGGGCCGAGCAGACCGGGCTCACCCTGGTGGGCTTTTGCCGCCCGGGGCGGGCCGAGATCTACAGCGGCCGCCAGCGCATCCTGCTGGCGAGCGCGGCATCATCCTCCGTTTCGGCAGAGGGCTGAGGGCACAAGGCCATTGGCGCTCGGGGTCGGCTCGGGTATAGTCCTGCGCCAACAAGATAGGCTCGGTCGCGCTCCTTGCCCGTCAGGGCACCGCGGCCGACACAGCGTCAAAGGATACCAAGCCCATGAAATTCAGCCCGCTGCTGGATGAGATGATGAAAGCCCTGCAGGTGCTGCCGGGTGTCGGCCCCAAGTCGGCCCAGCGCATGGCATTTACCCTGCTCGAGCGTGAGCGCAGCGGCGGCCTGCGGCTGGCCCAGCTGCTCTCTCGCGCCCTCACCGAAATTGGCCACTGCAGCCACTGCCGTACCTTCACCGAGAACGAGCGCTGCGAGATCTGCGCCAATCCCAAGCGCGAAGAGAACGGCCTGCTGTGCGTGGTGGAGAGCCCGGCGGACGTGGCCGCCATCGAGCAGACCGGCCAGTTCTCCGGCCGCTACTTCGTGCTGATGGGCCACCTCTCGCCGCTGGACGGCATTGGCCCGGAGGAGCTGGGGCTGGAGATCCTGGAGCGACGCTTGAAAGACGAGGCGATCAGCGAGCTTATTCTGGCCACCAACCCCACCATCGAGGGGGATGCCACCGCCTGGTACATCGCCGACATGGCCCGCGCCGCCGGCGTCAAGGTGAGCCGGATTGCCCACGGGGTGCCGGTGGGCGGCGAGCTGGAGCTGGTGGACGGCACCACGCTCTCTCACTCCCTGATGGGGCGCCAGCCCCTCAACTGAGCCAGCGTCAGTCCCTCAACTGAGTCAGCGCCAGCCCCTCAACTGAGTCAGCCTCTGTTCTTCAACAGGCCCTGCGTCGCGACTCAGCCTGCGATACCAGAACCCGCCTCGGCGGGTTTTTTGTTTGCGCAGGATGGGGCCCTAGCCTCGATTGGCGCAAAAATCGCCATTCGCACCGTTCGTTGTATTTGTCCCCTTGAAATGGCGATCACCGGCCCCATCTTGGATCGGGAATATGTTCAACCCGAATCGCCTGAGGATAGTGTCGATGACCCAAAGCGTTCATGCCGAAACCCACGGGTTTCAGACTGAAGTCAAACAACTGCTGAGCCTGATGGCCCACAGCCTCTATTCCAACAAAGAAGTATTCCTGCGCGAGCTGATCTCCAACGCCTCCGATGCGGCGGACAAGCTGCGCTTCAAGGCGCTTTCCGATGCCTCTTTGTTCGAAAACGACGGCCAGTTGCGCGTTCGCCTGGTGGTTGATAAAGAAAAACGGACCCTGACCATCTCCGATAACGGGATCGGTATGACCCGGGATCAGGTGATCGAGCACCTGGGCACCATCGCGAAATCCGGCACCGCCGAGTTCTTCAAGAACCTCTCCGGTGATCAGGGCCGCGACTCCCAGCTGATCGGTCAGTTCGGGGTGGGCTTCTACTCCGCCTTCATCGTCGCCGACAAGGTGACCGTGGTCTCCCGCGCCGCCGGTACCGAACCGGGCCAGGGCGTGCAGTGGGAATCGGAAGGGGAAGGCTCTTTCACCGTGGCCGACGTGACCAAAGCCGGTCGCGGTACCGACGTCATCCTGCACCTGCGTGCCGAAGAGGACGAGTTCCTCGACGACTGGCGCCTGCGCTCCGTGGTCAGCAAATATTCCGACCACATCAGCGTGCCGGTGGAGATGTTCAAAGAGGGGACCCCGGATCGGGAAGAAGACGGTGAAACCATCGTCGGCACCCCGGGCGAGTGGGAACAGGTCAACCGCGCCACTGCGCTGTGGACCCGCAACCCGAAGGACATCAAGGACGAGGAGTATCAGGAGTTCTACAAGCACGTCGCCCACGACTTCGAAGATCCGCTCTTGTGGGGTCACAACCGGGTGGAAGGGGCGCAGGAGTACACCAGCCTGCTCTACGTGCCGGCCCGCGCACCGTTCGATCTCTACAACCGTGAGCAGAAGCACGGCCTGAAGCTCTACGTACAGCGCGTCTTCATCATGGACGACGCCGAGCAGTTCATGCCGACCTACCTGCGTTTCGTCAAAGGGGTGCTGGACTCCAACGATCTGCCGCTCAACGTCAGCCGCGAGATCCTGCAAGACAACAAGGTGACCGTCTCCCTGCGCAAGGCCTGCTCCAAGCGTGTCTTGACCATGCTGGCCAAGCTGGCCAAGGACGATGCCGAGAAGTACGCCAAGTTCTGGAGCGAGTTCGGCAATGTGCTCAAAGAGGGCCCGGCCGAGGATTACGCCAACCGCGAAGAGATCGCCAAGCTCCTGCGCTTTGCCAGCACTGCCGGCGAGGGCGAAGCCCAGACCGTGTCCCTTGAGGATTATGTTGGCCGCATGAAGGAAGGGCAGCAGAAGATTTACTACATCACCGCCGACTCCTACGCTGCCGCCAAAAACAGCCCGCACCTCGAGATCTTCCGCAAGAAGGGCGTCGAAGTGCTGCTGATGTGGGAGCGGGTGGACGAGTGGCTGATGAGCCACCTGACCGAGTTCGACGGCAAGCAGCTGGTCTCCGTCACCCGTGGCGAGCTGGATCTCGGCGATCTGGAAGACGAAGCCTCCAAGCAGGCACAGGAAGAGGCCGAGAAGGCCAACGCCGGTCTGGTGGAGCGGGTCAAGCAGAGCCTGGGCGAGGCGGTAAAAGAGGTGCGCGTCACCCACCGTCTGACCGACTCGCCGTCTTGCATCGTCACCGATGCCCACGGCATGAGCACCCAGATGATCAAGCTGATGCGCGCCGCCGGTCAGCCGGTGCCGGAGCAGAAGTACATTCTGGAACTGAACCCCGACCACGCCCTGGTGAAGAAACTCGACACCATCCAGGACGAGGCACTGTTCGGCGAGTGGGTCACCCTGTTGCACGAACAGGCTCAGCTGGCCGAGCAGGGCGGGCTCAATGATCCGGCGAGCTTCGTCTCCCGTATCAACCGTCTGTTACTCCAGGCATGATGTTTGGGCCCACTGCGTGCAGTGGGCTCTTTCTTTTCTGGCGCCTGCCCCGTTTGGGGCGGGCGCCAGTTGCGTGCAGTGCTGCTGCATTTTCACTCATTTTTCGTAAACGGATCTGCGCCAATGGTCGTATTGCCGTGACGGGAAAATGGTGAAAAATAAGTCACTCACACGGGCCAAGCTTGTGGAAATGAGCGAAACCGTGTAGTTTTTTGCCTTCTCAAGAATTGAATAACCAATCAATAGGAGCGTGTATGCGCATTGTTCTGTTGGGGGCTCCGGGTGCCGGCAAGGGTACTCAGGCTCAGTTCATCATGGAAAAACACGGTATTCCGCAGATCTCCACCGGCGACATGCTGCGTGCCGCGATCAAGGCGGGCACCGAGCTGGGCCTCAAGGCCAAAGCCGTGATGGACGCAGGTCAGCTCGTCTCTGACGACATCATCATCGGCCTGGTCAAAGAGCGTATTGCCCAACCGGATTGCGCCAACGGCTTCCTGCTGGACGGTTTCCCGCGCACCATTCCCCAGGCGCAAGCCATGAAGGATGCCGGTGTTGCCGTGGACTTCGTGCTGGAGTTCGACGTGCCGGACGAAGAGATCGTCAAGCGCATGAGCGGTCGTCGCGTTCACTCCGGCTCCGGCCGTACCTACCACGTGGTGTTCAACCCGCCGAAAGTGGAAGGCAAGGACGACGTGACCGGTGAAGATCTGGTGATCCGTGCCGACGACGAAGAGACCACAGTGCGCAAGCGTCTGGATGTGTACCATCAGCAGACCGCACCACTCATCGGCTTCTACGGCAAGGAAGCGGAAGCGGGCAACACCCGTTACGTCAAGATTGATGGCACCCAGCCGGTGGAACTGGTCAGCAAGCAGCTGGCGACCATCCTGGGCTAAGCCCGCCATTGCCATCGTCCCCCAGGGGCCAGCGGCAATGTGCCATTGAGACAAGGGCCCGACAGGGCCCTTTCTTGCATATAAGACATAACAACAGAAAGACAGGAAGCAAACGTGACCACGAAAACCGGGATCTTGCTGGTCAATCTGGGTACCCCAGCCGCGCCCACCACGGCCGCCGTCAAGGCGTTTCTCAGCCAGTTTCTGCACGATCAGCGGGTCGTCGACCTGCCGCGCTACCTCTGGTGCCCGCTGCTCCATTTCATCATCCTGCCGACCCGTTCCCCCAAGGTGGCCAAGCTCTATCAGCAGGTGTGGACCGAGCAGGGCTCGCCGCTGATGGTGATAAGCCAGCAGCAGCGCGCGGCGCTGGAGCAGGAGCTCAAGCGCGAAGGGGTCGAGGTGCCGGTGGAGCTGGCCATGACCTACGGCTCCCCCTCGCTGGAGGAGGGCTGGCAGGCGCTCAAGGCCAAGGGGGTCAACCGGGTGATCCTGTTGCCGCTTTATCCCCAGTATTCGGTCAGCACCACCGCCTCGGTGTTCGATGGCTGGAGCCGGGCGATGAAAAAAGAGCGCAACCTGCCGGTGGTGCGGCTCATTCGTGATTACCATGCTCACCCCGAATATATCCAGGCGCTGGCCATGAGCGTGCGCCGCCACTGGGAACAGCACGGCCAGGGCGAGCACCTGCTGATGTCGTTCCACGGCATTCCCGAGCGCTATGAGCGGGAAGGGGATCCCTATGGTCAGCAGTGCCGGCGCACCGCCGCGCTGCTGGCCGAGGCGCTCGGGCTGGACGCCAGCCAGTGGACCGCCAGCTTCCAGTCCCGCTTTGGCAAGGAGGAGTGGCTCAAGCCCTACACCGACGTGACCATCGCCGGCCTGCCGGCCACCGGGATCAAGCGGCTTGACGTGATTTGCCCCGCCTTTGCCGCCGACTGCCTCGAGACCCTGGAGGAGATCCAGGTGCAGAACCGGGAGATCTTCATGGCCGCCGGGGGCGAGCAGTTTGAATACATTCCGGCCCTCAACAGTGATCAGGCCCACATTCGCATGATGGTGTCGCTGATCTGCCGCGAGCTGGCCTGATCGACACGCCGCCCGTGCCGTACCCCGGAGCGGGCCGTGTTTTGTTCGTTATCCAAGGAGAAGGAGTGTCATCATGATGCATATCACCCTGATTTACGCCGGCCTCTTGGGGCTGCTGTTTCTGCTGCTCTCCTTCTGGGTGGTCAAGCGCCGCGCCCAGTTCAAGGTGATGATAGGGGAAGGGGAGGCGCCCGAGATGCGCGCCGCCATCCGGGCCCACGGCAACTTCGCCGAGTACGTGCCGCTCACCCTGCTGCTGATGGCGCTGTGCGAGCTGGCGGGGGTCGGTGCCTTCTGGCTGCACCTTGGCGGCGTGCTGTTGCTGGTGGGGCGCATCCTGCACGCCATCGGTATCCAGATCCCCAAGGCGCCGAACATGCCGCGCCTCTTCGGCACCCTCTTCTTCTGGCTCTCGCTCGGGCTCTTCTCGGTGCTGGCACTGGCCAGCGGGCTCGCCGCCGGCTGAGTCTTCTCCGACCCCAAAACCACCTCCTCGCGAGGTGGTTTTTTTGATGGGTTTTGGTAAACGTTTTCCTCTGCAACCCTTGTCTATACTGACTTCATATTTTAATCAGGCGACTTTTCGGCGCGGCGGATTGTGTTAAAATCCCCCCCCCTCTTTCCCCCAGAGCACAAGAACATTGCCATGAAATTTCCCGGTCAGCGCAAGTCCAAACACTACTTTCCAGTGGATCGTCGTGATCCCCTCATCTCCCAGAGTGCGGAGCTCTCGGAGCGGGGCAAGGCCTATGTGGTTGGGATTGACCAGACGCTGGTCGACATCGAAGCGCACGTTGACCTGGCGTTTCTCGAGCGTTACGGCCTGAGTCGCGGCCACTCCATGCTCATCTCCGACGACGTGGCCGAGCAGATCTACGACGAGCTCAAGAGCAACAACATGGTGGTGAGCGAGTTTGCCGGTGGCACCATCGGCAACACCATGCACAACTACTCGGTACTGGCGGACTCCCACTCCATCCTGCTCGGCGTCATGAGCCAGGACATCCGCATCGGCAGCTACGCCTACCGTTACCTGTGCAACACCTCGTCGCGGGTCAACCTGGACTACCTGCAACCGGTAGACGGCCCGGTCGGCCGCTGCTTCACCTTCATCACCGAAGGGGGCGAACGCAGCTTTGGCATCAACGCCGGCAAGATGGACCATCTGGATGTGGCCCACATCCCCGAGGAGATCATCAAGGAGTCCTCCGCCCTGGTCATCACCGCCTACCTGGTGCGCGGTGAAGATGGTACTCCGATGAAGGACGCGGCCATGGCTGCGGTGCGCTATGCCCGCGAGGCCGGCGTGCCTGTGGTGCTGACCCTGGGTACCCGCTTCGTCATCGAGTCCGACCCCCAGTGGTGGCGCGATTTCATCAGCGAGAACGTCACCGTGCTCGCCATGAACGAGGAAGAGGGCGAGGCCCTGACCGGTTTCTCCGATCCCCTGGCCGCCGCCGACAAGGCGCTGGACTGGGCCGACATGGTGCTCTGCACCGCAGGTCCGGTGGGGCTCTACATGGCTGCCTACACCGAAGATGACTTCAAGCGCGAAACCACCCTGCCGCTGCTGCCCGGCGTCATCCCCGAGTTCAACATGTACGAGTTCAGCCGCCCCATGACCCGCAGCGGCTGCCGCGTGCCCAAGCGCATCTACTCCCACATCTCCCCCTACATGGGCGGGCCGGAGAAGATCAAGAACACCAACGGGGCAGGGGACGGGGCGCTCTCTGCCGTGCTGCACGACATGGTGGCCAACGCCTATCACCGCAGTGCCGTGCCCAACTCCGCCAAGCACGTGGCCGAGTTCCTCACCTACTCCTCCCTCTCCCAGGTGTGCAAGTACGCCAACCGGGTGAGCTACGAGGTGCTGGCCCAGAGCAGCCCGCGTCTCTCTCGCGGTCTGCCGGAGAAGGAAGACAGCCTGGAAGAGGTGTACTGGGAGCGTTGATCCCGCCCTCTGCGCTGAAAACGCCTCCTTCGGGAGGCGTTTTGTCAGGTAAAACCCGCCATCGGGCAGTTTTTTGTGTGATAACCCCCAAGATGCTTGAGTCCATGTCGCTTTTGCGACACCATTTGGCCACCGCATTGCCACTCGGCACTGCCGTGGCCGCAGCACCCGATTAAAGAGAGAGCCCCATGAGTAAGTTAACTGACAATCTTGACGCCAATTTCCAACTGTTCATCGAAGAAGTCCGCGAGTCGGGTCAGGTGTGGGGTCTGCGCTACGGTGAAGACTGGGTGGTCTGCCGCTCTGCCGAGTTCGAAGATGCGGACGTGATGCCGCTCTGGTCCGCCGAAGAGGACGCCCGTCTGCACTGCGTGGACGAGTGGGCCGACTACGAGCCGGAAGTGATCGAGCTGGAAGAGTTCCTCGACATCTGGATCAACGATCTGGACGAAGACGACGTGCTGGTCGGCCCGAACTGGAACGCCGATCTGGAAGGGCAGGAGCTCGAACCCATCGAGCTGGCCAAGGCGCTGGTGGAACTGGACGCCTGAACCAGACTGCATTGAACCGGGCCTTGGCCCGCGTGACGAGAACCGATATCTGCGAGGATGTCGGTTTTTTTATGGCCGGCTTGCAGAATACTGAATGAAAAGGCGATTTGCCTTTGCACCCGTCGGGGGGATGGTCCATCATCAACCTTTTGCCGAGCGGGAGGAGCCATGTTTGTATTCGACGTCACTGGCGCTGCGGGGGAGCGGGCCGAGATCCGGGTCCAGGCGCTGGACTGGGGACAGAGCGGCCCCGTCACCTTTCACTGTGATGACGATCGACTGGCGGTACTGCTGCTGACCGACTGCCGCTGCGATGCGGTGGGCTTCTTCAATCTGCTGGCGGGCTGCAAGCCGCTCTATCTGGAGCAGTGGCTCAGCTATCTGCAGGAGACCGGCCGAATCGCCAAGCAGAGCTGCCAGCTGGAGAGCCCGGCCCAGGAGGATTACCTCGCCAAGGCCGGTCTTGAACACGAGGAGCTCAATGCCCTGCTGGGGCAGGTCTATCAGGTGGCTGGCTTCAACCGGCTGCAGATCAACCGTTACCTCAAGAATCGCCACAATCCCACCGCCCTGGCGACCCGCTACGATCAGAAGGAGCTGGAGCGCTATCGCCAGCTCAACGACATCATTCTGACTCTGTTGAAGTTGAAGCATCCTCAGTAAAGAGCCCGAGCTGGCTGATGTCCGGCCGAAGCGGCTGGGGCCTGGCGATGAGATAGCCCTGCAACCCGTCCACATACATGCCCTGCAGCAGCTGCTTCTGGCCCAGCTGTTCGACCCCTTCCGCAATCACTTGGCAACCCATCCGGTGTGATACATCGACGATCATCCGCACGAACTGCTGATTGGTGAGATCCTGCTCCAGCCCGGTGATGAGAGCGGGATCCAGCTTGATGTAGTCGGGCTTGAGCTCGCGAAACAGATTGAACGAGCCGATCCCCTTGCCGAAGTTGCAGATGGCGGAGCGGCTGCCGTTGCGTCTGAGCAGCTCGAACACCCGCTTGGCCCCGGTCAGGTTGCGCTCCAGATGCTCCTCATCCAGCTCGAACACCAGGTTGGCGCTGGTGTTGGGGTCGTTGAGCAGCTGTCGGTCCAGCCAGATCAGAAAGGCGCTGTTTTGCAGCAGATTGCTGGAGAGGTTGATGCCCCAGCGGCTCTGATTCGAGCCAAAGGCCCGGTACTGGCGCATGACGTGGATCACCAGCATCTGCTCCAGCCGCATCACCATGTCCAGTCGTTGGGCCATGGCAAACAGGGTGTCGGTGGGCAGCACGGTACCGTCGGCACCGCTGAAACGGGTGTAGATCTCGTTGTAGGCCAGCATGCTGCGGTGCATGGGCTGGATCGGCTGATAGGTAAAGTCGATCCGCTCCTGCTCCAGCAGCTCGGTCAGCACCAGCTTCCAGTGATGCTGCCCCTGCAGCTCCACCACGTTGTCATCCTGCTGGATGGCCCAGCCGTTGACCGTCTCGGTCTGGGCCCGGGCCAGCGCCAGATCCGCCCGGGCCAGAATGGCCTCTATCTTCTGGCCGCTGCTGAGCCGGGTCAGCCCGGAGTAGGCGGCGCTCTCCAGCTCGTGTTGCTGCTGATAGTGGTCGAAGGCGATCTTCAGATCCCGCCCGAGCAGGGGGGGCGGTATGTTGGCCTCCGGCCGTACCAGCACCGCGAAGTCGGCCCCCGAGATGCGGTAGACCTGATGGCCGGGAAAGCGGCTCACCACCTTGTTGATGAGGTTGGCAATATCTTTGATGTAGGCATCCCCCGACTGAAAGCCGCGCTGGGCGTTGAGCTTGCCAAGCTCGGTGGCGCGGACCAGCACCAGGGTGGCGGTCTGGGTATCCTGATCCCGCTGCAACAGCTCGGTCATGTCGCGCCGAAAGGCGTGGCGGTTTTGTAGCTGGGTAAGCTCGTCCTGGGTCGCCTGATTGTGCAGTTCGCTGATCTGGCGGTGGGCATCGAGCTCGGCTTCGTTGAAGTGGGCGAGCAGCTGCTGCAGGGCGGCCTGAGCTGTCGGGGTTTCCAGGCAGGTGGGGTCGCGCAGTTGCAGCGCCCGGCACCACACCTGTTCCTGTCTCTCCCGATCCGCCTGTTGCAGCCTCATCACCAGCCGGATCAGCAGGCCAAAGCCGAGCAGGCTGGTGGCGAGGATGAGCAGCAGGGTGAGTGGCGTGCTCACGAAGGCGAGCCAGAGCCCCTGCAGCATCAGCAGGGGAGCACAGATGAGAGCCATCACCATCAGCTGGTTGCTCCCGAGCTTGTTCAACATGGTGTCATCCTTGATGATGTCGTTGATGCTGAAATTCTAACCAAGCTCGCATCGCAAAGCATGCGATCCCGCTCAACTCCTGGAAAAGGGCCAATTGAAATCAGTTAAATGTGAGTGAAACCACTTTCATGACGCCGGAAACAGGCGAAGATGAATCGAGAATGGATCAAAACAAGGCAGAGGTAATTATGTTGTTAGAACCCGTAAATACTGCCAAAGCACGGCAACTATTGAACCAGAGTATGGCCTTGGTGCTCGCGGGGGGACGGGGCAGTCGCCTGAAGCAGTTGACCGACAACCGCGCCAAGCCTGCCGTCCATTTTGGCGGCAAGTTCCGCATCATCGATTTCGTGCTCTCCAACTGCATCAACTCAGGCATTCGCCGGGTGGGGGTGGTGACCCAGTACAAGTCCCACAGCCTGCTGCGTCACCTACAATCGGGCTGGTCTTTCCTGCGCTACCAGATGAACGAGTTCATCGACCTGCTGCCTGCCCAGCAGAGGGTGGACGAGGTGCACTGGTATCGCGGCACCGCCGATGCCATCTACCAGAACGTCGACATCATCCGTGACTACGGCCCCAAATACATAGTGGTGCTGGCGGGGGATCACATCTACAAGATGGACTATGCCGCCATGCTGCTCGATCACGTGCGTCTCGGCGCCAAGGTGACGGTTGCCTGCATCGAGGTGCCGCGGGCGGAGGCTTCCGCCTTCGGGGTGATGGACATCGACGAGCAGCGCAAGATCCGCGCCTTCGTGGAGAAGCCGGCCAATCCGCCCGCCATGCCGGGTAACGAGCACGTCTCCCTGGCTTCCATGGGCATCTACATCTTCGAGGCGGAGTACCTCTATCAGCTGCTGGAGGAGGACATCCACAACCAGGAGTCCAAGCATGACTTCGGCATGGACGTGATCCCGCGCATCGTGGGGGAGGGCAAGGCGTTTGCCCACCCGTTCACCATGTCCTGCGTGGGGGCCAAGGAGGGGCTGAAACCCTACTGGCGGGACGTGGGTACCCTGGATTCATTCTGGGAGGCCAACATGGATCTCGCCTCCGTGGTGCCCGAGCTCGACATCTATGACGAAAACTGGCCTATCTGGACCAGCCAGACCATGACGCCGCCGGCCAAGTTCGTGCAGGACCGCAACGGCCAGCATGGCATGACCATCAACTCCATGTTTGCGGGGGGGTCGATTGTCAGCGGCTCTTTCGTGCTCAACTCCGTGCTGTTCACCCATGTGCGGGTGCACTCCTTCTGCACCCTGGATCAGGCGGTGATCTTCCCCGGGGTAGAGATAGGCTCCGGCTGCCGCTTGCGCCGGGTGGTGGTGGACAAGGGCTGCAAGCTGCCCGATGGCCTGGTGGTGGGGGAGAACGCGGACGAGGACAGCCGCCGCTTCTACCGCTCCGAGCAGGGTATAGTGCTGGTGACCAAGGAGATGCTGGCCAAGCTGGGGTGATGTCACTGCCAACGCCAGACGCCACAACTAAAAAGGGAGCCGATAAGGCTCCCTTTCTCTGTTCAGCCGGTGGCTGATTATTTCTCGGTGATCAGCGCCTTGGCGGCCATCACCATGGCGGTGCCGTGCTTGCCACCGGCGGCGGTGACTTGCGGGACGCCATCCTCGTCGGTGTCACCACCGGCCCCTTCGATGACGTTCTCACCGGAGTCGCCGATCCACTCGGCCATCTGCATGCCGCCGTTGACGGTGCCGCGGAACCAGCTCACGTAGCGCTGGGTCAGCTGGGCCAGCTCCAGCGCCGGGGCCTTCTCGCTGCCTTCGTTGCGCAGGTTCAGCATGGCGGAGCGCAGGGCGCCGGAGATGGCGGCCTGGGTCCAGGGGGTGTATTCACCCTGTTTGCCAGCGAGCCAGGTACCGGCCTTCTGGTTGAAGTAGGCCTTGTCGGCGGCGATGAACAGCTCGCGCGCCGCGGTGCGGTACTTGGCATCCGAGGTCGCCAGGAAGGCGGCGGTCAGGCCGCGGATGGCGGCAAACTGTGCGTCGATGGACTGGCCGGCATCGAGCTTGCCACCCAGGGTGATCCCATCGTGCACCAGCCCATTTTTGCCCTTGAGATTGGCCAGGATGAAGTCGGCCTGCTGGCGAATGAGCACCAGTGCCTGCTGGCCCTGGGCGGTTTTCAGATTCAGCTCGCCATTGTCACCGGCGGCGTAGCCCACCGGTAGTGCATCCTGGGCGCGCTGGAAGATCTGCAGGGCGACCAGGCTGTAGGCGGCGTCAAAGGTGGTGACGTGCTTGGCCTGTTTGCCGGCCTGCCAGCTGTCGACCAGGGTGCCGGCCTTGGGCTCGAAGTGGAGGGCATTGAGGTTCTTGAACACCATGCCGGAGAGGTTCAGCGCCAGGGAGAAGGCATCGTCACCCGCCACCAGCTTGGCGGCATCGCTGCCCTTGTTGGCAGCCGGTGCGGCGGCGAACGGGGCACCGTCAAACACGGCGTGGAAGGCCGGGTTCTGGTTGGTGTTGGCGCTGCGCTGATCGCTGAAGGCGTAGAACTCGGAGAGCGGCCACAGCATCATCCAGGCGTCGCGCAACTGGGCGGAGCCATCTACCACCTCCAATTTGCCGATGGCGCCGACCTCGTTCTTGGCCGTCTCGGTCACTTTCACCTGATGGGGGAAGTAGACGATGCCCTTGGCCGGATCGTATTGCGGAGTGATTTTGGCGCCCAGCTGCTTGCCGTCAAAGCCGAGCTGACCCTGCAGGATGGCCAGCTTGTCGATGGACTGCTCGGTCAGCATCATGCCGTTGAAGCCATCGGCGGCAGAGACCCCCAGCTTGTGCTTGCCGTCCTGATCCATGGTGGCGGACGCGGCTTCCACCTCTTCATCGGTCTCGGCCACGTGCATGCCGCCGAGGAAGTCCTGGGACCACATCACTTCCTTGAGCAGGATGCCGCCCACGGCTGCCGGTACCAGCAGGTTGTCACTGCCGCTCCAGCGCAGGGTGGCGTAGTCGCGGAAGTAGGCGGGGACCTGGGTCTTGACGCTCTTCTCGTTGCCCTTGGCGGTCTTGATGGTGATCTGGTCGCCGTTGACCGGGGTGGCGTTCACGGCTTGCGCGAACTCCGGATTGGCGGAGGCGTAGGGCAGGGAGAGGGGATACATGCCTTGCGGCACTTCATCGGCCGGGAAGCCGACCGCATCGGCCATGGCCAGCACCCGCTGGCCAAGGGTGGCCATGGTGCCGCCACGAGCCAGGTTTTGCGGCCCGTTCACCAGGTGCGGGCCCATGCCGGATTGATAGTTGAGGGCGTACATCGCCTCTTCGGAGTATTCATAGGATTCGATGCCGGCGGCGAAGTCGAACGGAGTCGGCTCGTCGGCGCGGTTGGCGTCCAGCACATCCAGATCCAGACCGAGGGCTTCGGCCAGCGGCTCGCCGGAGAGCTCGAATTCGGTGTAGGCCAGCATGTTGGCGGCGGTGTTGAATGTCTTGTCTTCTACCTTGACGGCGGCGTGTGCGGCGCCGCTCAGGATCGCGCAGGCGATCGCCTGGACCAGTACGGTTTTTCTCATGTCCCTTCTCACCATATGTTTGATTTTATTATGACGCTTCTCATGAATCTAAATGAGAATGGTGTGCATTATGAGGCAAAGGGGGGAGCTTGAGAAGAAAAAACCGCACCCCAGGGGTTGAAGAGAAGAGGGGCGCGGCGGCAGGCATCACATCAGTTTGAAGGGGATCACCAGTCGACCGGGCTCCACCTTGAGCGCTTCGACCTTCTCCTTGATCCGCGCCTCGTTCTGACGGCTGCCGTCGAGCCGATAGACAGGGGTCTGGGAGAGGAACAGGGAGAGGGACTGGTTGAAGGTGGGCAGCAGCGGGGTGAGGGCGGTGCCCACGTCGGCCGGCTCGGTCTTGACCGAGAGCAGCTCGAGATCGCGCAGATAGATGGCCCCCTGCTCGGCCACGTAGTCGGGGCGGGCGCTCAGGGAGAAGCGGATCTTCATCTGCTGGCTGCCGAGCGGGCTCATCACCTGCAGGTCGCCGGCGGCATCCAGCTCGACCCGGTCAGCCTGGCGGCGACCGATGCGGCTCTGCATCTCATCGAGGCGGATCTTGCTCGACATGATGCCGGGGATCCCCAGCTGTTTTTCGAAGGCGACCCTCTCTTTGAGGTACTGGTTGATCTCCCCTTCGCTGACGTTGTACTGGGTGAGTGAACAGGCCGCCAGCAGCAGGCTGAGGGGGAGCAGAAGCAGGTGCTTTAACATCGAGGATCCCGTGGGTTGAGACAATGGTAATGAAGATGGCGCCATCTTAGGGGTAAATGGCGTTCGCTGCCAGCGCGGGCGGTGAGTCCGCGGTTTTTGTCGCAGCCTCATATGGGGTGTTGGCAGCGGTGCTCATACGGGCAAGAGGGGTCGGCCCTGCACGGCGGGCCACGACGGGCAATATCCACAGATAAGTTCCAGTTTTATCGGCATAAAAATCCCATTGACCGGGGGATTTCAAAGCGAGTATTTTACCGCCGCACAAATACAAACTGATAATCATTATCATTTTGAATAATATTTGAGGGTGTAACGTGGATACTCTTGTGATGGAAAATAGCGCGCCTGCCCAGGCTGCGTCACCGCCCGATTTCTTGTTTACCTCGGGGCAGGGCACGATCAGTGCCACTGACCTGGGCCAGCCTATCACCACCCCCGCCTGCGAGTGGCCCTTGCTGGAACAACAGATTGCCAGTGCCTTGGCCGCGGCCAGCGCCGCCGGCCAGAGCAACCCGCTGCTGATCGGTGCCTTTGCCTTCGACCCGGCGGAGGCCTCCTGCCTCTATGTGCCCGGCCGCTACGAGCGGGGCGAGCGCCCTGTCCCGGCGCAGCAGGCGCCTACGACAGCAACCGAGCAGGCCATCGAGGCCAACCGGGTCATCTCGGTGCAGAGCACCCCGCCGGCCGGCGAATTCCAGGCTTCGGTCAGCGCGGCGCTGGATGCATTTTCACAAGGTCGGTTATCCAAGGTGGTGCTGTCGCGCAAGCTGACACTCACCCTGCATCAGCCCGCCGATCCGAAGCGGGTGATGACCCGTCTGATGGCCCAGAATCCCCACGCCTTCCACTTCTCCCTGCCGCTTGGCCAGGACCGCCGCCTGCTCGGTGCCAGCCCGGAGCTGCTGCTGCGGGTCAGCGGGGGAGAGGTGTTCACCCACCCGCTGGCGGGCTCCGCCAGACGGGCGAGCGAGCCGGCGCAAGATGAAATGGTCGCCCGGGATCTGCTGGCCTCTCGCAAGGATCAGCATGAGCACAAGTTGGTGATCGACGAGATCCGCCGGGTGCTGACCCCCCACTGCCGCGAGCTGGCGATCCCGTCCAGCCCCTCGCTGATGAGCACGGATACCCTCTGGCATCTGGGCACCCCCATCGCCGGCCGGCTGCACGGTGGCGAGGCATCGGTGCTCTCCTTGGCCTGCCAGCTTCATCCCACCCCGGCCCTGTGCGGCTATCCCACCGAACTCGCCCGCCAGTTCATCCGCGAGCAGGAGCCCTTCCGGCGCGCCCTGTTCAGCGGCATCGTCGGCTGGTGCGACAGCCAGGGCAATGGCGAGTGGGCCGTGGTGATCCGCTGTGGCGTGCTCGATGGCCATCAGGTGGAGCTGTTTGCCGGCGCCGGCATCGTCGCGGGCTCGGATCCCGCCATGGAGTGGGCCGAGACCGGCACCAAGTTGGGGACCATGCTCAAGGCCCTGGGTCTGGATTTGGAGGTGGCGCAATGACGCAGCTTCAATATCTGGGCTGGCCGAGTGGGCAGCCAAATCTGAAAGCCCTGGACCTGAGTCCGGAGGTCGCGCAATGAGCGATACCAACCGCTTCCTGCCCTATACCCGCTGGCCCGATGCATTGGCCCAGCGCTACCGCGCCAAGGGCTATTGGCGCGGCGAGCCGCTGACCACCATGCTGGCGTGTCAGTGCGAGCTGACCCCCGAGGCCGAGGCCATTCTCTGCGGTGAGCGCCGCTTCAGCTATGGCGAGCTGGATGCCGTCTCGAGCCAGCTGGCCGCGAATCTGGCCCGCCACGGCCTGGGGGCGGGGGATACCGCACTGGTACAGCTCCCCAATGTGGCCGAGTTCTATCTGGTGTTCTTCGCCCTGCTGAAAGCCGGCATCGCGCCGGTCAATGCGCTCTTTAGCCACAACCGGCTGGAGC
This sequence comes from Aeromonas sp. s5, assembly GCF_040907865.1. Classification (NCBI taxonomy): domain Bacteria; kingdom Pseudomonadati; phylum Pseudomonadota; class Gammaproteobacteria; order Aeromonadales; family Aeromonadaceae; genus Aeromonas; species Aeromonas sp. s5. The sequence goes on from NZ_JBFOCO010000033.1 coordinate 325,710, forward strand.
TGGCCTCTTACGCCGAGCAGATCCGGCCCCGCCTCTTTATCGGCTCGCTGGCCCACCCGCTGTTTGCGAGCAAGGGTCGCGAGAGCGAGCTGCTGACAAGCATCGGCGCCGAGCTGGTGCTGCTGGATGGCGACACAGGGGAACTGGGGCTGACCCGCTGGTTCGACGAGGGGGATGAGGGGGGCTCCCCATCCGTCTCCTTTGCCCCGACCCCGGCGAACGAGGTGGCCTTCTTCCAGCTCTCCGGCGGCAGCACAGGCACTCCCAAGCTCATTCCCCGTACCCATGACGACTATTACTACAGCGTGCGCCGCAGCAATGAGATCTGCGGCCTAGGCTCCCACACCCGTTATCTGTGCGCCCTGCCGGCGCCCCACAACTTCCCCCTGAGCTCCCCCGGGGCGCTCGGGGTGTTCGAGGCGGGCGGCACAGTGGTGCTCGCGCCCGACCCCAGCCCCATCAGCTGTTTCCCGCTGATCGCCCGCCACCGGGTCAGCCTCACCTCGCTGGTGCCGCCGGCGGTATCGCTCTGGCTGCAGGCCGCGGAAGCGGATCCCGCTGCGCGCACTCAGCTCGAGAGCCTCGACTTGCTGCAAGTGGGCGGCGCCAAGCTGGGAGAGGCAGTGGCCAGCAAGATAGGGCCGCTGCTCGGCTGCCGGCTGCAGCAGGTGTTTGGCATGGCGGAGGGGCTGGTCAACTACACCCGGCTGGACGACCCCGACGAGAAGGTGATCCATACCCAGGGCCGCCCCATGAGCCCGGATGACGAGGTGCGCATCCTCGATGAGGCGGGCAACCCGGTTGCCCCCGGCGAGCCTGGCGCCCTGCACACCCGCGGTCCCTACACCTTCCGCGGTTACTACCAGAGTCCGGCCCACAACGCCCGGGTGTTCGATGCCGAGGGCTTCTACTGCTCCGGTGACCTGGTGGTACAGGATACCGATGGTTACCTCACCGTGGTCGGGCGGCAGAAGGATCAGATCAACCGGGGCGGCGAGAAGATCGCGGCGGAAGAGGTGGAAAACCAGCTGCTGCACCACCCGGCCATCACCCATGCGGCCCTGGTCTCCATGCCCGACAGCGCCATGGGGGAGAAGAGCTGCGCCTTTATCGTCAGCACGGATCCCGCCTTGAAGCCGCTGGCCTTGCGCAAGTTTCTGCGTGAGCGCGGGGTGGCGGACTTCAAGCTGCCCGACCGCTTCGAAACCCTGGACGCCCTGCCCATGACGGCGGTGGGCAAGATTGACAAGCAGGGGCTGCGGGCGCGCATTGCGCACGCCATCGCCGCCAACCAGTCCCTGACAACCGCATAAAACTAAAAAGGAATCATGACGTTATGGCTATCCCAACCCTGAACAATTACGCCATGCCCAGCCAGTGGAAGGCCAACAAGGTCGACTGGTCTCTGGATCCCAAGCGCGCCGCCCTGCTGATCCACGACATGCAGGAGTACTTCACCGCCTTCTATGGCGAAAACAGCCCGCTGATTGCGGCGCTCACCGAGCACCTGGCCGCCGTGCGCAAGCAGTGCAAGGCCCTCGGCATCCCGGTCTTCTACACCGCCCAGCCCAAGGATCAATCCCCTGAAGATCGCGCCCTGCTCAACGACATGTGGGGCCCGGGGCTCAACAAACGGCCCGAGCAGCAGCAGGTGGTGGCAGCACTCTGCCCAGAGCGTGACGACACCGTGCTGGTCAAGTGGCGCTACAGCGCCTTCCAGCGCTCCGAGCTCGAGCAGATGCTCAAAGCGCTGGGGCGGGATCAGCTGATCATCGGCGGCATCTACGGCCATATCGGCTGCATGATGACCGCCTGTGACGCCTTCATGCGCGACATCCAGCCCTTCTTCCTGGCGGACGGGGTGGCGGACTTCTCCCTGGCCGACCACCAGATGGCGCTCGACTACGTGGCAACCCGCTGCGGCAAGGTGATCCGCTGCGAGGAGGTGCTGGCCCTTGCGCCGGCTTCCGCGTCTGCCGCCCAGAGCAATCCGCTCCTGACCAATCCGCTCCTGACTTACGAGGGGCTCAAGGCGCGGCTGCTGAGCCACATCGACGAGGACGAGGGGGAGTTTGACCCCGACGAGAACCTCATCGACTACGGTCTGGATTCGGTGCGGATCATGGCCCTGCTCACCGAGTGGCGCGCCGCCGGGGTGGAGCTCGGCTTCGTGGATCTCGCCAAGTTGCCGACCCTCAATGGCTGGTGGCGCCTCATCGAGGCCAGGCTGGCAGCCCAGGCGCTGGAGGTGACCCCATGAACCGCTTCCCCTTGACCATCCCCCAGCAGGGGCTCTGGTCCGGACATCTGCTGAACGACGACAAGGCGATGTTCAACACCGCCGAGTGCATCGTCTTCGACGGCAAGGTGGAGGCTGCCGTGCTGGCCGCAGCCCTTGCCAAGGCGGTGGGGGAGTGCGAGGCGCTCAAGGGCCACTTCGAAGACGATAAGGAGGCGGTCTGCTTCGTCCCGGCCGATCTGCCCCTGGCCTATGAAGAGGTCTCCCTCGAGCGCGATGACGAGACGCTGGCCCGCGCCTGGGCCTGGGCCGATCTGCGCCGCCCGTTCGAGCTGACCCAAGAGGCGCCCTGCCGCTTTGCCCTGCTGCGCGGCCCCGGCCGCGATTACCTCTACAGCTGCGTGCACCACATCGCCCTCGACGGCTTTGGCACCACCTTGCTGTTCCAGCGCATCGCCGAGCTCTATGCAGAGGGGCTGGCCGGTGAGATGCACTCCCCATCCCCCTTCGGCTCGTTGGCTGAGGTGCTGGCGGAAGAGGCGAGCCGCGAGCAGAGCGGCAAGAACGCCGCCGCCCGCGCCTTCTGGCAGGAGCAGCTGCAAGGCTGGCCCGAGGTAAAATCTTTTGGCGAGACCCGCGCGCCGATTGCCGCCGAATTTATCCGTGAGAGCCGTCCGCTGCCGGCGGCGCTCTGGCAATCCCTGACCGGCTTTGCCGACGAGCACAAGCTGGGCTGGCCCGATCTGCTGCTGGCCGGCCTCTCTGCCCAGCTGTCGCTGTCGAGCGGCCAGGATAAGACCCTGCTCGGCCTGATGATGATGAACCGCATCGGCTCGGCGTCGCTGACCGTGCCCTGCATGCAGATGAACATCACCCCGCTGGCGCTGACACTGGGTGAAGAACTGGATCTGGCGGGAGCCGCCGGCGCCGTGGCCAAGGCCAAGCGCGGGGTGCGCAAACACCAGCACTATCGCTACGAGCTGCTGCGCCGCGATCTTGGCCTGGTGGGGGGCGACAAACGCCTGTTCGGCCCCCTGGTCAACATCATGCCGTTCGATCACGCTCGCCGCTTCGGGCCGCTATCTGCCCATATTCTCAACATCAGCGCCGGCCCGGTGGAGGATCTCACCATAGAGGTGCAGGTCGGTGTCGATGGCCAGCCCAGACTGGATCTGGACGCCAACCCCGGCTGCTACTGTCAGGCAGACCTGGCGGCCATCGCCGATACCCTGTTTGCCCTGCTGGGGCGCTGGCTGGCCGAGCCCGCCCAGACTCTGGGAACCCTCAAGGCCGACTGGCTGGCCGAGCAGCGCGCCAGCGCCCTGATCGCCGGCCCCGCCGATGAAGCTCTCCAGGTGCGGCCTGTGCTGGAGGCGCTCTGCCACTTCGCCGCCCAGACCCCGCACAAGATTGCCTTGATTCAGAGCACGGTGCAGGGAGAGGCCCGCTTCAGCTACGAGGCGCTGCTGGCCAGAGCCGAACAGATGGCGGCCGCCCTGCAGGCAGCAGGCGTCGCCCCTGGCGACAAGGTGGGGGTCATGCTGGCCCGCACCCCCCAGGCCATCTTCGCCCAGCTGGCGGTGCTGCTGGTGGGCGCCGTCTACGTGCCGCTCGATCCCGAGCAGCCGCTGGAGCGCCAGGGCCATATTCTGCGGCTGGGGGAGGTCAAGACCCTGATCACCCAGGCCGAGTACCGTCACAAGCTGGCCAGCCTGTTTGAGGGACGCACCCTGCTGGTGGGGGATCTGGTGAGCGATAACCGCTTGAACCAGCCGGCCGCCGGCCGCGCCGTCGCCTACCTGATGTTCACCTCGGGCTCGACCGGTCTGCCCAAGGGGGTAGCGGTCAGCCACGGTGCGCTGGATCACTTCGCCGCCGCCGCCCGCTGCCGTTATCACCTGGATGAAGAGGCGCGGATGCTGCAATTCGCTCCCTTCAACTTCGACGCCAGCATCGAGGAGGTGTTCGCTACCTTGAGCGCCGGCGCCACCCTGGTGCTGCGCACCGACGCCCTGCTCGAATCCATGCCAGCCTTTGCGGCCGGGGTGGAGCAGATGGGGATCACCCACCTCGACCTGCCCACCGCGTTCTGGAACGAGTGGGTGGTGGCGCTGACGGCGGGTCAGGCCCACATTCCTGCCGGGCTTACCACCGTCATCATCGGCGGCGAGGCGGTCTACCCCGAGCAGCTGGCCCAGTGGCAGCGTCAGGGCCGCTCCGATGTGCGCCTGTTCAACACCTACGGCCCCACCGAAACGACCGTGGTGGTGACCACCCAGGAGCTGCAGCAGGAAGATCCGAGCCAGGCCCAGCTGCCCATCGGCCTGCCGCTGCCCGGCATGCAGGCGCTCATCCTGGGGGCGGGGGAGCAACCTGCCAGCGAGGGTGAGTTGGTGCTGCTCGGCCCGCAGCTGGCTAACGGCTACGTGGGGGGCGTGCAAGGGAGCTTTGGCACCCTGCGGATCGGTGAGGAGGCTGTGCCCGTCTATCGCACCGGCGATCGGGTGCGCCTGGTGGCCGGCCGGCTGGTCTACCTCGGTCGGCGCGACAACGAATTCAAGATAAGCGGCTATCGCATCCAGCCCGGCGAGGTGGAGGCCCAGCTGCTGGCCCTGCCGGGGGTGGATGAGGCCTGCGTGCAGGGGGTGAGCATCGGCAGCGTGCGCCGGCTGGTGGCCTTCGTGGCGGGGCCGGAGCGCGACAGCCGGGTTATCAAGGCGCAGCTGGCCAGGGTGCTGCCTGCCGCCATGATCCCCACCGACTATCGCTACTATGACCAGCTGCCCCGCACCGGCTCCAACAAGCTGGATCGCAAGGCCCTGCTGGCCGCCTACCAGGCGGGGGGCGAAGCCCTGACCCTGGGCAGCGAGACCGAGAACCGGGTCGGCACCATCTGGCAGCAGATCTTGGGGCTGGCCACCATGGCGCCCACGGACAACTTCTTCGAGCTGGGGGGCCAATCCCTGCAGACCATCCAGATAGTCAACCGGCTCGGCGCCGAGTTCGGGGTGCAGGTCAAGGTCTCCGACGTGTTCGATCACCCGCGCCTCGATGACTTCTGTCGTTTCCTCGACGGTCTGCTTGCCGAGGACGAAGAGAGCGTTGAGATGGTGTGGTGATGAGCAAGATGACGAAGGATCAGCAAAAAATGGCCTTTGATTTCACTGGCAAGCGGGTCTGGGTGACCGGAGCCGGGCGCGGCATCGGCCGCGAGGTGGCGACGCAGTTCGTGGCGGCCGGCGCCTGTGTGGTGGGGCTGGATCTGGCGTTTCCCGAAGCCGACTACCCCTATGCCACCCGGCTGCTCGATATTGGCGATTCGAAGGCGGTCAACGCCTGCTGCGCAGCGCTGCTGGCAGACGGCGGGCTAGATGTGCTGGTGAACGGGGCAGGGGTGCTGCGCCTCGGCCCTACCGAAACCTTAAGCGATGACGACTGGCACCACTGCATGACGGTCAACGCCAGCGGCGTCTTCTATCTGCTGCGGGCCCTGGTGCCCCACTTCAAGGGGCAGCGGCGCGGCGCCATCGTCACCATCGGCTCCAACGCCGCCCATGTGCCGCGCATGCAGATGGCGGCCTATTGCGCCTCCAAGGCGGCGGTCACCAGCCTGACCCAGACGGTGGGGCTGGAGCTGGCCCCCTTCGGCGTGCGCGCCAACCTGGTGTCACCGGGCTCGACGGATACCCCCATGCTGCGCGGCATGCTGCCAAGCGAGGAGGCCATGGCCCGCACCATTGCCGGGTTGCCGGAGCAGTTCAAGCTCGGCATCCCCCTGCGCAAGGTCGCCACCCCGGCGGAGATCGCCCATACCGTCCTCTTCCTGGCCTCGGATCTGGCCAGCCACATCACGCTGCAGGATCTGGTCGTCGACGGCGGCGCCACCCTGAGTGCCTGAGGCTTGAGAAACAGATGAACAATATGATTTTGCTGTTGAAACGGCTGGGCGGTCAGAGCGTGAAGCTAGCCCTGAATGAGAAGGGGCAGGACGGTTTTTCTTCCCATCGAGCCACGCCGGCTGTCTGAGGTACAGATGAACAATATGATTTTGCTGTTGAAACAGCTGGAACGGCAGGGGGTCAAGCTGGCGCTGAACGACAAGGGCCAGCTTATCTCCCAGTCGAGCAAGGAGGCGGTGACACCGGCCATCGGCGCCACCATCAAGGCCCACAAGGATGAGCTGGTGCGCTGCCTGGCGGCCCGTGCCGCCTTCGAGGCTCCCATTGTCGCCGAGGGGGCCTTGCAGGGGCCGCTCTCGTCCTCCCAGAGCGGGCTCTGGTTTATCGAGCAGTACGAGGAGGCCTCCCACCTCTACAACATGCCGGTCTATTTTCGCGTCAAGGGAGAGCTGGACACGGCGGCGCTGGAGTTTGCCTTCGACCACCTGTTTGCCCGTCACCCCAGCATGCGCACCCGCTTCATCAAGGACGAGGCGGGCAGGGGGGCGCAGGAGATCTTGCCCCACACGCCCTTCACGCTGCAGATTGAGGACGTGAGCGCAGAGCCCATTGCCGAGCGCGAAGCCTATGTGGCCCGCCGGGTGCGCGAAGAGATCGGGCGCCCCTTCTCCCTGACCCAGGGGGATCTCAGCCGGGTGCACCTTATTCGGCTGGGCAGCCGCGAACACGTGCTGCTGATCACTCAGCACCACATCATCTCCGACGGCTGGTCGGTCAAGAACATGTTCGCGGATCTCAAGCGCGCCTTTCTTGCCCATCAGAACCGCGAACCCTTGCAGGTGAGCGAGCTGCCGCTCACCTACATCGACTATGCCCGCTGGTTCAACTCGCCGCGTTTTCTCGATTATCACGCCGAGTTCAAGCCGTTCTGGGTTGACCGGCTCGGTGGCAGCCCTGAAGTGCACGGCCTGCCGCTCGACAAGCCGCGCCCGGCCCATCAGGACAGCGGCGGCGAGCTGGTCTTCTCCACCATCGACAACGATCTATGGGAGAGCTTCAAGCGCCTCTGTCAGCGCCACAGCACCTCCAATTTCATCGGCCTGCACGCCCTGTTTGCCCTGCTGATGGTGCGCCAGAGCGGCGAGAAGGAGGTGGTGATCGGCACCCCGCTTGCCTATCGCGAGCGCCACGAGATCGAGTCGCTGGTGGGCTTTTTCGTCAATACCCTGGTGCTGCGCACTCAACTCAGCGGCAAGCCCAGCTTTGTCGACTATCTGCAGCAGTGCCGGGAGGAGGATCTGGCGGCCTTTGATCACCAGCTCTACCGTTTCGAGGCGCTGGCCGAGGCCATCGGCGCCGATCGCACTACTGCCATCAACCCCATCTTCCAGATCATGCTGGTCTATCAGGCCAAGGTGGACTTCAACGATCTCATCCCCGGCTGCCAGCTGGTGGAGGAGACCTCGCCTGTGCTGCCGGCCAAGACCGACATCTCGGTCAAGGTGACCGAGCTGATGGACTCCGTCAGGGTGGACTGGCTGTTTGCCACCGCCCTGTTTGAACGAGAGACCATCCAGGCTTTTGCCGATCGCCTGCTGCACCTGATGCGAGCGGTGGTGGCGGCCCCCGAGACCGACATCTGGCAACTGCCGCTGGAGGCGGGCACCGACCAGGCCGCGCTCGCCGTACAGCTTGCCGACTTGCCGCAAGACTACCCGAGCCGCGACACCCTGTTCTGTCATATCGAGCGGCGCGCTATTCAGTGCCCGGACGCGCTGGCGGTCAGCGACGGCGCGCAATCGTTGACCTATGGCGAGCTGGAGGTGCGTGCCAACCGGCTGGCCCACTGGCTGCAGGTTCAGGGCGTCACCCCGGGCGCCGCCATCGGCATCCAGGCCAGGCGTGATGTCGCCTTCGTCATCGCCCTGCTCGCCTGCTGGAAGGCGGGGGCGGCTTATGTGCCCCTCGACCCTGCCTATCCCGCCGAGCGACTGGCCCATATCCTGAGCGACGCCAGTATTGCGCTGGTGCTCGGGGGAGAGCCGGATGCCCGGCTTGCAGAGGCCATCAAGGGCACGACTGCCGAATATCACGATCTGCACCAGCTGGCGCTGGACAAGATGCCCAGCAGCCCCCCTGCCGTGCCCCGCGATGCCGCCATGCTGGCCCAGATCATCTACACCTCCGGCAGCACCGGCCTACCCAAGGGGGTAATGGTGGAGCAGGGCAGCCTGGTCAACCTGATGGCGGATCACGGCGAGCGCATCGCCCTTGATCAGAATGGCGCCATGTTCAACTGCATGTCCCTCTCGTTTGATGCGGGCAACATGACCACCCTGCTGCCGCTCTACTGCGGCGCGCCCCTGCACTTCGGCGAGCCGGGCGAGGGGGTGATCAGTGCCGCGATCGCTCGGGGTGCCAGCCATATGATCTTGCCGACCGCCCTGCTCGCGAATCTATTGCCAGTGGCGGATCTCGGTTCCCTCAAGGCCATCGGTTTTGGCGGCGAAGCGTGCCCGAGCAGCCTGGTGGAGCGTTGGGGAGAGCGGGTGGCGCTGTTCAACATGTACGGCCCGACCGAGTGCACCGTCACCGCGCTCTGCGCGCGGCTCACCCCGGGGGCGCCCATCACCATAGGTCGCCCCGTCAACAACCTGAAGGCGCTGATCCTGGACGAGGCGGGCAACCTCTGCCCGGTGGGGGTCCCCGGCGAGCTCTGCCTGGCGGGGCTGGGGCTGGCCCGTGGCTACCTCAATCTGCCAGAGCGCACCCAGGAGGCCTTTATCGAGCTGGCGCTGGCGGAACGTACCCATCGCCTCTATCGCACCGGCGATCGGGCCCTGCTGCGCCGCGACGGCAACATCCAGTATCTGGGCCGGATAGACGAGCAGATCAAGCTGCGCGGCTATCGCATCGAGCCGGGGGAGATAGAGACCCGGCTCGCCGAATTGTGCCCGGCGATGCGCCAGATCAAGGTGGTGGTGCAGGAGGGGCGCCTGCTCGCTTACGCCTGTCTGCAGGCCGGGGCGAGCGAGCCCGACGGCGATGCCCTGCTGCAGCGGGCCGGCGAGTGCCTGCCCGAATACATGGTGCCGGCGCGCCTCTGCTGGCTGCCCGAGATGCCGCTCACCCCCAACGGCAAGCTGGACTTGCGCCGCCTGCCCGCCATCGTCTGGCAGCAGAGCAAGGGCGAGCCGCAAAACGAACTGGAGCAGACCGTGCTCGCCATCTGGCAAGGGGTGCTCAAGCAACCGCTCGGGGTGGAGGATGACTTCTTCCGCTTGGGCGGTGACTCCATCCTCAGCATCCAGCTCACCACCCGGCTGCGGGATGCGGGACTGCACTGCAGCGTGAAGGACGTGTTCGAAGCCAAGACGGTGCGCCGCCTCTGCCGCCAGCTCGGCCAGCAGCAGGCGGTGAGCCACAGGAGCGAGCAGGGCAGCCTGACCGGCGAGTTCCCGCTCCACCCCATTCAGCACTGGTTCTTCGAACAGGGCTTTGCCAAGTCCGGTCACTGGAACCAGGGGGTGATCCTGCGCCTGCCGGCCGGGGTGGATGATGAGGCCCTGCGCGGCTGGCTGGATACCCTGCGCCAGCACCACGATGCCCTGCGCCTGGCGGTGACCCCGACCGGCCAGCGCTACCTGGCCGAACTGGCGCTGCCGCCGCTGCCGACCCTGGATGCCGGAAGCCTAGATGAGGCCGAGCTGCAGGCCCGCCTGACCGAGCTGCAGGGAGATTTCGACCCTGCCAGCGGCCACACCCTGGCCTGGGCCCGCCTGCGCAATCTCTCCCTCGAGGGTGAGCGGGAGGGCGAGCGCGAGACGGTGGAGGGGCTCTTCCTCGCCTTCCATCACCTGGTGATCGATGCCGTCTCCTGGCGCATTCTGGCCGAAGATCTGGCCCGGGTGAGCAGGGGCGAGCCGCTGCCCGCCAAGGGCAGCAGCTATCGCCAGTGGGGCGAGGGGCTCGCGGCCTACGCCAAACGGGAAGAGGATCAGCTTGGCTTCTGGCTGGCTCAGGGGGAAGGCAGCCAGGGTCACCTGCTGGAAGCCGCCCGCGCCGCCGATGGCCGCGCCGCCGCCAGCCTGCTGCAACTGAGTCAGGAGACCACGGCCCGGCTCATCGACACCGCCAACCAGGCCTACTTCACCCGGGTGCCCGACCTGCTGCTGGCGGCACTGACCCGTACCCTGAGCGAGCTGGGTTACGGCAGCCGTCACTGCGTGATGCTGGAAGGACACGGCCGTGAGGCCATCGATGCTGAACTGGACGTGAGCCGTACCCTGGGCTGGTTCACCAGCACCTACCCGCTGGCGCTGGAGGATGCCAAGGCGTGGGATGCACTGGTGTGCGCCACCAAGGAGCAGCTGCGCGCCGTGCCGGACAAGGGAGTGGGCTTCAACGCCCTGCGGCTGCACCACCCCCGTGGCTGGGCACTGCCCGAAGCCCTGGTGGTCTTCAACTACCTGGGGGTCAGCCATCAGGGCGAGGCCGCTCAACCCTGGCAGCCTCTGCCGATGGCACCGGGGGCACCCACGTCCCCTGACAACCTGCCGCGCGAACTGGTCAGCCTGCACGGGGGGGTCTACGACGGTCGCCTCACCCTGCGCCAGGTGGGTGCCCTCAACCAGCAGGCGAGCGACGCCCTGATGGCGCGGCTGGCGGACAACCTGACGGCGCTGGTGGAGCACTGCTGCAACCTGAAGGCCCCGCGTCACACTCCGAGCGACTTCCCGGGGATCGCTCTCTCGCAAAGCGCGCTCGATCGGGTGCTGAGCGGGCGCGAAGTGGAGACCCTGCTGCCCATGACCTCGCTGCAGCAGAGCATGTTCCATCACAGGGCGTTGCTGCCCCGGGATCACGCCTATCACCTGCAGACCGAGATTGACTATCACCAGCCGCTGGACGTGGCGGTCTACCGTCAGGCCTGGCAGGGGCAGATCGCCCGCTGGCCGGCCCTTCGCAGCGAACTGGTACTGGCGGACGGGGTGGCGCTGCAGCGCATCTTGAAGCACGCCGAGTTGCCATTCCACTATGAGGACTTGTCTGAAGTGGAAAATGCAGAGGCACGGGTCCAGGCCTATCGCGAGCAGGAGCTGGCCCGCCCGATCCCGCTGGAGCAGGCGCCCCTGCTGCGCCTTGCCTGCTTCAAATTGGCCCCCGATCACCACAAGGTGATCTTCAGCGCCCATCACGGCGTGCTGGATGGCTGGAGCGGTCCCGTGTTGCTGGGGTCCTTGCATCGTGGCTATCAGGCGCTGATGAACGGCCTGTTGCCACAAGCCGAGCCGGATACCGCCTGGCTCGAGTTTGGCCGCCATATCGCCAGCCAAGCCCGCAGCGCCGACGCCTACTGGCAGGGGCGGGGCGATCTCTTGGCCCAGCCTAACGATCTCGCCTGCCTGTTCGGGGTGACGCTGGACGCTAGCGCAAGCGGGCGCCATACCCAGCAGCGACCGGCGGTTTGCGCCACGGTGCTGCCGACCGAGGTGGCAACCTTGCTCGCGCGCCGTGCCCGCGACCTTGGCGTGACCGCGGGTTTGTTGGCCCAATATGCCTGGCACCGTCTGCTGGCTCGCCGCTCTGGCGATGCCGTCACCCTGGTGGGCAACGTGACCCCGGGGCGGGATTATCCCATCGAGGGGATCACCGCGAGCGTCGGGCTCTACATCAACAGCCTGCCGCTGGCGCTGGCGTGGCGCACCGAGCTGACCCTGGCCGAGCATATCGCCCGGTTGCAGGCCGATCTGATGGCGCTCTATGAGCACGGCACCCAGTCGCTGGCGGCACTGACCAAAGGCCGGGCGCGCCTGTTCCAGAGCCTGTTCGTGTTCGAGAACTACCCCATGCCGGCGGCCCCTGCCGCCCCCGAACCCCACCAACTGGTGCCACGCTTTGGCGCCGTGGTGGAGAAGGTGGAGCTGCCGCTCTCCTTGGTGGTCAGCAGCCGGGGCGAGACGCTCCAGCTGCGCCTCGAGTTCGATGGCGAGCAGATCCCCGAGGCCCGGGCCGAGGCGGTGCTGGCTGACTGGCTGGCCGAGCTTGGCTGGCTGGCGCAGGCGGATCTGAGCCAACCGGCCAGCGTGGCTGTGGCGGCGGCACCGTCCCCGGCGAAGGCGCAAGTGGCCGCCACCAGGGTTGAGCCCGGCCTGGCTCAGCCGCCGGCCGAGGCCCGCGCGCTGGTGGCCCTGTGGGAGCGTCTGTGCGGCGTGCCCGGCATCTGGCAGCAGACCCTGTGTGAACTCGGGGTGGATTCGGTACAGCAGCTCGCCCTGCTGGCGGCCCTCAACGAGGCGTTTGGCCAAGATCGGGCGCCGCTCACCCTGCAGACCCTCAAGGCCCATCCATCCCCCAGCCGGCTCTATGGGCACTGGCTGGTGCGCCAAACGGAGGCCGCGCTATGACGGTGACCATCAAGCATAAGGCCCCGGCCGTGTCATCCCCGAGAGGTGCCCCCAAGGGGGCGGCCAACCTGGGCGCGCGGCTGGCGGCCTGTCTGGCCGCCACCCCGCTGGCCCCCGCCATCTGCATGGGCGGGGAGGGCATCAGTGAGGGCGGATCAGATGAGCAGTGGCTTAGCTACGGCGCGCTCAATGATCGGGTGGCCCAGATTGCCGCCCGCCTGCAGGGGCTGGCGGTGGGGGAGCGGGTCGGCCTCTATCTCTCCCGCAACCCCGATCTGGTGGCCAGCCTGCTGGCCTGCCTGCGGCTCGGCCTCACCTTCGTGCCCCTTGAGCCGGACTTTCCGGTGGAGCGGTTGCAGGGGATCGCCCGCCAGGCGCGCCTGTCGGCGGTGATCTGCGACGGCGACAGGCCAGCTCCCGCCTTCGGCTGTCCGCTGCGCACCCTCGATGGGCCCGCAGCGGCAGGGCCCGTCTCCTGGCCCCGGGTGGATGACGCCCTGGCCGCCTACATGATGTTCACCTCGGGCTCCACCGGCGAGCCCAAGGGGGTGGTCATCAGCCGGCGGGCCCTGCTCTGCTTCCTCGACGGGATCCGCGAGCGGCTCGGGCTCTCACCGAGCTGCCACTGGCTCTTCATCACCACCCCGGCCTTCGATATCTCCCTGCTTGAGATGCTGGGGCCGCTCTGGGGCGGTGGCCGGTTGACGGTGGCTGGCGGTGAGCACAACAAGGATCCGCTGGGGATGCAGGCGTTGCTCGAGGCCGACCCCTCCATCAACTGGCTGCAGGCCACCCCGGCCTGCTGGCGCATGCTGCTTAAAGCGGGCTGGCAGGGGCGCAATACCCTCACCGCCCTGTGCGGCGGTGAGGCGTTGGACTCGGGATTGGCCGAGCAGCTCTGTGCCCGCACCCGGCGGCTGTGGAACTGCTACGGGCCGACCGAGGCTACCGTCTGGTCGCTGGTGAGCGAGGTGCGCTGGCCACCGACTGATGGCCAGATCACCATCAGCCACAGCCTGCCCGGTTATCGGCACTGGGTGCTGGACGAGGCGGGGCAGCCGGTGGCGGAGGGGGAGTGCGGCGAGCTCTGCATCGAGAGCCCGGCCCTGTGCGAGGGGTACTGGCGCAAGCCGGCCTTGACCCGCACCGCCTTCCTGCGCCTGGCCACCCATCGCCTCTATCGCACCGGCGATCGGGTGCGCCGGCTGGGGGCGGACCGTTTCCTCTATCTGGGACGGCGCGACGATCAGGTCAAGCTGCGCGGCTTTCGCATCGAGCTCGGCGAGGTGGAGGCGGGGCTGCGCCGCCAGGCCGGGGTGCAGGAGGCGGCGGTGCGTCTGGTGGGCGAGGGGGACGAGGCCATGCTGGTGGGCTACGTGGAGGCGAAAAGCGGGGTGACCCTCAACCGGCTGGCCCTGCGCAAGGGGTTGCAGGCGACGCTGCCGCACTACATGGTACCGGCGCGGCTCATCCTGCTGGATGCCCTGCCCAAGACCGGCAGCGGCAAACTGGACAGAAAGGCGCTGCCCTTGCCCGAGTAAGTGCCGCGCAGCAGATAAAAAGAAGCCCGCAAATGCGGGCTTCTTTTTGGGCGCTCATCACGCGGGCTTATTGGGTGATGGGGGCCGCATCGGGTTTGGCCAGCAGCTGCTCGACGTCGTCGATCACCTTGAGGGCCGCCTGGGGGCCGCCGGTGGAGGTCCAGAGCGACCCGTCCACGGCGCCGAAGCGCTTGCTCTTGATGGCGCCAAGCTGCTGGAAGGCCGGGGTCTGCTCGGCCTGCTTCATGGCATCCACCGCATCGCCGCTGGCGCTCAGGGTGCCGATCACCAGCCAGTCGCCGTCCAGCAGGTTGAGGGATTCGAGGCTCAGGGCCGGGGAGTGGGGGGTCTTGTCACCGATCTGGTGGGTCGGTCGGGTCAGCCCCATCTCTTCCACCACGCTGCTGGCGAAGGTGCCGCTGTGCATGTAGCTGGGGCCCTTGGGGTTCCAGCGCACTATGCTCAGGCGTTCGCCCTGATGCTTGGCGAGCTTGCTGCGGGCTTCCTGCAGGCGGGCATCATACTGGGCGAGGAAGGTCTTGGCTTCGGCGTCCCGGTTCAGCACGTGGGCGCTGCGATTGAAGATCTCCTTCCAGGAGTCACCCCAGTTGCCAGTGACGACTGTGGGGGCTATCTCCTTGAGCAGGGCCAGCAGCTCGGGCTTGGTCTGGCCGGTGAGGATGAGATCGGGTTCCAGATCGATCAGCTTCTCCAGGTTGGGGTTGTCCAGATCGCCGACCACGGCGATCTCCTTGCCCGCCTGTTGCAGCAGGTAGCGGGGCAGGGTGGACTGGCCGCGGCCATTGACGGTGCCGACCGGTTGCAGCCCCAGGGTCAGGGCGCTGTCCAGATCGATTTCGCTCAGTACCACCACCCGCTTGGGCTGGGCCGGTACAACCTGGGTCTTGCCGTCGGCATCGGTCACCTGACGGGTCTCGCTGCCGGCCTGTGCCTGGAAGCCGACCAGGCTGGCCAGCATCAGCACGGCAGCCAGGGGAGAGGAGATCTTCATCGTTACATCCTTCTTGGTGAAATCAGTGGAACACTGGGTCCCAAACGGGCGAACTCATGCTACCACAAATTCAAATGATAAGAATTGTCATTTGTGTTTGTGGTGTGTGGAGGGAGCAATTTGCTACCATGCTGGCTCATCCACCAAGGGCTCTTTGTGATGTTGATTGCCACCGCGCCAGCCTGTTCACTGGACCGCTTTATCGTGCAGGCCGACAGCCTGCCGCTGCCCGGCGCGGCGCATCTGGCGCTGCAACGGGTCTGCTTTGACCCCGCCGCCTTCACCCCGGCCTGTTACGATGCGGCCGGCATGGTGCTGCCCGCCAGCTTGCAGCGCGCGGCCCCCAAGCGGCTGGGGGAGTTTTTGGCGGGGCGTCTCGCGGCCCGCGAAGCCCTGCGTTCCTTCAACCTCGCGGAGCACCCCGTGGCCATCGGCAACGCCCGCGAACCCTGCTGGCCTGCGGGGTTTGAGGGCAGCATCAGCCACAGCTTGTTGCAAGGGCGCGGCATGGCACTGTGCGCGGTGCGTTCGGGCCGGGCGGGGATGGGGCTGGATCTGGAGGGCTGGCTGACAGAGGGGCAGGCGAGCGAGCTCTGGCCCGGTATTGCAAGCGGGGAGGAGTGGGCCCGGCTGGCGGCCGCTGCCCCTGCCATCGGCCTGAGCAGGGCTGAGGCGCTCACCTTGATCTTTTCGGCCAAGGAGAGCCTGTTCAAGGCGCTCTACCCCAGGGTGGGGCGCTATTTTGATTTTCTCGATGCCCGCTGGCTGGCCATGACGGAGCAGACCCTCACCCTTGAACTCGTGGACTCGCTGACCCCGACACTGCCCGCCGGTTGGCGCTGTACGCTCTACTGGCAGCCAATGTACTGGCAGGCACAGCATTGGCAAACAGGGCACTGGCAAACACGGCCGGGCGGGGTGCTCACCAGCCTGTTGCTGTGAGTGGCGGCGCGCCGAGCTGCAAACATAAAAAACCGCCTCTCGGCGGTTTTTTGATGGGGCTCAGGCCGGTTGGCGCATGGCAAAGGCGTGTGGCCTGCGGCGCGGCACTATGATGGGGGCGCCGTCGCCGGGGGCGTGCAGTATGTCCACGTCGGTTTGGTAGAGGCGGTCGATAAGGGACTTGGTCACCACCTCGTGGGCCGGCCCCATGGCCTGGATGCCGCCATCCCCCAGTGCGATCAGCTCGTCGCAGTAGCGGGCGGCGGTGGCGAGATCGTGGATGACGATGAGCACCGTCTTGCCCTCGGCGGTGATCTGGTGGATGGCCTCCATCACCTCGGTCTGGTGACCGATGTCCAGCGCGCTGGTGGGTTCATCCAGCAGGATGATGTCCGCATCCTGGGCCAGCACCATGGCGAGCCACACCCGCTGGGCCTGGCCACCGGAGAGGGAGCTGGCGCTCTGCTGCAAAATGTCGCCCAGTTGCATTCGCTCGCAGGCCCAGTGCACCATGCGCGCATCCTCCTCGCTCCACTGATTGAACCAGCCCTGATGGGGGTGGCGGCCGTACTGCACCAGCTGCTCGACCTGGATGCCGGCGGGTACCAGCGGGCGCTGGGGCAGGTAGGCGAGCTCGCGGGCCAGCGCCTTCTTGCCGTAGCTGGCTAGCTGCTTGCCCTTGAGCAGGATCTCGCCGGCCTGCTGCTGCTCCTGGCCTGCCAGCAGTTTGAGCAGGGTGGACTTGCCGCCGCCGTTGGGGCCGACGATCCCCACCAGCTTGCCCTGGGGAATGGTGAAGGAGATGTCGTTGAAGACGGGCTTGTGCTGATAGCCAAATTGCAGGTGATTGATGGTGAGCGTCATCAGGCGGCCCTCGGTCTGTCTTGAAAATGGATGAATGGCATCGTCAGTCGGCCTTCTGGCGGTCTTTGAGCAGGATGAACAGCAGCAGCAGGCCGCCGAGAATACGGGTCATGATGCCGGTAGCCACCTCGTGGGGGCTGGCCAGTACCCGCACCAGGGTGTCGCTGGCCAGCAGCAGCAGGGCGCCGCACAGGGCGGCAATCCACAGCGGCACGATGCGATCCCGGCTGAGCCAGGAGGCGAGCACCGGGGCCGCCATGGCGATGAACACCACGGGGCCGCCGATGGCGGTACCAAGCGCCGCCACCACGATGGCCTGGGCCAGCACGCCGAGCTGCACCCGGTTGACGTTCACCCCCAGGCTCTGGGCGGTGACGGGGCCCAGACGCAGTACGCCCAGAGCCCGGGAGAGATAAACTACCCAGGGGCAGACCAGCAGGATCAGGATCCCCACCGGCAGCACAGTGCTGTAACCCTGGCCGACGAAGTTGCCCATGTTCCACAGGTAGAGGCTGGTGAGGTGCACCAGCGACTGGGTGGACATCACGAACTGGCCGATGGCGTTCATCAGCTCGGAGACCCCGATGCCGATCACCACGAACAGGTAGCCCTGCTCCCCCGGCTTGTTGCACAGGGCATAGAGCACGGCGGCGGCAAACAGGGCACCCAGCGGCGCGGCCCACCAGGGCCAGCTGCCGAGGGTCAGGTAGAGGGAGAAGGCGATGATGGCCAAGGAGGCCCCCTCGTTGACCCCGATCATGTCCGGGGTGGCGAGGCGGTTGCGAATGAGGGTCTGCACCAGGCAGCCGGAGAGGCCCATGGCCGCTCCCGCCACCAGCACGGCAACGATGCGCGGCAAGCGGATCTTGAAGACGGTCACCTCGCTCAGCCGGTTGCCCTCGCCAAGCAGGGTCTGGATCACCCCCAGCATGGTGAGCTTGCCGGAGCCCAGGGTCAGCGCCAGCAGGGAGAGCAGCACCAGGGCTACCAGGAGCCCCAGCGTGATGAGCCAGGCGCGGCGGTGCAGCAACAGGGTGCGGCTGCCAACGCGCAGGCAGACGGTGCCGGTGGGAAGCGCCGTGGTGAGGGAGGGATGGATGGAATTGTTCATGAGGCAGGCAACCTTATTTGACAGCCAGCAGGGCGCGGAAGCCGCCGCTGCGCACCACCAGGATGAGCACAGGGGCACCGATCAGCGCCAGGATCACCCCGTTGGGCAGCTCGAACGGCTGGATCAGCCAGCGCGCCAGGATGTCGGCGCCGAGCAGAAACAGCACCCCGAACAGGGCGGAGAAGCGCACCTGGATGGCGAGGCGTACCGGCTCCACCAGACGGGCGCAGTAGGCGGCGAGAAAACCGACGAAGCCGATGGGGCCGGCGATGGCGATGGCGCAGGCGGTAAACAGGGTGGCGGCCAAGAGCACGCCGATGCGCACCCGGGTCGGCCGGATGCCGAGCGCCAGCGCCTGGCTGTCACCCATCTGCATCAGGGTGAGCTGGCGACAGAGTGCCAGGGTCAGCAGCAGGCCGAGCAGGGCAAAGGGCATCACGGTGAGCACCGCATCGAGATCCGAGGCGGCCAGCGACCCCAGATTCCAGAAGCGGAACTGCTCCAGCACCACCTGGTTGGAGAGCAGCAGGAAGTTGGAGAGGCCGCCGAAGGTGGCGGAGAGGGCGACCCCCACCAGAATGAGCTTGAGGGGGTTGGAGCGCCCCACCATCAGGCCGAGGCCCAGCACGATGAGGTTGCCGAGCAGGGCCCCCATGCCGGACCAGAGCAGGTAACCGTAGGCGGATTCGACGCCAAAATAGGTGAGGCCGATCACCAGGGCGAACACGGCGCCGGCGTTGACCCCGAGCAGGCCGGGTTCGGCCAGCGGATTGCGGGTGGCGCTTTGCAGCATGGAGGCCGCCAGCGCCAGGGAGACGCCCACCACCAGGCCACACAGGGTGCGGGGCAGACGCAGGGTGTGAACTATCATGGCGAGTTTTTCATCGGCCACGAGGGCGGGATCGCCCAGCAGAAAACCGGCGACCTCGCGGCCACCATAGACACCGGCGCCAGTGGCCAGTGACAGACAGATCAGCAGGAACAGGAGGATCACTCCCAGCCAGAACAGGTGTGTTTGGTGTCTCTGCACCCGGCTACTCCTTCATGTCGAGGCAATAACAGCAGAAAGAGGGGAGCCCTGACGGACTCCCCTGCGGGGCTTACAGCTTGTAATCCACGCCGGCGTAGACGGTACGACCTTCCAGAATGAAGTCGGCGTCGGTGGCGACCTGGTCACGCTTGGTGTTGGTGAGGTTGGTGATGCCCAGCTTGAAGTCGAGCGCCGGGGTGACCTTCCACTTGGTGTTGACGTCCAGGGTCTGGTAGCTGTCGGACTTGAGCGCCTGGGAGTTGTGCATCGGCACCTTGATGAACTGGCTGCCCACGTACTGCCAGGCCAGGTTGGTGCTGACGATCTCGGTGGCTTGCCAATCCAGGCTCAGGTTGCCGGTGTGATCCGGGGTCTTGGCCAGATCGTCGCCGGTGCTCTTGTCTTCGGAGTCCAGCATGGTCCAGTTGCCGGTCAGCTTGACGTCGTCCATCACATCGACCCAGCCGGTCAGCTCCAGCCCCTTGACCCGCGCCTTCTTGACGTTGAGGTAGGTCATCACGCTCGGACGGTAGCCCGGGCCCCACTGATCGCTCTGGATCAGATCCTCGATGTCGTTGTGGAAGCCGGTGAGGCCGGCGCCAAAGCGTTCTGCCTCATAGGCGGTGCCCAGCTCGTAGCTGACGGCGGTTTCCGGTTTCAGATCCGGGTTGCCGACTACCTTGCAGGCGCCGCGGCAGGCGGTGGTGGCGAAGCCTTCGCTGGACTGTGCCAGGGTCGGGGCCTTGAACGCCTTGCCGGCGCCGCCCTTGATCACCCACTCGTCGCTCAGCTTGTAGAGCGCATAGGCGCGCGGGCTGAACTCGTTGCCATAGGTTTCGTGGTGATCCAGACGACCGGAGAGAGTCAGCGCCAGATCGCCAAAGCCGAACTCGTCTTGCAGGTAGAGGGCGCTTTGGCTCGCATCCACGCTGCCGTTGGTGATGCTGCGGCTGTGCTCCAGCTCGGTTTTGCGGAATTCTGCGCCGGAAGTCAGCAGATGATCCCCGAGGTAGCCGCTCAGCTGGCCGTCGACGGTGTGGTTGGTCTGGGTGACGTCGGCCGCGCCACCGTTGAGCTGGGAGTCATCCATCAGATCGGTCTGCTCGAAGTAGTAGCGGGCCCGGCTGTCGAAGTGTTCCCAACGGCCGTTGTGGGTGACCCCCAGGCTCAGGCGATCGAGCTTTTGCACGTTGTGCGGAGTGGCCGGGGCGGTAGGGGCGCGCGGCACGTTGTTGAAGTAGCTGTCCATGTCGTTCTGGTTGTAGCCCAGATCGAACTCCACATCCTGGTTGTCGCTGACCAGCCACTTCAGGCTGGAGAGCATGTTGACCACTTCCCGTTTCTCCAGCGCATCGGCGTCCTTGTTGTTGGACTGATCGCTGTGCCAGCGATCTCGCTGATAGCCTTCCACCACCAGGCTGCCGAGCAGCTTGTTGTCGATCAGGGCGCCGGAGACGAAGGCGTTGCCACGGTTGGCATCACCGCCATCACCCTTGGTGGGCATGGTATGGGTGTAGCCGAAGGCCGCCTCGGTCTGCTCCTTGGCCTGGCGCAGGATCACGTTGACCACGCCACCGAGGGCGTCGGCGCCATAGAGGGAGGAGACGGGACCGCGGATCACCTCGATGCGCTCGATGGCAGCCATGGGGATGGAGCTCAAGTCGAAGTCATTGCCAAACGAGCTGCCCAGGGTCTCGCGGGCGTTGACCCGCTTGCCGTTGATCAGCAGCAGGGTGTAGTCGCCGCCCATGCCGCGGATCTTGATCTCGTTGCGGCCGGTGGGGTTGGTGCCGATGACGTTGACGCCGGGCACGTGCTTGAGCGCTTCGCCGATGTTGTTGGCGTTCATCTTGTCCAGATCGGCGCGGGTCACCACGGAGACGCTGGCCGGCGCGGAGAGTTCGGTGTGCTTGGTCTGGGTGGCGGTGACCACCAGGGTCTCGTTGGCTTTGGGCGCCTCGGCCTGGGCCAGGCCCGGCAGGGCGATAAGGCCGAGGGAGAGCAGGATGGGGTTCAGGCGAAAGACGCCGGGCTGCAACTGCATAGTCAAAACTCCATGAATAAAACAGAGGTTATGGGGTCCGGCTCTGGGGCCGGTGGCTCACTGACTTCCTTGTCTGGCGGGGCCAGACTCGGGGTTATTGTTGTTCCTTGTCTGTGCCAGCCCCTTGAGCAGGAGCCAGACACCGCCGCAGGCCAGCAGACCGCAGCTGATATTGATCCAGGCGAGCCCAGCAAAGCCGTGCAGGGCGCCGCTCTGATCCGACACCAGCAACCTGGCGGAGAGCAGGCTGCCAAGCCCGGCCGCCACATTGGTGACCGTGCCCTGAAAAGACATGAAGGCGGCGCGCTGATGAGGGGCCGGGATGGATGCGGTGATGGCGAGGGTCGAACTGGAGCGGGCCGAGCTCAGCGCCATGAAGAGGGTGAACAGCAGGTAGACGGGCATGCCGACCGGCATGGCGAAACCGAGCAAAGTGATCAGCGCCAGCAGCAGGCTGGTGATCAGGATGGCAGCCTGGGCCCGGCCCTGATCAATCCAGCCGCCGCACAGCCGCATGGTGGCCATGCTGGCGAGGCCGCCGCACAGGTAGAGGGCGGCGATCTGCTCGCGCGGGAAGGCGAGGTTGAACTGGAAGTAGTTGGCAAAGTGCGGGATCAGCAGGAAGTGGCCGAACATCTGCAGGCAGAGGATCAACAGGGCCCCCTGACAGAGTGGCGATCCCAGCAACTGGCGCAGACCGCTGCCGTGAGGGGCACGGCTGACCGGCAAGGAGGGCAGCAGGCGGCTGCTCAGCAGCGCCAGCAGCAGGCCGCAGGCACCAAACAGCAGGAAGGGACTCTGCCAGCCAAACCACTGGGCCAGCACCAGGGCGATGGGCACCACCAGAATGGCGGCCAGCGAGAAGGCCATGCCCACGTAGGCGAGACGACGGCCCCGCTCGGCCGGCGGTACCAGATCCAGCACGGCTGCCATCAAGATGGCGGCGAGCGGGCCGGCCACACAGCCCGACAGGACAAACAGCACCAGCAGTTGCTGGCTGTCTTGCACCAGGGAGCAGGCCATCAGCAGCAGAAAACGCAGGGTGAGCAGCACCAGCAGGGCGGGCTTGCGATTGACCCGATCGAGCCAGGGGGCGGCGATGAGGCCCATCAGGGCGGCCCCCAGAGTGGCGCCGCCGCTGAAGTAGCCGGTCTGTTCCGGCTGCATGCCGAGGCTGATGACCAGATCCGGCCCAAGGGGCATCACCATCATCATGCTGCCCATGGAGAGCATGTTGACCAGCAGGGCAAGGTGGATGGCGGCGGGGGTGGTGGTCACTGGCTTCATCGACGGCAAGCTCGAAAAAATGAGACCGAATTGTATCCGAGCGATTTTTTTGTGACAACAAATGGTAATCATTTTTATTTGTGTTATTTGATCTATCTCCGCTCTTTTCATCGAAAAATGAAGGACCTGACCTGCACGGTGTTCACCGCTCACGGGCAAAATCATTGAAAAGCGGGCGGGATGGCCCATGATGACGAGGTGATGAGCAGGCCGATGAGGCGAAGGGCTGCCGAGTGGGACGGGAGGAGAAGATGAGAAGATGGAATTGGTGCGGACTCTGGCTGCTGTGGGGGCTCTGGTGCCTGCCGCTGCGGGCCGAAGTGAAGGTGATCCCGGTATTCGAGACGCAGGCGGCGGTGCAGGCCCTCAAGGATCTCTATCCGGAGCTGGGGGTGAGCGCCATGGGCAATCAGCTGGTGCTGAGCGGCAGCGCCGCCCAGCTGCAGGAGGCGGAAGCGGCGCTGGCCAAATTCAACCAGCCGCCCCAGAGCCTGCTCATCGAGTGGCGGGTGGATGGCGCTTCCAGCGGCCAGCAGGCCGGGGTGGGGCTGGGCCGGGATGCGGCCAAGCGGCAGTGGTTGCTGGAGGGCAATGCCCAGCAGTATCAGCGCAGCCAGAACGACAGCTGGCAGGTACGTGGCCTGTCGGGTCGGCCGGTGCTATTGCAGATGGGCACCTATCAGCCGGTCACCTTTTATCAGTGGCGCGGTGGCCAGGTGGTGGGGTTGATGCCGTTGGTGAACGGCCTCTATGCCACCGCCACCCTGATCGGCGACAGGGTACAGATAGCGCTCAGCAGCGAGCAGGCCAGGCTGGAGCAGGGCACCATCAACCGGGGGCAGAGTGCCACCGAGGTGAGCGGCTCCCCCGGTCAGTGGTTGACGGTGGGGGAGCTCTCCACCAGCGCGGCGCAGCAGGGCAGCAGTCTGGGCACCCAGTTGCAGGGGGGCGGCGGTACTCAGAGCGATCGTCAGACCCTGCAGATCCGGGTCACCCGCCAGTGAGCCGACTCGCCCCTCAATGGGGTTGATCCACCGCGTATTCACGCAGCTGGCGGCTGCGCAGCAGATACCAGAGTGACCAGAGGGTGGCGACCAGTACCAGGGCGGTGGGCCAGCTGAACGACCATTTCTGCAGATTGAGGCTGTGCAGTTGCATCAGCAGGCCGCTGACGGCAGAGCAGAGCAGCAGCAGCGGGCTGTGGCGCCTGAGCCAGGCCCGGATGCTCTGGGTCTGCTGATAGGTGCCGCCGCAGGCGAGCAGCGCCAGCATGGCGGGCACGTCGGTCAGCAGGCTGATGTAGAGGGTGAGCCGGTCCGGGTAGAAGAGGGTCAGGATGGCGCTGCCGCTCTCGCGGGTGACGCCGGCCATCAGAAACAGCCAGACCGAGCGGGTCAGCAAGAGGGCGATGGGCCAGAACCAGAGCGGGGGACGCAGCTGGCCGTGATCGTCATATCTGTGTTCGGGGTAGAGGGTCATGGTTGCCCGGATTCGTCTGTGCAAAGGATGAAGGGGATATGGGGCGATGGGGCACCCTTTGCAAGGCGGGCGAGGGGCAGGAATTAATCGGGGGGCCAGGCCCCCCAATCCGCTTATCTCTTTTCGTGCCGGGTCGCCGGCGTCACAGCCAGCCCTTGCGCTTGAAGAAGAGACCGGTGCCGAGCGATGACATCACCATCAGTACCAGGGAGAGGGGATAGCCGTACTCCCAGGCGAGCTCCGGCATGCGACCGAAGTTCATGCCGTAGATGCTGGCGATAAGGGTCGGCGGCAGGAAGATGACAGCTGCCACCGAGAAGATCTTGATCACCTTGTTCTGCTCCAGGTTGGTGACCCCCATGGAGGCCTCCAGCTGGAAGTTGATCTTGTCGAACAGGAACTGGGTGTGGGGCAGCAGGGACTCCACGTCGTGCAGCATCTCGTCGATCCACTTGTTCTGCTCGCCCGTCATGCGTTGGCGCAGGCTGCGTTTGAGGAAACGCAGGGCACGACGGGTATCGTGCAGGGAGAGACGGATCTGGCCGTTGGCCTCTTCCTGGGCCATCAACTCCTTGAGCATGGGATTGATCTGATCCGGCTCGAAGATCTGATCGGCGGTGTTTTCCAGGGTCTTGTAGCCATCTTCGATGAGATCGGAGAGGTATTCGACTTTCAGGTTCTGCACCTCCAGCAGGATGTCGAGGGCGTCCTCCACCTCCAGCCGGTCCTGGCGCATGTAGTGGCGCAGCAGGCGCACCAAGCCGATGTCATCCTCACGGATGCTGATCAGCAGGTTGTTGCGCAGGGTAAAGGAGACGTGGACACCCTTGGTGTCACGGCCGATCCGCTGGGGAAACAGGGAGTGAATGTGCAGACCGTCGGTATCCCAGTAGAAACGGGCGGATGCTTCGATGTCATCGAGCTCCTCCTTGTCGGGCACCTCTTCCAGAAACAGGCCCGTCAACCATTCTCGTTCCGCCGTGTCCGGCTTGTAGGCATCCAGCCAGACGGTGTTGTCAGGCACTATGTCGTCAGGCCCGAGCGTGACTATGTCCAGTACCTTGTTATTGAGAATGTAGGCGGTGATCATCTGTCCCCCCTTAAGAAGTCATGGGTAATCAGGGATGGTTGCACAGGTCATGCGGCCTTAGAGCGCGTAGAAAGCGATCCCGTGGACAAGCTGAACGGGCCGATGGAAAACCTGAATGCGGCGAACTATACAGGGGCGGGCCGCGCTTGTCAGGGCCTATTCATCGGAGGTTCAGCCTGTTCGCTCAAAAAAACAGCGAGGTCGGAGCAGCCGCGCCGACCTCGAAACGGGCGATCCCGGCGTGGCCTCCTTTATTCCCCCCGATAGGCGGGAGGACTTGGGTTCACCGGCCGGGATGGCGGGCTCCCGAGCGCCCTGCGACAGCCCCCGGCCGCGCGTCTTTCATCACATACATTGCAATAGTTGGGGCCGCAACCGCTCTGCGGTGTGCATCCTTGCTGTCTGCACAGGTCTGCACAGGTCTGCACAGGTCTGCACAGGTCTGCACAGGTCTGCACAGGTCTGCATGGGCCGGCCTGTTACATATTGGGATAGTTGGGGCCTGAGCCTCCCTGCGGCGGCGTCCAGACGATGTTCTGGCTCGGATCCTTGATGTCGCAGGTCTTGCAGTGGATGCAGTTAGCCGCGTTGATCTGCAGGCGGGGCTGGCTCTCCGAGCCCAGGATCTCGAACACCCCGGCCGGGCAGTAGCGCTGGGCGGGTTCGGCCCAGGTGGGCAGGTTGACCGCCACCGGGATCGTCTCATCCTGCAGCTTGAGATGGCAGGGTTGATCCTCGTCGTGGCTGGTGTTGGCCAGATAGACAGACGAGAGCTTGTCGAAGCTGAGCCTGCCGTCCGGCTTGGGGTAGTCGATGGGCTGGCAGCGGCTGGCCATGCGCAGCTGGCGGTAGTCCGGCTCCTTGTCCAGCAGGGTGAACGGCGAGGAGCGAGCGAACAACCGCTGCTCCAGCCAGTTGAAGGCACCACCGAGCCAGGGGCCCCAGCGGTGCAGGGCGGCGCCGAAGTTGCGCGCTGTTTTGAGCTCATGGGCCAGCCAGCTCTGTTGCAGCGCATCGCCGTATTCGGCCAGATCCCGGCCCCCTTCATCGCCACCGCGCAGACTCATGGCGACTGTCTTGGCCGCCAGCATGCCGGACTTCATGGCGGTGTGGATCCCCTTGATGCGGGAGAAGTCGAGGGTGCCGGCATCGCAACCGATGAGCAGGCCGCCGGGAAAGTGCATACGGGGCAGGGAGTGCCAGCCCCCCTTGGCGATGGCGCGGGCGCCGTAGCTGATGCGCTCGCCCCCCTGCAATGCCGCGGCGATGAGCGGGTGGTGCTTGAGGCGCTGAAACTCGTCAAACGGGCTGAGCCAGGGGTTGCGGTAGTTGAGATCGACAATCAGCCCGACCGCCACCTGATCCTGCTCCAGATGGTAGAGATAGAAGCCGCCCTGGCTCTTGTCTTCCTTCCCCTCGGAGAGTGGCCAGCCGCTGCCGTGCAGCACTTGGCCCGCTTTGCCCTGGCCGGGGGGGAGCTGCCACAGCTCCTTGAAGCCGATGGCGTAGTGCTGCGGCTGGGCGGCGCTTTCCAGATGAAAGTCGGCGATCAGCTGCTTGCCGAGATGGCCACGGGCCCCTTCGGCAAACAGGGTGTAGCGACCGAGCAGCGCCATGCCGGGCACGTGATCCGCTTTCGGATTGCCCGCCCGATCCAGCCCGAGATCGCCGGTGATCACACCCTTGACCCGTCCCGCTTCCATGATGAGTTCGCTTGCGGTAAAACCCGGGTATATTTCGACTCCCAGCTGCTCGGCCTGCTGACCGAGCCAGCGACAGAGGTTGCCGAGGCTGATGATGCGGCTGCCCTCGTTGTGCATGCGCGGCGGCACCGCCCAGTTGGGCAGTTGCAGGGCGCGGCTGTCGCTTTGCAGCAGGTGCACCTGATCGTCGTTGACCTCGACCCCGAGCGGGGCCTGTTGCCAGCTCTCTGGCAGCAGCTCCTTGAGGGCGACGGGATCCAGCAGGGCGCCGGAGAGCAGATGGGCGCCGATCTCCGCTCCCTTCTCCAGCAGGCAGACCGACAGCTCGGCATTGTGCTGCTTGAGGGCGATGGCGGCACTGAGTCCCGCCGGGCCGCCACCGACGATGACGACATCAAATTCCATTGCTTCGCGTTCCATCTTGCCTCTGTGCTCGACTTGGCCTAGGGTAGTGCTGGTAGTTTACGTAAACGTAAAGTAAATGTAAGCAAAAAATGTGAGGGTTTTCATGGATTCACTCAACAGAAGCGAGGGATGCGCGTCATGAAGCTGCTGGTCGCGGTCAAGCGGGTGCTGGATTACAACGTCAAGGTCCGGGTCAAGAGCGATGGCTCGGACGTGGAGCTGGCCAACGTCAAGATGGGGATCAACCCGTTTTGTGAAATTGCGGTGGAGGAGGGGGTCAGGCTGCGCGAAGCCGGCGTGGCGAGCGAGCTGGTGGTGGTGACCTTCGGCCCCGAGGCGGCGGCCGAACAGCTGCGTCACGCCCTGGCGCTGGGGGCGGATCGGGCCCGTCATTATGTGACTGGCGAGACCCTGACCCCGCTCACCGTGGCGCGCGCCCTGCAACAGGTATGCGAGCAGGAAAAGCCCGATCTGGTGCTGCTCGGCAAGCAGTCCATCGATTCCGACAACAACCAGGTGGGCCAGATGCTCGCCGCCCTCAATGACTGGCCACTCGCCACCTTCGCCTCCGCCATCAAGCTGGTGGAGGGGGAATTGCAGGTGACCCGCGAGATTGACGGCGGCCTCGAGACCCTCGGCATGGCGCTGCCGGCGGTGGTGACCGTGGATCTGCGCCTCAACGAGCCGCGCTTTGCCTCGCTCCCCAACATCATGAAGGCCAAGCGCAAGCCGCTCGAGAGCGCGCCCTTTGCTGACCTCGGCGTCGAGCCGGCCGGCCAGACCCGGCTGCTCGGGGTGATGGCCCCCGCGGCCCGCAGCGCCGGCATCATGGTGGGCTCGGTGGACGAGCTGCTGGACAAACTCAAGCATGAAGCGAAGGTACTCTGATGCTGCCAGCAATCAACAGAACCCCGCCCGCCGGCGACAGGCTCGGGGGCGTGATGGGCACACAGGCTGGGACATCAACGGACGATAGCAAGGGGCAGTCATGAGCGTATTGATCATTGCCGAACATCATCAGGGCCAGTTGGCCGACAACGTGGCCCGTCTGGTCACCGCTGGGAGCCAGCTGGGCGGCGAGGTGCATCTGCTGTTGCTGGGGCAGGGGTTGACCGAGGCGGGTGAACAGGCCGCCGCCCTGCAGGGGGTGAATCGGGTGCTGCTGGCCGAGCACCCCATGCTGGCAGAGGGGCTGAGCGACGGAGTCGATCCGCTGCTGGCCCATATCGCGCGGGATTATCAGCACTGCCTGATGGCCGCCAGCACCCAGGGCAAGGATCTGCTGCCGCGGGTAGCGGCCAGGCTCGGGGTAGAGATGCTCTCCGAGGTGACCGGCATCGAGAGCGGCGACACCTTCCTGCGCCCCATCTACGCGGGCAACGCCATTGCCCGGGTGGCGAGCAGCGCCCCCATCAAGGTGCTCACCATCCGGCCTACCGCCTTCGCCAAGGCGGCGAGCGGCGGCCAGGCAGAGGTAGAGCGGTTGCCGGTGAGCGAGGTGAC
The DNA here is from genome assembly GCF_040907865.1 of Aeromonas sp. s5. Taxonomy (NCBI): domain Bacteria; kingdom Pseudomonadati; phylum Pseudomonadota; class Gammaproteobacteria; order Aeromonadales; family Aeromonadaceae; genus Aeromonas; species Aeromonas sp. s5. Next base: position 354,266 of record NZ_JBFOCO010000033.1, read on the forward strand.
CTGCCGTACCCGCCTCATCGAGCGGCGCGCCGTGCGCTCCGCCAGACCCGAGCTCGCGGCGGCGCGGGTGGTGGTCTCCGGTGGGCGGGCGCTCGGCTCCAAGGCGCAATTTGCCCTGATCGAGGCGCTGGCCGACAAGCTGGGCGGCGCGGTGGGCGCCTCGCGGGCGGCGGTGGATGCGGGCTTTGTCGCCAACGATCTGCAGGTGGGTCAGACCGGCAAGGTGGTGGCCCCCGAGCTCTACATCGCGGTCGGCATCTCGGGCGCTATCCAGCATCTGGCGGGGATGAAGGAGTCCAAGGTGATCGTCGCCATCAACAAGGACAGCGAGGCCCCCATCTTCCAGGTGGCCGACTACGGGCTGGTGGGGGATCTCTTCACCTTGCTGCCGGAGCTCACCGCCAAGCTGTAACCTGGTGAAAAAAGGGGGCCTGTGGCATTGAGCCCCGGCAGACGCCCATTTCCACGCATGTTCTCTGCAAGCCCTGACCCGTTCAGGGCTTTTTTCTGCCAAGACCACTGGCGGCGGGTCGGCAAAAGGTTGAGCCAGCTCCCAAAAAGCCTTTGATCCGGGGGCTGCACTTGTGTAAAACCAGACAAGTCCCCGATCACACTCATCCACTCACGGAAAGCGTCATGAGCAAACAGATTTACAACTTCTGCGCCGGCCCCGCCATGTTGCCGGTCGAAGTCATGGAGCGCGCCCAGCGCGAATTTTGTAATTTCCAGGGGCTGGGAGCCTCGGTCATGGAGCTCTCCCACCGCGGCAAGCCCTACATGGCGGTCGCCGAGAAGGCCGAAGCGGATCTGCGCGAGCTGCTGGCGGTGCCGGACAACTACAAGGTGCTGTTCATGCACGGTGGCGGCCGTGGCCAGTTCTCCGCGGTGCCCATGAACCTGCTGGGGGGAGCCAACAAGAAGGCCGACTTCCTGCTGACCGGGGTCTGGTCCCAGAGCGCGGTGGATGAGGCCAAAAAATATGGCGATATCCAGACCTTCCAGGGTGTTGCCAAGAACGAGCAGGGGATCTCTCACCTGTTGCCGACCCCGGCGTTTCGCGCCGATGCGGCCTATGTGCACTACTGCCCGAACGAAACCATCGACGGCATCGAGATGTTCGACATCCCGGCCACCGGCGAGGTGCCGCTGGTGGCGGATCTCTCCTCCACCATCCTCTCCCGTCCCATCGACGTGAGTCGCTTCGGCATCATCTATGCCGGCGCCCAGAAGAATATCGGCCCCTCTGGGCTGGCCATCGCCATCGTGCGCGACGATCTGCTGAATCAGGCCCGCGCCGATGTGCCGTCGATCTTTGACTACCAGCTCACCGCCAAGAACGACTCCATGTTCAACACCCCGCCCACCTACGCCTGGTATCTGGCCGGGCTGGTGTTCGAGTGGCTGAAAGAACAGGGCGGCCTCGAGGCGATGGAAGCGCGCAACAAGGCGAAGGCCGATTTCCTCTACGGCTATCTAGATCAGTCCAGCTTCTATGGCAACCAGGTGGATGCCAGCTGCCGTTCGCGGATGAACATCCCGTTCCAGCTGAAAAATGCCGAGCTGGACAAGCTGTTCCTGGCCGAATCGGAAGCCGCCGGCCTGCTGGCGCTCAAGGGCCACCGCATCGTCGGCGGCATGCGCGCCAGCCTCTACAACGCCATGCCGCTGGAAGGGGTGAAGGCGCTGGTCAGCTTTATGGACGGCTTTGCCAAGCGCCACGGCTGAGGCGTTTTTCCCCGATTGCCGACGCCGGGGACTCCCCGGCGTCTGTTTTTTCCCTGATGCCGGACCGGCCGTCCCCGCAGCCCGCTTTTGTGCCACGTGCAGTCTTGCCGAGCAGGGCGCGGGCTGCTAACGTCCGGTCAGGTCAATTTTTTGAGATCGTACAGGAAGTCTATGAATTCGTTGCGTTTGGAACCCATTTCTCGTGTGGCCGGTGAGGTCAATCTGCCCGGCTCCAAGAGCGTGTCCAACCGGGCCCTGCTGCTGGCAGCACTGGCCCGTGGCACCACCCGGCTTACCAACCTGCTCGACAGCGATGACATTCGTCACATGCTGGCGGCGCTGACCCAGCTCGGGGTCAAGTACAAGCTCTCCGCCGACAAGACCGAGTGCACCGTGCACGGTCTGGGTCGCAGCTTCGCGGTGAAGGAGCCGGTCAATCTGTTCCTTGGCAACGCCGGCACCGCCATGCGACCGCTGTGCGCCGCGCTGTGTCTGGGCTCCGGCGAATACACCCTGGGCGGGGAACCGCGCATGGAAGAGCGCCCCATCGGCCATCTGGTGGATGCCCTGCGCGAAGCGGGCGCCCATATCCAGTACCTGAAGAAAGACGGCTATCCGCCGCTGGTGGTGGATGCCAAGGGGCTGTGGGGCGGCGACGTCCATGTCGACGGTTCCGTTTCCAGCCAGTTCCTGACCGCCTTCCTGATGGCGGCGCCCATGGCGGCGGGCGACACCCGCATCCACATCAAGGGGGAGCTGGTCTCCAAGCCCTACATCGACATCACCCTGCACATCATGAAGCAGTTCGGGGTGGTCATCGAGCACGACAACTACAAGCTGTTCTACATCAAGGGCAACCAGAGCTACGTCAGCCCCGGTGACTTCCTGGTGGAAGGGGATGCCTCCAGCGCCTCCTACTTCCTCGCGGCAGGCGCCATCAAGGGCAAGGTGCGGGTCACCGGCATCGGCAAGCACAGCATTCAGGGCGACATCCACTTCGCCGATGTGCTGGAGAAGATGGGCGCCCGCATCACCTGGGGCGATGACTTCATCGAGGCCGAGCAGGCGCCGCTGCACGGCATCGACATGGACATGAACCACATCCCCGATGCGGCCATGACCATCGCCGTGGCGGCGCTGTTCGCTGAGGGACCCACCTCGATTCGCAACATCTACAACTGGCGGGTGAAGGAGACCGACCGCCTGCATGCCATGGCGATCGAGCTGCGCAAGCTGGGCGTCGAGGTAGAGGAGGGGCGTGACTTCATCACCGTCACCCCGCCAGCGCAGCTCAAGCATGCGGCCATCGATACCTACAACGACCACCGCATCGCCATGTGCTTCTCGCTGGTGGCGCTGTCCGATACTGCTGTCACCATCAATGATCCGGGTTGTACCTCCAAGACCTTCCCGGACTACTTCGACAAGCTGGCCAGCATCAGCCAGCGTGCATGAGTCAACCAGGCCCGCCTCGCTGCGGGCCTGTTTCTTTGGGCTGCCCCGGCCTGCTGTTCCCCTCTTTTCATCCTCGCTTAGCAGCATTATTCAAACTTGCAAGGTGGGTTAAGAAAATTCCTTATCCGATAATGTAATTTTCTATTTACACCGCTGCTTGTGCGGGCTAGATTGAAGTTTCTTTATCGCAGTCATCTAGCAGGAAGCCTTATCATGCAGCATCAAACCGACGACGTTCGTATTAGTGAAATCAAAGAGTTATTACCCCCGGTTGCGGTGCTTGAGAAGTTTCCGGCCACCGAGGTCGCATCCAATACCGTCTTTGAATCCCGTCAGGCCATCCATCAGATCCTGGCCGGTGAAGATCAGCGCCTGCTGGTGGTGATCGGCCCCTGTTCCATTCACGACCCGGCCGCCGCGCTGGAGTACGGCAAGCGCCTCAAGGTGCTGCGTGACGAACTCAAGGGCCAGCTGGAGATAGTGATGCGGGTCTATTTCGAGAAGCCGCGCACCACGGTGGGCTGGAAGGGGCTGATCAACGATCCTTACCTCGACAACAGCTGCCAGATCAACGACGGCCTGCGCATCGGTCGCAAGCTGCTGCTGGATCTCAACGACATGGGGCTGCCGACAGCCTCCGAGTTCCTCGACATGATCACCCCGCAATACGTGGCGGATCTGATGAGCTGGGGCGCCATCGGGGCCCGCACCACCGAATCCCAGGTGCACCGCGAGCTGGCCTCCGGTCTCTCCTGCCCGGTGGGCTTCAAGAACGGCACCGACGGCACCATCAAGGTGGCCATCGATGCCATCGGCGCCGCCAGCGCGCCGCACCACTTCCTGTCTGTCACCAAGTATGGCCACTCCGCCATCGTCGCGACCCGGGGCAACCCGGACTGTCACATCATTCTGCGCGGCGGCCGTGAGCCGAACTACAGCGCCGCCCACGTGGACGAGGTGGTGAAGGGGCTGGACAAGGCCGGTCTGCCGCAGAAGGTGATGATCGACTTCAGCCACGCCAACAGCAGCAAGCAGTTCAAGAACCAGATGCTGGTGGCCGAGGACGTGGCTGGTCAGCTGCGTGCCGGCAGCAAGGCGGTGTTCGGCGTCATGGTGGAGAGCCACCTGGTGGAGGGTCGTCAGGATCTGGTGGAAGGGTGCGAACTCACCTTCGGTCAGAGCATCACAGATGCCTGCATCGGCTGGGCCGACACCGAGATCCTGCTGCGCAATCTGGCCGATGCGGTGGCCACCCGCAACGCAGGTTAATGTCGGCCAGGCGTGCCTGAAACAACACGCAAAACAAAAGCGCGACCCTGAGTCGCGCTTTTTTATTGGCCGCCGCGGGCGGCAGGCATGATCACCAGCGGTAGGTCTTGAGCAGCTGCTCGAGCTTGCGGCACTGCTCCACCAGCTGGACGCTGGCGAGATTGGCGGCGTGGGCCTGGCCCAGGGTGTCGTTGGAGGTGTTGCGAATGTCGCTCACCGAGCCGTCCACCTCGCTGCAGACCCTGTCCTGCTCCTCGGCGGACTGCGCCATCTGGGCGTTGAGATCGTTGATGCTGCTGATGCGGCCGATGATGTTCTGCATGGCGGCCAGGGTCGCCTCCGTCTTGTGGATGCTCTCGTCCGCCTTGGCCTTGGCATCCCCGATCACCGACACCGCGCTCTGGGCCTCGTTCTGCAGGGCGGCGATCATCTGGGAGATCTCCTCGCTGGCGGCGCGGCTGCGGTTGGAGAGGGCGCGCACCTCGTCGGCCACCACCGCAAAGCCGCGGCCCTGCTCGCCGGCCCGGGCCGCCTCGATGGCGGCGTTGAGGGCGAGCAGGTTGGTCTGATCCGCGATCCCCTTGATCACCTCCAGCACCCCGTCGACCGCCAGACAGCGGTTGTCGAGCTGCTGGATCACCTTGTCGACCCGCTCTATCTCCGCCGACATCTCGCCCATGTCGTTGATGGAGTGCTGGGCGAGGCGACTGGTGTTGGCCGCATCCTGATTGGTGAGGGCGGAGAGCTCGGCGCTCTTGCGGGCGTGTTCGCGCACCTCGTGGGAGCTGGCGGCCAGCTCGCTGACGGCGGCGGCCACCTGTACCGTCATGCTCTCCTGCTGACGGGCCGAGCCTTCGGTCTGGGTCGCCACCTGGCGGATCTGGTTGGACTCCTGATAGAGCTGGTGGGTGGCGCTCTCCACCTCCTGCAGACTGTGGCGAAACCCCTGCACCATGGCGCTGACGGCGCGGGTCATCTCGCCCAGCTCATCCCGGTTGGGGTTTTCCAGGGGGAGGGAGAGGTCCCGCTCCTTGGCCATGCGGGTCATGGCCAGCTGCAGATGGCGCACCGGCCGCTTGATGTAGCGCTGCAGCACCCAGCCCAGCAGGCCGAAGCCGAGCCCGAACACTGCCACCAGGCTGCCGCTCAGGATCAGGTTGTTGCGATGGATCTCGCCAAAGGTGTGGCTGAGATCGTAACTGATGCGCACCGCCCCCATGACGGTGCCTTCCGCCACCTGGTGGCAGGTGGTGCACTGGGTACCGCGATACTCCTTGTAGGCCTTGAAGGGCTTGATCAGGGTGAGCTGGTTGCCCTGCTGCTCGAGAATGGTCTCGCCTTGGTTGATGGCGCGCTCGTCCAGCTTGTCTTCAATCTGCTGATCCGGGTGGCCTGGGCCGAACAGGCTGGTGACCGCCGGGGCGCGGATCAGGCGGGCCTCGACGATGCCGGCCTCGCTCTTGAGTTTGGTCTGCACGATCTGGCGATTGGCGATGGCCCCCGTCATCATCAACACGTTGAGCTGATCCATGTAGGTGTTGGCGGCGCTCTCCACCTTTTCACCCGCCAGCCGGATGGCGAGATCCCGTTGCAGCCAGGCGGAAAGCTCGAAGCTGAGGGCGAAGGTGCAGCCGATGACCAGGGCGAGGGGGAGAAAGATTTTCCAGTTCAGAGACAGATTTTGCATCGTTGGCAGGTCCATGCGCAGGTGAGCGATCGTCAATGGTTGATGACTCTCCCCCGTTTGCTCATCAGAACGGGGGAGATGGTTCTCTATCGGCTCACCCTACCTCATCTTGAGTAAATTAACTGTTAACTGGATCCATGATAGAGGTTAATGGTGCGTAGCAAACGAGGGCTGTTCGTCGTTGAGTTGATCCAGCACAAATTTGGCATTTATTGATAGTGGTTATCATTTGCATTATTTCACTCGATAGCCTGCCTGCGATGACACCACTGCTGACCCCGACCATGACCGGTCTTGCCACCCCGGATCCCCTCAAGTTCGCCTTTGGCGCCAAGACCTCGGCCCACGCCAGTCGCGGCGGCATGCGTCCGCTCACCCTCGACCATGCCGACTGGCAAGCCTGGTGGCGCCGCGAGAGCGAGGCGGACGAGCGGGCGCTCTATATCCACATCCCGTTTTGCCGCAAGCGCTGCAGCTTCTGCAATTTCTTTGAAAATGGTGCCAACCCGGCCCGCATCACCCGCTATGTCAACGCGCTCTGCGGCGCGCTTGCCAAGGCCGCCGAGACACCCTTCACCCAGAGCCGCCCCTTCTCGGCCGTCTATGTGGGGGGCGGCACGCCGACGGACATGAGCGCCGAGGAGCTGGCGATGCTGGCCGCCGCCATCCGTCGCTTTCCTTTGACTGCGGATGTGGAGGTGACCCTGGAGGGGCGCCTCAACGGTTTTGACGATGCCAAGTGGCACAGTGCGCTGGCGGGCGGCTTCAACCGCTTCTCGTTCGGGGTGCAGAGCTTTGATACCGAGGTGCGCCAGGCGGCGGCCCGCTTCGACGACCGGGAGACCCTGCTGACCCGGCTGGAGGCGCTGACCCGTCACGACGACGCGGTGATCGTGGCCGATCTCATCTTCGGCCTGCCTGGCCAGGATGATGCCGTGTGGCGTCAGGACATCGCGGATGTGATGGCGAGCGGGGTGCACGGGGTGGATCTCTATCAGCTCATCGCCATGGCCGGCACCCATCTGGCCCGTGCCGAGGCGAAGGGCAAGCTCGGTTGGGCCGCCGACGGCCAGCAGCGGGCTACCATGTATGCCTATGGCGCCCAGATGCTGGAACAGGGGGGCTGGCAGCGGCTCTCCTGCAGCCACTGGCGGCGCGGTGAGGCCGAGCAGAGCCGCTACAACCAGATGGCTAAGCGCGGCGCCGAGATCCTCCCCTTCGGGGCCGGGGCTGGCGGCAACGTGCATGGGCACGGCCTCATGTATGGCCGGGATCTGGCGCTCTGGCATGAGGCGCTGGCGGCGGATCTGCGGGCCCCCGGCATGGTGATGGGGCGCAATCCCAATGGCCGCCTCGATGGTCTGCTGCGCGGTGCGCTCGACAGCGGCTGGCTAGCGCTGGCCCGCTTGCCGACGCCGCTGCGGGCACATCTGCAACCCTTGTTCGAGGCCTGGCAGCTGCATGGGCTGGCGACGCTGAGCGAGGCACGGCTTGAGCTCACCTTGGCGGGGCGCTTCTGGAACGTCAATCTGCAGGCCGGGCTGTTTGAATACTTGCAGCTCAACCCGCTGGCGGGGTCGGGTACGGCGCCAGCCGATCCGGCGCAGGCGGTGCGCCACTCGCTGGTGTGAGTGTGCTGGCCGAGCGGGCCTGACAAAGAGAGGATGATAAACAAGGGGGCACCTGATGTGCCCCCTTGTGCGTTATGGCTGGTGGACCTCTTCCACCCGCACCCGCAGCTGTCCCTCTGCAAGCTGGGTGACCAGCGTCTGGCCGGCATCGACCTGGGCGGCGCGGCTGATCACCTCACCGCTTTGGGTGCGGGTGATGGAGTAGCCACGGCCCAGGGTGGCGAGCGGGCTCACCCCGTCGAGGCGGGCGCTGAGCATGGCGAGGCGGTGGTCGGCCAGATCCCGGCGCTTGGCGATGAGGGCATGAAGGCGCTCCTCGGCCAGCTGGTGGCGGCGCTTGCCGGCGGCCAGCAAGCGCTCCGGGCTCTTGCCCTGCAGGCGCAGCTCCAGGTTGGCGAGGCGCCGCTCCCCCTGATGCAGTTTGTGGTTCATCAGCTGCTGCAAGCGGGCGGAGAGCTCGTCGAGGCGCTGGGATTGCTGCTCCAGCCGCCGCTTCGGATCCTGATGGTCGAGCCGCTTTTGCAGCAGGATGAAATCGTGGCGGGCAGCGGTCTGCTGGCGGTTCATGGCCTGCAGCAGTTGCTGCTTGAGATGGGCGAGGCGCTGGGCACGGGCGCTCTGATCCGGCGCCACCAGCTCGGCCGCCGCCGACGGGGTCGGGGCGCGCAAGTCGGCGGCAAAGTCGCTGATGGTGACGTCCACCTCGTGGCCTACCGCGCTCACCACCGGGATGGCGGAGTGGGCGATGGCGCGCGCCACCGCCTCTTCGTTGAAGCACCAGAGATCTTCGAGCGACCCGCCGCCACGCCCTACGATCAGCACATCCACCTCGGCGCGGCGGTTGGCCAGGGCAATGGCAGAGACGATCTGGCCGATGGCGGCGCTGCCCTGCACCTGGGTCGGGTAGATAAACACCGGCAGATCCGGCGCGCGGCGTTTGAGCACCGTCAGCATGTCATGGAGGGCAGCACCGGTGGCGGAGGTGATGAGGCCCACCGCGCGCGGTTCGCGCGGCAGCGGTCGCTTGCGCCCCTCGTCGAACAGTCCCTCGGCGCCGAGGCGGCGCTTGAGCTCCTCAAAGCGCAGCGCCAGCACGCCATCGCCCGCCGGCTGCATCGATTCGATGATCAGCTGGTAGTCGCCGCGCGGCTCATAAAGCGAGACCCGCGCCTGCACCAGCACCTGCATGCCATCCTGTGGGCGAAAGGCCACCCGCCGGTTGTTGCCCTTGAACATGGCGCAGCGCACCTGGGCCGACATGTCCTTGAGGGAGAAGTACCAGTGGCCGGAGCTTGGCATCGCCAGGTTGGAGAGCTCGCCGGTCAACCACACCAGCCCCAGATCCTGCTCCAAGATCATGCGCACGGCGCTGTTGAGGCGGGTGACGGTAAAGACCTGCTGTTGTCTGCTTTGACTCGGTTCGTTGCGGTAGTTCAAGGCTGGTCCTGCGCTGTGTGCCCCGCCTTGGGGGCGGGGGCATAAAACAATGGCGCCATCTTAACGCAGTTCGGGGCGAACGCCGAGCGGCGCTGGCCCGTTCAGCGTGCGTCCGGATCCTGAGGTTGCGCCCAGGCCCGAGCGGCCGGGGTGCTGGCCTGGCTGGTCACCAGCCAGACCGAGAGGCAGACGACCAGGCCCCCCAGCACGAAGCCCTGGCTCAAGGTCTCGCCCAGCACCAGCGCGCCCCACAAGATGCCAAAAGGGGGAATCAGGAAGGTGACGGTGAGACTGCGCAGCGGGCCGATATCGGCGATCAGTCGAAAATAGAGCAGGTAGGCGAGGGCGGTGCAGACCACGCCGACCGCCAGCACGCTGGCCCAGGCGGTGGGCACGGCCCAGTCGACCACGGGGCCGGCCGCCAGCTGGTAAGCGAAAAAGGGCAGCAGGAAGAGGCTGGCACCCAGCTGGCTGCCAAAGGCCACCAGCTTGGCATCGAGCCCGCCGCGATGGGTGATCCAGCTGCGGGTGAGAAAGCCGGCAAGGCCGTAGCAGGCGGTGGCAAACAGGCAGGCCAGCACCCCGGGCAGCAGATGCCCATCGGCACTCACCTCGCCAGTAGTCGTGATGAGGCTGATCCCGATCACCCCCAATACCACCCCCAGCCATTTGCGCCTATCAAGGCGCTCGTTGAAGCAGGAAAAGCCGATGAGGGCCCCCATCAGCGGCGTGGTGGCGTTGAGGATGGCCGAGTAGCCGGCCGGCAGCCAGAGGGCGGCGATGGCGTACATCAGAAACGGGATGGCGGAGTTGATGACGCCAAGCAGCATGGCGGACTTGAGCTTGCCCTGAAACCCCATGGGGGCGCGCAGCAGCAGGAGCATGACGGCAAGCCCGATAAGGGCGAACAGTACCCGCAGGAAGGTGGTGTTGACGGCGCCAAACGCCGGGGCGGCGATGCGCATGAACAGGAAGCTGGCGCCCCAGATGGCGGCCAGCAGAAGCAGGCGCCCATAATCGGCAGGTTTCATTGAGTCGTCCTTGCGGTGATGGTCGCCAATATTGGCGCTGCGTCCGCATGATGCCGACAAGGTGCCTGTGCTGGCAACTGCCAGGATGGTAGCAGGGCATCCATGCCCTGCCATACCAGTGTGTGGGCGAAGGGAGCGTTACGGCTCCGGCTGGCTCACGAAGGCAATCTTGTGCAGACCGTGCCGGGAGGCCTGGGCCATCACCCTGGCGATGATGCCGTACTCCACCTTGCGATCGATGCGCAGCTGGATCTCGGGCAGCTCCCCCTCGGCCTGGCCGGCGCTCTCCATCTTGGCGAGCAGGGCGGCCTCGTCGACCTCCTGATCGTTCCAGTAGAGCTTGCCGGCCTCATCGATGGCGAGGTTGATGTCCTGCTTGTCTGGCTGGTTGAGCTGGCTGCTGGCCTCTGGCAGCTCCAGCTTGACCGCGTTGGTGAGCAGAGGGGCGGTGATCATGAAGACGATGAGCAGCACCAGCATGACGTCGATCATCGGGATCATGTTGATCTCGGAGAGGGGTTGATCGGCCCCCTCGTCCGACAGTTTGCCAAATGCCATCAGCCGCGCCCCTCTCTGGTTTTCCGCTCCATCAGCGGAGTGACCTTGGTGGTGGCGACCTGCTCGAAGCCGGTCACCAGCAGGGTGAACAGATCGTGGCCAAACTCCTCCAGCGCCGCGAGCCTGAGGCGATTGCGCCGCACGAAGAAGTTGTAGATGAGCACGGCCGGCAGGGCGACCGCGAGGCCGAAGCCGGTCATGATCAGCGCCTCGCCCACGGGGCCGGCAACCTTGTCCAGACTGCTCTGACCGGCGGCGCCGATGGCCAGCAGGGCGTGGTAGATGCCCCAGACGGTGCCGAACAGCCCGATGAAGGGGGCCGCCGAGCCCACCGAGGCGAGGAAGGCCAGCCCCTGCTCCAGCAGCACCCGCTCCTGGGTGATGGCCCGGCGCATGGCGCGCAGCAGATATTCATCCGGCGAGCCCAGCTTGCAGCTGACTGCACGCTCCTCGGCCCGCTTCAGCTGGGCCACGGCCGCCAACGCGGCGCCGGTCAGCCGGCCATAGGCCTCCTGCGGCGGCAGGTGTGCCAGCTGGCGCTCCATCTCCTGCACGCTGTCGTGCTGCCAGAAATCGGCGACGAAGCGGGCATTGAGGCGTTGTTCCCGCTGTGCGAGATAGCCCTTGAGCAGGGCGTAATAACAGGTGCCAAGGGACATCAGTACCAGCAGGATGAAGGGGATCAGCCCTACGCCGCTGTTCTGGCTGAGCAGGTGGGCGATGCCCATGCCGTTGCTTGCGATTTCAGGATCCATGTTCAAGCCCTTAATTTGAAAATGATGGTGACTCTTGCCGAGGCCTCGACGGCCACGTTGTTCTGTCTGGCAGGAATGAATTTCCAGCGGCTGACGGTCTTGCGGGCCGTCATGTCCAGCCGCCGATAGCCGCTGCTCTTGGCCACCTCCACCGAGGCGGCGGTGCCCTCGGCCGTCACCCGCACATTGAGGATGACCCGCCCCTCTTCTCCCCGTCGTCTCGACTCATAGGGGTATTGGGGCTCGGGGTTGTTGAGCCGTGCATCACGGGCTATGGGGGCGCTGTTGCCGGCGCCGCCGCCAGCCTTGCGGGCAGGATGCTGACTGGCACTTTCGCCGCTCGCCTGTGCGGCCGTTGCCGCCGTCGCAGGGGCGGGCGAGGTGACCGGTGGTTGCGGACTGCTCACCGGCATGACCTTGGCGGGCTGCACCGGCGGGGGACTGTGTTTAAGCGATTTGACCACCGGCTTGACGCTCTTTTTGACTTGCTTGAGCGGCGGTTTTTTGGGTAGTGGCAACGGCCTGGCCTTTTGCTGCACTTTTTGTACTTGCTGCTCTCGCTGCACTTTTTGTATTTGCTGCGCTGTGGTAGCAGGGGCGGGGGCCGCCTTGGCAGGCGCTTCATTGGTTGCAGCTTCGCCGACCCAGCGGGCCGACAGGGTCAGCGGCAAGGGCGGGGTGATGGGCGCAGGCTGGTGCGCATAGAGCCACCAGAAGGCGGCAAGATGCAGGGCGATCGCGATGGCAAGGCAAACGAGACGGGCGGCGTCGGGATCGTTGGCGGGCAGTGTTGGTCTCGGGCTGCAGGCGTCCATCACTGGGCTCCCTTCCTGGTCTTCATATTAATACTCAAACGGCTGGTGTGAGGGCGCCCGAACCGGCGCCGATGCCGCAAGCTTGCCCGACGAATAGCCCGTCAAACAATAACTATTATCAATCGTGTTTTAATCGTAACAGGATGAAAAACAGGAAGATAAGTATCGATACTGGGCCCCTTTACCACCTCACTGGTTGCAACGCCGGCTTCTGGTAATGAGTGATGGCTGCGGGTTACAGCTCCAGCAATACCCCGAGCTCCACCACCCGGTTGGCGGGAATATGAAAGAAGTCGGTCGCCTTGAGGGAGTTGCGGTTCATCCAGACGAACAGACCCTCCCGCCAGCGCGCCATGCCGGGCAGATCGGTGCTGACCAGGTTCTCGTGGGAGAGGAAGAAAGAGGTCTTGGCCATGGTGACCTTCAGATCCTCCTGGGCGCAGGCCTGGAAGATCTCCTCCATGGAGGGCACCTCCTTGTAGCCGAAGTGGGCGACCACCTGCCAGAACCCCTCGCCAAGGTGGGTGAGTTCGATGCGCTCCTTGAAGGAGAGCCAGGGCTCGTCCTTGATCTGAACGGTCAGGAAGATGACCCGTTCGTGCAGGATCTTGTTGTGTTTGAGATTGTGCAGCATGGCGTGGGGCACCACCTGCATCGACTTGGAGAGAAACACGGCGGTGCCGGGTACCAGCAGTGGCGGGTCTGCCTGCATGTTGTCGACAAACCCTTTCAGCGCCAGTGACTTGTGTTCCAGCTTGTCGAGCACCAGCTCCCGTCCGCGCTTCCAGGTGGTCATCACCAGGATGGCCAGCAGCGCAAACAGGATGGGGAGCCAGCCACCGGCCAGAAACTTGGTGGTATTGGCGGCAAAGAAGGTGACATCGACCAGCAGCAGCGGCGCGCACACCAGCGCAATCAGCCAGCGTGACCACTTCCAGCGGCGGGCAGCCACCACCATCAACAGCAGGGTGGTCAGTGCCATGGTGCCGGTCACCGCGATGCCGTAGGCGGCCGCCAGGTTGCTTGAGCTCTGGAACCAGAGGATGACGATGACGATGCCCCCCAGCAGCAGCCAGTTCACCAGCGGCAGGTAGATCTGGCCTATCTCGTGCTCCGAGGTGTGGCGGATCTCCTGGCGCGGCAGGTAGCCTAGCAAGATGGCCTGGCGCACCACCGAGTAGGTGCCCGAGATCACCGCCTGAGAGGCGATGACGGTGGCCAGGGTGGCGAGGATCAACAGGGGAAAGGCCAGCCAGGAGGGGGCGAGCAGGTAGAAGGGATTTTCGATGGCGGCGGGATTGCGCAGCAGCAGGGCCCCCTGACCGAAGTAGTTGAGCAGCAGGGCCGGCATCACCAGGGAGCCCCAGGCCAGCCGGATGGCGCCACGGCCAAAGTGGCCCATGTCGGCGTAGAGCGCCTCCGTGCCGGTGACGCAGAGCACGACCGCCCCCAGGGTGATGAAGGCGACACCCGGTCGGCTGGCCATGAAATCGAGGGCGTAGAGCGGGTTGATGGCTTGCAGGATGGCGGGATTTTGCCCAATCTCATAGGCGCCGAGCGCCGCCAGCACCCCGAACCAGAGCAGCATGACCGGGCCGAACAGGCGGCCGATGCCGGCAGTGCCGTAATGCTGGGCCCCGAACAGGATCACCAGCACGGTGAGGGTGATGGGCAGCACGAAGGGCGCCAGCTCCGGAGTGATCACCTGCAACCCTTCGACCGCCGAGAGCACCGAGATGGCGGGGGTGATCACCGCATCCCCGATGAAGAGCCCCACGCCGACCAGACCCAGCATCATGAGCAGGGCGCGCGACCTGGCCGGGAGGCGGCGAGAGGCCAGCGAGGCGAGGGTGAGGATCCCCCCTTCTCCCTTGTCGTCGGCCCGAAGCACCAGCAGCACATATTTGAATGAGACCACGATCATGATGGTCCAGAAGAAGAGGGAGACGATGGAGAGGATCCCCGCCGGCGTAGGTTGCAGGCCCAGGTGTCCGGCGAAGCTCTCCTTGAGGGCATAGAGCGGGCTGGTGCCGAGATCGCCATAGACGACCCCCAGTGCTGCCAGGGTAATGGCCATGCGCCCTTGCGGGTGTCCGTGATTCATCATGAAATTCCATTTCAATTCAGAATGTTAATCATGATACGCAGGCGCCGGCTCAAAGCAAACCCGCGCCGTGAAAAGGTCACTTCGCTGGGCGTACCAACCCGGGTGAACCAGTTTGGATACGGCGCAGCTTGGTTTAGTTGTTGACTGACTTGCCAGAGGCGAGTGACCCGGTTGGCGAGGGTGCTCGACAGGTGCCAACGGGTCTGTGACGGGGGAGGGGTTGCGGGGCTGCCTGAAAAAATTAAACGGGGGCTTTTTTGCATAAAACCGCAATGAGGCAACTCTTTTGCCTGCAAACGGCCGTTTTATGACGAAAATTGTTGGGTTTTTAGCGTCTTGGCGGCTGAAAAGGTCAAAACGCCATAAAAAATTCAAAAAACTTCTTTACCAGTGACCAATGCGTGAGTAAACTTCGTCGGCAATATTTTACACCCCCACTTCCTCAACGGTGAGATATTGCCATGCTCAGGATTGCCAAAGAAGCGTTAACCTTCGACGATGTACTGTTGGTTCCCGCCCACTCCGAAGTTCTTCCCAATACTGCCGATCTGCGTACCAAGCTGACCTCTGCCATCAGCCTGAACATCCCCATGATCTCCGCTGCCATGGACACAGTGACCGAAGCCCGTCTGGCTATCGCACTGGCCCAGGAAGGCGGTATCGGCTTTATCCACAAGAACATGTCCATCGAGCAGCAGGCTGCAGAAGTGCGCAAGGTCAAGAAGTACGAGAGTGGCGTGGTCACCGACCCTGTCACCGTACGCCCTGACCTGACCATCGCCCAGATCAAGGAGCTGAGCCACAAGAACGGTTTCGCCGGCTATCCGGTGGTGACCGAAGGCAACCAGCTGGTGGGCATCATCACCGGTCGTGACGTGCGCTTCGTGACCGATCTCTCCCAGACTGTCGAACAGATCATGACCCAGAAGGATCGTCTGGTCACCGTGCGTGAAGGGGCTCCTCGTGAAGAGGTGGTCGGCCTGATGCAGAAGCACCGTATCGAGAAGGTGCTGGTGGTCAACGCCGACTTCAAACTCAAGGGCATGATCACCGTCAAGGACTTCCAGAAAGCCGAGCGCAAGCCCAACGCCTGTAAAGATGACAAGGGTCGTCTGCGGGTCGGTGCCGCCGTCGGCGCCGGTGCCGGCAACGAAGAGCGCGTCGCCGCCCTGGTGGAAGCCGGTGTGGACGTGCTGCTGATCGACTCCTCCCACGGTCACTCCCAGGGGGTGCTGGATCGCATCAAGGCGACCCGCGAAGCCTACCCTGATCTGCAGATCATCGGCGGCAACGTGGCGACTGCCGCGGGCGCCAAGGCGCTGGCCGCTGCCGGCGTCAACGCCGTCAAGGTCGGTATCGGCCCGGGCTCCATCTGTACTACCCGTATCGTGACCGGCGTGGGCGTGCCCCAGATCACCGCCATCTCCGACGCCGTTGACGCGCTGGAAGGCACCGGCATCCCGGTGATTGCCGATGGCGGCATCCGCTTCTCCGGTGACGTGGCCAAGGCCATCGCCGCTGGCGCCAGCTGCGTCATGGTGGGCTCCATGTTTGCCGGTACCGAAGAGGCGCCGGGCGAGATCGAGCTCTATCAGGGCCGCTCCTTCAAATCCTACCGTGGCATGGGTTCTCTGGGCGCCATGTCCAAGGGCTCCAGCGACCGTTACTTCCAGACCGACAACGCCGCCGACAAGCTGGTGCCGGAAGGGATCGAAGGCCGCGTGCCGTACAAGGGCCGCCTCAAAGAGATCATCCACCAGCAGATGGGTGGCCTGCGCTCCTCCATGGGGCTGACCGGCAGCGCCACCATCGACGACATGCGCACCAAGGCTGAGTTTGTGCGCATCTCGGGCGCCGGGATGAAAGAGTCCCACGTGCACGACGTGACCATTACCAAAGAAGCCCCCAACTACCGGATGGGCTGATAAAACGGGGCTGCGGCCCCGTTTCTCCACCCCTTTTTTATCCCGTGCTTTTTGTGACAACAGCAGCCTGATGCAGGAATAAAATGACTAAAGACATTCACCAGCACCGTATCCTTATCCTCGACTTCGGTTCCCAGTACACCCAGCTGATCGCCCGCCGCGTGCGCGAAATCGGCGTCTACTGCGAACTGTGGGCCTGGGATGTGACCGAAGAGCAGATCCGCGAATTCAATCCGAGCGGCATCATCCTCTCCGGCGGCCCCGAGTCCGTCACCGAAGCGGGCAGCCCGCGCGCCCCCGAGTACGTGTTCAACGCCGGCGTGCCGGTGTTTGGCATCTGCTACGGCATGCAGACCATGGCCGAGCAGCTGGGTGGCAAGGTGCAATCCTCCACCGAGCGTGAATTCGGTTACGCCAAGGTGGAAGTGCTGGGCAACGCCGGCAAGACCAGCGCGCTGCTGCGCAACATCGAAGATGCCATCGCCGACAACGGCAATGCCCTGCTGGATGTCTGGATGAGCCACGGCGACAAGGTCACCACCATCCCGGCCGACTTCACCACCATCGCCCAGACCGCCACCTGCCCGCATGCCGCCATGGCCAACGAGGCCAAGCGTTTCTACGGCGTGCAGTTCCACCCGGAAGTGACCCACACCCGTCAGGGTGCCCGCATGCTGGAGCACTTCGTCAAAGACATCTGCGGCTGCGAATGCCTGTGGACCCCGGCCACCATCATCGACGACGCCGTTGCCCGCATCCGCGAGCAGGTGGGTGACGACGAGGTGATCCTGGGCCTCTCCGGCGGTGTGGACTCCTCCGTGGTTGCCATGCTGGTGCACCGCGCCATCGGCGATCGCCTGACCTGCGTCTTCGTCGACAACGGTCTGCTGCGCCTGAACGAAGGCACCCAGGTGATGGAGATGTTTGGCGATCACTTTGGTCTGAACATCGTCAAGGTCGATGCCGAAGAGCGCTTCCTCTCTGCCCTTGCCGGTGTTGATGAGCCGGAAGCCAAGCGCAAGATCATCGGCCGCGTGTTCGTCGAAGTGTTTGACGATGAAGCGAAAAAGCTGAAAAACGCCAAGTGGCTGGCACAAGGTACCATCTATCCTGACGTCATCGAATCGGCTGCCAGCAAGACCGGCAAGGCCCACGTCATCAAGTCTCACCACAACGTCGGCGGCCTGCCGGAAGAGATGAAGATGGGGCTGGTAGAGCCGCTGCGCGAGCTGTTCAAAGACGAAGTGCGCCGCGTGGGCCTCGAGCTGGGTCTGCCCTACGACATGCTCTACCGTCACCCGTTCCCGGGCCCGGGTCTGGGCGTGCGGGTGCTTGGCGAAGTGAAGAAAGAGTACTGCGATATCCTGCGCCGCGCCGATGCCGTCTTTATCGAAGAGCTGCGCAAAGCCGACCTCTACAACCAGGTCAGCCAGGCGTTCGCCGTGTTCCTGCCGGTGCGCTCCGTCGGCGTCATGGGCGATGGCCGCAAGTACGACTGGGTCATTGCGCTGCGCGCCGTCGAGACCATCGACTTTATGACTGCTCACTGGGCTCACCTGCCGTACGACTTCCTAGGTCACGTGTCGAATCGCATCATCAACGAGATCAACGGTATCTCCCGCGTGGTGTACGACGTCTCCGGCAAGCCGCCCGCAACCATCGAATGGGAATAAGCGGCTAACGCCCTTTCGCCCTTCAAGCATAAAAATGTAAAAAAGACGCCCTTGCGGCGTCTTTTCTTTTTCCAATCGTTTGCGCCTCATTTTTCCTCTCGCTAGCCGCTTTCTTGCCTCCCTGCCTCTGTCAGATATGACAGGGGGTGTTTTATGGATCTCGCACTAGGCTCAGCCATGCCAATTGAGACCGATGCTGTGAGGCGAGGGTCGTGGCAGCAGGGGAGAGTGACGACAGCAACGCCTTTATGTGCACTGTCGACACCGGACATGCCAAATCTGGTATGACCCCCGGTGGAGTCCGGACACCACTTGAATAAACGGGGCGGAACCCGAACAGCCAAACGAGTAGGGACAAGAGATCACGGAGGGTTTGTTATGTCAGAACAAGCAGTGTTGTTGGGCGGATGGACTGCCTACCACAAGCTGAGCGCCAAAGATCAGGCCGTATTCAACCAGGCACTGGAAGGATTTGTCGGGGTGCAGTACACCCCCTTTGAAGTCTCCACCCAGGTCGTCGCCGGCACCAACTACCGTTTCAAATGCAAAACTACTGTGCCGCTGCCCAACCCGATCCATGGGGAAGCCGTGGTGCAGATCTTCCAATCCCTGGATGGCTCGGCCCATATCACCTCCATCACCCCGATCTGATAAGGTTGCGGGGCAAGGTGGGGAGGGGGAGATCTCCTAACCGGTTTGTTCTAACAACCAGCAATAAGAAAGACGCCTTAGGGCGTCTTTTATTGTTTATAAAACTCTGCACCTTCAAATATTTCACTGGGGTCATAGTCTAACACAATAGCTACACTGTAACGAGCACGAGTTAATGCCACGTATAGCTTAGCACGAGTGGCGGGTTTTAATTTTTCGGGTTGATCTGTGTGGCGAAACCAATCTTCCATATCATCTGTCGGATATATAATTGCACGGTCTACAGTGAGACCTTTAGACTCACCGAAATTCATTGAATCATAGGATTTATCTATTTTTGATGCTGAGTTCCAGCGTAACTGTATTGGCTTATATGTTCTTAAGTATTCAGGGCATAGTTTTTTTGAAACGATGAAGACTCCTTGGTGCTGAATGTTATCTTTACGGCAATCAACACACTCACATGCATCTACAGCAGGGAGTTGAGGGTAAAGTTTTGAGGAGAAATCACATATACTTTGGCAGCAACGATGAGATTTATTTAAAATCGTTTCATCTATCTGACATGTGATACGTTTTCCTAGCATTTTTTCAGATTTAACAAAATCTTTAATGTTTCCATTACTATACTCAGCATGTTTATTCGTATTATGGGTCTGATAAGTAACTTGCCTTGGATCTCCCACTATTATCACTTGGGAATTTGACTTGAAGAGGAGCTTTATTAACTCTAAGTCAAAACCAGCCAGATCTTGAACTTCATCTATGCATATAATGCTATACAGAGATGTAATTCTATTAACTACAGCTTGATTACTGGCTTTATTTGCTTCAAAAGCAAATTTTGAAATCTTGTCAGAATATAGTTTAAAGTCAGAGGTGAAATAATATTTATTGAAGTTGTTTTTATCTGACCAATAAACATTTTGCCCATTCTTATTTGTATACCTTAGTCCTGAACGCTGATTAACTAGAATAAAACCAATGCGTATTTTAGCTAAAGAGCTATTTAGTTGGCACTGGTATGGTCTAACCCAGTGCTTTAGGAGAAATGAAAACCATGTGGTAATAGTTACATTGGGTGGTACTGCGCCAACCTCAGATATGAATTTTCGTTTAATCTCTTGTTCATTTGACTCAGTGTAAGTTGTAATCAAAATTGATTCATTAGGCTTTTTTAACGCAATATCTACCAAATAAGTTGTTTTTCCAGAGCCCGCGGCTGCAATTATAAGACTATTATCTTTCATTGCACCACTCCACTGCGTTAGTGATGTATTGTGGATAATTAAAGGTTATTTTTGATTCGAAAACATTGAGAGCCCAGCTAGTTTTCTGTGTTTGTAGTTTTTCTGATAATAACTCAGCGGTATTAAATTTACCTATATCTAAACTAAGTACTTTACATAATTCAATTAAATTATCTTTGTTTGCATCAACAAACTGTGGTTCAAGTGTGTTTAGGTGGTTTCGATTGTCTGAAAAGATTTTTATGTGAAGGCTGTCATGATAATCTCGATATTTTTTTATGATTCTCTCATCATGATTACCATCGTTATCTGTTATTACAGCTACGTTTTTGTTTATTTTTTTTGCAATTTCCAAAAAACGCTTGAATGTCAATTTCACAGAAATAACATCAATACCATGCTCAATAGGTAATGATCCAAGGTTTTTATCCATATAGGCTTTTTGAAATATGAGTTCATCTGAATCACCCTCAACAAGCACCGCTCTTCTACAAAGGAGAAGCCTTAATGTTTGGTAACCTGGTAGTTTTTTAAAAAAATCAAAAGTGTCTTTTGATAAATCAGTGAACTTTGTGACCTTGTGATCATTTAATAAAATTAAATTTTCAAGGCCAAGTTTATTGGCTACAAAACTACTGTGTGTTGAAATAATAACTTGTTTGTCAGCTGAGTTATCAACTATTGATTTTAACAAATGATTTAACTTGGAATGTGATAGGTGATTCTCAGGTTCTTCTATTAATAACAGACTAGCCTCTTTTGCTTTTTTGTGAGCTAGAGCAAGATTCGTTTTTATGATGCACTGATACCCTTTGCCTATTTGATGGAAAGGAATATCTCCCAAATAGGTCATTAAACTGGATTCCCAAGCATTTTGAGACCCTAAGTCAACGGAGATACGAAGATGATCACCTTGGACATTTGATTTACCATCAATTTTATTGTTAATTACTTTAACCGCATCATCTTCAGAAAAGCTATCTTTCATCTTTCTATATGCCTGAGATAGCTTAACTTTTTCACTATCGTCTAAGTCATTTTTTATAATTCTTGATATATATATATCAGAACCGTTTTGATACTTACTGGATGTTGAATCTATTAGAACAGATTTAATTGGAATGCTTCTTGATGTAACTGCGTCTCTATCGAAAGATGACCAAGATATTTTATAGTACTCTATTGGCAGTGTATTTATTTTCTCTCCACTGCGTATTAGCTCTGAATACTCATCAGTATAAGTGTCATCAAACTCGACTTTGAATGATACACCACATGCATCACTCCGTTCCTTGTTACCCGTGCCTTGTAATTTTGGTGCGGAAGCCTTTTCAAAAAAAACTTCTATACAAACTTCTGGTAAAAAACTCGGCTCGCGATTGTTAACTTTTTCTAAATATTCGGCGACAGCCTTGTTGTTGAATATATATTGGGTTAGTTCGTTTTTTAAATATCTACCGTATAATATACCACTCAATGCTAAATGAGCTGCCTCAAGGATTGTTGATTTTCCAGAACCATTGTCACCGACAAGAATATTTACGCCTTTGTTAAAGTCGATTGAGAACTTGCTGTAATAGCATTTGTAGTTATAAATGTTAATCTTTTCTATTTTCATTGAACACTCCTATTTATATAGATATTAATTTGGAGGCTATGTATTTAAATTTGTTAGCCAGTGTACAATTATCCTTGGTGCTTTTTGAAGCACTACATGCTGAGTCTGTGAGGTCACAATACGTAATCCGATAGGAGTAACGTAAATTGCTCCGCGAATTTGATCTTTGGTCTCAGCCCAAAATCCGCTCAGCAAACGGTGCAATGCGCTGCGCTTATTGCACCCTACGTGTTTCGTCAATCCGATGGGGGTGGTGGTGTGGAACGCCATGTCCCGTCACCAAGGCAACAAAAGGGGCGATCTGTGCCCCGATTCTTCTCATATTCCCGTTTTATATCACTGCCTGCTCGTTCGGCGTGACCTTGATAGTTTGCTGACTCACCACCAACACTCCTGTTTCTCCCCCATCAGGGCGAGCAGAAAAAGGCCAGGTTCACTCATACCTCGCCGCTTCCCAGGCGTGTATCGCCTGTTTGCGGGTCTCGCCCCAGTGATAGCCGCCGAGCTTGCCGTTTTGCTGAATGACTCTGTGGCAGGGGATCATCAAGGCGACGGGGTTGGCGCCCACCGCCAGCCCCACGGCGCGGGCGGCCTTGGGGTTGCCGACGGCGCTTGCCACCTGGGCGTAGCTCACCACCTTGGCGGGCGGGATCTGCAGCAGCGCCCGCCAGACGCTGATCTGAAAGTTGGTACCGCTCACGTGCAAGGAGATGGGGCGATCCGGTGCCTTGCTGCCATCGAACATGGTGTCGATGACCCCCTGAGTACGTGATGGCGCCTCCCTAAGTTCTGCCTCTGGCCAGTTGTGGGCGAGGGTAGTCAACGGCGCCTCTGGGGCCTGGTCATCGAGAAACGAGAAGTTGCACACCCCCCGCGGGGTCAGGGCGACGAACGCCTGGCCGAAGGGGGTGTCGTGCACCCCGTGATCGATGATCAGCCCGGCCCCGCGCTGTTTGTACTCGCCCGGCGTCACCGCTTCTAACTGCACGAAGTGATCGTAGAGCCGCGAGCCGCTGCTCAGGCCCAGGGTATCGGCCACCTCCAGCAGCGGGCGCGACTCCTGCAGCAGCGCCTTGGCCCGCTCCAGGGTCAGCACCTGCAGATAGCGTTTGGGCGTTACCCCGGCCCAGCGGCTGAACAGCCGCTGGAAGTGAAAGGGACTTAAGTGAACGTGCGCCGCTATCTCGTCCAGGGTGGGCTGGCGCGCCACCTGGCTTGCGATAAAACGGATGGCATCGGCGATGCGGGCGTAATCAGACATAAGGCGCTCTCACGATAAGTTTGCAGCCGCAGGATCTTGGGTGCGACAAGGTCATGTGCGACAAATAGATACCCCACCATCGGCCAGCAGGGCAATGCCGGTGGTAAAGCTGGATGCATCGGACGCCAGATAAAGGGCCGAGCGGGCGATCTCCTCCGGTTGGGCCAGCCGTTTGAGGGCATGCATATTCTGCACAAAGGCGAGGCTCTCCGGCGTATCGGTAAAGGCCCGTCCCATGGGGGTGTCGGTGCCCCCCGGCAGCAGGGCGTTGACCCGCACCCCTTGTGCCCCGAACTCTGCAGCCAGCACCTGGGTCATGCCGATGAGGCCCGCCTTGCTTGCGGCATAGGCCGCCATGCCGGGCAGCCCCAGGGTATGGCCGACGAAGGTGGAGGTAAAGATCAGCGAGCCGCCCCCGCGTGCCTGCATGGCGGGGATCTGGTACTTGGCCCCCATAAAGGCGCTGGTGAGGTTGGTATCCAGGGTCTCCTGCCACTGCGCCAGTCCAAGCGCCGGCACGCTGCCCGGTGTCCCTGTGCTGCCTGCGTTGTTGAAGGCTATATCGAGTCCACCGAAACGGGTCAGCGCGAGATCCACCAGGGCGCGGGCGTAAGTCTCGCTTTTCACATCCCCCGCCAGGCTCACCGCCTGGCCCCCCTCGTGGCGGATCTCCTCCACCAGCAGATCCAGCTCGCTCTGGCGGCGGGCGCCGACCACCACGCTGGCGCCTTCCTGGGCAAACAGGATGGCGCTGGCGCGGCCGATGCCGGAGCTGGCGCCGGTGATAATGGCGACCTTGTTGGACAGTAATGACATGGCAGTTCCCTCGCTGAGTGTGTTGTGCGCCAGCTAAGTGGCGCACGGGGTTGGCAGTGGGTTGAAACCTCAATGGGTTCAACTCCACGCTGGTTTGGCCCCACTATGGCAATCGGTCCTCGCTGGCACGACCCGGATCTTGCTCTCTTTGCCCCCATATCATCCTACCGTGTGTCGATGCAGGCCCTCGTGGCAACAAAACAGGGGATCTTCGGCCGTCATTCTCTATAATGCCCCCTCTTTTTTTGACTGCCGGTTTGGCTGCTGGCCCAACTACCGGCAGCGCCGTTGGCCGCGAGCCGGCCACCCCGATAGAGACGATGTCATGCATACCCTGGAACAGCTGCGCGCAGGTGAACTCTGCGGCGCCCGCCACCTCAAACTCGCCGAAAACCTGACGGTGTTCCCGCCCGAGATCCTGGCTCTCAAAGAGACGCTGGAGGTGCTGGATCTCACCGGCAACCAGTTGAGTCGGCTGCCTGACGAGCTGGCCGAGTTTAGCAAGCTGCGCATCATTTTCTGCTCCGAGAACCGCTTTACCGAGCTGCCCGAGGTGCTGGGGCGCTGCCCGGCGCTCACCATGATGGGCTTCAAGGCCAACCAGATCGCCACTGTGTCTGCTGCGTCGCTGCCGGCGGGGCTGCGTTGGTTGATCCTGACCGACAACGCCATCGAGCGGCTGCCCGATGAGCTGGGTCAGTGCGGCGCCCTGCAAAAGCTGATGCTCTCGGGCAATCGCCTGCGCGAGCTGCCGGCAACCCTCTCCAACTGCCAGCGTCTGGAGCTGGTGCGCATCGCCGCCAACCGGCTCGAGGCGCTGCCGGATTGGCTGGCGAGGCTGCCACGTCTCGCCTGGCTGGCGTATGCGGGCAACCCCTTCAGCGACAGGCAGGAGCTGCTACTGGGCCAGTGCGCCTCGGTAGCCGACATCCCGTGGGCTGCACTGACGGTGGGCGAGCTGCTGGGGCAGGGGGCATCCGGCGTCATCCATCGCGCGGAGCTGGCCACGCCGGCGGGGCCGCGGGCGGTGGCGGTCAAGTGCTTCAAGGGGGCCGTGACCAGCGATGGGCTGCCCCGCTGCGAGCTGGCGGTGTCGCTGGCGGCTGGCCGTCATTTCCATCTGGTCGGGGTTGAGGGGCGGGTGGGCGATCACCCCTCCGGCATTCCGGCACTGGTGATGGCGCTGATAGACCCAGATTTTATCAACCTGGCAGGGCCGCCGAGCCTGGACTCCTGCACTCGCGATATCTACCAGGCCGATGCCCGCTTTACCCCGGCTGCGCTGCTGGCCATGGTGCAGGGGGTGGCGAGCGCCGCGCTGCATCTGCACGGGCGCGGCATCCTGCACGGCGATCTCTACGCCCACAACATGCTGTACGCCTCACAAGGGGAGGGCCGGCTGCTGCTCGGGGATTTCGGCGCCGCCTCCTGTTATGAGCGAACCGATGGTGAGCTGGCCGGCTTGCTGGAGCGACTGGAAGTGAGGGCCTTCGGCTGCCTGCTGGAAGAGCTGCTGGCCCGCTGCGTCCCCCGTGATGACAGGCTGGACGCCCTGCATGCGCTGGTGGATGACTGTCTTGCCGAGGCGGTAGCGGCGCGCCCAGATTTTACCGAGATTGCTGCCAGGCTTGCTGCGGTGGCGCCGGTCAGGTGCGCCGAGCCGGCTTTGCAGTGATCCGGCCCGCCCTGCCGTCGCTGTAGCAAGCAGGTGGAAAGCAGGCGCAAAAGAGCAGGAGTGGATGACAAAAAGATGTCAAAAGGGGGCCTTGGGGCCCTTTTTTGTTTTGCTCCGCTTTTTTGGGCAAAAGTTACGGCTGCCGCCTTGTTGGTGCTTGCGCGCAGCGAACTAAGTTGTGATATTGAGGCATCTTTACATGACAGGGGTTACTGGATGGAAGCGGCATTTTGGCATCAGCGTTGGGAAGAGAACCGGATCGGCTTTCATCAGGCGGATTTCAATCGCTGGCTGCAATCCTGGTGGTCGGCCCAGCAGCAGGGCGAGCCCGTGCTGGTGCCCCTGTGCGGCAAGTCCCGCGACATGCTCTGGCTGAGCGGGCAGGGCCATCCGGTCGACGGGTTCGAGCTCTCGTCCGTCGCCATCAACAGCTTTTTCAGCGAGAACAAACTGAGTGAAACGGTGAGTGCCGAGGGGCCCTATCAGTGCCATCAGCACGACAGCCTGCGCATCTATGAGGGGGATTTTTTCGCCGCCCCCGAACTTGGCCGCCGTTATCGGTTGGCTTACGACAGGGCCGCTCTCATTGCCCTGCCGACCGCCATGCGCCGTCAATATGCCGAGCTGATGAGCCGGCTTATCGAGGCGGGTGGTCAGATCCTGCTGGTGACTCTGGAATATCAGCCGGAGCAGCAGCGTCAGCCGCCGTTCTCGGTGGGGGAGATGGAGGTGCGCACCCTGTTCGAGCGCCACTTCCAGGTGGAGGTGCTGGGGCGAGCGGCGGAGCTCGATCACCCCAGGGTGCTGTCGGGCCAGCTCTCCTACTTCGACGAGGTGGCCTACCGGCTGGTGCGCCGTCCACAGGCCTGACCAAAAGCCTGACCAAAAGCGTGACCCGAGGCGATAAAACTGGCCATAAAGCTGCAGCTGGTTGACTCTTTATTACCTCCTTTGACATAGATCAACGTGACAAGGGAGGGGAGTGCCTAAGATGAGCCTGTTTCTCAATCACTGTTGTCATCGGCAGGCGCGCTCTGGTTTGGGACTGCCCGCCGACCATCAACTCAGTGTCTGATTTTCACGCTCATGTTCACTTTTGGCGGCTCTGGTCGCAATTGATTATGGTTTTTCCAGCCGACCCCACGGGGTCGGCTTTTTATTGGCTACAAGAAGGGAAACAGGCGGCCTGATCAGGCCTCGAAGGTGGCGGCATTGAGCCGGAATGCACGCGGGTCATCGATAAACTGGCCGGTGATGCGCTCGTCGTGCTCGTGGCCCTGACCATAGCTGCAGAGGATCAGCCGATCCGACGTTCTCGATCTCAGCTGGGTGATAAAGCGCACCAGATCGGCACGGCTCAGGTTGCCCACCTCCTCGCACACCCTTTCGCGCTGATCAAAGCCCAGATCCTTGTTGCCGATGCTGACCCACAGCCGCTGGCCGCGGCTGCGGAGGTTGGCATCCCGCTCGCTCAGCTGGGCCTGCAGGCCCGCCTTGCTGTCCTGCCACTGGCGGGCGGTGAGTTCGAGCATGGCCAGCGGAAACAGGTCGATGAACTCCTCCACCGCATCCAGCAGGATCTGCGGTCCGGCCACCGGCGATTGGATGTAGAAAATGAGGCCCGGATGGCGATTGAGGGGCAGGTTGCCGGCCCCCACCACATAGCCGAGCTGCTGACGAGTGCGCAGCTCGTGAAAGAAGGTGGAGGACATGATGTGGTTGGCCAGGGTGAAGCAGGCCAGATCCCGCGCCCGGGTGGTGCGCGACTGGTAGTAGACCAGCAGGGCCGAGTCTTCATGCTCGCAGCCCTGTTCACGAATGAGGGTGCCCCTGTCCTGGATGGAGATGAGCGGGCGACGGGTCTCGGCACTGGGCTGGCTGTTGACGCCGAGGTGGCGCTCCAGCAGAGCGGCGAGTTCGAGGGCCTCGGCGGCGGTCCAGTCGCCGTGCACCAGGGTCTCTACGTGCACCTCGGCAAAGAGGCTCGCCACGAAGGCGGGCATCTCGCCCAGCTCGACGCTGCGCAGGTGGCGCAGCAACTGCTCGAACGGCGGGTTGTTGGGCTGCAGCAGGCTGGTGAGCTGGTTGAACAGCTGGGAGATGGGGCGCGCCTTGGACTGGTTGTCCCAGTTGCGGATGAGCTGCTCCTTGATCTCGGCAAATCGGGCCGGATCCGGGTAACCCAGGGTGCGGTTGCCGAGGATCATGTCGAGCAGCAGCGGCTGCTTGTCGGCAAAGCCGCTCAGGTTGATGGTAAAGCCGCCCTGGTGGGCATAGATCTGATAGCCGAGCCCCGCCAGCTCCGCAGGGTAGGTGAGGGCGTTGAGATGGTCGGTGAGCAGCTCCACCGCCAGGCGTGCCATGGCGATGTGGCGCGGGCTCTTGACTGCGTGCTCGCTGTCGATGGAGATGTAGAGGTTGCCTTTGGGCACGCTGAACTGATGCTCATGCAGGTGCCAGAGCCGAAAGCCGGGCCGATCGATGAGGCAGGCGGGCATGTCGGCGGCAAGCTCGGGCGTGCGCACGTCGAGCCGGTTGCTGATGAAGGGGTTGGGCAGCGGCAGGGCCAGCGCCGGATCCGGCTCGCTCTGCTGCCAGCGGATCTTCTCCGCCTCGGTGATGATGGAGGCGCTGTAAGGGGTCTGATACCAGCGGGCCAGCCGGTCCGTGCCGAGCTCCGGCGCCGTGACGGTCATGCGCAGGTTGTGGGGGGTGAGCTTGGCGAGCAGGCGGCGAATGAGCGGCTCGTCGTATGCGCGCATCATGTAGTCGCCGTAGAGCAGGTCATCTGGGGCGTAGCTGAACAGGTTCAACACCAGCCCGGAGACGGTGTCGAGCGCCCGGCCCCGCTCCTGAAAACGAAACGCCGATTCGAGTACGGTGCGTTTCTCGTCATAGCGCCAGGCTTCCACTCCGCCGCGCTCGATGAGCTTCAAGTAACCGAACAGGGCCGCCACTATCTCGTTGACGTGTTCGAGCCCGAGCGGGGTCAGCCCGAAGTTGACGCCAAAATCCTTGAAGTTGGCGCCGCTGATGCCACCGCCGGCGGAGAGCTGGTTGACCCAACCCTTCGCTTTCAGCAGAGAGAGCAGGCTGCCGTCCCCTTCGTAACCGATGAGGTGGCTCAGGAAGGTGAGGGGCTTCTTGTCGTAATACTCATCCACGTTGGGCAACGGAAAGGTGAGCGCGAGCTTGCGGGTCTCCTTGACCGGGTTGATCTGGATGCGAATGCCCAGGTCATCGAGCCGGTAGAGGGGCATGTCGAGGGTCGGCGTTCCCAGATTGCGATTCAAAATGGGAGCGAAAAAGCGATCGCACCAACCCAGCTGGGTCTCGATGGTGGCTGGCGAGATCATCACCAGCGCCATGCGATCCGCGCTGTAGTGGGTTTCGTAAAACCGGATAAGGTCGGAGCGCAGATCCCGGCCGGGCAGATCGGCCAGAGTATCCAGGTTGCCCACCGAGAATTTGGCGAAGGGGTGAGCCGGGTTGACCGTCTCTTTGTGCACCTGGTAGCTGCGGCGCACGTCGTCCTGCAGCTTGAGGCGGTATTCGGAGTCGACCGCGTTGCGCTCCTTGTCCACCCACTCGGGATCGAAGGTGGGGCAGATGAAGAACTGGGAGAAGCGATCCAGCCCTGCCTCGAAGAAGCCGTTGTCAATTTCGAAGAAGAAGTTGGTGAACTCGGTGCCGGTCCAGGCGTTGTTGCTGCCGCCATGACGGCTCATAAATTGCTGGTATTCACCAGGTTTGGGATAGGTGCAGGTGCCAAGGAACAGCATATGCTCAAGGAAATGAGCCATCCCCTGCCGGTCCGCCGGATCGTCGAAGTGGCCGGTGTTGACAGCCAGGGAGGCGGCAGACTTGTCGGTGTCGGGATCGCAGATCAACAAGACCCTGAGCCGGTTCGCCAGCTCCAGATAGTGGTATTGCCGATGGTCGTTGGGACTGGCATATGGGCTCATTGGCGCGTGACTCTTGTTGGATTTATTTGAATTTAAACATGATTATCGACCCCGCTACCCGGTGAGGCAAACCCTTTTCTGAGAGGTAGCGCAATTGTTTCCCCCGGCATGGCGGGGTAAGATCCCCCCGCTATCAAAACAGGCCCGTTGGGCGAGGTTGTAATGAAAATCTACATCATGCGTCATGGCCAGGCTGGCATGAATGCGAAAACAGATGAACAGCGTCCACTGACCGA
The DNA here is from genome assembly GCF_040907865.1 of Aeromonas sp. s5. NCBI lineage: Bacteria > Pseudomonadati > Pseudomonadota > Gammaproteobacteria > Aeromonadales > Aeromonadaceae > Aeromonas > Aeromonas sp. s5. The sequence goes on from NZ_JBFOCO010000033.1 coordinate 383,806, forward strand.
GCAGGGAATCGAAGAGTCCATCCACATGGCTCGCTGGCTGGCCCCCCAGCTTGGCGGCAAGCTGGATCGGGTGATCCACAGCAACTACCTGCGCGCCAGACAAACCTGGCAGAGCATATGCAGTGAATTACCCAAGGCAGGGGCCGTCGAAGAGAGCGGTGACATCACCCCTTATGGCGATCCGGCCTTCGTGGCGAGCTACCTCACCACGCTGGCAGCCAAGCACGACAGCATCCTGATGGTGAGCCACCTGCCGCTGGTGGGCTATCTGGTGCAGAGCCTCTGTCCGGCGGCCGGTGCCCCCATGTTTGCCACCTCGGGCCTGGCCTGTATCGAGTGGCAGGATGGCAAGGGGGCCTTGCTCTGGTTGGAAGGACCACATACAATACGCTAAAAGTTAATAAAAAGTTATAGATTGGTTTTTTGGGGAAGAGAGTTGCGATTTTTCCGGATTTTTATACAGATTTGACGGAATTATTTCGCAGAAGCTGCTGTCATACGGATACAACTGCAAGAGGTTGCAAACGATGAGAGTATTCAAGAAGTACCTGCCACTGATGGTGGCAAAACATGTCAAAACCTTCTTCAAGGGGCGGATTTACATCCACGGCAGAGGACGCTTCGACTTCCAGTCCGGCTTGCTGATGATGCCCACGTCGGCGGACATTCCCCACCGCCAGACCGTGGTCGAGGTCAACGCGTTGATTTCGAGACTGCACATGGATGCGGCGTGATAGCTTCGTCACCTCGCTGATCCGCGTCATGCCCGCCACCGTGCGGGCATGATTGTTTTTGGGGCCATTCCGGCCTCTTTGGCGCTGTTCGGTTCCCCTTTTTGTCAGGCAATCCACCCCGGACGGCCTGATGCTTGCTAATCCTGCCGGTCTCCCTATACTCCCGCCTGAAATACCCGCTGGCTTTTTCTGGATATAGCGATGCCCCTTGCCTTCTTGTTTCCCTTCTCCTGCATGGCCATCTGGGCCGGCAACGCCATCGTCAGCAAATTGGCGGTGGGGGTACTCTCGCCTGCGGCGCTGGCCTGGTCACGCTGGATGGTGGCCGCCATCGTGCTGACCCCGTTTCTGGCCCATCGGGCCTGGCGTGAGCGAGCCAAACTGCGGGCCGGCTTCTATCAGCTGGCGGCGCTGGCCCTGCTTGGCATGGTGCTCAACCAGACCTTTGGCTACTACGCGGCGCAGACCCTGGGGGCCACCGAGATCGGCCTGATGATGGGGCTGACGCCGTTGATGACTGTGCTGCTCAGCATCTGGTTGCTGCGCGAGCGCCCCACCTGGGGGGCGCTGCTAGGCGGCGTCATCTCCATCCTGGGGCTGGCCATCTTGCTGGGGCAGGGGGATCCCGCTCGCCTCTTTACTCAGGGCATCCACATCGGCTCCGTCTACATGCTGCTGTCGGCGAGCACCTATGCACTCTACAGCGTGTTGCTCAAGAAGTGGGATCTGGGACTCGACAACTGGTCCATGCTCTACGGCCAGGTGCTCTGCAGCCTGCTGTTTCTCACCCCGTTTTATCTGCTGGTGGACGGACACTGGCCGGACGGTCGGGCGCTCTGGCTGATCCTCTATGCGGGGATCCCGACTTCGGCCCTGTCCCCCTGGCTCTGGATGCAGGGCATTGCTCTGCTCGGGGCGAGCCGCACTGCCATCTTCATGAACCTGCTGCCGGTGATGACAGCGGGCCTGGCCATCAGCTGGCTCGGCGAGAGATTGACCAGCTATCACTTGATCGGCGGCGGCATGACCCTGTTTGGGGTCTTGCTGGCCCAGCTGCTGGTGCAACCTGTGGTGCTGCGCCGGCGCAGGGTGGCGCTGGCCGCCTGCCGGGAGGATTGAAAAAAAGACCGCCGAATGGCGGTCTTTTTTTATGCGGGATATCTAGCCTCACTGCGCGGTGAGGTAGAGGTCCTTCGAGTAGACCAGATCCTGCGGATTCTGGTAGGGGTAGCCCTTGATGTTGGGCTTGAGCAGGCGGGACTTGACGTAGAAGTAGACCGGGGCGATGGGGGCGTCGGCCTCGATCACCGCTTCCGCCTGTTGATAGAGGCGGTTGCGCTCGGCGCCATCCTGCGAGTCGTGGGCCTTGCTCAGCAGGGCGTCGTACTCCTTGTTGAACCACTTGCCGCTGTTGGCGCTGCTGCTGGAGGTCAGGATATCGAGGAAGGTGGAGGCGTCGTTGTAGTCCCCGTTCCAGGAGTAGCGGCTGACCCCGAAATCCCCTTCGTTGAGGGCCGAGACCATGGTTTTCCACTCCATGTTGTTGAGCTTGGCCTGGACACCCAGGTTGTGCTTCCACATGGAGGAGATGGCCAGCGCTATCTTCTTGTGCCCCTCGTTGGTGTTGTAGAGGATGTCCACCGTCAGCGGCTTGTCCGGGCCGTACCCCGCCTCGCCGAGCAGCGCCTTGGCCTGCTTGATCCGCTCCTCCTTGCTCATCAGCTCGCTGGCTGGTCGCTTGAGCTCGAAGCCGTCGACGATGGGCGGGGTCAGGCTGAAGGCAGAGATCTGACCCTGTCCCAGGATCTTCTCGGTGATGGTGTCCCTGTCGATGGCAAGCGACAGCGCCTTGCGCACCTTGGGGTCATCGAACGGTTTGCGCTGGGTGTTGAACACGTAGTAGTAGGTGGCCAGGGTCGGCACGCTCACCAGCTCCTGCGGGCTCTGCTGCTTGAGCTGCTTGTACTGCTCGAGCGGGTAGCTGGTGTAATGCAGCTCGCCGGCGCGGTAGCGGTTGTAGGCGGCAGTGTCGGAGACGATCTCCAGATAGAACACCTTGTTCAGCACCGTATTCTTATTGTCCCAGTAATGGGGGTTGCGCTCGGCGATGAGACGTTCGTTGGGGGTCCACTCCTTGAGCACGAAGGCGCCGTTGGAGACGATGTTGCCCGGCTTGACCCACTCATGACCGAACTTCTCGATGGTCGCTTTGGGCGCCGGGAAGGTGGTGTAGTGGGAGAGGGTCTTCAGGAAGAAGGGGACCGGGTTTTTCAAGGTGATCTGCAGGGTATGGGCATCGAGCGCCTTGATGCCCAGCGTATCCGGGCTCTGCTTGCCCTGGATGACCTCGGCGGCATTGGTGACGCCGGTCAGCTCGATGAACCAGGCGTAGTTGGAGGCGTTCTTGGGATCCGCCGCCCGCTGCCAGCCATAGACATAGTCTGCCGCCGTCACCGGCTCGCCGTTGGACCACTTGGCATCGGGTCTGAGCTTGAAGGTGTAGACGGTGCCGGTGGGATCGAGCTGGTAACCCAGGGCGCCGGCAGGCTGCAGCTTGCCGTCCCCGTCCAGGGTGTAGAGCCCCTCGAACAGATCGTTGACGATTTCGCTGCCCGCGCTCTCTTCCACCATCTGGGGATCGATGGAGGCGGGTTCGGTACCTATGTTGCGGATGAAGGTTTGCTGTTCTGCGGGTAACAGCTTGGTACCGGCCGGTACCTGGGCCGCCAGGACGGGGAGTGCGAACAGAGCGGCCACCGTGCCGGCAATGAGAGTCCTTTTCATTGAATATCCTTATGTTTTTTTGCTTCCAAAGCCTGGCCAGTGTGCGGGATTGATGGCGAGATCTCAAGAGGCAGGCCGGTCTCCTTTGGCATGCGCCCCAGATAGGGGGCAGAGCGGGGATCTTGGCGCCTTCATGGCAACATCTTCGTGATTTTTTGCCACGAATTAACATTCGAAAAGTTACCGATTGAAACCAGTTTATGGCGAGCGTCGGGCAGAAAAAATGGCGGGAATGTGCATTTATCAAGCGGCTTAATTCGCTGCAAAAACAAAAAACAGACGTTACATTAGGTTACAAAACAACGCTGCCGAGGATCGGCACTTTTTTTGCTGATGCTTGCAAACGTTTTCAATGCCAACGGAAACGATCTTAAAGGAACCATAATGCGAAACATGATCACCATGGGCGAGTTCATCGTCAAAAAGCAGGCGGATTATCCCACTGCGACCGGCGAGCTGACCTCTCTGCTCAGCTCCATTCGCCTGGCTGCCAAGGTGGTGAACCGGGAGATCAACAAGGCGGGGCTGGCGGACATCATCGGCTCCATGGGTGCTGAAAACGTGCAGGGCGAGGTGCAGCAGAAGCTGGACGTCTACGCCAACGAGCGCTTCAAGGCGGCGCTCGAAGCCCGTGGCGAGGTGTGTGGCATGGCCTCCGAAGAGGAGGAGGATTTCGTCTCCTTCGATTCCGAGCTCTCCCGCCACTCCAAGTACGTGGTGCTGATAGATCCCCTCGACGGCTCCTCCAACATCGACGTCAACGTCTCCGTCGGGACCATCTTCTCTATCTATCGCCGGGTCAGCAAGCCGGGTGCCGGCGTCACCCTGGAAGACTTCCTGCAGCCGGGCAACCGCCAGGTCGCCGCCGGTTACGTGGTCTATGGCTCCTCCACCATGCTGGTCTACACCACCGGTTTTGGCGTCAACGGCTTTACCTACGACCCCTCCATCGGCTGCTTCTGCCTCTCCCACGAGAACATCCGTATTCCGGAAGAGGGCAAGATCTACTCCATCAACGAGGGCAACTACATCAAGTTCCCGGACGGGGTGAAGAAGTACCTCAAATATTGCCAGGAGCGGGACGAGGCGACCCACCGCCCTTACACCTCTCGCTATATCGGTTCCCTGGTCTCCGATTTTCACCGCAACCTGCTCAAGGGTGGCATCTACATCTATCCGTCCGGCACCAACTCCCCGAATGGCAAGCTGCGTCTGCTCTATGAGTGCAACCCCATGGCGTTTCTGGTGGAGCAGGCGGGTGGCAGAGCCTCCGACGGCTTCAACCGCATCATGGATATCCAGCCCACCGCGCTGCACCAGCGCACCCCCTATTTCGTGGGCTCCACCAAGATGGTGGAGCGGGCCGAGGCCTTCATGCGGGAGTTCTCCGCCCACGAGAACCCGGCCGAGCAGTCTTGACGGCCAGCGTCACGGGATAAAAAACGGGAGCCATAGTGGCTCCCGTTTTATTTGGGCGAGCGGCTGGCCGCTCCATCATCGCCCCCTCAGGGGCTGGCGTGGCTGGCGAGATCCGCCAGCAGACCGTCCACCAGCTTGAGGCGCATGGCCCGCTCCTGGGTCGGCACCTGGAAGCGCAGCCGGGTCGGCCCGTCCATCTTGTAGATGCGCGGTTGCTCGGAGAGCAGCTTGACCAGATAGGCCGGGTTGACGCGGGTCTCCTGGGTGAAGTCCAAGTAACCGCCGCGCTCGCTCATCTCCACCCGGCGAATGCCAAGGGCAGTGGCGCGCTGGCGGAAGGCGGCCAGCTCCATCAAGGTTTTGGTTGGTTCCGGCAGCAGGCCGAAGCGGTCGATGAGCTCCACCTTGAGTTCGCGCAGCTCCTGCTCGTCCGCCGCGCTGGCGATCCGCTTGTACATGGAGAGCCGCATGTTGACGTCCGGGATGTAGTCGTCCGGCAGCAGCGCAGGCAGGCGCAGCTCCACCTCGGTGTGCTGGCTCATCAGCTGTTCGAGCGACGGCTCCTTGCCATGTTTGAGCGCCTCCACCGCCTGCTCCAGCATCTCCATGTAGAGGGTGAAGCCGACCGATTCGATCTGGCCGCTTTGATCGTCGCCCAGCAGCTCGCCGGCGCCGCGGATCTCCAGATCGTGGGTGGCCAGCGCAAAGCCGGCACCGAGATCTTCGAGCGACGCGATGGCCTCCAGCCGCTTGGCCGCGTCCTTGGTCATCAGCTTGGGATGGGGGGTGAGCAGATAGGCATAGGCCTGGTGGTGGGAGCGGCCGACCCGGCCCCGCAGCTGGTGCAGCTGGGCCAGGCCCAGATGATCCGCCCGGTCCATGATGATGGTGTTGGCGCTCGGCACGTCGATGCCGGTCTCGATGATGGTGGTGCAGACCAGCAGGTTGAAGCGCTGGTGGTAGAAGTCCGACATCACCCGCTCGAGCTCCCGTTCGCGCATCTGGCCGTGGGCGATGCCGATGCGCGCCTCCGGCACCAGCTCGGCAAGATCCGCCGCACACTTCTCGATGCTCTCCACGTCGTTGTGCAGGTAGTAGACCTGGCCGCCGCGCTTCAATTCCCGCAGCACAGCCTCGCGCACCACTGCCGGCTCATGCTGGCGCACGAAGGTCTTGATGGCCAGGCGCTTGGCGGGCGGGGTGGCGATGATGGAGAGATCCCGCATGCCCGACATCGCCATGTTGAGGGTACGCGGAATGGGGGTCGCGGTGAGGGTGAGGATATCCACGTCGGCGCGCAGCGCCTTGATCTTCTCCTTCTGGCGCACCCCGAAGCGATGCTCCTCGTCGACGATGAGCAGGCCGAGATCCTTGAAGGTGAGCTCGGCGCCCAGCAGCTTGTGGGTGCCGATGATGATGTCCACCTTGCCCTCGGCCATCTCCTTCATCACCGCGCTCTGCTCCTTGGCGGAACGGAAGCGGCTCAGCACCTCCACCCGCACCGGCCAGTTGGCGAAGCGGTCGCGGAAGTTGTCGTAGTGCTGCTGGGCGAGCAGGGTGGTGGGCACCAGCACGGCCACCTGCTTGCTGCCGTGCACAGCCACAAACGCCGCCCGCATCGCCACCTCGGTCTTGCCAAAGCCCACGTCGCCGCACACCAGCCGGTCCATGCTCTTGGCCTGGCACATGTCGCCGAGCACCGCATTGATGGCGTTGAGCTGATCCTCGGTCTCCTCGAACGGGAAGCCAGCGGCAAACTGGCGATAGGCCTCGCGGTCGTGCTTGAAGGCAAAGCCGGCGCGGGCCGCGCGGTGGGCGTAGACATCGAGCAGCTCGGCCGCCACGTCGCGCACCTTCTCGGCCGCCTTGCGCCGCGCCTTGACCCAAGCCTCGCCGCCGAGCTTGTGGCTGGGCGGGTTGTCGGATCCTGTATAGCGGCTGATGAGGTGCAAGCTGGTGACCGGCACGAACAGCTTGTCGCCACCGGCGTACTCCAGGGTCAGAAACTCGGTGGGCAGGCCGCCGGCGTCTATGGTTTCCAACCCCAGATAGCGACCGACCCCGTGATCCAGATGCACCACCGGCTGACCCTGGGTCAGCTCGCCAAGGTTTCGGATCACTGCATCGGAGCTCAGGTTCTTGCTCTTCTCCCGTTGCCGTTTGCTGCGGATCTTGCCGCCCAGCAGTTCGGTCTCGGTGATGAGCGCCAGCTCCTCTTGCCCCGGCTCTCGCAGCAAGAAACCGCGTTCGAGCGGTGCCACCAGCAGGCCATGGCGGGCCTTGCTGCTGATGAAGGCATCGAGTGAGGCGAACTCCTTGGGTTGCAGCGCGATGCGCGCGAGCAGATCCCCCAGCACCTCGCGCCGCCCCTCGGACTCCACCGCAAACAGGGTGCGGCCGGTAAAACCTTGCAGGAACTGGCTGAGGGCCAGCAGCGGCTGCTCCTTGCTGTGATCGAGCTGAAGATCCGGTAGCGCCGAGAGGGGCAGGTCGTGCTGGCCTGCATCACCGGCGGTGGGGGCCTCCTGCAGCCGTACGGCCGCGTACTGACCCAGAGCGGCAAACAGCTGCTCCACCGGCAGGTAGATCTGCTGGGGCGGCAGCAGGGGACGGGTATTGTCCCAGCGCCTGTCTTCGTAGCGCTGGCCGATGTCGTTCCAGAAGCGCTGGGCGGCGGGGTAGATCTCCCCCACGGTCAGCAGCAGGGTGTTCTCCGGCAGGTGATCAAACAGGCTGGCGGTCTGCTGGAAGAAGAGCGGCAGATAGTACTCGATGCCCGCCGGCCAGCGTCCCTTGCTCACCTCCTGATAGATGGAGCCCTCGGCGCGGGAGATCTCGAACTGTTCGCGATACTGGCCGCGAAACAGCTCGATGGCCGCTTCATCGGTGGGAAACTCCCGGGCCGGCAACAGGCTGACGCTCTTGACCGACTCGCTGGAGCGCTGGGTCTCGGGGTCGAACGGGCGGATGGAGTCCACCTCGTCGTCGAAAAAATCGATGCGATAGGGGCTGCTGCTGCCCATGGGGAAGAGATCGAGCAGGGAGCCGCGGGCGGCAAATTCGCCGTGCTCCAGCACCTGTTCTACCGCCACATAGCCCGCCTCGGCGAGACGCGCGCGCAGCTGCTGCAGGTTGAGGCGCTGAGCGCTCTTCACCATCAGGCTGTATTTGTCGAGATAGACCCGGGGCGCCGTGCGCAGCATCAGGGTGGAGATGGGCACGATCAACACGCCGCTGCTCATCTGCGGCAGCTTGTAGAGGGTCTCGAGCCGCTGGGAGATGATGTCCTGATGGGGGGAGAAGGTGTCGTAGGGCAGGGTCTCCCAATCCGGGAACAGCAGCACCGGGCAGCCCTTGTCGGCCAAGAGGTACTGCAGTTCCTGTTCGAGGCGCAGGGCACTCGGGGTATCGGCGGTCACCAGCAGGACGGGGCGATGAGCCTCCTCGGTGAGGCGGGCGGCCATCAGCGAGAGGCTGCTGCCTGTCAGCTGGCCGAGCGTTAACTTTTGGCCCGCCTTGGCGGGCAAGGCGGGGAGCTTCATTGGCATCATTCGATTCTTTTAACGTTGACGGTCTTGCGCACGAAGTTTGAGTTGTTTGGACTGGATATGCAGGCTGGCGCGTACCAGCAGTTCGCGGTCATCCTCGCGGATCCGCACATAGTCGAGCACCACCTGGGTGCCGTGCTCGCTCGGTTCCAGCTGCTTGACCTGGCCGTAGCAGTAAATGGCGGAGGCCTCTTCGCGCAGAAAGATCTTGAGCCGCACTATCTGGTGCAGGTGCGGTGCCTCGCCGTGGCCCTGGCGCGGGTGCAGATAGGTGAGCTGGCCGGCGCCAAAGCGCAGGGTGTGGAAGCGGTGCTCCGGGTGATCCTGCACCGACAGCACATAGCCCATGATCATGTCGATCTTGCGCGACTGCTGGTTGATGATCTCCACCAGATCGTGCATCGACTCACTCTGGTTGCGGAGCAGGCGACTGGTCACCATGTCGATGGAGGTGATGGAGGAGGCGATGCGAAAGGGTTCGGGCAGCTCGGCTTCCAGAGCCTCCAGCGAGGGCAGGTGAAAATCGCCGGGCATGGGGATCACATTGACCGGCGTGGCATGGGTGACACTGAAGAACTGTTCCTGCATGGAGGCTATCCCTTGTTGTCATAGACGGTTTCCCTTTATTATCCGGTATCTTATTTTGTTGGCAACGTAGATATCCTTGAAGACTGGACTTTTTCAGCCACTGTCGCTGGCCATCGGCCTGCGTTACGCAGGCTCGCGACGCAGCAATCGCTTCGTGTCATTTATCTCCCTGTTTTCCACTTTCGGCATTGCCATCGGGGTCGCGGCCCTGATGGTGGTCATCTCGGTGATGAACGGTTTTGAAGGGCAGCTCAAGGGGCGCATCCTCGGGGTGATCCCCCATGTGGTGGTGACCAGCCCGGCGGGGCGCATCGACGCCGCGCCGCAGGGGCTGCCGGACTTGGCCAGGTTGCCCCACGTGATCGCCCATGCTCCCATGCTAGACAGCGAAGGCATGTTGCAAAGCCCCGGTCAGCTCACCGGCGTGAGCGTGCAGGGGATCGATCCCGCCCAGTGGCCCAAGGATGACATCCTGCACGCCCAGATGCAGATGGGGCGTCTGGACAGCCTGCAAGCCGGTGAATACCACATAGTGCTGGGGCAGGGGGTGGCCAATCGTCTCAAGGTCTCCATGGGCGACCAGGTCCGTCTGATCCTGACCGAAGGCACCCGCTTCACCCCGTTTGGCCGGGTGCCGGCCCAGCGCCTCTTCACCGTCTCCGGTATCTTCGGGGTCGGCGCCGACGTGGACAGCCAGGTTGCCCTGATTGCGCTGGGAGATGCCCAGCGTCTGCTGCGCCTGCCTGCGGACAAGGTAGGCGGCATTCGCCTCTGGCTGGATGATCCCTTCTCTGCCGACGAGGTGGTGAAGACGGCGCTGCCGGACGGACTGGAGTGGCAGGACTGGCGCCGCGAGCGCGGCGAGCTGTTCCAGGCGGTGGCCATGGAGAAGCGGATGATGGGGCTGATGCTGGTGCTGATCATCGCGGTCGCCACCTTCAACATCCTCTCCGCCCTGGTGATGGTGGTGACCGACAAGGAAGGGGAGGTAGCCATCCTGCGCACCATGGGCATGAGCGAGTCTGGCATCGTCAAGATCTTCATGGTGCTGGGGGCCTCCAGCGGCGTCATCGGCGCCCTGTTCGGGGGGCTGGCGGGGCTGGCACTCTCCATGGGGCTCAACCCCCTGCTCAATGCGGTGGGGCTCAACCTCTACATGACGGCCGGCGGCTCGGGTCTGCCGGTCATCGTCGAACCCGCCCAGGTCGTGACCATTTTGCTGGGCGCCGTGCTGCTCAGCTTCAGCGCCACCCTCTACCCGGCGGCCCGCGCGGCCCGGGTCAAACCGGCGGAGGCGCTGCGCTATGAATAATTCATCTTCTGTTGTTACTGGTGCAAGTGGAGCCCCCTTTATGAATCAATCCGTCTCCTGCGAGCCGCTGCTGCGCTGTCAGGCCCTCAATCATGTCTACAAAGAGGGCGATCTGGAGACCCAGGTACTCAAGGGCATCGATCTTAGTGTGGCGCCCGGCGAGATGCTGGCGGTGGTGGGCAGCTCGGGCTCCGGCAAGACCACCCTGCTGCACCTGATGGGGGCGCTCGACAACCCCTCCAGCGGCGCCGTGCTGTTCAAGGGGCAGGATATCCACCGCTGGGACAGCCGCACCCAGGCGAAGTTTCGCAACCAGGAGCTGGGGTTTGTCTACCAGTTCCACCACCTGCTCTCCGAATTCAGTGCGCTGGAAAATGCTGCCATGCCGCTGCTGATCGCCGGCGAGTCGGTGACGAGCGCCACCGAGAAGGCGAGCAAGATGCTGGGGCGGGTAGGGCTCTCCCATCGTCTCAACCACAGACCATCCGAGCTCTCCGGTGGTGAGCGCCAGCGGGTGGCCATCGCCCGTGCCCTGGTCAACGAACCCAGCCTGGTGCTGGCGGACGAGCCCACCGGCAACCTGGATCACGCCAGCGCCACCGCCGTCTATGAGCTGCTCTGCGAGCTCAACCGCGAGCTCGGCACCGCGTTCGTGGTGGTGACCCACGACTTGAGCCTGGCAGCCAAGCTCCATCGCCGGGTGACCCTGGTGAGCGGCGTGATGGCGGAGGTCGCCTGATGTTCAAACCGCTGCCCCTGTTTCTGGGCCTGCGTTACAGCCGCTCCCGCCGTCGCAACGGCTTCATCGCCTTTATCTCCGCCTCCTCCCTCATCGGCATTGCCCTCGGGGTGATGGCGTTGATCCTGGGGCTCTCCGCCATGAACGGCTTTGAGCGGGAGCTCAAAAACCGGGTGCTCTCCGTGGTGCCCCACGGCGAGCTGATGGGGATGGAGGCGCCGCTCCCCAACTGGCCCAAACTGCGGGATTACCTGCTGGCACAGCCCGGGGTGGAGGCTGCCGCCCCGGTGATCCGGCTCGACGGCCTGCTGGAGCACGGCAGCGCCCTCAAGGGGCTGCAGGTGCGCGCCGTGCTGCCGGAGCTCGAGGCCAATCTCTCCGATGCGGGCAACTACATGACGGGGCGCGGCCTGCGCGAACTGCAAGCCGGCGAGCACGGCCTCATCCTCGGCAAGACCATCGCCGACAAGCTGGGGGTCAAGATAGGGGACACGGTCACCCTGCTGCTGCCTCAGGGGGGCGATGCCACCGGCATCAAGAACCCGAAGCGGGAGACTCTCAAGGTGGTGGGGCTGCTCGAGATCGGTGGCCAGCTCGATGGGGTGCTCGGCTTCATGCATCTGGCCGATGCCCAGGCCATCACCGGCATGGGTAGCGCGGTAGAGGGCTTCAGCCTCAAGGTGAACGACGTGCTCAAGGCGCAGTCCATCACTGTGGCGGCCGCCCAGAAGTTTCCGCACTACGTTTACATCAGCAGCTGGATGAGCCGCCAGGGCTATCTCTATCAGGACATCCAGATGGTGCGCACCGTGATGTACGTGGTGATGCTGATGGTGGTGGCGGTGGCCTGTTTCAACATCGTCTCCACCCTGGTGATGGCGGTGAACGAGAAGCGCAGCGAGATCGCCATCTTGAAGACCATGGGGGCGAGCCCGGGCCAGATCCGGCTCACCTTCGTCATTCAGGGGATGGTGAACGGGGTGGCGGGCGCCTTGCTCGGCGCCCTGCTGGGTGGCCTGCTCTCCAGCAAGCTGACCCAGATCCTGAGCGCCATCGAAGGGGTGATCGGCCACCGTTTCCTCAATCCGGACATCTACTTCATCGACTTTCTGCCGACCGAGCTGCACATGCAGGACTTGCTCATCGTGACCGGCGCCGCCATCCTGATGAGCCTGGTGGCGACCCTTTACCCCGCCTGGCGGGCGAGCGGGCTGGTGCCGTCCCGCGAGCTGGGGCACTGATACGCGGCATCTTGTCTGCTGAGAAAAACGAAAGACCCGCCGGCGCAAACCGGCGGGTCTTTCTGTTTTGAGGGGAGCTTGCTGGTTTAATGGGCGTTGAGTTCATCGAGTGGCAGGGAGAAGCTCGCCACGAAGATGTCGATGAAGTAGCGCATCTCGTCGCTCATCCGGGCGGCCAGCATCTGCTCGAGGCGCTTGCGCGCCGGCTCGAACTCCCGGTTGCCGGCGTTGATCTCCTCCAGGCACTTGGTATAGGCGCAGAGAGTGTCGGCATCCTTCACCAGCCTGGCCAGCTCGCCGTCCTGGGCACCTGAGTCCAGCAGCGGGCGAAAATCCTCCACCAGCTCAGGCGGCAACATGCCGAGCAGGCGCTGCTCGGCCGCCAGCTCAATCTTCTTGTATTCGCGGGCAATCTCGGGATTGAAGTACTTGACCGGGGTGGGCAGATCGCCGGTCAGCACCTCGCTGCTGTCGTGATAAAGGGCCATCACGGCGGCGCGATCGGCATCCACACTGCCGCCAAAGAGCCGGTTTTTGATGAGGCCGAGGGCGTGGGCCACCATGGCCACCTGCAGGCTGTGCTCGGCGATGTTCTCGGGCTGGATGTTGCGCATCAGCGGCCAGCGGTAGATGAGTTTCATGCGGGCGAGATTGGCGAAAAAGTGGCTGGGCAGCATGGGGTACCTCAAGATGGCAATGAAAAAGGGCAGACCCTAGTCTGCCCTTTTTTGCGGTCGGCGGCATCGCCCTTAACGAATATAGCGACCGGATTCGGCTTCCTGATTGGTGACGATCATCTGGCCGATGGGGGCCAGGCTGATGAGCGCCAGCTTGAGGTGCTGAATGCCGAACGGGATGCCGATGATGGTGACGAAGCAGGCCAGCGCCGAGGCGATGTGGCCGATGGCCAGCCAGATCCCGATCAGCACGAACCAGATGATGTTGCCAATCAGCCCCATGGTGCCGGTGCCCATGTCGCTCAGCCCCGTCATGGTCTTGCGGTTGACTGCCTGCTTGCCGAACGGGAAGAAGGTGAAGGTGCCGATGACGAAGCAGGCGCGTCCCCAGGGGATGCCGATGAGGGAGATGAAACAGAGCAGTCCGGCCAGCCACCAGGCCAGCCCCATGAAGACGCCTCCCAGTACGAACCAGAGCAGATTGAACAAGAAGCGGAAAAAGGCCATGTCGGTGACTCCAGACTTATCAAGATGGCTGCCACCATAACGAGCGATGGTCATGGACGCAATGGTTGAAGGGGCGGGGCGGACAATTTGGGTCGCAGCCTGCACGCCGCGGCCGGTCTGCCGGCTGATGAGATGAAAAAGTAGGCTCTTGCACGAAAAAAGGTGAGCAAGTGCAAATTCTTGCAGTCTGCATCCTTGAAGTCGGGCTCGGTTTTCCCCATATAAGGGGCAGTTTTGCGCGAATTGTGCCATTGCCAGCCCGGTTTGGGGACGTGTGGCTCGACTCGATCAAAGTGCGCCGCTATAATGTCGCGTCATATTTTCTCATCACAAAGACAGTCGTTGTCTTTATAAACAGGAAGACTCCGGGCTTTGCCCAGGGGCAATAAAGGGTCAGCACGCAGTGCTGAGTTGAACGAGGTAGAAGAATGCAAGTTTCTGTAGAGACAACCCAGGGTCTGGAACGCCGTCTTACCATCACCGTACCGGCCGCTACCGTTGACGCCGCCGTGCGCAAAGAATTGAACGGCCTGGCCAAAACCCGTCGCATCGACGGTTTCCGTCCTGGCAAGGCTCCGGTTGCCATCATCAAGAAAATGTTCGGCGCCATGGCTCATGCTCGCGTTGCTGACGAAATGATGCAGAGCAACTTCATCAAGGCCATCATCGACAATAAACTGAGCCCGGCCGGTGCCCCGACCATGGATCCGAAAGAGATCAAAGAGGGTCAGGATTTCGAATTCACCGCCACTTTCGAAGTGTATCCGGAGTTCGAAGTTGCCGGTCTGGAGACCATCAAGGTCGAGAAGCCGGTTGCTACCGTGAAGGATGAAGATCTGGCCAACATGATCGACACCCTGCGCAAGCAGCACGCTACCTGGAGTGACGTGGACGCCGCCGCTGCCGATGGCATGCGTGTGACCATGGACTTCGTCGGTTCCATCGACGGTGAAGAGTTCGACGGCGGCAAGGCCGAAGGCTTCAACCTGGTGCTGGGCGCCGGCCGCATGATCCCTGGCTTCGAAGACGCCATCATGGGCAAGAAAGCAGGCGACGAGTTCACCATCGACGTGACCTTCCCGGCTGACTACCACGCTGAAAACCTGAAAGGCAAAGCTGCCAAGTTCGCTTCCAAGCTGAACAAGGTGGAAGAGCAGATCCTGCCCGAGCTGACCGAAGAGTTCGTCAAGCGTTTCGGCATCGAGAGCGGCAGCGTTGAAGAGCTGAAAGCCGAAGTGCACAAGAACATGGAGCGCGAACTGGCTCAAGCCCTGAAAAACAGCGTGAAAGAGCAGGTGCTGAACGGCCTGGTTGAAGCCAACCAGATCGATCTGCCGAAGGCTGCTGTTGCTCAGGAAATCGATGCCCTGCGTCAGCAGGCTCTGCAGCGTTTCGGCGGCTTCCAGGGCGGCAACGCACCTGAACTGCCGGCCGAGCTGTTCCAGGCCCAGGCCGAGCGTCGCGTACGCGTAGGTCTGCTGCTGGGCGACGTGATCCGTACCAACGAGATCAAGGCTGACGACGCCCGCGTCAACAGCATCATCGAATCCATGGCCACTGCCTACGAAGATCCGAAGGAAGTGATCGAGTACTACCAGAAGAACGAGCAGATGCTGAACGGCGTTCGCAACCTGGCGGTAGAAGATCAAGCCATCGACCTGATCCTCTCCAAGGCCCAGGTGACCGAGAAAGAAGTTGCATTTGACGAAGTGATCAACAAGTCCGGTGCCGCTGCCTAAGAACATTTGACTTAAGGTCAAGACTGTTAAGTATAATGGCTCGTGTGATCTCCACTCGGGCCATTTTATTTTAGGGACAATGCCTTATGTACAAGAACTATAACGATGTGACTGAATCCCCACGCAATGCGCTCATCCCGATGGTGGTAGAGCAAACCGCGAAAGGGGAGCGTTCCTACGACATCTATTCTCGTCTGCTGAAGGAGCGGGTGATCTTCCTGACCGGTCAGGTCGAAGATCACATGGCGAATCTGGTGGTGGCTCAGCTGCTGTTCCTGGAGTCCGAAAATCCGGATCAGGACATCAGCATCTACATCAACTCTCCGGGTGGGGCCGTCACGGCCGGCATGTCCATTTATGACACCATGCAGTTCATCAAGCCGGACGTCAGCACTGTGTGCATGGGGCAGGCCTGCTCCATGGGCGCCTTCCTGCTGGCCGGTGGTGCCAAGGGCAAGCGTTTCTGCCTGCCCAATGCCCGCGTGATGATCCACCAGCCGCTTGGCGGTTTCCAGGGCCAGGCATCTGACATCCAGATCCACGCCCAGGAGATCCTGAAGATCAAGAATACCCTGAACGAGCGTCTTGCCTTCCATACCGGACAGGACATGGCAACCATCGAGCGTGACACCGACCGTGACAACTTCATGTCCGCCGAGCAGGCCGTGGCCTATGGTCTGGTTGATGGTGTCCTGAGCCGCCGCGGCTGAGCCACGAGCTAGCCCGTACCATCATTGAGGACATCATCTGATTTGGTGATGCCCTCAATCGGCAGATCAGGCATGGGCAGGGTGTTCCGGACTGTTGTAAACTCAACAGGACAATCCATCCTCTATTGATAAAACGAGGTTGCTGAATGACAGAAAAACGCAAGGGTGAGGGTGATAAGCTGCTCTACTGCTCTTTTTGCGGCAAAAGCCAGCATGAAGTGCGCAAGCTGATCGCTGGCCCTTCCGTCTACATATGTGATGAGTGCGTCGAGCTGTGCAACGACATCATCCGCGAGGAGATCCGTGAGATCTCGCCCAAGCGCGATGGTAGCGAGCTGCCGACCCCTCATGAAATCCGCGCTCATCTGGATGACTATGTGATCGGGCAGGAGTACGCCAAGAAGGTGTTGGCGGTAGCCGTCTACAACCACTACAAGCGGCTGCGCAGCGGCAGCGAGTCTGGTGGTGTGGAGCTGGGCAAATCCAACATCCTGCTGATCGGTCCGACCGGCAGCGGCAAGACCCTGCTGGCCGAAACCCTGGCCCGTCTGCTGGACGTGCCGTTCACCATGGCCGACGCCACCACATTGACCGAAGCCGGTTACGTGGGTGAGGACGTGGAGAACATCATCCAGAAGTTGCTGCAAAAGTGCGACTACGACGTGGAGAAGGCCCAGCGTGGCATCGTCTACATCGACGAGATCGACAAGATCTCCCGCAAGTCGGACAACCCCTCCATCACCCGCGACGTCTCCGGGGAAGGGGTGCAGCAGGCCCTGCTCAAGCTGATCGAAGGGACCATCGCTTCCGTGCCGCCGCAAGGTGGTCGCAAGCACCCGCAGCAGGAGTTCTTGCAGGTCGATACCTCCAAGATCCTGTTCATCTGCGGTGGCGCCTTCGCCGGTCTGGACAAGGTGATCGAGCAGCGCTCCGTCAAGGGCACCGGCATCGGCTTTGGTGCCGAGGTCAAGTCCAAGAGCGCCAAGGCGACCCTGAGCGAGAGCTTTGCCAAGGTGGAGCCGGAAGATCTGATCAAATACGGTCTGATCCCCGAGTTCATCGGTCGTCTGCCGGTGGTCGCGACCCTGACCGAGCTGGACGAGGCTGCCCTCATTCAGATCCTGAAAGAGCCGAAGAACGCGCTGACCAAGCAGTATGCCGCGCTGTTCGATCTGGAAGGGGTGGAGCTGGAGTTCCGTGACGACGCCTTGAACGCCATTGCCCGCAAGGCGATGGAGCGCAAAACCGGCGCTCGTGGCCTGCGTTCCATCGTGGAAGCCGTGCTGCTGGATACCATGTATGACCTGCCGTCGCTGGACGGTGTCAGCAAGGTGGTGATCGACGAGACCGTGATCAAGGGGGACTCCGCGCCCTTGATGATCTACGAAAATCCCGAGACCCAGGCCGCCGCATCAGAGTAAATGTCTGATTTTTAATCAAATGAAAGGGGCTTTTTGCCCCTTTCATGCTTTTTGCGGTTTCGGCGATTGAATCTCATCTAAGCGCCCCCATATACTCAGCCAAGCGCTTTGCCAACGGTATAACAAGCCGAGAGGACATATATGAACCTAGAGCGTTCAGAACGCATCGAGATTCCCGTCCTGCCTCTTCGTGACGTGGTGGTTTATCCCCACATGGTCATTCCACTCTTTGTGGGGCGGGAAAAATCCATTCGCTGTCTGGAAGCGGCCATGGAGCAGGACAAGAAAGTTCTGCTGGTGGCCCAGAAGGATGCGTCAACCGATGAGCCGACGGTGGAGGAGATCTTCTCCGTCGGGACAGTGGCCAATATTCTGCAGATGCTCAAGCTGCCCGACGGCACCGTCAAGGTGCTGGTGGAAGGGGGCCAGCGTGCCCGTCTTGAGCGGATGATCGACGACCGGGACTTCTTCGTTGGCGAGGCGCAGTACATCGCCTCCAAGGCGATCGACGAGAAGGACCAGGACGTGCTGGTACGTTCTGCCATCGGTCAGTTTGAAGGTTACATCAAGCTCAACAAGAAGATCCCGCCCGAGGTGCTCACCTCGATTTCGGCGATCGACGATGCGGCGCGCCTAGCCGATACCATGGCTGCCCACATGCCGCTCAAGCTCGAAGACAAGCAGAAGGTACTGGAAATCGCCTCTGTGTCCGAGCGCATCGAGTTTCTGATGGCCATGATGGAGTCGGAGATCGACCTGCTGCAGGTCGAGAAGCGCATCCGCTCCCGGGTCAAGAAGCAGATGGAGAAGAGCCAGCGCGAGTACTATCTCAACGAGCAGATGAAGGCCATCCAGAAAGAGCTGGGTGAGCTGGAAGACAGTCCGGATGAGTTCGAGGCCCTCAATCGCAAGATTGAAGAGGCCGGCATGCCGGAAGATGCGCGCGAGAAGGCGCAGGCCGAGCTTGCCAAGCTGAAGATGATGTCCCCCATGTCGGCGGAAGCCACCGTGGTGCGCAGCTACGTCGACTGGATGGTGCAGGTGCCGTGGAAGGCGCGCTCCAAGGTCAAGAAAGACCTGGGCAAGGCGCAAGAGGTGCTGGATGCCGATCACTATGGCCTGGAGAAGGTCAAGGATCGCATCCTCGAGTATCTGGCGGTGCAGGCGCGGGTCAACAAGCTCAAGGGCCCCATCCTTTGTCTGGTTGGGCCTCCCGGTGTGGGCAAGACCTCGCTTGGTCAGTCCATCGCCAAGGCCACCGGTCGCAAATATGTGCGCATGGCACTGGGCGGCGTGCGTGACGAGGCGGAGATCCGCGGTCACCGTCGTACCTACATCGGCTCAATGCCCGGCAAGCTCATCCAGAAGATGGCTAAAGTCGGCGTGAAGAACCCGCTGTTCCTGCTCGACGAGATCGACAAGATGAGCTCGGACATGCGCGGCGATCCCGCCTCCGCCCTGCTGGAAGTGCTGGATCCCGAGCAGAACAACAGCTTCAACGATCACTATCTGGAAGTGGATTATGACCTGTCGGACGTGATGTTCGTGGCCACCTCCAACTCCATGAACATTCCGGGGCCGCTGCTGGACCGGATGGAAGTGATCCGGCTGTCCGGTTACACCGAAGACGAGAAGCTCAACATCGCCAAGCAGCATCTGGTCTCCAAGCAGATCCAGCGCAACGGCCTGAAAGAGTCCGAGATCACCATCGAGGATTCCGCCCTGGTCGGGGTGATCCGCTACTACACCCGCGAGGCGGGGGTGCGTAGCCTGGAGCGCGAGATCTCCAAGATTTGTCGCAAAGCGGTCAAGCGCATCCTGCTGGACAAGAGCATCAAGCATGTTCAGGTCAATCAGGCCAACCTCAAGGAGTTCCTCGGGGTACAGCGTTTCGACTACGGCAAGGCGACCGACCAGAACCAGGTGGGTCAGGTCTGTGGTCTGGCGTGGACCGAAGTGGGGGGCGATCTGCTCACCATCGAGACCACCAACATGCCGGGCAAGGGCAAGCTCACCTATACAGGCTCCCTCGGTGACGTGATGCAGGAGTCCATCCAGGCGGCCATGACGGTGGTGCGGGCCCGTGCCGAGAAGCTGCGCATCAATGCGGACTTCTACGAGAAGCGCGACATCCACGTGCACGTACCGGAAGGGGCCACCCCCAAAGATGGTCCGAGCGCCGGTATCGCCATGTGTACCGCCCTAGTCTCCAGCTTGACCGGTAATCCGGTTCGTGCTGATGTGGCCATGACGGGGGAAATCACCTTGCGCGGCGAAGTGCTGCCCATCGGCGGTCTCAAAGAGAAGCTGCTGGCGGCTCATCGTGGTGGCATCAAGCGTGTGCTGATCCCGAAAGAGAACGAGCGGGACCTCGAGGAGATCCCGGACAACGTCAAACAAGACCTTGAAATTCATCCGGTTCGCTGGATTGATGAGGTGCTGGAACTGGCGTTGCAGGACAATCCGCAAGGGTTTGAGCGCGTTTCTGTCGTATAAATGTTGATGCGCCGCAAATTTGGCGCATTCGGGCGGTGGTTAAGGCTTGCATGCTCCGGATAACGGAAGTAGCCTTGACCACCGATCGGGAACTCATGATGAGTCGCAAGGCGTGATGTGGCGCGGGTTTGCGCCAGATTGTCACTTGCAACTGATCAGGAGGCTTGCTATAAAACCTCCACTTGTTGTGGCCAGGGAAATCGGCGCCGCAGCGATGTTCGATAAAAGGGGAATATAAGAGTGAATAAATCTCAACTGATTGACAAGATTGCAGACGGTGCTGATATCTCCAAAGCCGCTGCTGGCCGTGCGCTGGATGCTTTCATTGACGCCGTCGGTGAAGCTCTGAAAGAGGGTGACCAGGTTGCTCTGGTTGGTTTCGGTACTTTCGCCGTGCGCGAACGTGCTGCCCGTTCTGGCCGTAACCCGCAAACTGGCGCGACCATCGAAATCGCCGCTGGTAAAGTTCCTGCCTTCAAAGCCGGTAAGGCCCTGAAAGACGCGGTCAACTAAGCCGGGCGCTGATTCTACATCGGCTACCGTCCTTGGTCACAGACCAGACAAGTGAGAGGGCTCTCCCTCATACTGATTGACCAAGGCGCATCGCAATCGGTGCGCCTTTTCATTATTTACGCCCATCGAGTTCGGGAGCATAAGTACAAACATGATGTTGGATAAACTACGCGAAGGGGCGCAGGGCAAGGTGGCCAAGGTTATCTTGGGCCTGATCATCCTCTCCTTTGCCTTGGCCGGTGTAGGTAGCTATCTGAACGGTCCGGCCCGTACCGCCCCCGCCACCGTCAACGGCACGGATATCACTGCCGCGGCACTGGAAAATGCCTACCGCAACGAGCGCGCCCGCATGGAGTCCCAAATGGGGGAGTCCTTCAATCAGCTGGCCGCCAATCCCGATTACATGAAACAGTTCCGTCGCGGCGTACTGGACCGTCTGATCGATCAGGCCCTGTTTGACAGCAAGGCCCGTGAACTGGGTCTGCGGGTCAGCGATGAGCAGATCAAGCAGGCCATCGTTGCCATGCCCGAGTTTGCCGAAGAGGGTAAGTTCAACAACGATCGCTACCTGCAGCTGATCCGCCGTGCCGGCATGACCCCCGAGATGTTCCGTGACTCCCTGCGCCAGGACATGGTGCGTCAGCAACTGATGGGCGCCCTGCTGGGCACCGAATTTGCGCTCAAGGGTGAAGCCGAGCAACTGGACAAGCTCTACAACCAGACTCGCGATCTGCGTCTGGTGCGCCTGGCCGCCTCCGCTTATCTGGGTGACGTAAAAGTCTCCGATGAAGAGGTGGAGCAGTACTACAAGGCCAACAGCAACCGCTTCATGAACGACGAGCAGGTCAAGGTCGACTATCTGCTGCTGGACGCCGCCACCCTTGGCAAAGACGTCAAGGTGAGCGAGCAGGATGCCCAGGACTACTACGATCAGCACCAGGATCTGTTCCAGCGTGCCGAGCGTCGCCGCGTGGCTCACATCCTGATCCCGTTTGGCAAGGACGAGAAAGCCGCCGAGCAGAAGGCCGAGGCCGTACTGGCCAAAGCCAAGGCGGGCGACGACTTCGCCGCGCTGGCCAAGGCCGACTCCTCCGATACCTTCTCCGCCAAGAAGGGCGGCGAGCTGGACTGGTTCGAGAAAGGGGTGATGGATCCGGCGTTCGAGAAGGCGGCCTTTGCCCTGACCAAGGCCGGCGATCTCTCCGCTGTCGTCAAGAGCCCGTTCGGCTTCCACGTCATCAAGCTGCTGGGGGTTGAACCGGCCCAGACCAAGCCGTTTGCCGATGTGAAGGCAGAGACCATCAGCCGTCTGCAGAGCGACAAGGCCAAGGAGCTGTTCTTTGCCGAGCAGCAGAAGATGGCCGACAGCAGCTTCGAGAACCCGGACTCGCTGGACTTGACCGCCGAGACCATGGGCCTCAAGGTGCAGTCCACCGGTTACTTCAGCCAGGCTGATGCCCCGGCACCGCTCAATGATCCCAAGGCGCTCTCTGCGGCCTTCTCCGAGCAGCTGCGCGATGACAACACCAACTCCGACGTGATCGAACTGGCTGACGGCAAGGCGCTGGTGATGCACATCACCGGTCACCAGCCGAAAGCGGCCAAGCCGCTGGCGGAGGTGAAAGAGCAGGTGATTGCCGCCATCAAGCACGACAAGGCCAGTGAAGTGGCCCGTGGCAAGGCGCAGGGTCTGCTGGACAAGCTCAAGGCCGGTGAGAACATCCAGCCTGAGCTGACTGCACTGGGTCTGAAGGTGGAGAACCACGATGGCGTCGCCCGTTTCGCCCAGGATCTGGATCAGAATCTGGTGGCACAGGCCTTCCGCATGCCTCATCCGGTCGATGGCAAGCCGAGCGTCGAGTTGGTGACCGAAGCCAATGGCGACCGCGTGGTGGTGGCCCTGGACAAGGTGACCGTCGCCAAGGAGCCGTCCGGCATGGCCAAGCTGCTGCAAGGCCAGCTGGGTCAGGGCAAGGCTCAGGTGAGCTACAAGTCTCTCATCGACGAGCTGCGCAAGTCTGCCAAGATTGAGTACTTCACCGACGTGGAAGCCACGGTCGAATAAGTCGAACCAATTCCAGTCGATATGAGAACGGCCCCTTGATGGGGCCGTTTTTTTATCTGCACGCGGCAGAAGGGGCGGGATGTGCTGCCCCTTCTGACCGAAATAAGCTGCCTGGCCGAAGATAAGCAGCGGGAGCCAAACCCTTGGCTCTTCTGGTCTGCATCCCAAGAGGGAGCCTTGCCAACAGGCATAAAAAAACCGGCACTCAGGTGCCGGTTTTCATTGACGGGATATGCGGGCAGGGGGGTTATACCACGCCCTGAGTGCGCAGGTAATCCTCGTAGGTACCGCCGAAATCGCGGATGCCGTTTTCGGTCAGCTCCAGGATGCGGGTCGCCAGGGAGGAGACAAACTCACGGTCGTGGGAGACGAAGATCAGGGTGCCCTTGTACATCTCCAGCGCCAGGTTCAAGGATTCGATAGATTCCATGTCCAGGTGGTTGGTCGGTTCATCCATGATCAGGATGTTGGGGCGCTGCATCATCAGCTTGCCGAACAGCATGCGGCCCTGTTCACCACCGGAGAGCACCTTGACCGGCTTCTTGATGTCGTCCTGGGAGAACAGCAGACGGCCCAGCACGGAGCGTACGGCCTGCTCATCTTCGTTCTCCTGTTTCCACTGGGCCATCCAGTCGAACACGTTGAGGTCGGTGTCGAAGTCCTCGGCGTGATCCTGGGCGTAGTAGCCGATCTGGGCGTTTTCGGACCACTTGATGGTGCCGGTATCCGGTGCCAGTGCCCCAACGAGCGTCTTGATCAGGGTGGATTTACCGATCCCGTTGGTACCCAGAATGGCGACCTTCTCGCCCACTTCCAGCATCATGTTGAGGCCCTTGAACAGGGGACCGTCGCCATAACCCTTGGAAACGCCTTCGATCTCCATGATGTTGCGGTAGAGCTTCTTCTCCTGCTCGAAGCGGATGAAGGGGTTCTGGCGGCTGGAAACCTTCACTTCCTCAATCTTGATCTTGTCGATCTGCTTGAGGCGAGAGGTGGCCTGGCTGGACTTGGAGGCGTTGGCGCTGAAACGGGAGACGAAGGATTGCAGATCGGCGATCTGGGCCTTCTTCTTGGCGTTGTCGGCCAGCAGGCGTTCACGGGCCTGGGTAGCGGCGGTCATGTATTCGTCGTAGTTGCCCGGGTAGACGCGCAGCTCGCCGTAGTCCAGATCCGCCATGTGGGTGCAGACGGAGTTCAGGAAGTGACGGTCGTGAGAGATGATGATCATGGTGCTCTCGCGATCGTTGAGCACCTGTTCCAGCCAGCGAATGGTGTTGATGTCCAGGTTGTTGGTCGGTTCGTCCAGCAGCAGGATATCGGGGTTGGAGAACAGCGCCTGTGCCAGCAACACCCGCAGTTTCCAGCCCGGCGCCACTTCGCTCATCGGGCCGTTGTGCTGCTCGATGGGAATGCCGGCACCCAGCAGCAGCTCGCCTGCACGGGCTTCGGCGGTGTAGCCGTCATACTCGGCGACCAGGCCTTCCAGCTCGGCGGCCTTCATGTAGTCGTCGTCGGTCGCTTCCAGGTTGGCGTAGATGGCATCGCGCTCGGCGATGGCGGCCCACAGCTCGGTGTGACCCATCATGACCACGTCCAGCACGCGCATCTCTTCGTAGGCGAACTGATCCTGACGCAGCTTACCGATCCGCTCGTTGACGTCCAGGCTCACATTGCCGCCAGTGGGCTCCAGATCGCCGCCGAGGATCTTCATGAAGGTGGACTTGCCACAGCCGTTGGCGCCGATGAGGCCGTAGCGGTTGCCGCCGCCAAACTTGACGCTGATGTTCTCAAACAGCGGCTTGGCGCCGAACTGCATGGTGATGTTGTTGCTTGAAAGCACTGGAATGTCCCGGTTGATCTGTCAAATGGCGCGCATTATGGCACAGATCCCCCGAAAGTTTTAGCAAGAACTGTGATCTAGACCTATTGCAGGGGGGATTGGGATGGTGGTGCTGTGCGGTCGCGCACCCTGGCGGCCATGGCCGCGTCGATCGGACTGCAACGGGCGCTAACCGTAGCCTGTAGGCATGAAAAAAGCCGGCCCTGAGGCCGGCTTGCAACTGTCAATGGAAGGCTCAGTGGGAGCTGGCGCTGGCGGCGCCAAGCCCGGTCTGGGAGCGGACGAACTGCGGGAAGAACTTGGCGTGCTCGTCGGCGGCATTTTGTGACTTGTCGGTCACCGAGAAGAACCAGATCCCGACAAACGCCAGCCCCATTGAGAAGAGGGCGGGGTACTCGTAGGGGAAGATGGCCTGGGCGTGACCCAGCACCTTCACCCACACGGTCGGGCCCAGGATCATCAGGCTGACTGCGCTCACCAGCCCCAGCCAGCCGCCATAGACGGCGCCGCGGGTGGTCAGGCGTGACCAGAACATGGAGAGGAACAGCACCGGGAAGTTGCAGCTGGCGGCGATGGAGAAGGCCAGTCCCACCATGAAGGCGATGTTCTGCTTCTCGAACAGGATCCCCAGCCCGATGGCCACCACACCCAGCACTATGGTGGTGAGCTTGGAGACGCGCAGCTCGTCGGCTTCGTTGGCCTTGCCCTTCTTGATGACGCTGGCGTAGAGGTCGTGGGAGACCGCAGAGGCACCGGCCAGGGTCAGCCCGGCCACCACCGCCAGGATGGTGGCAAACGCCACGGCGGAGATGAAGCCCAGGAACAGGCTGCCACCCACCGCATCGGCCAGGTGGATGGCGGCCATGTTGGTGCCGCCCAGCAGGGCGCCGGTGGCGTCCTTGAAGTCCGGGTTGGTGCTGACCAACAGGATGGCGCCAAAGCCGATGATGAAGGTCAGGATGTAGAAGTAGCCGATAAAGCCGGTGGCATAGAACACGCTCTTGCGCGCTTCCTTGGCGTCACTCACGGTGAAGAAGCGCATCAGGATGTGGGGCAGGCCGGCGGTACCGAACATCAGGGCGAGACCCAGCGAGATGGCGGAGATGGGATCGGCGACCAGGCCGCCCGGGCTCATGATGGCGATGCCCTTCTCGTGCACCTTGACCGCTTCACTGAACAGGGTGCCGATGTCGAAGTTGACCGACTTCATCACCATGATGGCCATGAAGCTGGCACCGGAGAGCAGCATCACCGCCTTGATGATCTGCACCCAGGTGGTGGCCAGCATGCCGCCAAACAGTACGTAGAGCACCATCAGGATGCCGACCAGCACCACGGCCACGTGGTATTGCAGGCCGAACAGCAGCTCGATGAGCTTGCCGGCACCGACCATCTGAGCGATCAGGTAGAGGGCGACCACCACCAGCGAGCCGCTGGCGGAGAGGGTGCGCACCTCGGTCTGCTTGAGGCGATAGGAGGCTACGTCGGCAAAGGTGTACTTGCCGAGGTTGCGCAGCCGTTCGGCGATCAGGAACAGGATGATGGGCCAGCCCACCAGAAAGCCGATGGAGTAGATGAGACCGTCGTAGCCAGAGGTGTAGACCAGCGCCGAGATGCCGAGGAAGGAGGCGGCGGACATGTAGTCACCGGCGATGGCCAGACCGTTCTGGAAGCCGGTGATGCGCCCGCCGGCGGCGTAGTAGTCGGCGGCCGAGCGGTTGCGCTTGGAGGCCCAGTAGGTGATGAACAGGGTCGCCGCCACGAAGACCACGAACATGATGATGGCCGGGATGTTGAGGGGCTGGCGATGCACTTCGCCGGTCAGCGCATCGGCTGCCAGCAGGGGGAACGATGCCAGCAGGGCCGGCAGCAGCAGAAACTTGCCTTTCATGATTTCACTCCCTTGAGGATCTTCTGGTTCAGTTCGTCAAACTCGCCGTTGGCCCGAAACACGTAGACACCGGTCAGCACGAAGGCGGACAGGATGAGACCTATTCCGACCGGGATGCCGCGGGTGACGGAAGATCCTTCGCTCAAGGGGGTGCCCAGCCAGCCGGGGGCAAAGGCGATGAGCAGGATGAACGCCAGGTAGAGCCCCAGCATCAGGATGGAGAGGGACCAGGCAAAACGCTGGCGCTTGGCGACCAGCGCCTGGAAGTTGGGATCTTGCTGGATCCGAAGATACGGTTGCTGTTCCATTGCAGTGCTCCATGACGTTGAGTGTCAGCGGTGGATGAGGGGGTTCCCTACCGGGTAGCCTAAGCTGCCCATGTAATCAAAATGTGAATCAAATGTTATTTGTGGACAATTAGACTTTGGGATAAGCCAGTGGGCCGCCCCGGGTGAGGCGCAAGAAGATGAGGGCCGCGGTGATGGCGTCGCTGAGGGCGTCGTGGGCGGGCAGGGGGGGAAGCGCCAGATGGCGGCAGATCGCCGCGAGATGAAGATCGATGACGGCCTCAGGATAGCGGCGATAGAGGTGATCGTGATAGAGCCGGCTCACTTCTATGCCTCGCTGCGCCAGGGTCAACCCCCACAACTTGCGGCAGGCCAGGTTGAGGATGCGCAGATCATAGGCGATGTGATACCCCACCAGTTCACGGGGGCCGATGAAGGCAAGCAGCTGATGCAGCGCGGCTTTCAGCGGCATGCCCTGTTGCAGATCCTGATGGCGCAGACCGTGGATCACCACCGACTCGGCGGTGAGGTTGCCGGGTGGCAACACCCGCAGGGAGAGCGCTTCGCCGGTCAGCAGCCGGTTGCCCCGAATGCATACCGCCCCGATGGCGACGATCTCGGCCCGGTCGGGATCCAGGCTGGTGGTCTCGAAGTCGAGGGCCACCCACTCGTCGGGCGGGGGGGCGGCAAAGAGCGGCGCGAACGCCGAGGCGTGAAAGCGGCGGCCAAGCCAGTGACGACGCAGGCGGCTCAACACGGCTATTGCCTCAGACGAAAGTGCAAGGTGAGCCACTGCTGGAATTTCTTCACCTGATGCAGCGCCTGGCGCAGCAGGTCCCGCTCGCCATGGCTAAGGTCATTGACCTGCACCCGGCTCTCCCCCTCCTTGAGCTGGCTGCGCAGCCTAAGCCGCACGAACAACCTGAACGCCTCCGCCAGATCGGCGCCAAAGCTGGCGCTGAGCCGCTCTGCCGCCACCAGCGCCTCGATGCGCCCCAGGGTGGAGGTCTCCAGGATGGCGGCTTCCAGCGCCAGCATGCGGATGCCGTGCACCAGCGGGAAGAGGCCGCCACGTTTCAGATCCAACCCCTCCGGTGCCCGCTCCAGCCGGCCAAACAGGGTGAGGGGGGCGTGAAAGGCGACCGCCGGTCGCACCATCTCCGCCAGCAGATCTCCCCGCTCGGCCAGCTGCTCGCGCAACTTGCGGGCAACGGGGGGAAGGAGGGCTCGATCGCCGGCGATGGGGTGGGCGTCGGCCAGGGTGGCCAGCCAGAGCAGATCCTCTTCCCTGGCTTCGACGCAGGCCCGCTCGATCTCCTGCAGCCAGCCGTCGAGGGGTTTGACCCAGGCGGGGTTGTTGACCATCACCCGGCCGGGGCAGGGCGGGTAGCCGAGCCTGGCCAGCAGCTCGCTGAAGGCGGCCAGATCGGCCTGCTGGGTGGGCCAGGACAGGTCGGCGGGCAGGATCAGGGCATTGTCCTGATCGGTTTTGAGGATCTGCTCGCCGCGCCCCTCCGAGCCCAGCATCAGCAGGCAGGCCCGCTCCTGTACTTCGGGCGGGATCACCAGCGCGAAGGCCTTGGCGATCAGCTGCTCGTTGATGGTGGCGATGAGCTTCATCAAGAAGGCGGTGTGGATCCCCTGGGCGAACAGGGAGCGGGTCAGCTGCTGCTGTTCACGGGCCACCGCTTCCAGTGCTGGCAGGGTGTCGGCGCGGGCGATGCGCAGGGTCAGCACGTGGGAGTGGGTGGAGAAGAGGCCGAGCACCTGGGTCAGGTGCAGGATCCCCGCCACCTCCTGCCCCTGCCAGACAACCAGCCGCTTGATGCGGTGGCGGGTCATCAGCAGCAGGGCATCGAACAGATAGCTGTCAAGTGGCAGACCGATCAGCGGGGTGGGGGTCAGCACCGCCAGCGGCGCCGTCAGCGGCAATCCCTTGAGGGTCAGGGCGTGCAGCAGGGTCTTGCGGGTTGCCAGGCTCAGGCTGCCGTCCGTGGCGGGGTAGAGCAGGCAGTCGGTGCCTCTGGCCACCATGGCCTCGGTGGCGGCCAGGAGCGACAGGCGGTTGTCGACGATGAGCGCTGGCTGCAGATGGCCGGGTTCGATGCGGGTCAGGATGAACTCCGCCAGATTCTTCTGACCCAGCTGGGCGCGCTGCTCCTGCAGCTGCTGCCGCTGTGCCAGGCTGGCGGTGAAGTAGCGGGCGAAGGCGTCGTTGCCTTCACACAAGGCCAGGAAGGTATCGCGGGGGATCAGCTGGCAGAGCAGATCTTCCAGCGCGTTGAACTGGTGGCGACAGTGGCCGTCGAACTGGGCGCGCACGTCGAACATGTCCCCCTCACCGTAGTCGCCGAACTGATGGTGGGGGGTCGACTCCTCCACCGCCCCCTTGATGACGAGGTAGAGGCCGGGCGGGGCGTCGCCGGCCTTTAACACCGGCTGGCCGGCGCGAAAGTAGCAGATGGAGAGGGCTTGCCCCAGTTGTTGGCGCTCAGGCTCGCTCAGGCACTCAAACGGCGGACGGGCAAAGTTGAACAGGGTGGTCATGGCAATCCTTGGCCGGTGGCGTCAAATCAGTCTGACAAAGCGGCGTGCTGCCGGCCAGCCGACTTTAGTCGCACGGCCAGCCGATCCCATGGGCCGCTGTACCTGATGATAACACTCTGATAACGTGGTGGTATGACCAGTGTGAGCTCAGGAGAGGACAGGGGAAAATGGAAAAACCAAGGGTCAAATGCGAGATCCGGGACGGCATCGCCGAGGTGATGCTGGCGCGGGGCGACAAGCTCAATGCGCTGGACAGGGCCATGTTCAGCGCCATCGACGGAGTACTCGAGCAGCTGCGCCAGCACAAGGGGTTGCGGGCGGTGATCCTGCACGGGGAGGGGCGGGCCTTTTGCGCCGGGCTGGATGTGAAATCCATGCTCAAGCAGCCGGTGGCGGCGCTCGAGATCCTGAAACGCGAGGCGGACGAAGCCACCAATCTGGCCCAGCGGGTGGCCTATGGCTGGCATCAGCTGCCGGTGCCGGTGATCGCCGTGACCCAGGGGGTCTGCTTTGGCGGTGGGTTGCAGATCGCCCTTGGCGCCGACTTTAGGTTCAGCACCCCCGATTGCCGCTTCTCGGTGATGGAGATCAAGTGGGGCATCATCCCAGACATGAGCGGCAGCGTCACCATGCGCAACCTGATGGGGGTGGATACCGCCATGGAGCTGGCCATGAGCGGGCGCGAGCTGCCGGCGCCGGAGGCCAAGTCCCTCGGGCTGGTGAGCCGGGTCTGCGACGATCCGCTGGCCCAGGCGCGGGAGTTCGCGAAGACCCTCATCACCAAGTCGCCGGACGCGCTGGCGGGGATCAAGCAGCTCTACAACCAGGCCTGGGCCCGCAGCGACGAGGCAATGCTCAAAGAGGAGACCCGGTTGCAAAAGCAGATCCTGGGACGCCCAAATCAGTGGCGTGCCACCCTCAACAGCCTGTTTCGCTGGCGCCTGCCGTTCGGGCCGCGCCGCAATGCGCTCTGAGAGACAGGAATGAACAAAAGAAATGGCAGCCGAGGCTGCCATTTTTGTTGGGTGAGTGGTGCACTATCAGGAGATCTTGCGATCCTGATCCGGTTCGAAGGCGTGACCGCTTTGCTCCTGCTCCAGGTTGTCTTCGGAGCGGTGGCCAGCCCAGTAGTCGGCGTTCTTGATGCCGAGCTTCTCCGGGTGGAACACCGGATCCAGCCCCTGGGCCTGCTGGGCCTCGTAGTCTTTCAGACAGGTGAAGGCGGTCTTTTGCAGCAGCAGGATGGCGATGATGTTGAGCCAGGCCATCAGGCCGACCCCGATGTCACCCATGCCCCAGGCCAGATCGGCGGTCTTGACGGTACCGTAGACGATGGCCGCCATCAGACCAAGCTTCAACAGGAAGGTGAGCCAGGGGCGGTTAATCTTGCGGTTGACGAACGCTATGTTGGTCTCGGCGATGTAGTAGTAGGCGACGATGGTGGTGAACGCGAAGAAGAACAGTGCGATGGCGACGAACATGCTGCCAAAGCCCGGCATCATGCTCTCCATGGCGGTCTGCACATAGCCCGGGCCCGCAGCCACGCCGGCGATGCCGGTATAGAGTGCCGCGCCATCCGGCCCCTGCACGTTGTAGAGGCCGGTGATCAGCAGCATGAAGCCGGTGGCGGAACAGACGAACAGGGTGTCGATGTAGACGGAGAACGCCTGCACCAGGCCCTGCTTGGCCGGGTGGCTTACCGCAGCGGCGGAGGAGGCGTGCGGACCGGTACCCTGGCCTGCTTCGTTGGAGTAGACCCCGCGTTTGACCCCCCACATGATGGCCAGGCCCAGAATGGCACCGAAGCCGGCATCCATCCCGAACGCGCTCTTCCAGATCAGCAGGATCACGCCCGGCAGCGCATGGATGTTGAGGGCGATGATGACGCAGGCGACGATGATGTAGCCCAGCGCCATGAAGGGCACCACGGTACTGGCGAAGCTGGCGATGCGCTTGACGCCGCCGAAGATGATGAAACCGAGCAGCAGCGCCAGACCGGCGGCGGTGACGTTCGGATCGATATCAAATGCAGTCTGCAGACTGGCCCCGATGGAGTTGGCCTGCACCCCTGGCAGCAGCACGCCGCAGGCGAAGATGGTGGCGATGGCGAAGGTCCAGGCGAACCAGCTCATGCCAAGTCCCTTCTCGATGTAGAAGGCCGGGCCGCCGCGGTATTCGCCGTTGATCTTCTCCTTGTAGACCTGACCCAGGGTGGACTCCACGAAGGCGGAGCTGGCGCCGAGGAAGGCTACCATCCACATCCAGAACAGGGCGCCCGGGCCACCGAAGGTGATGGCGGTGGCGACCCCGGCGATGTTGCCGGTACCGACGCGACCGGCCAAGGTCATGGCCAGCGCCTGGAAGGAGGAGACCCCCGCATCCGTGCTCTTGCCATCAAACATCAAGCGGATCATCTCCTTGATGTGACGCAGTTGCAAAAAGCGGCTGCGCAGGGAGAAGTAGAGGCCTACCCCCAGACACAGGTAGATGAGCGCAGGGCTCCAAATCACACCATTGATGGCATTGACGATCTCATTCATGTACAACAACTCCTTTGTTGTGCTGTCTTGTTGGCGGGGTCTCTGCCCCGCTCCCTTAAATTTCAGGTGACCCAGGGGTCACTCGTTATGATTGGGGGCCGGTTGGTGGCGGAAGTTTCCACTGGCCAGTCCGCGGGTTTTAACATATCGATTTGTGCAAGGGCTTCCTAGCGAAATATGTTGTCATCTTGTTAATTTGTGAATTGACATTAACAAATCGTGATGTGGTTGGACAAAATGCGGTGTCAACCCGGTATCATCTCCTCTTTCATCGGCATGCCCGTGGGGGAGAAGCAGAGCAAAATCGAGGCCAAGGATGCAAACAGAGAGAGAGACGGCGGTGATCCGCCCGGCCTGCGCCGGGGATGTGGCCGCCATGGCCGACTTGTTTGGCCAGCTGGGCTACCCGGTCAGCCCACAGGAGCTGGAGGAGCGCTGGCTGACGCCGGATCCGGCCCGCGAGGTGCTGGTGGCCTGCCTGGATGAGGGGATCGCAGGCGTCTTGGTGTGGCACTGCCTGAACCCGCTACACGTTGCACCAGAGTGGGGCCTGATCTCGGCGCTGGTTGTCGATGAGGGTGCAAGGGGAAGCGGAGTGGGGGCCGCCCTGCTGGCCGTGGCAGAGAGCCATGCACAGGCGCGGGGGTGCAGCCAGCTGGAGCTCTCCAGCAGCCTCAAGCGGGAAGGGGCCCATCGCTTCTATCTGGCGCAGGGGTATGTCGAGCGTCCGAAACGGTTTGTGAAAACAGTCTGATCAGCAAGAGGAGTCTGCGTGTTCTGGTCTCGCTTACGAAGTGTGTTTGGTGGTGCGTCCCGGCAAGATGAGCAGGGGCCGGATGCCCTGGAGTGGCAGCAGGCCCTGGCCGCAGTGCCCATTTTGCAGGGCTTTTCCCGGGAGGAGGAGCAGACCCTGATCGGGTTGGCGCAGCAGCTGCTGGCCCGCAAGACCCTCACCCAGATCGGGGTGACGCTTACCCCCCGCCAGCAGGCGGTGCTGGCCCTACAGGCGGCGCTGCCCATTCTGCATCTGGGGCTCGACTGGTATCGGGGCTTTCACGAAATCATCCTGATCCCCGAGCCTGTGGTGCGCCGCCAGCAGGTGCAGGACGAGTTCGGGCTGGTGAGCGAGGTGGAAGAGGAGAACGCCGGCGAATCCTGGCCCCAGGGGCCGCTGGTACTGGCCTGGAGCGAGCTGCAGCAGGACGGGGACTGGGACGGCTTCAATCTGGTGATCCACGAGCTGACCCACAAGCTCGACATGCTGGGAGGGGAGGCCGACGGGGCGCCGCCACTGCCGGCAGGCATGGATCCGCGCCAGTGGACGAGTGCGCTGCAGGCTGCATTCGATGCCATGCAGGCGCAGCTGGATCGCCACGAGCCCACCGCCATCGACCCTTACGCCGCCTCGCACCCGGCCGAGTTCTTGGCGGTGTGCAGCGAGTGCTTTTTTACCGATCCGCTGCGCCTGCGCGACACCTATCCGGCGGTGTACGAGCAGTTCACCCGCTT
Source organism: Aeromonas sp. s5 (assembly GCF_040907865.1). Lineage (NCBI taxonomy): Bacteria > Pseudomonadati > Pseudomonadota > Gammaproteobacteria > Aeromonadales > Aeromonadaceae > Aeromonas > Aeromonas sp. s5. Next base: position 416,913 of record NZ_JBFOCO010000033.1, read on the forward strand.
CTTCGGCCAGCAGCCGGCGACGCGTTTTCCGGCGACCCGACTGCTGGCGGGTGAGCCCGAGTATCACGGCTAGTCGGGTGAACCTGGCAAATCGCGCCCAACAAAAAGGCACCCCGCGGGGTGCCTTTTTCGTGACAGCCGTGTCGCCGGGTGCTTAGGCAGCGGCTTTGAGCTGAACGGCGGCGGCTTTCTTGTGATCGCCGATCGGCAGCACGGTGCGGCCGAACTGCTCGTTCAGCACGGTGGCCATGGCCAGGTAGATGGCGCTGGCGCCGCAAATGATGCCTTCGAAACCGGCGATGGTGCCGATCAGGGTGCTGCCGGTGAAGTCACGGGCGGCCAGCAGGAAGAACAGCACGGTCAGGGAGGCGAACACGAACTGCTTCACGCGCGGGTAGTTGACGGTCCCGATCAGCATGAACAGGGTGAACATGCCCCACATCAGCAGGTACCAGCCCATGTAGGCGTGCGGAGTGGCTTCGGCCAGACCCATGGTCGGCATCACCAGCAGGAACACCAGGCTCCACCAGAAGGTGCCGTAGGAGATGAAGGCAGTCACACCGAAGGTGTTGCCGCGCTTGTACTCCATGATACCGGCGATGATCTGGGCCAGACCGCCATAGCACAGGCCCATGGCCAGGATCATGGCGCTGATGGGGAAGAAACCTGCGTTATGGATGTTCAGCAGAATGGTGGTCATACCGAAACCCATCAGACCCAGAGGGGCAGGGTTGGCCAATTTTTCGCTCACGTGGCGTTCTCCAAAAATAGAGGTGGGGGTTGATAAAAGACGCGCGATTTTAGGCAGGCTCTTGGCCCCGGGCAAGAGGCGGAAGGGACGAAACAGTAAAAAAATAACGGAATCTTTTGCCCGGCTGACCATTCGTGCGATCCAGGTAGATGGCTGGTGAATGAATGGTGCTAGCAAGGTTGAAAAGTTGTATTAAGTTGAACATTTCTGAAAGTTTCATACAGCTCGAGGCGATGGGCTGAGCCGCGCTGTCTACCGTATTTCCACCGCCAAGCCTGAGCACACCTGAGTCCAAAAAATACGCTCATATGCCATCAGACAAGAGGCGACAATAACCGGTTCAATACAAACGACCTGACTGCCTGTCCGCGGCTTCGGCATGGTTGAGCAAGGGGTATTGGGCCGGGCGAGTGAGCTGACGAGGTGGATATCTGAAACAAGGGGTCAGGATGGGGGTGATAAAGTGTTGAACGCGAGGCTGGGTTCTGCAGTTGGCCTTATGCAGTGACGCAGATTGTTGCTGGATAGCCGAGAGGGCTGGCCGGATGAAGGGGGAAAGAAGAAACGCGGGGCATGTGCTTGGCAACAGGTCTCGAAAGGAGGGCTCAATCCCAAAGAAGAGGGGGAATGGTATCCCCCTCATTCTGCTGATGTCACCGGCTCAATCGTCCAGGGTCAGTACCACCTTGGCCTCCTTGTCGGCCTCCTTGACCTGGCTGTCCAGCACGAACAGCCGCTCCGGCGCGATCCCCTGGCGGTCCACCAGAAACTCCTTGGTGTTCTGGGCGCGGCGCATGGCCAGATTGCGCAGGGACTTGGCGGTGATGAGCTGCTGATCCCGCAGCAGGATCACCGCCTGGGCGCGCAGGGCCGGACTCGCTTCATCGAGCTTCAGCCGATCGGCCAGATCCCCGAGATCTTCGTTGAAACGGGCCTCATAGGCCTCTGCCAGTGCCGATTGCATGGCGGGGTCCTGCTCCAACAGGTCGAGATCCACCGGGTTGCCGGTGATCTTGGCCAGCACCCGCTCGAGCTTCTGGCGCTGCAAGATGGGGCGCTCCTCATTGAAGTTGACCTTGCCGCGAATGTTCATGCTGAGCTTGGGTCTGTCCTTGAGGGCCTGTGCCAGCTTGGTCAGCTTCTCCTGCTGGGTGGGGGTGAGATCCGGCTCACCAGGCAGGAAGGGCAGCTCGTCCAGATCCTCGCTGCCACCCGCGAGGGAGGCGAGCAGCGAGAAGGGGGAGGTGACCGCCTTGCGCAGGGTGTTGCCTAGCACGTCCCAGAAGATGTTGCCGAGGCTGAAGTCAGGCTGATCCAGATTGCCCTTCACTTTCAGGTTCATCTGGATGACGCCGTTGGCATCGCTCAGCAGGGCAACCGCCAGCCCCAGCGGCAGATCCTTGGCCTGCTCGCTCTTGACCTTTTCCCCCAGTTGCAGCTTCTTGATGGTGATGTCGTTGTCCCCCTCCAGCCGGTTGCCGTGCAACTGGTAGTTGAGCTTCATGGAGAGCTGGCCCTTGTCGATGGCGTAACCGGCGTAGGTGCTGGAGTAGGGGGTGAAGGTGGTAAGCTCCAGGTTGTTGAAGGTGACGGCCACGTCCAGCACCGGCTGCTCGATCAGCAGGTTGGTGCCGCCGCGAATGGTTACCGGGGCATAGCGGTCCACCTTGCCGTTGAAGGCCAGCTCGGAGCGCTGGCCCGGGATATTGCTGATGTGGCGACTCTGGCCGCTGAGGGAGGCGATGTCCACCACGAATTCCGGGCTCAGGCTGCGATCGGCAAAGCGCAGGTTGCCCTGCTCGGTGCGTACCTGGGCGATGCTGACGCGGGGGGCCGGGCCGCTGCTGGCGGGCTTGGCCGTGGCCGGTTGCGGCAGCAGCAGTTGCTGCACGTTGGTGACCCTGTCCTCGTTGATCTCGATGCGGGCGAAGGGTTTGCGCAGCAGGATGTCGTCGATCTTCACCTGCTGGCTGATGCCGTCATAGTGCAGGCCGCTCAGTTGCAGTTGCTCAATTTGCAGCAGGCGCTGGTTGTCGGCCCGATCCAGCACGTTGAGCCGATCGATGTCGAGCCCGCCGCTCAGCTCCAGCTTGCTCAATGCCCCCTTGGCATCGGTGGCCAGGGCCAGCTTGGTGCGACTGGCAAGCTGGCCGTCGCGCACACTGATGCGCAGCAGATCCTGCAGGTAGGGCTGGGCCCAGCTGAGCGGCAGACCCTGTTGCTTGATCTCGCCGTTGAGGCTGAAGGGCGCCAGGGCGAGGTCGCCGTCAAAGTCCAGTTTTGCCTGGTTGTTGAGCGCCCCGCTCAAGGTGAGCGGGCTGCTCTGTCCGCTCTGACTGCCCAGCGGACCCAGGGCCAGCGTCAGGGCGGAGAGCTCGCGCAGCAGCGGCTTGCCGCTGCTCGATTCGGTCAGCTTGAGCTGGCCCTGTTCGATGCGGGTCTGCTTGAGGCTCCAGCGCCAGGGTTTGGCAGGGGCGGCCGGTTTGGCGGCTTTACTGGTTTTGACCGGCGGCTGCGGGATCAGCAGGGTCGCCAGATCCAGCTGCTGGTTGGCATCGAGCACGGCACTGACGGTCGGGGCCTTGAGCGTCACCCGGTCGATCTGCAGCGCCTGCTTGCTGCCGTCGAGCGCGATGCCGGTCAGCGCCAGCTGCTTGAAGCGGGCAAATTCGCCGCCCTTGCGGCGCTGAAGCTGCCAGTCATTGAGGGTCAGCTTGCCCTTGGAGAGCTGCCAGCCTAGTCCCTGCTTGCCCTCGGTTATCTGGTAGGCCAGCTCGGCGTTGGCCTCGCCCTTGGCCAGCTTGACGTCGAGATAGGAGGCCCAGAGCGGGGCGAAGGGGGTGAGGGTCAGTTTTCCGAGGCTGATCTTCCCCTTGCCGGCGCCGCTCATGATGTCGAGCTCACCGCTGGCCTTGAGCGGGCTCTGCTTATTGAGGGTGGCTCCGAGCACGAAAGGGTTGGCGCGGCCCGGGGCGGTGGAAAAGCGTGGCAATTGCAGGTCGAGCCCACTCAGGGCCAGGGTGGGCACCCAGCCGGGGCTGCTCTGCTTGCGGCTGTCCTGATAGGTGATGTGACCCTGCTCGGCCGCCAGCCGGTTGATCTGCACCAGCAGGGGGGCGCCGCTGTCGGTGGTCGCGGCGTCACCCGGCGCGAGCAGGCTGGCCAGCGCCTCGGTCAGGTTGAAGCGAGCGTCTTGGCCGCGATCCGCCAGTCGCACCAGATTCACCGTCGGCTTGACCAGCAGTGCCTCATCGAGGATCAGGGCGCGCTGGCGCCAGCTTTCCCCTATCAGGGGGGTGAGCTGCAAGCGATCGAAAGCGACGAGGGGCTGCTGCTGGTCATCAAACAGGGTGGTGGGGCCGATGGCGAGGGAGGGGTGGCGCAGGCCGACGTCAATCTCCCCCAGGCTCAGGTGCAGACCGTAGTGTTTGGCCAGCCAGGCCGGCAGGTGGCGCTGGGTGAGGGCGGGGGCTTGCCATAACAGAATGAGCAGAGAACAGAGCAAGGCGGCGCAGAAGTAGAGAGCGTAGCGCAGCAGGCGGGCACGCGGGGGCTTGGGCATGAGGGTCTCCAATTGATGCGCATAGGGTAACAAACTTTCAGGTCATTATCATGGTGCCACTTGATTCTGTACGCCGTACCTTGTCCAGAGGCTTGCCAGTTTTCCGCTCTTTTCAAGCGCATTCAGCCACAGCTCCAGCTGCTGCACCGAGACTCTGCTATCCGGGCTGAGCAGGGCTCGCAGCGCGTATTGCTGATCCCATTTGTCCGATCGCAGCAGTCGTGCGGCCTGTTCCGGCTGTTCTTTCTCGAACTCGTTGAGGTAGGAGAGGTTGATGATGGCCACCTCGCCGCGCCCCTTGAACAGCCCCTGCAGGGCGCTGACGTTGTCCTTGACCAGGGTGATGTTGAAGCGCTGCTTCATGTTGCCCGGTGTCGCGTCGAAATCGGCGATGCCGTAGTGATAGCCGCTAACCCCGATCAGCTGGCGTCGCTCCAGATGGTCAAAGAAGGATTGATCCCGCCCCGGCGCCTTGAGCGCAACATAGATCTCCCCACCCAGCAGCAGCGGACGGGTCATCAGCACCTCATCGGCATGCCAGTCCCAATGGATGTCTTCAAACATGATCAGGGAAAAACGACCGAGGGCCAGCGCCTGGTAGCGGTGAGTGGCTGAGGTGGGCACGAAGACGAAACGCACATCCCGCTGGATGTCGTTGAGCTGGGCGATAAGATCCAGGGTCAGCCCGTGATAGCCGTCGTTCGCATCCTTGATCACAAAGGGGGCATAGGGGTAGCCGCCGACCCGGATCACAGGGTGGCCCCATGCCCCGCAGCAGAGCAGCAGCAACAACCAGCACCAGCGTTTCATCGGGGCTCCCGGAAGGGGGTAAATAACCCCAGATTCGGTTAATCTGCGCCAGTTTTCAAGCCGTTAAGGGAATTTACGCAGCGCTGCTCGGCCGCCTCCAGCTCGGCCATCACCATCTGGATATCTTCCAGCTGCTGGCGCAGGGAGTGGCGCTTGGTTTCGATGAGCTGGATCATGGAGTTGAGCTGGGTCTTGCTGGAGCGGTCGGTGTCATACATGTCGAACAGCTCGCGGATCTCCGCCAGGCTGAAGCCAAGGCGTTTGCCGCGCAGGGTCAGCTTGAGGCGGATCTTGTCCTTGTGGCTGTAGATGCGGGTCTGCCCCTCCCGGGTCGGGGTGATGAGCCCCTCGTCCTCGTAGTAGCGGATGGTGCGCGGGGTGATGTCAAACTCGTGAGCCAGCTCGGAGATGCTGTAGGTCACCTCCTTGCCGGCGAGTCCGTGGGCGAGGGTATTGGGCATGGCGGGGCTCCTTAGTGCGGGGATGAGTGCGGGGATGGCTGGCACAGCCTCGTGCGCAGCCGCTCGGCGTTGGCGTGCAGGGCCCGGCCGACCCGCGAGCCGTTGGGGCGGCCGAGCTGTTCGCTCACCCACTGGCCGGTGGCGGCCAGCTTGTCGAGATCGACGCCTGTGCTCATGCCAAGGCCGTGCAGCAGGTAGACCACCTCCTCCGAGGCGACGTTGCCGGAGGCGCCGGGGGCATAGGGGCAGCCGCCGAGCCCGGCCACCGAGCTGTCGATGGTGCGGATGCCGCGCTCAAGCGCCGGCAGCAGGTTGGCCAGCCCCTGGCCATAGGTGTCGTGAAAATGGACGGCCAGCCGGCCGGCCGGGATCTCGTGCAGCACCGCATCCAGCATGGGGGCCACGGTGCCCGGGGTGCCGACGCCTATGGTGTCGCCGAGGGATATCTCGTGGCAGCCCAGATCCAGCAGTCGCTCAGCCATGGCGGCGACCCGCTTGGGCCGGGTCGGGCCGTCGAACGGGCAGGCGATGACGGTGGAGAGGTAGCCGCGCACTTTGATGCCAAGGCTGCGCGCCTCCTGCACCAGGGGGGCGAAGCGCACCAGCGACTCCTCCACGCTGATGCCGATGTTGGCCCGGGTAAAGCCGTCGGAGCAGGCAGTGAAGAGGCCTATCTCGTCGGCGCGGGCGGCGATGGCGGCCTGCAGCCCCTGCAGATTGGGCACCAGGGCGCCGTAACGGGTTGCAACCTTGCGCGGCAGGGCGTCGAACAGTGCGGCGGAATCCGCCATCTGCGGCACCTTTTTGGGGGAGACGAAGGCGCCCACCTCGATGCGCTGCAGCCCGCTCTCGGCCAGCCGGGCGATGAGCTCCAGCCGCTGCACCAGCGAGAGGGTCGCAGTTTCATTTTGCAGTCCGTCCCGCGGCCCCATCTCCACCAGGCTGACCTTGTCGTCCCGGTTCTCCTGTGCTCGGTTCATGAGCGCACCTCCTGCTCGGTCTGCTCTTCGGCAAAGCGCACCAGCACGGCGCCCTGACTCACCTGTTCGCCCTGGCGGCACTGCAGCGCTTCGATCACCCCATCCCGGTCGGCCTTGAGGACATGCTCCATCTTCATGGCCTCCAGCACCAGCAGGGGCTGCCCCTTGCTGACCGGCTGGCCGGCCTCGACCTGCAGCGCCACGACGATGCCGTGCATGGGGGCCAGGATGCCGGCGCCGCCGCCCACCTGGTGATCATGGTGCAGCTGATGATGCTGATCATCGACCGAGAAGCGGATGCGCCTGCCCGCCAGTTGCAGCAGATAGTCTCCCTCGCCGAGGGACTGCAACGGGTAGCGTTGCCAGCTGCCGGCCTGCTGCAGGCGAACATGATCCGGCCCAAGCTCGAACGGGATCTGTTCCCCCTGCCAGAGCAGGGCGCCTGCCCGCTCGGTGAGGGTCAGCACGCGGGCCTCCTCGCCGATGCGCACCGCTGCGCTGAAGCTGCGGTTGGGGCCGAGCCGAAAGCCTGTTGTCTGCTGCCAGGGGGAGGCATCGCGCTGGCGACTGGCGAGCCAGAGGGTGGCCAGCGGCCAGGCGAGCGCCGGAACGGGCAGAGTATCGGTGGGAATGGGCCACTGGGTGTGGTGGCCCATCGCCAGCACCTCTGGCTCTTCGCACAGGCGCAGCAAGAGCGGGCCGTTGTGCACCAGGGGGCCGAGCTCCAGCGCCGCCAGCGCGTCGGCCAAGCTGGCAAAGGCTTCGCTGCGGCTCGGTGCATGGGCGATCAGCTTGGCGATCATGGGGTCGTAATAGGGGCTCACCGCATCGCCGGCGCCGACCCCGGTATCGATGCGCACTCCTTTGGGCCAGCTGAGCCATTGGATGGGACCGCTGGCGGGCAGAAAACCGGCCGCCACGTCCTCGGCGTAGAGGCGCGCCTCCACCGCGTGGCCGCGCAGCACCACTTCATCCTGGGTGAGCGGCAGCGGCTTGCCTTCGGCCACTGCCAGCTGCCAGGCCACCAGATCCTGGCCGGTGACGGCCTCGGTGACCGGGTGCTCTACCTGCAGCCGGGTGTTCATCTCCATGAAGAAGAACTCCTCCCCGCACAGCAGAAATTCGATGGTGCCGGCTCCTCGATACTTGATGGCGCGGGCGGCGGCGACGGCCGCCTCGCCCATGGCACGGCGCAGCGCCGGAGGAATGTCGGGGGCGGGGGCCTCCTCGATCACCTTCTGGTGGCGCCGCTGCAACGAGCAGTCCCGATCCCCCAGATAGATGGCGTTGCCGAGAGTATCGGCAAACACCTGCACCTCCACGTGGCGGGCGCAGGCGAGATAGCGCTCCAGCAGCACGTGGTCGTCACCGAAGGCAGAACTTGCCTCCCGCTTGACCGCCGCCAGGGCCGCGTCAAAGTCGGCCATCTGATCGACCCGGCGCATTCCCTTGCCACCGCCGCCACTGGCCGCCTTGATAAGGAGCGGAAAGCCCACCAGGCTCGCCTGATCGCGCAAAAACTCTGGGTGCTGATCCGCGCCGTGATAACCGGGCAGCACCGGCACGCCGGCGGCCTGCATCAGCGCCTTGGCGCCGGACTTGTCGCCCATGGCGAGAATGGCGGCGCCACTTGGGCCGATGAAGCGAAAGCCCCGCTGCTCGCAGGCGGCGGCAAAGTCGCTGTTCTCGGACAGGAAACCGTAACCCGGGTGGATGGCGTCGGCGTTCGCCTCTTTGGCAATCTTCAGCACCTTGCCGGTGTCGAGGTAGCTCTCCCGGGCGGGGGCTGGCCCCAGATGCCAGGCTTCGTCGGCTTCGCGCACATGCATGGCGCGGGCGTCGGCGTCCGAGTAGAGGGCGATGGTGTGAATGCCGAGGCGCCGGGCGGTCTTGATGATCCGCACGGCGATTTCGCCGCGGTTGGCGATCAGCAGGCGCTTAATTGGAGTGTGATGGGTCATGTTGGCTCCCTGTCGTTCAAGGCGCACAAGTGCGAAGCGTGTTGATCCACACTCCAGTTATATTGACCACAGCTGGCGATCAGCAGGCGCTTGATGGGGTGGTATTGAGTCATGCTTCATCCTTGAAACGGGGGCGCCAGCTGGGGGAGCGTTTGTCGAAGAAGGCTTGCATCCCCTCCTGGGCTTCGAGACCGACCCGTACCCGGGCGATGGTCTCGACGGTTTTCTCTTCGTGCAGGCTGGCGCCGTGGCTCTCGAGGGCGGCCAGCAGCCGCTTGGTCTCTTTCATCGCCTCTGGCCCGTTGCGGCACAGACGCAGGGCCTGCGCGCGCCCTTCGGCCAGCAGCTGATCCGGCGGGCAGCGCCGGTGCGCCACGTTGAGCCGGCAGGCAGTGACCGCATCGAACGGTTCGGCGCTGAGCATCAGGGCGCGGGCCTGGCGCATTCCCATGGCGCGCACCACGTAGGGGCTGATCACCGCAGGCACCAGCCCGAGGCTCACCTCGGAGAGGCAGAAGCGGGCGTCATCGGCGGCCAGCACCAGATCGCAGGCGCAGATGAGGCCGAGCGCTCCGCCATAGGCGGCCCCCTGCACCAGCGCCACCGTGGGGAAGGGGAGCTCGTCCAGGGTTTGCATCAGCCGGGCCAGCACCCGGGCGTCTTCCCGGTTGTGCTCGAAATCGGCGTGGGCCTGGTTGCGCATCCAGTTGAGATCGGCGCCGGCGCAAAAATGCTTGCCCTCGGCGCGCAGCAGCAAGGCGTGGGGGCGGTCGGCGAGGGCCTGGCCGTGGGTGTGGGCCAGCTCGTCGAGGCAGTCGAGCAGCCCCAGCATGAGGTCGGCGTCGAAGGCGTTGTGGCGGGCCGGGCGCGACAGCACCAGCTCGGCCAGCGGGCCGTGTCGCTCCAGCCGAAAACCGGGCTGGACGTCGTGACTGAATGGATCGGACATGTGAACTCCTTACATCCGGAAGATGCCATACTGTTCCGGGCCGGTCTCGGCCCCCTGACAGGCCGCCAGCGCTAATGCCAGCACGGTGCGACTCTGGGCCGGGTCGATGACGCCGTCATCCCATAGGCGAGCGCTGGCGTAGTAGGGGTGGCCCTGACGCTCGTACTGCTCGATCACCGGGGCGCGGATGGCGGCCGCCTCCTGCTCGCTCAACGGCTTGCCCTCGGCGGCCAGCTTGTCCCGGCGCACCTGCACCAACACCCCGGCCGCCTGCTCGCCGCCCATGACGGAGATGCGGCTGTTGGGCCAGCTGAACAGAAAATCGGGGTCGTAGGCGCGCCCGCACATGCCGTAGTTGCCGGCGCCGAAGCTGCCACCGACGATCAGGGTTATCTTGGGCACCCGGCTGCAGGCCACCGCGGTGACCAGCTTGGCGCCATGCTTGGCGATCCCTTCGCGCTCAGCCGAGCTGCCCACCATAAAGCCGGTGATGTTCTGCAAAAAGAGCAGCGGAATGGCGCGCCGGTTGCAGAGCTGGATGAAGTGGGCTCCCTTCTGGGCGCTGTCGCTGTGCAGCACGCCATTGTTGGCGAGGATCCCCACCGGCATGCCGCAGATCCGGGCAAAACCTGTGACCAGGGTGGTGCCGAATAGCGCCTTGAATTCGTCAAAGTCCGAGCCATCCACCAGTCGGGCGATCAGCTCCCGCGCGTCATAGGGGCGCTTGAGACTGGTGCCCACCAGACCGTAAAGCTCCTCGATGGGGTAGCAGGGGGGCTCGTAGCCGGGGCTGGTCTCTACCGGCTCGTTGCCCAGGTGGGTCACCAGGGTGCGGGCGATGGCCAGGGCGTGGGCATCGTCGCGGGCCATGTGATCCGCCACCCCGGAGTGGGCGCAGTGCACCTCGGCGCCGCCCAGCGCCTCGGCGCTGATCTCCTCGCCGGTGGCCGCCTTGACCAGCGGCGGGCCGGCCAGAAAGATGGTGGCCTGTTCTTTGACCATGATCGACTCGTCTGCCATGGCGGGCACGTAGGCGCCACCGGCGGTGCAGAGCCCCATCACCACCGCCAGCTGGGGGATGTTCTGGGCCGACATGCGGGCCTGGTTGTAGAAGATGCGGCCAAAATGATCCCGGTCGGGGAACACCTCGTCCTGCATCGGCAGGAAGGCACCGCCGGAATCCACCAGATAGAGGCAGGGGAGGCGCAGCCGCTCGGCGATGGCCTGGGCGCGCAGGTGTTTTTTCACCGTGAGCGGGTAGTAGGTGCCGCCCTTTACGGTGGCATCGTTTACCACCAGCATGCACAGGCGCCCCGAGACCCTGCCGATGCCGGTGAGGATGCCGGCAGCGGGCACCGGCTCGTCATAGACCTGCCAGCCGGCCAGCGCCGAGAGCTCGAGAAAGGGGGAGCCCGGGTCCAGCAGCTGGTTGATGCGCTCGCGGGGCAGCAGCTTGCCGCGGGCCTGATGGCGGGTGTTGTTGGCCGCGCCGCCGCCCAAGGCTATCTCGTCGAGACGGGCATTGAGATCGTCGACCAGAGCCTGCATGGCGGCCCGATTGGCCTCATAGTCGGGACTGGCCGTGTCGAGACGGGAGTGGATCCTGCTCATGCATTATCCCCCATCAGCTCGCGGCCGATGAGCCAGCGGCGGATCTCCGAGGTGCCGGCACCTATCTCGTAGAGCTTGGCGTCCCGCAGCAGGCGGCCGGTGGGGTATTCGTTGATGTAGCCGTTGCCGCCGAGCAGCTGGATGGCATCGAGCGCCATCTGGGTGGCATTTTCGGCGGCAAACAGGATGGCGGCGGCGCAATCCTTGCGGCTGGTGCGGCCCTGATCGCAGGCGCTCGCCACCGAATAGACCAGCGCCCGACTGCTGGCGAGGCGGGTATACATGTCGGCAAGCTTGCCCTGCACCAGCTGGAACTCACCAATGGGCTGGCCGAACTGCTTGCGCTCGCGCACATAGGGCAGCACCACGTCCATGCAGGCCTGCATGATGCCAAGGGGGCCGGCCGCCAGCACCACCCGCTCGTAATCGAGCCCGCTCATCAACACCTTGACCCCGCCGTGCAGGGGGCCCAGCAGGTTCTCCTGCGGCACCCGGCAGTTGTCGAACACCAGCTCGCAGGTGCTGGAGCCGCGCATGCCGAGCTTGTCGAGCTTCTGGGCGGTGGAGAAACCGGGAGTGCCCGCCTCGACGATAAAGGCAGAAATCCCTTTGGGCCCGGCGGCGGGATCCGTCTTGGCATAGATGACGAAGGTGTCGGCATCGGGCCCGTTGGTGATCCACATCTTGTTGCCGTTGAGCACGAAGTGATCCCCCTCGCGCACCGCGGTGAGGCGCATGCTCACCACGTCGGAGCCGGCGCCCGGCTCGCTCATGGCGAGCGCCCCCACATGCTCTCCGCTCACCAGCGGCGGCAGGTAGCGGGCTTTCTGCGCCGCCGTGCCGTGGCGGTGGATCTGGTTGATGCAGAGGTTGGAGTGGGCGCCGTAGGAGAGGCCGACCGAGGCGCTGGCGCGGCTCACCTGCTCCATCACCAGCACGTGGGCCAGATAGCCGAGGTTCACCCCGTCATACTCCTCCGCCACCGTGATGCCGTGCAGCCCCAGCTCACCCATCTGGGGCCAGAGATCGCGGGGGAAGATGTTGCTCTGATCGATGTCGCCGGCCCGCGGCGCGATCACTTTCTGGCAGAAGGCCTCGACCTGCTCGGTCAGGGCGCACAGGGTCTCGTCCATCACTGCATGCATCCTTGCTCTCCTCATATGAAGGGGGTGACAGCCTGGCGGCCGAGCTGAAACAGGGGGCCAAACTGGTCAGTCCATTTGTGATTTAAGTTTACGTTAGCGTAAACGTAAATTGATTGTTAGTCTAAGGTAAATTTGTTGCGCCATGACGGCAAGGGCGATTGCCCGGTCGTGATGGTCCCCCGTCACAGGAGTGCCCATGGCCCGTCCGCAAACGGCCCATGATGTGCCAGCAAGGAGAGAGTACCCATGAACAACCATCAGACCCGGTTCGGTGACGTGCCGCTGCACATCGGCGGGGAAGCGTACCCTTCCGCGAGCGAGCAGTGGATCGAAGTGACCGACCCGGCGGATCAGAGCCTGCTGGCGCGAGTGCCAAAGGCCACCTCGGCGGAAATTGCGCTGGCGGTGCGCACCGCCCACGACGCCTATCTGCTGTGGCGGGAGGTGCCGGCCTCCGAGCGGGCCCGGGTGATGTTCAACTACCAGCATCTGTTGAAGACGCATCACGACGAGCTGGCGGCCCTGCTGGCCCAGGAGACCGGTAAGAACCTGGCGGATGCCAAAGGGGATGTGTGGCGCGGCATTGAGGTGGTGGAGCAGGCCTGCGCCATCGCCAGCCAGACCCTGGGGGAAACCATGGGCAACGTGGCCCGCCGGGTCGACGGCCACTCCTGGGTGCAGCCGCTCGGGGTCTGCCTTGGCATCACCCCCTTCAACTTTCCGGCCATGATCCCGCTCTGGATGTTCCCGCTGGCGGTAGCCTGTGGCAACGGCTTCGTGCTCAAGCCCTCCGAACAGGATCCGCTCACCCCCATGCGCCTGGCCGAGCTGTTTGCCGAGGCGGGTGCCCCCAGGGGCATTCTGTCGGTGGTGCACGGCGGCGCCGAGCAGGTGGATGCGTTGCTGGCCCATCCCGATATCAAGGCGGTCAGCTTCGTCGGCTCGGCCCGGGTCGGCGGCCACGTCTATCGCAGCGCCACTTCCCAGCTCAAGCGGGCCCAGTGTTTTGTCGGTGCCAAGAACCACATGGTGATCATGCCGGATGCCAACAAGGCGCAGGTGCTGAGCAACCTGGTGGGGGCCGGGGTCGGCGCCGCCGGTCAGCGCTGCATGGCCATCAGCGTGGCGGTGTTCGTGGGGAGTGCCCGGGAGTGGATCCCCGAGCTTGCCGCCGAGTTTGCCAAGGTGAAGCCCGGTGTCTGGCACGATCCCGAAGCCGCCTACGGCCCCCTTATCAGCCCGGAGGCGAAAGTCAGGGTGGAGGGGCTTATCGAGGCGGGGATCGCCGAGGGGGCCGAGTGCCTGCTGGACGGCCGCTTCTGCGACGTGCCCGGCTACCCGGTGGGCAACTGGGTGGGGCCGACCCTGTTTCGCGGCGTGACTCCCGAGATGCGTATCTACAAGGAGGAGATCTTCGGGCCCGTGCTGGCCTGCCTCGAGGTAGGGAGTCTCGATGAGGCGCTCGCCCTCATCAACGACAACCCCTACGGCAACGGCACCTCCATCTTCACCGGCTGCGGCGCCGCCGCCCGCAAGTTCCGTCACGAGGTGGCGGTGGGCCAGGTGGGGATCAACGTGCCCATCCCGGTGCCGCTGCCGTTCTTCTCCTTCACCGGCTGGCGTGGCTCCTTCTACGGGGATCTGCACGCCTACGGCAAGCAGGCGGTGCGTTTTTACACCGAGACCAAGACGGTGACCGAACGCTGGTTCGATGAAGACATCCCGACCGGCCCCAACATGACCATTCAGCTGCGCTGATGGCAGGATGCCGCCCGGGTTGTCCGGGCGCACCCATTGACAGCAACGGAACGACCGAACAAGTACAAGGAAGCAAACAAGATGGATTTTAACCTGACCCCGGATCAGCAGGCCTATGTGGAGGCCGCCAGTGCCTTTGCCGAGGAGGCGCTCAAGCCCTACGCCGCGCGCTGGGACAAGGAGCACGAGTTTCCCGTCCCGACCATCAAGCAGGCGGCGGCGCTTGGCTTCTGTGGCCTCTACACCCCGGAGCAGTACGGCGGCCTCGGCCTGCCGAGGCTCGATGCCAGCCTTATCTTCGAGCGCCTCGCCATGGGCTGCACCTCCACCACCGCCTATCTGACCATCCACAACATGGTGAGCTGGATGCTGGGCAGCTGGTTGCCTGCCGAGGTGGCCGAGGAGTGGGTACCCAGGCTGGCCAGCGGTGAGCTGCTGGGTTCTTATTGCCTCACCGAGCCGGGGGCCGGATCCGATGCGGCGGCCCTCAAGACCCGCGCCGTGCGCGATGGCGAGGATTACGTCATCGACGGCAGCAAGGTGTTCATCTCGGGCGCCGGCAGCACAGACGTGCTGGTGGTGATGGCCCGCACCGGTGGCGAGGGGGCGAAGGGGATCTCCGCCTTCATGGTGCCGGCCCAGACCCCCGGCGTGAGTTACGGCAAGGCGGAGGAGAAGATGGGCTGGAACAGCCAGCCGACCCGTGAGGTGAATTTCAGCGCCGTGCGCATTCCCGCCCGTTACCGGCTGGGGCAGGAGGGCGAGGGGTTCAAGTTCGCCATGCAGGCACTCGATGGCGGGCGCATCAACATCGCCACCTGTTCGGTCGGCACCGCCCAGCAGGCCCTCGACGATGCCCTGGCCCATGTGCAGCAGCGCCAGCAATTTGGCCACCCGATCAGCGAATTCCAGAGCGTGCAGTTCCGCCTGGCCGACATGGCCACCGAGCTCGCCGCCGCCCGGCTGCTGGTACGTCAGGCGGCCGCGAGACTCGATGCCGGGGCGCCGGACAAGAGCGCCTGGTGCGCCATGGCCAAGCGTTTTGCCACCGACGTGGGCCACCGCATCTGCGACGACGCCCTGCAACTCTTTGGCGGCTATGGTTATATCCGCGAGTACCCGCTCGAGCGCTACCTGCGCGATATCCGGGTCCACCGCATTCTGGAGGGGACGAATGAAGTGATGCGGCTCATCATCGCCCGCCGTCTGCTGGCCGAGCCCGGTCTGGCGCTGGAGTAGCGAGAGGGGGCCGCCCTGACGACGCGGTTGGCGTGACTCGTCGTCAGGCTTTGTGAGCCAGCCGCAGGTCGGCTCCATTCAACCCTGTCATCATGGGGCAGGTTTTTTGACAAGGACAACGCAATGACAAGGATCAGGCTCGAATATCACGGTCACGTGGCCTACATCACCCTCGACCATCCTCCCGCCAACACCTGGACGCTCGCCAGCCTGCAGGCCTTCTTGCAGATGATGGTGGAGCTCGACGGCCGCCCCGACGTGGTGGCGCTGGTGATCCGCGGGGCCGGGGACAAATTTTTCTGTGCCGGCGCCGATCTCAACATGTTTGCCGACGGCAACCTGGAGCACGCCCGCGAAGTGGCCGAGGCCTTTGGCCGCGCCTTCGAGGCGCTGGCCCGCTTTCACGGGGTCAGCATCGCCGCCATCAATGGCTACGCCATGGGGGGGGGCCTGGAGGTAGCGCTGGCCTGCGACATCCGCATCGCCGAGCAGCAGGCCAAGCTGGGCCTGCCGGAGGCCTCGGTGGGCTTGCTGCCCTGCGCCGGCGGCACCCAGCGCCTCACCGAACTGGTGGGACCGGGCTGGGCCAAGCGGATGATCCTCTGCGGCGAGAAGGTGAGCGCCACCCTGGCCTACGAGATGGGGCTGGTGGAGGAGGTGGTGAAGGAGGGGCACGCCTGGGAGGCGGCGCACCAGATGGCCCAGCTGGTGGAGCGCCAGAGCCCGAGCGCCCTGCGCGCCTGCAAGACCCTCATCAATCAGGGGCGCAGCGGCCATCGGGACGCGGCGCTGCCGCTCGAGCGCAGCCTGTTCCTCACCCTGTTTGACGATGCCAACCAGCGGGAAGGGGTGACCGCCTTCCTCGAGAAACGGGCCCCGCGCTGGCACTACGACCAATCGAAGCCTGTGAAGAGTGAGGGAGTGAAGGATGAATGAGGTAATGATGGCGGCCCGCCGTGTCGCAGGGGCTGATACCCGGTCTGCGGAGGCCAGCCATGAGTGAGCCTGTGCGCATCGATACCCTCCCCACGGCGGATGGTCGTCACATCGGGATGCTGACCCTGGACAGCCTCGCCTCCCTCAATGCCCTGAGCCTTGAGATGATCCAGTTGTTGCAGGCAGCGCTGACCCGCTGGGAGCAGGACCCGGCCATCGTCTGCGTGCTGCTGCAGGGGGCCGGCGAGAAGGCGTTTTGCGCCGGCGGCGACATCCGCTCTTTTTATTACCGCAAGCAGGAGGCGAGCGAGTCGGCACTGTTCGGCTATGCCCGCGATTTCTTCGAGCAGGAGTACCGGCTCGATCACCACATCCATTGCTACGGCAAGCCCCTCATCTGCGTGGCGGACGGCATCTGCATGGGGGGCGGTATCGGCCTCTTTGCCGGGGCCGGTTTTCGGGTGGTGACCGAGAAGAGCCTGTTCGCCATGCCGGAGGTGACCATAGGCCTCTACCCCGACGTGGGGGCCAGCTGGTTTTTGAGCCGCATGCCAGGCCGGCTCGGGCTCTGGCTCGGCCTCACCGGTGCCCGCTTCAACGGGGCGGACGCCATCGGCCTGGGTCTGGCGGATCACGCCATGGCGAGCCACGAGCGGGCGGAGCTGCCGGCGCGCCTCGCCGCCCTCGACTGGTCTGGCGCTGTCGATGCCAGCGAGCAGATCGAGGGGTTGCTGGCCGGTTTGCAGCAATCTCTTGGCCAGACGCTGCCTGCCCCCGTGCTGCTACCCCACCAGGCCCGCATCGATATGCTGTTGGCCGGTCGCTCCCTGCAAGGGGTGTTGGCACGCCTCGAGGGGGCCGAGCTGGACGAACCGGCGCTGGCCCAGGCGCGGGCGACCTGCCAGAGCGGCAGCCCCATCAGTCGCGCCATTCTCTGGCGCCAGTTCTGGCAGGCACGGCGCCAGTCGTTGGCCGAGGTGTTTGCCGACGAGCTGACCCTCTCGGTCAACTGCGTGCTCAGAGGGGACTTCGTCGAAGGGGTGCGGGCTCTGCTCATCGACAAGGACAAATCCCCCCGCTGGCAGGCCCCGCAGACGGGTGAGGCCTGGCTGGATGCCTTCTATCGTTGGCCCGAGGGGGACAACCCCTTGCGCCCCCGTTGACGCGGGATCACACACAAGGAACAGACCATGACAAGGATTGGATTTATCGGGCTTGGCAACATGGGGGGCCCCATGGCCGCCAACCTGGCCAGGGCGGGGCACACAGTGCAGGTGTTTGATCTGGTGGCCGACAGCCTGACCCGCGCCATCGAGGCCGGCTGCATCGCCGCCGGCGATGCCCGCGAGGCGGTGAGCGGCTGCGAGCTGGTGATCAGCATGCTGCCGGCGGGCGAGCATGTGCGCAGCCTCTGGCTTGGCGAGAGCGCCGGTGAGCGGGGTGGGCAGGATCTGCTGGCGGCCCTGCCGCACGGCGCCCTGGTCATCGACTGCTCCACCATAGACGTGGCCTCGGCCCGCCAGGTGGGGGCGGCGGCGCAGGCGCGCGGCATCCGTTTTCTCGATGCTCCGGTGTCGGGAGGGGTGGCCGGCGCGGCGGCGGGGACGCTGACCTTCATCGTCGGCGGCGAACAGGCGGATTTTGAGACGGCCAAACCCGTGCTCGCCTGCATGGGGCAGAACCTGTTTCACGCCGGGGCGCTCGGCGCGGGCCAGATCGCCAAGATGTGCAACAACATGCTGCTTGCCATCCACATGGCGGGTACTGCGGAAGCGCTGGCGCTCGGGGTCAAGGAGGGGCTGGATCCGGGCGTGCTCTCCACCATCATGGGCAAGAGCTCGGGCAACAACTGGAGCCTGGAGCGCTACAACCCCTGGCCCGGGGTGATGGAGAACGTGCCGGCGTCGCGCAACTATCAGGGGGGCTTCATGACCCGGCTGATGGTCAAAGACCTGGGGCTCGCCATGGCCCTGGCCGAGCATGCCCACAGCGCCGTGCCCATGGGGGCGCTGGCGCGCAACCTGTTCAACCTGCACGCCACCAAGGGGCAGGGTGCCCGGGATTTTTCCAGCATCGTCGAACTCTATCTGGACAAGACAGAGCCGGGTTAAGGGCCGCTATCTACCTTTTTACCCGATAGTCTTTGACTCGATAGTCACCGGCCATCTCACCAGGAGCATTTATGGATATCACACAAAAAGTCATCGCCATCACGGGGGCGGGCAGGGGGCTGGGCCGCGCCATCGCCCTGAGTCTGGCGGAGCAGGGGGCGCAGCTTGCGCTCATCGACGTCAACCGCACCGATCTGGAGGTGACCGAGGCGGAGGTGCGCAGCCGTGACGGCCGCTGCGCCCTGTTCGTCTGCAACGTGGCGAGCGAGCCGGAGGTCGAGGCGACCTTCGCCGCCATCAAGGATCAGTTCGGTGCCCTGCACGGCCTCGTCAACTGCGCCGGCATACTGCGGGACGGCATGCTGATCAAGGTGAAGGAGGGGTTGCTTGCGGAGAAGATGAGCCTGGCCCAGTGGCAGAGCGTCATCGACGTCAACCTCACCGGCACCTTCCTGTGCGGGCGCGAGGGAGCGGCGCTGATGGCCACCGGCGGGGAGGGGGGCGTCATCATCAACATCTCCTCCATCGCCCGCGCCGGCAACATGGGCCAGAGCAACTATGCCGCCAGCAAGGCGGGGGTGGCTTCGCTGGTGGTCACCTGGGGGAAGGAGCTGGCCCGTCACGGCATCCGGGTGATGGGCATCGCTCCCGGGGTGTTTGCCACCGACATGACGGCGGCGATGAAACCGGAGGCGATGGCCCGCATGCAGCAGGCCATCCCGGTGGGCACCCTCGGGCAGGCGGCGCAGCTGGCCCAGACGGTGCATTTTATTCTCGCCAATGACTATCTGTCGGGGCGGATGATCGAGCTCGACGGCGGTTTGCGCCTCTAAATTCCAGCTCTCTTTTGCAGATGCCCCTGGCCCTCGGTGCAGGGGCATTTTTATTGAAACGTTTGTCAGCAGTCAGGTTTGCCGAGCTCGGCTGCAAGCTGCATTCTCATGCAGGTCTTATCCGCAAAAAGGGGGCTCAGGTCATGGAAAAATGTGAAATATCAACGGGTCTTTCTTAATTTGAACCAGCTCACAGGCCCCCGGGGTCAGTGCTGTAAAATTGCGCGCGGTCAAGGCGGTGCATGATTGACGGTACGAGGGATTGCGGTCGGAATAGTCATGCAATATAGTTGCCGCCTTTTTCACGGGGTATGGATTTCTAGCCCCTCCCATATTGCGCGCAGTATGAATACGGACGCTCTGCCGCCGCCTAATTAAACAGGATTGAGATGGACAAGAAACTGGGGCTTGGCGCCCTCATCTCGCTGGTGATCGGCTCCATGGTCGGTGCCGGGGTCTTCAGTCTGCCGCAAAACATCGCCGCTCATGCCAGTGCCGGGGCCGTCGCTTTGGGATGGGCCATCACAGGTATCGGCATGATCTGCCTCGCGCTGGTGTATCAGAACCTCTCCATGCGTCGCCCGGATCTCGATGGCGGCATCTTCAGCTATGCCAAGGCCGGTTTCGGCGATTTCATCGGCTTCAATGCCGCCTGGGGCTACTGGCTCTGTCAGCTGCTGGCCAACGTCTCCTACGCCATCGTGGTGTTCAGTGCGCTGAGCTACTTCTTCGATACACCGGACAACGTCATTTTCGGTGACGGCAACACCCCGGTGGCCATCACGCTCGCCTCCATCCTCATCTGGTCGGTACACGCCCTGGTGCTGCGCGGCATCCAGGTGGCGGCGCTGGTGAACATCGTCACCACCATCGCCAAGATGGTGCCCCTCATCGTCTTCTGCGTGGCCATCCTGCTCGCCTTCAACATGGAGACCTTCACCCTGGACATCTGGGGTCAGGGCACCCCTGAGCTGGGTTCGGTGATGGATCAGGTCAAGTCCACCATGAAAGTGACGCTCTGGGTCTTCATCGGCATCGAGGGGGCCGTGGTGGTCTCCGCCCGTGCCCGCCATCGCAAGGACGTAGGCCGTGCCACCGTGCTGGCACTGCTGGGGGCCCTGACGCTCTACGTCATGGTGACCCTGTTCTCGCTGGGGGTCATGAACCAGCCGCAACTGGCGGCCCTCAAGAACCCCTCCACCGCCATGATCCTGGAAGCCGTGGTCGGCCCCTGGGGTGCCTGGCTCATCAACATCGGCCTGGTCATCTCGGTGATGGGGGCCCTGCTGAGCTGGACCGTGCTGGCGGCGGAAGTGCCCTACATCGCGGGCAAGACCGGCGTCTTCCCCGGCTGGTTCGCCAAGGAGAACAAGAACGGCTCGCCGCAGGTGTCGCTCTGGTGCTCCACCTGCCTGGTGCAGACCTTCCTCATCATCATCTACTTCCAGAGCAGCACCTATCTGGCGCTGGTCAACATCGCCACCTCGGCGGCGCTGGTACCCTACGTCTTCTCCGGCGCCTACGGGCTGAAGCTGGCGCTGAAAGGGGAGACCTACGCAGGTCAGCCCCATCAGCGCAAGCGCGACCTCTTCCTGGCGCTGGTGGCGACCGTCTACGGCTGCTGGCTGGTCTATGCCGCCGGGGTCGAGTACCTGCTGCTGGTAGCGCTGCTCTACAGCCCCGGCATCTTCATCTACTGGAAGGCGCGCCAGCATCACGGGCTGCGCGGCCTCAACCGGCTGGAGCAGGGGATGACGGCGGCCCTGCTCGGTTGCGCCGTGCTGGCCTTCTACAAGGTGATGGACGGTACCATTCCCTTGAGTTAACCGGCACAATAAAGAGATGGCCCAAGGGCCATCTCTTTTTTTATGTGCTGCACACGACTCGGTGCGCGGCAGAGCCTCGGAAGGAATTTTTATGCTGTTTATGGGTTATCTGCTGCTAGGGGCATTCGCCGGCATGTTGGCGGGATTGTTCGGCATCGGCGGCGGTCTCATCATAGTGCCCGTGCTGGTGCTGAGCTTTCACGCCCAGGGCGTCGCCCCCGACATCATTACCCATCTGGCACTCGGCACCTCGCTGCCCACCATGATCTTCACCGGCTTCAGCTCCCTGCGCGCCCACCAGGAGGCCGGTGCGGTGGACTGGGTGATGATCCGCCGGCTTGGTGCCGGCATGCTGATCGGGGCCTGGCTCGGCGGCATGACCGCCAACCTGCTCAGCGCCAGCACCCTCAACATCATCATCGGCTGCTTTGCCTGGACCATGGCGCTGCAGATGGGGCTCAACCTCAAGCCCAAGGCGGAGCGTCATCTGCCGGGGGCGCTCGGCACCGGCATCGCCGGCACCGTGATCGGCTGGATGTCGGCCTTGTTCGGCATCGGTGGCGGCTCGCTGACCGTGCCTTATCTGAGCTGGAACAGCGTGCCGATGCGCAACGCCGTGGCGGCCTCCGCCGCCTGCAGCATGCCCATCGCCCTGGCGGGCAGCCTCAGCTACCTCTACACCGGCTGGGGCAACCCGGATCTGCCAGAGTGGAGCCTGGGTTACATCTATCTGCCGGCGCTGCTCGGCATAGTGCTCACCAGTACCCAGTTTGCCCGGGTGGGGGCCAAACTGGCGCACCGACTCTCTCCCCGGCGGCTCAAGCAGGCGTTCGCCCTGCTGATGCTGCTGGTGGGGGCCAAATTCATGCTGTTTAGCTGAACCCTTGGCCAGATTGTTGAAAAATAAGGCGAACGGCACGGACGAGGGCAGAAAGCCGTTGCATTGAGGGGCCAGTTTGCCTATTCTCCTCGCCGGTGGTCCTATTGGTCCTCTCGCATTGATAACCCGTCGACCTGGTCAGGACCGGAAGGTAGCAGCCAAGGCGGGGGACTCGAGTGCCGGGATGTGGCTGGTAGGGCCACCACTTGTTTTTGTAAATCAATAAGTTACAGCTAATCACCCCCTTCAGACCTCTTGGTAATCCACTTTGTGTGGATGGATCAGGAGTCTTCTCTGTGAATCTCTGGCTCTCTCCGCAAGGTATCTGGTACTACCGCAAGGTGACAGTGCTCCCCTGTGGCCGCCGCAAAGACATCAAGAAATCTCTCCGTACTCGGGACAAGCTGGTCGCTCGTGAACAGGTTGCTCAGATGCTTGCCTGTGCGCGTTCTCGGGTAAAACCAGCGGCTGTCCAGCCAGAACCTCAGCCAAGCTCCCTGCCGGAGCCTCAACAGCTACCGCAACAGACACTCTCAGCGGCCAATCCTGCCCCTAAGGCTGTTTCTGCGGCTCCTTCTGCCATTTCATCCCCTGCACTCTCAGAACTCAGTGAGCGTTATCTGAAAGAGAAGGCGCTCTCGTGGGCTCCAAAAGAGCTCAGCAACCAGAAGAACTACATTGGCTACTTCATCAAAGTGCTGGGAGATAGATCTCCAACCGCGTACAGCAAGGCCGATGTGGTCAAGTTCAAGGACGAGCTCCTGAACTCAGGCAAGAGTCCGACGACTATCAACAAGTATCTACAGAAGCTCTCGCTGTTGTTCGTCTGGCTAGGTAATCACCACGAGGGCATCGTCAATCACTTCGCTGGGCTCAAGTTACAACGGGTCAAAGAGGTCAATGCTCGCTGTGGGTACACATCTGCGGAGAAACAGCGATTGATCCAGTGGGCGAAAGAACAGGAGCCATACCGCAAGTGGATAGCGTTGCTCGGCCTGTATACCGGAGCGAGAGCCAATGAAATCTGCCAGTTGTACGCAGACGATGTGCAGCTGGTTGACGAGGTATGGTGCCTGAACATCAGGGACAACCGCCCAGACCAGAAGCTCAAGACGGTCAACAGTGCCCGCCTGATCCCTATTCACTCCTCGCTGATTGCTGGTGGCTTTATCGACTTCGTGCAGGAAAGGGCAGGGGGGAGGCTGTTCCCTGAGCTACCTCATCGACAAGACGGTTACAGCCATCTCTGGGGGCAGTGGTTCAGTCGTCATCGCCCTATAGACAAAGACTTCCATAGCCTGCGGCATACCGTGGCAACAGCGTTGAAGGATTATGGTGTACCGCTACAGTATGCGGCGGCCATTCTTGGCCATACCAATGGTGCCATCAGCTATGATCGGTACGGTGGTGGGGTAGCAGTCGAGAAGCTACAAGCAGCTATCGAAGCGGCACTATGAACGTACTACCTTGGAGATCATTTCGTATGTATTTCAATCCAAGAAAAATCACTATTTAGCTAGATGCTGATGAGCACAAGGAAGAGCACCAGTGGAACACCAGAGGCCTGATAAGGCACTACCTGATTTGAATGAGTTAAAAGAGCAAATAGCGTTGGAATACGGGCGATGCCTCCTCCAGTTGCAGCAGTTTGAATTGATGCTCAAAGCAACCCTGCCCACTCTGAAGGTGAGCGGGTTTTCCGATGAATTGGCTGGTAACGTAGAACGCGATCGCCAGCTTCTAGGCGGCAAGACGCTGGGACATTTGGTGGGCCAGTGGAACCAGAGAACGACGCCGGGAGATAAGCAAGAAATTGATGATGATGCTCTAAACAGTCGAGCTTACTTCAGCTTCAGCTGTGGTCTGGAGGACGGGGAATGGATGAACGAAAAGCTCAAACAACTACTCGAGTTGCGAAATGAGCTGGTTCATCATTTCCTGTCACGCTTTGCTCTGAACTCGGAGGCGAGTTGCCAGGAGGCAATCAGCTATCTGTTCACAGCAGCCAATACCATCGAGAACAACTGGGATACGCTGATTTCCCTCCTGACTACTTTTGAAAAAGGCAAGAGGGAACTGATCGACTTTATAAACTCTCCCGCCGGAAAGAATCTTTTCTACTACGGCATCATCCCTGGTGAACCTGTCGTCAATTGGGAAACCACTACCATCATCCAACAGCTGAAATTTGCAGAGCGTTCAATAGCCAAGGACGACTGGGCACAGTTAAACGAAGCCATCCGCAGTATCGGCCAAAGCCACCCAGGGCTATCCCCCAAGCTATACGGATGCAGCAGTTGGCGGGAGGTTATTCATCGTTCCCAGCTCTTCGAGGTTGACAAACGGCTTTCTCCCAGTGGTGTGCTCACTTGGTATCGCTCACGCCGGACTTAAGCAAATCTGCTAAATCCTGCCATTTAGATTTTCTGCACATTCTAGGGAACCTGATTATTTAAATGGATCAAACAGGTACCTCCAGTAAATTCTGAAAAAATCCGTGAGGGCTTATAAGATGCGCGCGCCACCCCCAGTCCCCCCTGGGGTGCCTCCTGCTGCCTTCCCGATCACCTGCCCGTCTGCCTTCTGTCCTGCCCTGCCCTGGGGGAGCCTGTCGCCTGTCCTGTCTATAGGGCATCAAGCCAGCCAGGGGGGAGAGGGACGTTCGTTCCTCACATCATGCCGTTGCCCGCCTGTAGTCCTGCCCTGCTGTCACCCTGAGATCTTGCTGCCCTACCGCCTGCCGTCCTGAGAGCTGCCCGTTACCTTGCCATTGTGTCCCACCCTTCAGCCTGTCCTGGTGCCCTTGTCCTGCCTGCCTTCCGCCTATCTCAATAGGGTATACATCAACGATACATAGTTTATGTGCCCCAATAAGTGATAAAAAAATCATTGACCCTACTTCAATGAGACAACCATAGTGAGCCTACTTGATTGAGACATGACTGATGAATGATCGGCACTGACATTACGACTGAGAGACAAGGAGAAAAGATGTTTGTGAGGGCATACCTGCGGGCCAGTACACAAGAACAAGATGCACAACGGGCACGTCAGACACTTGCAGACTTTGCCCAAGAGCGAGGCCATACAGTAGCAGCGTGGTATGCGGAGAACGTATCTGGCGCACACTTGGAGCGTCCCGAGTTGACCCGTCTGCTGGCTGACGCTCAACCTGGAGATGTCTTGCTGCTGGAGCAAGTGGATCGCCTGAGTCGTCTAGTTGAATCCGAATGGCAGCAACTCAAACGAGCCGTTGAAGATGCTGGGGTGCGTATAGTCGCTTTGGATCTACCCACCTCTTGGGGAGCTATGGACAAGGGACAGGTTGGAGCCGCAGACATGACTCAGAGGATCCTTGGGGCGGTGAACCTGATGATGCTTGAACTTCTTGCTGCCTTTGCTCGGAAAGACTATGAGGATCGCAGAAGGCGACAAGCTGAAGGCATTGCCAAGGCTAAGGAGGCGGGCAAGTACAGGGGAAGCACAGCTGATGTTGCCAAGCACAAAGTCATGGTTGACCTCAGGCGCAATGGCGTATCAGTGGGGGACATTGTGGAGATGACTGGTATGTCACGAGCTACCGTCATGCGAGTGCTGAAGAAGGCGCGAGAGAGCGGGGAACTATCCGAGTAACCTATAGACATCAAGAGGAGTCGGGTTCCTCTCGCTCTGCTTCCTCATTCAATCTTCCACCATGAGTTGACCACTACACGCACCAAACGATCTCTGAGCAATCGCATAACTGGCCTATGGGGTAGCTTAGGTGCTGGCCATGGATAATCACAGAGGATCATTGAGATGGCTTCCTGTCGATGCCTCTATCCACTGGCAGCCTATCACCTGTCCGACGCTTGGCTGATTTGAATAAACCCTGACCATAGGAGAGAACAAATCTATCGACCCTCTTTCTTACCGCCCCTGTTTTTGGACAGCCTGCCAGCTTGTCCTCGTGATCCTTCCTTTGTAAAATTGCCTTCCAATAAACCCTGACCAATGGAGAACAGCCCATGAGATAAACCAACCAAACCAGAGAAAACTGAATGACCGAACTGACTAATTCCATCGCTACCCCTAAGCGTGGCCGTCCAGTATTTACCCACGATAATCGCTTTGTCCGCCAATGGCTTTACCGCTATAGTACTTCTCTCCCGTTGGAAGATGGGTTGCTGTTACCTTTTAAAGTCCCGTCTATCTACGAGTTGCCAAGCTGGTGCAATGATGTGATTGTTGGAGCTGCAAGGTTGAACAATTCCGAGAAGTACACAGGAAAACCATTAAATACAACACTCATCATCAAGCTACTCATGGCTTTCCCCACGCTGACCAATGCCAATGTGAAGGCGTTCCTCGAGTCTCGAATGGCAGACACTGTCAGCAAGCAATACGTGAGTCAGCTAGCTAATGCTGCTATTAGTGCGAGTAAATCAATCGACTACTACCTTGCTAAGCTAGAACTTGGGGAACAAATCGGAAGGGGGCCAACTGGAAATAGTCTGACATTATTTAGTAATCCGTCAGATCACTCCTCGGTCTGGTCGGAGTGTCAGGCAGCATAGGCTTGAGTTTACAGGGATAGTCTGAACCCATCGATCTTGGTCTGGGATGATTATCAAAAAAGTATTATCTACCAGACCTTCTATCAGATCTGACATCGTTTGCTCATTGGGAATGAATGCCAGCTCTGGCTAGTGATGATTACCAATAAAGACTATCCCAATAATCTTATCTATAAGATACCTATCAGCCCCCCCTCAAACTCGGTGATCTCCATACTTTGGGGATCTCCCCATTCCTGCTGGAATAGAGGAAGGTCTAATGAAGACCAGATCTGTACAAGCTGGGGAAATGCCAAGTTGGTCTGAGCTGGAACGAGTGTTTCTGGCTGTTTATTGAACAGTGTTTGTTTGGAATGCAGGTGTCTCTAAAAATGGTAAGTTATTCACAGTAACTGCTGACATCAGCAACACTAGATTCATAATCAGAATGTGCACTTTGCGCATTACTCATCTCATACGAACAGTCATCTTCAAGATCCAGATTTGTTGCACATGAATGTAATGAGCTCGCTGCTGTTGCAAGAACGTCTGCCGCACTCTCAGCCTCTTCTCTTGCTTGAATGCACTCTTCTGAATCTTCAGATGCGGCAGCAATAGGCAATCCAAACACGACAAGAAGGGAAAATAAGCTAGCACTTAAAATACGCATAAAAGTCACCGATTCACTATGGAGCTTATTATGCTGAAAGGTCTCTCATCGTTACTTGATCCTCTTCACAACATCCCTTAGATACCAGAGCCAAAGGCCAACTACTGGATTTCCAGTGAGCTTCTATTACCCGCTTTTCTTTCACCTGTGGCGCTGTTTTACGTTGGCTTACTACGTCTGTTCTTCATTGGCTTGAAGCATTAGGGGAGGGCAGTTATCATGGGCTCCTCAATTGCCCCTATAGCTACTCCACTTCATGTGGATTACTTTGGTCGGGTTAGTTGTTACATCTTGATTTTAGAAATCTTGTTGATGGCAATCAGTTCCATCCCCAAGTGCCTGATTTATTTGGGCTCGCATTGATAACCCGTCGACCTGGTCAGGACCGGAAGGTAGCAGCCAAGGCGGGGGACTCGAGTGCCGGGATGTGGCTGGTAGGGCCACCACTTGTTTCTGCAATTCAATAAGTTACCTATCAATCTCTCTTCAGACCTCTTGGTCATCCACTTGATGTGGATGAGTCTGGCGTCTTCATCCCATATTTCCGATTCTTTGCCGCAAGCTCTCAGGTGCGACCGCAAGGTGATCCTGGAACCCAACGCGAACGTCCCCCCCCTTGATCTTCCGCGCCGTCCCATTGCTACCATGTTTCCCTCAGCTACCTCCCGTGGCCTCTATTGCCATTGCATCCTCTTTGTTCTCACCACTCTATAACCCCTTTTTGAAAGAGAAGGGCTTGCCGTACGCCTACGGCCAGGCGCTGGAAAGTGTCAGACCGTCGGCAACCCCGGGCACTTGACTGGTGGTGCGCCAACCACTTGCTGGCCTGACGGGCAACGGCCAGCACTGGGGGATCAGGCCAGCAGCGCTCGCTTCTCGATCAGGAAATCCATCAGCGCCCGGATCTTGGCCGGCATCTGGGCCCGCGACGGCACATAGAGATAAAACCCAGGGAAGGGGGGGCACCAGGGGGCGAGTACCCGCACCAGTGATCCGTCACTCAGGTGCTGGCGCACCCGCAGATCCAGGTGTTTGACCAACCCCACCCCCTGCAGGGCCGCCTGCAGCATGCTGTCGTCGTCGTTGAACACGGCGTTGCCCTTGGGATCGACGATCTGGGTGTGCTGCTCCTCATCGGGAGAGGTAAACGACCAGCGGTCTATGGTGTTGCTGGAGGTGAAGCGGTAGGCCAGGCAGTTGTGCCGGGTGAGGTCGCACGGGGTCTGCGGCGTGCCATGCTGCCTGAGATAGTCGGGTGAGCCGACGATGGCCATGGTCAGAGGCGGGGTGATAGGCACCGCCACCACGTGTTCATCCAGGCTCTCCCCCAGGCGAATGCCGGCATCCATGCCGTCGGCGATGATGTTGGAAAACCCGTCCGCCATCACCAGCTCCAGCCGCAGCTTGGGATGGCGCGCCAGAAACTCCCCCATGTGGGGCTCGAGCAGCAGCCTGGCGGCGATGCGCGAGCTGTTGATGCGTATAAGGCCCGAGGGCTCAAGGTGGGAGTCATTGAGCTCGCTCACCACCCGTTCGATGGCCGTGAGGGAGGGTTGCAGCACGTCCAGCAGGCGCCGCCCCTCCTCGGTCAGCGACATGTCGCGGGTGGTACGGTTGAGCAGCCGCACCTGCAGCTGCTGCTCCAGCCCCTTGAGGTGCTGGGAGAGGGCGGCGCGGGTCACCCCCATCTCGGTGGCGGCCTTGGTGAAGCTGCGGTGACGGGCGATGTGGGCAAACCACGTCAGTGACGCGACGAGTGAAGGTTCTATGGGCATTTGTTTAGCCTGGCTAATCAGTCATGTCTGGATAGGTGCGTATATCTAGCTCAATAGACTTACTACTATTAGCTCGAACTCGCGTCAAGCATGACGCCCCTGAACCTAACGGAGAGCCCGACCATGTCCCACGTCACCTTCCCCAATCGCAACGGCCAAGGCATCACCATGGCTGCCATCGTTCACTTCCCGCCGCACTTCGATGAGCGCAAGCAGTACCCGGCGGTCGTGGTTTCCCACCCCGGCGGCGGGGTGAAGGAGCAGACCGCGGGCCTGTACGCCAGCAAGCTGGCCGAGCAAGGCCTCGTTGCCATCGCCTTTGACCGCTCCTATCAGGGCGAGAGCTCGGGCGAGCCGCGCCAGCTGGAGAACCCCCACGTCAGCACCGAAGATGTCAGCGCCGTGGTGGACTACCTGACCACGCTGCCCTATGTCGATCAGAACCGGATCGGGGCCATGGGCATCTGCGCCGGTGCCGGCTACAGCGCCAATGCCGCCATCCAGGATCGCCGCATCAAGGCGCTCGGCATGGTCAGCGCGGTCAACATCGGCCAGATGTTCCGCAATGGCTGGGACAACAGCGTCAAGGATGCCGATGCCATGGGCTATCTGGCGTTCGGCTCCCAGGCGCGTACCGCAGATGCGGCAGGCACCGCCTACGCCACCATCCCCTTGGCGCCCCTGCGTGAAGAGGATGCTCCCAACGAGGAGCTGCGCGAAGCCTGGGAGTACTACCACACCCCGCGCTGCGAGCACCCCAACGCGCCGGGCTTTGCGCTGACCCGCAACCTGAACCAGATCATCACCTACGACGCCTATCACAAGGCGGAGGCCTTCCTGACCCAGCCCATTCTGGCGGTAGCTGGCAGCGTGGCTGGCAGCAAGTGGATGAGCGATGACCTGCTGGCGCGCGCCGCGAGCACAGACAAGACCCTGCATGTGGTGGAGGGGGGCAACCACATGTCCCTCTACGACGTGCCCCGCCATGTCGACGAGGCCGTCGCCCAGCTGGTCCCCTTCTTCCTGCGAACCCTGAACTAATCGGCCCGCGAGAGGGGGAGGCCCCTCTCGCTTATCGAGGAACATCATCATGAGCCATGTATTGAACCTGACCTATCAGAACCTGGGCTGGCAGACGGCGGCCGACCTCTACCTGCCGCCCGATTTCGACGAGCAAAAGCGCTACCCGGCCATCGTCAGCACCCACCCCATCGGCAGCTGCAAGGAGCAGACCGCCGGCAATGTCTACGCCAAAGGGCTGGCCGCGGCAGGGTTCGTGGTGCTGGTGCCCGACGCCAGCTTCCAGGGCGCCAGCGGCGGTGAGCCGCGCTTTATCGAGGATCCGGCCATCCGGGTCTCCGACATCCGCTTCGCGGTGGATTACCTGCAAGCCCTGCCTTATGTGGACAGCGATCGCATCGGCGCCATCGGCGTGTGCGGCGGCGGCGCCTACACCATCCATGCGGGCATCACGGATCACCGCCTCAAGGCGCTGGCCTCCATCACCGGGGTCAACTATGGCCGCCTGATCCGCGAAGGCTTCGCCCAGTTCAAGCCTCTTGAGCTGGCCCAGGGCATCGCCCGGATGCGCACGGTACAGGCACAAGGTGACGCCACAGAGCCCGCCGATCTGCTGCCAGCGTCCGTGGCGGCGGCCACCGCGGCAGGCATCACCGACATCGACGTGCTGGAGGCCACCGAGTACTACAAGACGGCGCGCGGTCAGCAACCTCACGGCGCGACCCGCCAGTTGATGTCCTTCACCGGCGCCGCCATGGGGTGGGATGCCTTCCTCCACGCCGAGGTGCTGCTGACCCAGCCGCTGATGGTGGTCATCGGCGACAAGGCGGGCGGCTTTGGCGCCTATCGGGATGGCTGGGAGATCTACGGCCGCGCCGCCGCCACCGACAAGCACATTGTCGTGGCCGAAGGCTGGTCCCATTACGACCTCTACGACAAACCCGAGCCGGTGGCCATCGCCATGGCAAGCCTCGTGCCCTTCTTCCAGCGCACCCTGTGATCCCGCGGTGGGGGCATCCCCACCCATTCAAGCGACAAGGTAAACCGATATGCGAAACGTATTGATCCTCGGCGCCAGCGGCCAGATAGCCCGGTGGGTGGTCAAGGGGCTCGCCGGGCAGGGCGACATCCGCCAGACCCTGCTGCTGCGCGATCCCAAAAAATTGAGCGGCCGTGAGCCGGCCAACGCCAGGGTGGTGATCGGCAGCGTGCTGGACAAGCCGCTGCTCAAGGAGGCGATGGCAGGACAAGAGATCGTCTACGCCAACCTCAGCGGCGACAACCTGGACAAGCAGGCCCAGGCGATCATCACCGCCATGCAGACCGCCGGGGTGAAGCGCCTGGTCTTCGTGCTGTCCCTTGGGATCTACGACGAGGTGCCCGGCAAGTTCGGCCAGTGGAATCGCGGCATCATCGGCGAGGAGCTCAAACCCTACCGGCGGGCCGCAGACGCCATCGAGGCATCGGGGCTGGATTACACCATCTTGCGCCCGGCCTGGCTGACCGATGAGGATGAGGTGGATTACGAGCTGACCGCCAAGGGCCAGCCCTTCCAGGGCACAGTGGTGTCGCGCAGGAGCGTGGGGGATCTCATCACCCGGATCCTGGTCTCGCCCGAACTGCATCTGGGGGAGAACCTTGGCATCCACCAACCCGGCAGCGAGGGCGACAAGCCGTACTTTATGTAATGGGAGGCCAGAGCGATGGCCTGCGGTGCCGGGACAGGGGCGCGGGCATCATGTCGCTTGCAGCGACTGTAGCCGCGCGGGTGGATTGAGCAAAAAAAGCTAGTAAAATGATCACAGTAAGCGATGATCAATTCACTAGCATATGTTGGGTTTTGATTGCGTGCGTGGAAGATTACATAGGGTTCAAAATTAAGTTATATACCTTGGAGTCGGCACGAGTATCAGTGATTGTAATGCTGCCAGTTGTAGCATCAACAGCCACCCCCCAGCTCGCATCCGCAACGCCCACGGTCACAGTCAAACCCCATGTGCCAGCGGCATTCTGAGTCAGAATAAACTCCAGAAACTTAACTGAAGCATCATATGTGCGGCGAGATGTAGCAATCCCACGAGCAGATCGGCCGTTAGTAGGTTTGGCTCCAAACACATCAGAGACAACAGTTGCAAAAACAGCTGTTGCGGAGCTTGATGTAGAGCTGTAGTTCATCTCTCGGCCAGAGAGAAGAGAAAACTTGCCGTAGAGGCTGTTTGACAACCAAGTAGCAGCGTTAGGCCGATTTCTAACCCTATCTTTATCGCCTGTAGTATTAACAATGTTGTTGACATTGCTATTGAATAACTCGACGTAAGCTTGATCATGGACCTCAAGTTGGTTGATGCGATCACAGCCGATAAAAACATGGTTTCCTTCATAAAGCCTGACAATTGAACCGTTAGGATTAAAGCTAGCACCTAACCAGACGATGGTCTGCGTCCTGTCTGCCGGACTTGCTCCTGGAACACCCCAAAGAACATCTATGTCATTGTTTTCAAAATAACCACGAATAATTCCTTGCCGAACACCAAGACCTGGAGTGAACTTCAAACCAACATTACAGTTTTCAGCATGTGCCGTAGCTGGGATATCTAATCCGTAAATGTAATTTTCAGTTGTATCAAGGTCAAAACCAACATCTGCTCCGTTGATTTGAAAATCAAGAGGGACCGCGTTGACTTGCCCTACAGCAGTGTCAACCCGAACTCCAGTCCCTGCTCTGGAACCTGACCTTACTGAGCAACGGGATGTTCTGGCATACCACTCCTTGCTAACATAAAAGGCTATAGACCCTTCACCAAGCGCTGTCACCCTGACCCCATCAAGCATGCTTTGGACAGAGGCATACTGCATATCAACAGCCACCAGACCTTCAGCAGAGTTAACATCGATCTCTACATCTTTAAGAGTGACATTGGCTGATGCTGTAACCGCTGGATTGGATGTACCTAACTTGATAATGCTTATATTTTGATTGCCACCTATCCAATTAACACCTGTAAGTTCAGCACCTTGCCCCATCAAGGTTTCCTTTGATGCCATTTGAATCGTAGATGCGACATCAAATTTAGCGCGCAAAAGAGTAACATTATCTGGCGCTGCGATAGCCATCTGAATGGCTGAGGATTGGTCAATTCCAGATTCACCAGGAATACCACCAAATTCCTCAGGCAAAGCAAAGCTGCGATTTTTGTAAAGCAGCATATTGATAGCTTCAATCAGCTGGTGATCATTGAATTTATCTGGAGTGACACCGGCAGCATTCAAGATGTTAAACAGCTCATTTGTTACTTGGTTAAACCAATCCCCACCAGGTACGGTAGGCGGTTGGCCAGCACCTCCCTCAGTAAAATACTGGCGAACTGCGGATGCAACAGGGCTGCGTGCAGGCTCAATAGATACACCACTACCACGATCAGGCCAAAACATAGTCACACCTCATAGTTAAAGTCGTAATAGAAACCCGCCAGTTTCAGGCGATTTAGCACGCATTCGAGCACCAAGGGGGCGTTGCCGCGCAGGGGCGTCAGTACGTTGTCAAGGACGGTGAAACGCTCTTCTGGCAGGTCGTAGACATCCACCCGCAGGACGAAGCGGGTAGAGGCCGGATAGATGGGATAGGTCACGCTGCGCAGCACATGGTGTGGCCACTGCTCTGACACCTTCACGGTGAAACCGAGCGCGGCGGCGATCTGCTCGATCATCCAGGCCTGCAGGCCGCCCTTGCGGTGGTACTTCTCGACCACGGCAGCACGGCGCATCTCAAATGACTGGTTCACGGTGCCGCACTCCGGCAGGCCGAGGTATTCCTCCCACTCCGGGAGCAGCTGCACGGTCGTCTCAGGGCGCATTTCAAGCAGCAGCTG
Organism: Aeromonas sp. s5; assembly: GCF_040907865.1. Lineage (NCBI taxonomy): Bacteria > Pseudomonadati > Pseudomonadota > Gammaproteobacteria > Aeromonadales > Aeromonadaceae > Aeromonas > Aeromonas sp. s5. The sequence continues at coordinate 450,595 of NZ_JBFOCO010000033.1, forward strand.
GTCGGCGCTGAGTTCAAGCTGGGCCAGGCGCTTGGCGAACCCCATGACGTACTTGGGCAGGTCGGCATCAGGATCACGCGGCCAGGCACGGCCACGGGGCATCTGCTGCAGGAGGGCATCGCCCCATTGCTCTACAGAGTGGGCCATGTGATCACTCCGATGACGTTCAGCTCGTCCGGGGCGGCCGGCACATCAGCCACCAGATCCAGGGTGTAGTCTTTGACGCCTGCTGCTGACCCGATGGCCGTTCTGATGCTGCTGAGCAGCAGGGTGTTGCCCGGCTGCAGGGTGCGCTCATAACCACTGATGTTGGCGGCAATAGCGGCCCTGATGTCAGCGGTATCCGGGATGGGGGTTATCGCCAAATCGGTGCTCTTGAGCTGGATATTGATGTCGACAGGCTCGATGCCACCCGGGCGACCAACCAGCACACCGGTGGCCGGGTCTGGATGGCGGAAGAGGTACTCCATCATGGCGATCTTGTCGGTCGGGGTCGGCAAGATATCGACCCGGTCATCATAAACACAGCCGATTCCCACGGTGCCGCCACCTTGCCATGCGTCATAAGCCCAAGCGCGGGTCACGCCGGGAACTTCACGCATCCAGGCGACGTAATCTGCCACGGCGCCCCCCATGGGGGGATTACGCTTGCGAAAGAGCAGGCGTTCGAGCAGTTCGGCGATGGGTTCGATATCTGCCCCGCCGCTGATGTCGCCACTGACGCCGTTGGACTGCAATCCGGGGACGGGGGTCACCAGGGTCAGCACTTCGCCTGCGGCCAAGTTGCCGCCAGCCCCCACATCGACGGCTTGCACCTCCACGGCGACGGTACCGCTGCTGGGGCTGGCGCTGGCTGTCACGGCATACTGGCGGCCATCCTTGTGTTGCAGCACGGTACCGACCGGCGCTGGCACCGTGCCGTTGAGGGTGGCAGGGCCTGCGGCATAGGTGGCTTGCTTGCGGATCACCCCTTCAAACTGGGCCGTCTCGATGATGGTCTGATCGTCCGACTCGGTGGTCGGGATGATCTGGCGAACTATCCACGCCTGGTGGTCGTAGGCGTCACGAATGGCGGCACTGACCGCCGTATTCAGCGCCAGCTCGATACCGAACTTGGGCAGCACGGTGCCCAGGCTGGCTTCGAGATCCAGCGCTCCGCTGGCGATAAGTTGGCGCAGGGTGGGAACGCTATACGGCATTGGCTTGCGCCTCCCAACGTTGCTTGATGCTCAGGCTCAGCTCGCTTCCATCAGGTCGCGTGATGGCGATGTCGAGCTGCAGCATCTGAAATTGCGGAATGGACCCGGTGACGGTGACGAGCTTGGCGTAATAGGGTTTTAAATGGCGATCGAGGGCGGTTTGCGCATAGGTCACCGCCTTGTTGCGCACATCGGTGGTGAGCTTGGAGCGGTCGAGCAGCCAGAGCTTGCTGCCCCAGGGTTCGTCCGCGAAGGTGTCCCCCGGCCAGCCACGGCGATCGTTGGTGCCATCAGGCAGCACGTCAGACTCGTCGGCACGGGCATCGGTGAAGAGGATCTGCAGGACCAGAGTTTCCAGGCCATCATCCTGACGCAAACCGGCCGAGGTGATTTCGATATCGCCTCGGCCGATTTCGTTGTTCCAGATGATAGCTGTGGTCATCGCCCCTCACACGGGGGCTGATGTTTGGCCTCCCCCTGATTCGTTGTGCTTGTGGCCCTTGAGCGATGTGGGGCCGGTCTTCACATCCGTGTCAGATGTGATCTCACCGGTGACATGCAGCGGGCCTTGAATTTCGGTATCAGGGGACATCATGGTGAGTTTTTCAGAGGCGCTGATAATGACGGTTTTCGCTTCGAGTTCGAGGAGCCCGTCTTTGCGCAGGATGAGGCGGTGGCCTTCCAGATGGTACAGGCAGTTATCCCCCGCCTCCAAATCTTTGGGGCGCACGCGCTTGTCTTCGACCGCGATGGCCACCAGTCCGGCCCGGGCGCCACCGACGCCTAGCACGATAGCTTCTGATCCTGCTGGCGGCACGCTGGTATGGCCGTAGTTCTGGAAGCGCTCCACATCGTCGGCGGCCTCGTCGGCCAACACCTTGAGCTGTAGCCCCTGCCGATTGAACGAGTCGGTTACGGCCGTGACGATGGCCCGGTCTGCGATCAAGCGCACCCGGCGCCAGAGTGGGGCCAACAGTTTCTGCACATCGCGGATGGTTACCATGTGGTCACCTCCTTGGTCTGCTGCTTGACGACCTCGGCGGGGATGAGCATGGCTTCACGCGGGGTCAGGTTGATGATGGCCTCCCGGCCGTTCTTGTCGTCTTCCATCAGGGTCACGGTGACAATCAGCCAGCTCTCATCCAATCCCTGGATCTCGTCCTTGATGGGGCACATGCGGTTGATGCGCCAGAGCGGGCCCTGATCTCCCTTCATGCCATGTGTGCGCCAGCCAGCGACGGTAATTTCGGTCTGAGTACCTTCTCCGATGCTGCGCTGCTTCTGCCACTGGCCACGCTTGCTGGCACCGGCCACGGTGGTGACGTCTTCGGCGATGATGATGCGAGGGCGATAACGGGTCACCGCGGGATCGGTAACGATGGCCTTCTGGCCGCCGATGGTGGACGTGGCCGCGTTATCCCAGGTGGCACCACCGGCATAACTGCTGCCTTTGACGATCCATTCCGATGCCCGGTCACGCATGCTGAAGTTGCCCCTGGCCGCCAGGATGTTCTCGCCCAGGACGAGACTGACGCCCATGGGGGTCTCGCTGGCCTGGGTCAGCACCAGTTGTCCCTGCTCGTTGGTGGTGAGCAACACACCACGTTGCTTGGCCAAGCGGTCGAGCAGCTCGAAACAGGTCTCCCCCTGCTCGATCGCCACGCGGGGGAAGGCATCGCCAAGGTCACATTCCACCACGACGTCAATCCCGAACGGGGCACAGATATCGTGGGCGACCCTGTCCAGGGTGACGTTCGTCCACTGGCCGGTCTTGTAGATGGCCGAGCAGTCGACCAAGTCGCTGGTCTTGCTGCGGCCACTGACCACCCAACTCACCTCGCGGGCGTCATAGCTGGGGATGAAGTCGTCGACGTAACCGGTCAGCACCAGGTCATTGCCGATATGCACGGTACAGGCGCTCAGCGGCTTGATGACCATCTCGGGGGCGTTATCCCATTTGCGAGTCAGGCTCAGTTCGAAATCGCCGGCGATATCGCGCAGGCTGCGGGTGATGCGCACCTTCTGCCAGCCGCCATAGATCTGGCCATCCACGCGCAGGGTGATGGGCTCAGCCATTGGTCACCTCATCGAGCACATCCACCCGGGTACTGGGGGTGATGAAAGCAGGATCACGCAGATTGTTGCTGCTGACCAGGCGATCGCGGTACTCGGCATCGCCATACTGCTGCCACGCCAGCAGAGCTGACGGCGTGGTGGAAGTCAGCACCAGCTGGCGGCGTCGCGGCAGCTGGGTGCCACGCTCGCGGCTGTCATTCAGCACGGCCAGGCGCAGATCCCGCAGGGATCGCCAGACATCGCTCTCGCCAGCCTCTACTGCATCCATGGCCAGCTCGGCCAGCATCGCGGCCAGCTTGTTGGCCATGGCCTCCAGGTCATCGGCGGTGAGCAGCACGTTGCGATCGGCGCCCACCACCCCATTCATCACCACCGGGCGGCTGAGCTGGTTGTTGACCTGGTCCCCAGTGAGGGATTGCCCGATGGTGACCGTCCCGGACGGATCGGTGGTGAAGTCGCGATCCGTGCCCAGGTTGGCGCTGGCAATGGCACTGGCGGCAGCGGTAGCCGAGGCACGGATGACCAACTTGGTGAACTCTGCGCCATTGGCCAGGGCCGCGTTCTGCTCAGCCGCTGTGTCGAGGGTAGGCACGGACGACGCGCTGCCCGTCGCTGCATCGCTGAGGATGCCACTCGGCAGCCCGCCAGTGATGGCCAGCTCGGCCCGCATGCCTTCCCAGCGACGACTGACCTGGTCATAGACAGAGAGCGCCCGGATGGGGTCGGTGACGACGCCCTTGATGTCTTCGACAATGCCCGTCACCTCGCGGGCCAGCTCTCCCGGATAGGCCAGCAGGGCACCGACGCTGTCCTTGGCGCGGATCAGGCGGTCTGTCCACTCGCGGAACTGGTCAGGCAGGGTCGGCAAACCTCTAGTCAACTCGTCCAGATCGTCCAGGAAGGTGTCTACCATGGGGCCCATGTTGTCGATGCCGGTTAGGAAGCTGTCCAGGAAGGATTGTTCGGTGGCGCCCTGGGCGGCATCAGCGGCATTGCCCAGTGTGGCGGCGGTATCGATGGCGGCGGCAGGGAACAGACGCTTGCCGGCCTCCCACACGGTGAAGGTTACGTAGGCGACTCCGTCTTCTTCGTTGTCCAGGCGGTGGCTGACTTCGCCGACCTGCACGGTGCGCACGCCCCACCATGGGTGGATCATTTCGCCGGTCCCCGGCTGGTTCAGGGCGGCCAGCAGGGTGCGGAGTTGATCCAGGTAATCCTTGCCGACCAGCTTGCCGGTGATCTGCTCGTTGGTGATCGCAGCGCCGTTGTCTTCGGTCCAGCCGCTTTCACGCTTGGGGTATTCGCGGGGGATGGCGCGGCGGCCGCCCTTGCCGTCCACGGTGTTCAGCAGGAACTCCACCCCCCGAATGGAGGCGGTCAAACGCTCTTCAAAGCTCATTCAAACCCTCCTTACGGCATCAGAGACGGGCCGTTATCCACGCGCACCTGGAGGCCTGGGGCGGTGTCACGGGTACGAACGGTAATGCGATCATCCCTGACATTGATATCAAGGGTGCCAGACAAATTATCCGGCCGCGGGCTGGCGCTTATGTCCCTGGTAAAAAAGGCCTTCATTTCATCGAATACATCGAGAATACCGGGGGCTTGCGGGATGCCATTTACCGACATGCCATTGGCCCTGGAGATATTGATAGGCGAGAAATCAGGGACCATGCTCAGGCCTGCCGCCACGGTACCGAATTGAACAAGGCTGGCAAGGCTGAATCGACCTGGTTTGGCACCTGGCTTGCCTTGGCCACCGCCACCAAGATCCGGCCCACCCATACCACCACCTGGCATGTTGACCACATAAACCGGGGTGGCGCCCAGGTCTGCCATGGCACCACCCAAGCCGCCTGCGCCGCCCTTACTGGGCTTGGCAGCATCCCAGACCCCCTTGGTCCACTTGACCGCATCGATCCCCTTCTTGACGGCCACCAGGCCGCCGACCACCAGGGCGATATTCTTGCCGGTCTCCAGCCAGTTCTGCACCGCATCCGGTTCCAGGCTGTTGATGGCATCGGCCAGTTCGGCGATGGGCTCAGCCAGCTGCTGGTTGGCGAACTGGCTCCAGCTGTTGCTGACCAGTTGCAGGCTGGCGGCGAAGTCGCCCGCTGCCACAGCGGCATCGTTGAGGGTGGTGCTGCCATCGCCGGAGAGTTTTAGGAACTCGTCGAACGCCTTGACGTCGCCGGTCTGCACGAACTCGGCGATCACCGGTTTCAGCGCACGCTTGGCTTCATCGGTCAGATTGAGCATGGAGAGTTTGCTGGAGAGGCCCCCCGACTTGGTGACGACCTCTTCTATCAGCACCGGTAGGGAACGCATCACCTCGCGCCCCTGCTTAAGCTGCTCGGGGTCGAACACATCGATATTGCCCAACTGCTTGAGCTTCTTGACAGTATCAGGACGGGTCAGGTCACGGATAATTGACTCGAAGGCAGTCACTGCCTCGGCATCAGAACCCACGCCCTGGCGGATGATCTGCAAGGCGGCGCCCAACTCGGTCACCGCACTGGCGCCCTGGCGACCGGTGGCGGCATAGGCGGCGAAGATCTTGGGGCCCTCTTTGGCCATGTTGCCCAGGGTGAAGGCGCCCTGCTTGCCCTGCAGGTTGAGGGTATCGATGGCCCGCATGGCTGATTCGCTGGAGTCGATGGCCAGCTTCTTGAACTCGGTGAAGATGCCGCCGACCTCAGTACCGCCAGCACCGGTGGCCTGGATCACCGCCGCGATGTTGGGCAGGTTGGCCATGGCATATTCCAGGTCGCCGGTCTTGGTCAGGATCTCTTCAATGGCGGCCGTCGCCTCGCCCGGGTCAATGCGGATGCCCTTGGTGTTGCTGACGGCGTTGATCTCGTCCTTCAGCGCCTTGGCCTTGTCGCGGCTGATCTCGGCTGCGATGGCGATGCGGGAGATCCGGCGGTCAAGCTCGGCATAACCGCGCACCGTGGCACCACCGACGAGCGCCGCCCCCAGCGCGACATAACGGTTACCCAATGAGTCGATGCCACGACTGGCGGCATCGGTAGACATACGCAACAAGCCCATGGCGCGCTGATTGCTGGCAGCAAACTGGCTCAGGCTTTGGCCATATTGCCGTGATTTGGCGGCCAAGTTACCAGCAAGGTTAATAACAATATCGGTGACAAGTTGCTTGGCCATGGCGTTACCTATTTATTTTTTGGCGTGATGGCTTGCTTTAATTGGTCAAAACGGCGCAGCAAGTGGCGCACTGGCAAATATTTCAGCTCGGCTGCGGGGATATATTTGCTCATGGCCAATATGATCCCCATGACCGGGTCAGCCAGCTGAATTAGATCGCCCCCGTTCTGCCAATGCCTCGGCCAATGCCATATCCAATTCTTGTGCCTTGCTTTGCAGCAATTGGAAATCATCGACGTGCAATTTCTTGAGCATCTTGATATCGAGTGGACCCGGAATTTCGCCGATATACTCCACCTGACGGCAAAGCAGGTTCAGGCCATAGAGCACATCGCTGGTATACGCCACCGCTTTGCCGTTTTGCACCACGACTTTTTCGGCATCGAGCTGGGCATCAATCAGGTCAGCGGCGGTCAGTTCGCGCAGGCCGACTTCACGATAAAGGAGCGGCTCGTCGCCGCCCCCTATCGCTTTACCTGGTATTCCATGTTCAAGCTGGAAAGTGGTCAAGGCCATGATCAGAGCTCCACTACTTGGTCACCGAAGAAGGTGGCGGCGATATCGCCGCTATCTTCCCGCAGACTGGCAGGTTCATTTGTACTGGCCTTGGTCATCATGTATCGAACGCCGTTGTCACCTTCCCAAATCATGGTGACGTCGAACATGGCATTGATTTCGGTGACGCTCACATCTTCGTCAGCAGCGATGACCATTTCCATACTGGGAGGGGTGTACTTCTGGCTCTTGCCCCACACCTTTCCGGGCCCGGTGTGCTGGGTACGGGTATAACCGCCCGGATTGAGCACGGCCCCCGCCTTGGTCTTGAGCTGCTTTCCGTTGGCACGGATGGTCACTTCACCCAGGATTTGTCCCATGGTGGTCTCCTTACAGTTTGAATTGAGTGAGTTCTGCGAAGACGCGCAGCTGGTTCATGACATCCGGATGGCAAACCGCATTCATACGATTACGGTCGCTGGTGTCGCGGTAAACTCTCAGGGTCTCTTTGAACAGGTCAAAGTTCTCCATCATGCCGTTAACGACCCAGTCGAGCGCCACTTCCAACAACGCCTGACGCATCAGCTCAGGTGTGACTACCGGCTGCGCCGGGTCGAGCAGCGGCAGCACGTTGTCATCGGCCAGCTTGTGGCGTGGGTAGCGGTTGGTGACCATCACCCGCACGTCATAACGCATCCTGCCCAGGGTGGCCGGGGTGGTGATGTCCAGGTAGCTGGGGTCGGGGTCGCCGTAGCTGTTGAGCTGGTACATCGAGATCTCGCGCTCGATGGCCACCACGTCGCCTGGCTGGATCTGGTGGGTGGCAATGCCGGACTTGAGCAGGTTGTTGCGCTCGTCGAATGCAAAGCGGTCGGCCTTGGACGGGGCCAGGATGCCGGGCAGCACCAGGGTCTGCAGCGGCCGCGCCGGGTCGATGGCCAGGTGATAGGCCGCGATGCCGCAATAGCTGGCGGCCCACTCCCAGATCGGGCTCGGCGATTTGCTGGTGCCGATGCAGGAGATCAGGAAGTCGTTGCGGGCCTCGCCGAAGGTGATGGTCTCGCCGTAGGTACCCCGGAACGCGGTATAGGCAAGCGCATCGCTCATTTTGAGCGGCCCCCAACGTTCGAGCAGCTCGTCACGCAGGGTGTTGAGGCTGGTCGTATCGTTGAACGGCATCATGATGTGGTTGTACCACTCATCGGGCATCGCACTGATGACGGCGGCCATGTCGGGCGCGCCAGATCCGCCGGTCATGGCCACGGTGGTGATGGTCACCCCGGGCGGCAGCTGCTCGCCGGCGTTGTAGTTGTAACGCAGGTCGATGCTGTTGCCGGTCAGGCCCTTCCATTTCGCGGTGATGTTGACCTTGGCGGTATCGACCCCATCCACGGCGGCGGTCACCGGCAGGTTCTTGGCGGCGTTGACGGCGGCGGCTACGTTGGTGGCAATGGTGGCAGCAGTGGCGGCAGCGGCCACGCCCACCTGCAGCAGCTGGCCGGCGATCAACAGATAGAGGGTGCCTGCCTGGGTGGCGGGGCCGGTGAACTTGAACGACCCGGCAGCGGCCGCGCCGGCGCTGATATCGCCGATGGGCAGGGCAAAGGTGCGGGTGTAGCTGTTGGCCTTACGGTAGCGCTTGGCGGCCAGCGCCATCATGGAGCCGACGCCGAACAGGCTATCGATGGCCGACTCGCTGACCGGCACCTCGACCACCTGCAGCGGCGTGGCGGTACCGGCGTCGCCGCCAGTATCAGTCATCTGGCCGAACAGCATCACGTTCTGATCCTGGGCGATGTTGCCGCTCAGGGCCTGGCTGTTGTCGATCTCGATATAGACGAGCGGCACGCGCACGTCATTGGGGGTGGTTCCGAGAGCCATGGTCACTCCTTCACTTGCAGTTTCTTGGTGGCCTTGGCGGCCGGTTTCACATGCTCGACATCGCCATCGGCGAGCCTTTTCAGCCAGAAGCTGGTGCGCGGTACCCGCTCACCCTCGGCGGCCAACTTGCTGCCATCCGGCTTGCGGAGGGTCAGCCCTTCTTTCGGTTTCAGGTACAGTTCCACGATTGCTCCTATGGGGTGGGTCCAGGCAATTCGATCATTGCCTCGCAGACGGGGGCGCCATCGGCCAGTTCGGCCTTGAAGTTACAGCGCAAGAAGTCATCCAGGGTGGCTTCGTCAATGGGTTCATCCAACGGCCAGTCCTGGCGCCAGGTCACCGACCAGATCGCCAGCCCCAGCTGGTCGATGGCGGTGGTATAGAGGTTGTCCGCCCGCAGACCGTCAGGCTTTCCGCTGGCGCTGGTACCCACCCAGCCGCCCTTGAGCATCAGGGCTTTGGCCAAGCGGCAGGCGATCACCTCGGCCCGCTGGTCTTTGTCATAGGCAAACTGTTTTGCGCAGAAGACAAAGGCGACGAACTCGACGGTGCCGATCAACCGGCTGCCCTGGTTCTGCATGGCCACCACGCGCTGGGCGCAGATGCGAATGCCGCCTTCCTTGCCACTCATCCAGCGCTTGATGTCGTCCGGCTCGTTGAAGCGGCCGATGTGGCGCTCTACGGCCTGGACCCGGTCAATCTTGCGATCGGCACCGGGGCCGGTCGCTTCCAGGTAGGGCTTGAGATACTGCACTACCGCCTCGCAGGCCGAGACGGTGCTGCCGATGGTGCCAAAATCCGGGCGGCTCATAGGCCTGCCTCCTTCATCACGTCTTGCCAGAAGTCGCCGATCACGGCGAGCAGCTCGGTCTGGTTGTCACTGGAGAGCCCCAGGAACTCGCGCTGGCGGATCTCCATCTGGCGAGTGAACGACCCCACCGACTGATAGACCGGGAAGGCCAGCGCCTTGCCGAACGCCTGGGTGATGCGGCGCAGATGCGCTGGCACCTGCACGGTGCCGCTGAACCCGTCTTGATGCACTCCGGCATAGGCCAGCGCCGAGCCCACCCGCACGCTGTTGCGTTGCACCTGGTTCTCGATGCTATCCAGCAGATCGCCGTCACCCTGCAGCAGGCTCTGATTGCCGTGGCGGGTCTTGGCATAGTCCGTTGACCAGGGCGCCCAGGGCGTGCCGTCAGGCGCGGTCTTCTCGTCGCTGATGCGGCGGCGGGTTTGGCTTTCGACCACGGCGCCAATGCTTTCCAGCAGCTCGGCCTTGTGGTCGCTGCGCCCCAGGGTATCGAGCAGGCGCTGATAACGCGCCAGCTCTTCGCCCCTGGTTGAGACCTCAACCGAGACGGCCATCAGAGTACTCCACGCAGCGAGTCACGGGTGAACAAGCGCTCGCCCTCTTGCACCAGCTCCACCTTGCCGACCGCGCCCTCTGGCGGCATGTCGGTGGTGGGCAGGCCCAGATCCACCTTGCCGGCCGCAATCTCTTTCACCTTGGCGATGGCCCGGTCGTAGCGGTCTTGCAGCAGGTTGGTGACCTGTGGATCGCGATCACCCAGCCAGTAGAAGGCGATGACGATAGCCTGACGCTTGAGCAGATCCGGCACGGTCGGCAGCGGCAGCACAAAGCGACGGGACAGGTAGCCGTTGATTTCGTCATCAGCGGCCGTCAGCGCCTCATCGATCCAGGTGTTGTTGAGGGTGTCGGTCGAGCGGTCGAGGGCAAAGTTGTAGAGCATGCCCTCGTCACGGTCGATCAGGTCCTGCTTCGTCGCGTAGATGGCCATGGGTTAGTCCTTGGTGACTTCGCTGCCGGGTACCACGGTCAGCCAGGATTCCTGGTGAACACGCTGGGCCTCGGCCGGGGTCAGGTAGCAGCACGGGATCTCGCAATCGTGGTCGTGCGGCACATCGGCCTTGGCCGTCACCACAAACACGCGGGTGGGGCTGGAGTGCAGGAAGTGGACACCGCAGCGCCAGAAGCCGGCCGGCGACTTGGCCTTGACATCGAACTGGCCGAGCAGCCAGTCGGGCAGATCGCTGGCCATGGCAGCGCTCAGGTTCGCCCCCGGCTCGCCGGAGGCGCCGATGGCGTTGCTGCCACACTGGTCACCGGCGTTCTGGGTGGTTGCTGCTGCAGCGGCTGCCTCAGCGGCCAGTCGCGCCTCTTCGGCGGCTTGCTGCTCTGCTGCCAGACGGGCGGCTTCGGCGTCCGGGTCTACCAGCACAGTCCCGTCTTTGTTCTGTTCGGCTTGCGCTTGCACCAGCTCGGTACCCGCGCCCACTGCTGCCGCTCCCAGCGGCTGGCTTTTGTCGCCTGCTTTCTTGCGAGGTGCCATGTCAATGCTCCTGTAAAGGGGTGATAAAGGCGGCTTATACCGCAGAAATCAGGGTTTGTCGGGTGTTCTGTTCGGCGATCAGCAAGATTGCTGATGGGGTATAACTGCCGTTGTTGCTGCGGATAATCGGGCTGGTGCCATTGGTGACGATGCCGCCATCGCGATCGATGCTGAAAAAGGTGGCCAGAGTGACCACATCAGGCAGCACGGCGGCGTCACGGCTGGCCACTAGGCGGTTGCCGTTGGTGCCGAGAAAGTCGAGCTGCATGCTGCGGTTTTCGGTCGCCGCAGACCAAAGCCCGGCCAGGTTGAGCTTGAACATCAAACTGGCGTTGTCGTTGTAGGCGTTGAGCTTGTTGCTCACCGTGTTGAAGAACGGGGCAAGGGTGCCGAATGCCGGGGCAGGCAGCGCCTTGAGCAGAGCGACCAGGTTGTAATCGGTGTCGGCCGTCAGCGTCAGGCCGGTGATACCCGACCAAAACACCTCGGTCTTCTTGCGCTTGGGCGCCTGGTAGACGAACGCCTTCCCGAATGGCATGGCTTAGCCCTCCGTCACAACCAGCACGCCATCACCTACCAGATTCAGCCTGGCGTAGAGGTTCTGGGCGGGATCAAAGCTCCATGCCTCACGCTGGCCACGGCCAAGGTGATGGCCGACTTTCACGCTCGGGGCTGGCAGCGCAGCATCGGTGCGGTAGAGCACGATCTGATTGGTCTGGTTCTCCAGGGTGCCGTTGCCGGCGGCGGAGACCAGCACCCAGGCATCAGCACTCAGCGCTATGGTGGTCGTGGCCATGGGGTTCTCCTGGTTAGGTAAACAGTCGGGGCTTCAACGCTATGGTGTTGCCAGCTCCACCCCGACTGAGTGGGTTACATCAGATGACCGGTCACACCAGGTAACGGGAGACCACGATCTCGACGTTGTTGTAGTAGATGTTCGACTCGCCGTTTTCGAGGAACTCGCGACTGACAATCTTCCTGGCCGCCGCTTCATTGCTCGGCCCTACCACCAGGGTGGTGGCCATCGTACCGAGCGGGGTACCGTTGGACTTCTTCATGCTGGCCAGCTTGGTTTTGGCAGCTTCGAAGTTGGTCGCATCCAGCACAGTCTTGGAGCCGATGGCGGTCTGCGGGAAGCCGAATCCGTAGCCATGACGACCATCGACACCCTGGGCCACCATGTTGTTGAACCAGGCGTATTCGCTAGTCGCACCAACGAAGTCCAGGGAAATGGGCTTGCGTTCCTGGAAGATCACGGGCAGCAGGATCTGGCTATTGTCCAACAGGAACCAGGCGGCACCGGTATCCGTGCCAGGGTCACCGATCACATTGGAGAAGGTGGTGGCCGGGGTGGTGTCCAGCGGGTGGTCGGTATCGAAGAAGTTCTGGCCGTCATAGCAGAGAGTACTGAAACCAGCCGCCAGCAGGGCATAGGATTTTTTGTCCGGGAACAGAGAGCTTTCCTGCCCCCACGCTCTGGCCAGCACTGAGTATTTTCCGATCTTGTCATCGTCGAGGTCTTCGCGCTTGATCTTGATCGAAGCTTCATAGGTGACGTTGGGGATTGAATAGCCATGGGACCCCAGCTCTTTGAGCATGCGATCACCAACCCATTCTTCGATCCCAGGCAGGTCTTTCAACCAGCCATAGAACTCGCTGGAGCCAGAACTCGGCACCTTGGTGGCAATCTTGTCCCACTGCGGCGTGGTCCGGTTGGTCCCTTCAACGAAGGCGGCATTAGAGCCGACGGTCAGGGCTTCGATAATCTGCGCTTCAGTAAAAGCCATGGTCAGACTCTCCGATTAATAGTTGGGTTTGTGGTGGCGGTTGGCCAGCCAGGTTTCAGGCTTGACGCCCATCTGGCGACACATGGCCAGTTCGTCTTTGCTCAGGGCACCCGCCTGTTGCTCGGCGGGCTTCACCTGGCTGGCATCGGCGATGACCGGCGCGGCCTCGACGAACTTTTTGAACTGCTCGACCCCACCTTCCTGGCGGCACATGCCCAGGAACATTTCTTTGTTGGCCGGGGCGATCTTGCCGGCGGCGATGGCGTCATCAACCAGGGCACCCAGCTTGGCATCGTCGGCTTCTTTCACCTTAGCCTCGGCGGTGGTGGCGCGGTTCAGGGCCAGCTCGTAGGTCTCTTTCGGAACGAACCTGGTCAGGTCAGGGCCGGCATTGGCACGGTTCAGGGCCAGCTGATGATCGGCCTTGAGGGTATTGATGGCGGTGAGCGCGGACGCGGTATCCGCATCAGCACCCAGACCCAGGGCCTGGGTCAGTTCAACGGGCAAGGGCATTGGAGTTTCCTCACGGTTCAGGGCAGGGAGTTGATCGAGGTTGGGCTCGTTGGTCAGGCCAACGCTGGCGATGCTCAGCACGGTGCCGGCGTCGTCGAAGGTGAAGGCCGGGGAGTAGAAGGCGTATTCCTTCTTCTCCAGCATCTCGCGCCCTTCGCTGTTCCAGTCCACCATGCCCCACACTTCGCCGCCGATGTTCTGCAGGGCGAGGATCCAGCCAACGGCCGGGGCTTTCTCGCCCTTGGGGCCTTTGATGTGGGTGGCGTGCTCAACGTCGAACGGACGCTTCTTGATGAACGAGGCCACCACGGCATCCGGGTTGCTGTTGTTCCAGGTACGCCCATCATTGCCGCCGAACACCCCAGGGGGGATCAATGGCAACCAGACCTTTTCGTCACGCACAGTCTGGCGAGACAGGTCAAAGCAGAGGGCAAGATAGGTCTTGGGCATGATCGCTCCGTCACATAACAACCTCCCGCCAGGTGGCTGAGTGGGTTGAATGAACAAGTTGTGTAGACGAATCGATGATGCGGGATGGGAACCCGGCGAGTGTAATGACGGTTTTCGCTGTGAATGGATGGGACGGTATGGCAGAGGGATGGCAGTTCACCAGCGGGGAGAGTAAGCGCTGGCAGAGACGTCAGGATGATGACCGGACATCAACAGGGTACACAGGATCGCGAACGGGGAGAAGTGTCACATTGGATGATGAAACGAAATTGCAGGTTCAACACCAGCTACAACCATCTTTAAACACCATTTAAACGGCGCCAGAATCAATTCCACCCCGTTCACGAATACGCTGGCAGCTAAAAACGCTCACAGCGGCGCTGAGAGCGTTTGACGCAGGGTTTGTTCCTTGGCTGCCAAGTCGGCTTTCAGGGCTTGCTGTCTGGCCTTGCCGGGATTGTAGTTCCACCCCGGCTCGATACCGCTGGGCAGCACCTCCACTTCCCCGGTGCGCTTGTTCACCCACTCCCGGTTGCCATCGCTCGGGGCGGCGAACTGATAGCCCTGGGTTCCCTCCAGCTTGGCGTATTCGAACTTGCTGATCTGGCGCACCCAGCAGTGACAGCCCCAACCGTTCGGCGGCATGTGGGTTTGCCACCAGGGATCATCCACCGGCAGGGTGATGCCGTTCCAGCTCACATGCAGGGCGCGGTGCTCGCGGGCGGGCCCCAGCTGATAGACCAGGTAGGGCATGGCCCGCTTGGTGCGCTCTATGCGCTGCCATTGGCCAGCAGCGCGGGCGGTGCGCATGTTGGTGCGATAGATGGTCTTGATGCGTCCCTCGCTGCCTAGCTGCACCTGCTTGGTTTCGCCGGTAGCGGGGTCGTCCATCTGCTGGATGCCCCACCACCCGGATTTGACCAGCAGCGGCTTGATGGCAGCGGCGAACTGCTGATAGGTCTGCCCCTGCTCCAGCGCCTGCTCGACCAGGGCCCGTACCTCGACCAACAGATCGGCGTTGAGCATCTTGGCCACGGTGAAGGCGTTGGCGTGCTCTTCCTTCCACACGTCGCGATAGTCAAAGCCGGGTTGCAGCCCCTTTTTCTTGAACCAGTCGAGCGCCTCTTTGGGCGGAAAGGAGGAGGCCTTGGGCTCAGGCATCTTGCACATCCCCCATGCCACGCAAGCGGAAGGTGTAGTCGGCCAGCTGCTGGGTGAACTGCTCGGCGCTCAGCGACTCCTGTAGGGCCAGCAGGCCCGCATTGAACTCGTCGAAGTTGGCGGCCGTGGCGGCCAGTTCGATGATCGGGTTCATGAAGTCCTTGCCGCCCACCTCGACCCAGTCGCTCATCGCCTCCTCGGTCAGTTGGTCGATGGCCTGTTCGCTCGGCTGCTGGATCCGGTTGATGGCCAGGCGCTGTTGCTGCCTGTTCATGGCCAGCGGCTGCACGGCTTGCAACTGCATGGCGCTCAGCGGTTGCAGGGTGACTTCATCCGGCTTGGGCGCCGCCAGGCCAAACTTGTCTTGCATGGCGCTCTCGCTCACCTTCATGCCACGGTCGATCAGCGGCATCAAGCTATCGACCATCATCTTGAGGTCTTCCGGCTCCGGTACCCGGATGCAGACGCGCGGGTAGACCTTCTGCACACCCCAGTTCAGCACGATGAAGGGCTTGACTAGGTACTCGTTGATGGTGGCTTCGAGCTGACGGGCGTCCCACTTGGCGATGTCCAGCCGCACCTCGTTGTGCACCGTGGCCTGGGCGCGGCTGCTGCCATCGTCGGTGGTCATGGTCTGGCCCAGCACCGCCTTGCTGGTCTGCTCGTCTGCCCAGCGGGCCATGTTCTCGAACAGGGTATCGCCGCCGTTCCCCTTCGCCGTTTCGACCAGCTCCACCATCATGCTGTCTGGGATCACTGCGCCGGCATCGCTGGCGATGGTGGCGATGGCGTTCTTGAGGGTGGCGATCTGCTCGGGGGTGGCATTGGGTCCGTACTTGCCCACCCGGATGGGGATGCCGAACACTTCGGCGAACGCCCACCAGTCCCGCACCGTGAAGCTTTTCAGCATGTACATCACGGCGCAAAGGCGGGTCAGGCCGTTGCGCCAGATGCTGCCCGACTTGGTGCGCGGCAGGTGAACGATGAACTTGTAGGGTTCCAGCGGCTTGCCCTGGGGAGCATCGTCACTGATAAGCAGGATCTCGCTCAGGGTCTCGGCATCTGGCCGCAGGTAGCGGGGGTCGACCCATTTGTAATCCTTGGGAACCCAGCGGGGTGTGGTATCACGGGCGGTATCCCATAGGATCTGGCACACCCCCATGCCCTTGCCCAGGCCATCGAGCAGATCGAAGAACAGCTCGGGGATCTGGTCGCTCTCCATCAGCAGGCGCACTTCGTCTGCCAGCTTCTTGTCAAAAGCGTCCTCACTGGCGGCTTCGACCGTGGGCGGCAAGGCCGCCACGGCCAGCTTACGGGTGCGCAGCACGGATGCGTAGTGCAGATCTCGCTCTTCGATCTCTTCGGCCAGGGTCATGTAATCCTGGGGGTTGTTGCCATCGACCACCGAGCGCAGCAGGCCCGCCAGACGCTGTGGGGTGATGGTGCTGGCCACGCTGTTGGGGCGCGGGTTGCGCACGCTGGTGGTGTGGGCCAGCGCGATGTCTTCGCCGAGCGCCGGCTTGTCGGGTTTGATGGGGTTGCCACGTGCATCGAGAATGGTGGTCATACCAGCGCCTCCAGATAGGTGATCTTCATACCGCGCTGGGTGGCTCGGTCGTGCTGTTTGACGGCTAGCTCTGTATATTTCCAATTTGGCAGCATCACCACCTCGTCGGCCACATCCAACATGGCCATGCAAATGTTCAGATATTCCTCATTGCTCAAGCCGGGTGGCAGAACTGCCGGATTAAGTGCGATGTCTCCCTGCCGCTCTATTTGATCTCCAATTCTATTGAACGCAGGTTTATAAAATTTGTTATGTCCGGTCATCGGTCCAGCGATATAGATTTTCACAGTAATCCGCCTCCGTTACGCAGGCCACGGGTCAGGGCCATCTGCCGCTGTCCATCCTGGTCTTTCTGGGGGGCACCCACCTTGGCGATGCGGTGCAGTTCGTAGATATGGCTCTCGGCCCGGCTGGCCAGATAGGCCAGGAAGATGGCCACCGCCGAGTCGCCGTGGCGCTTGTTGCCATCACTGCCCTGGGTGCGGCTGTCGTCAATGCCGGGGGTGCCCCGGTAGATCTTGATCTGCCCCAGGTCGGTGATGATGTCTTCGTGCTTGGGCAGCTCCAGCTCGTCATCTTCAAACGCCGCCTTGAAGCGCGGCATGTTCTCGCGGTAGAAGCCGACCGAGAGCATCACCTGCACCACCTCTTGGCCGTAGCGATAGGCGGCCTGTTCAGCCAGATACTGGCCATTGCCACGGGCATCGAGCCAGATGCCATCCCGGCGCGGTAGGCGATCGCAGATGAAATAGAGCGCCTGTTCCTGCTGCTTGAACGGGGTGTTCTTCAGCTCGACGGTGAAGGGAACCCGGCGGCGGGTATCCGGCAGCACCTGGATCGGGGCGAACACCGTCAGGTCACCCGAACGGGCGAAGTCTTCGCCCAGGGCGTGGCGATGGCTGCGATCCAGCTTCATCAGTTCGGGGAAGACCTCGGCCTCCAGCCACTCCTGCATCTCGGCGTTGCGCTCCGATTCGCTGGCACTGTTGAAGGCGGCCGAACCGGTAAAGCGCAGCACCGGCCCCTCGACCCGGCAGGCCCGCTCGCGCAGGCCACGGGGCAAGTAGGCACCGCCGCCGCTCTTGGGCTCGCAGTAGTATTCTTCCCGGGCGTCTTCTTCGGTGGCGCAGTCTGACAGCAGCTCTTGCAGCCACTTGCGCTCGCCATCTTCGCTCCATTCCTCTTTCTTCTTGACCTGACAGATCCGCTTGTAAAGCCCTTCCTTACAGGCGGTTCCGATATCGATACGGTGGATGGAGTAGCTTGGCCGCTTACCGGCCCGGGTTTCTGTGATCAGGGTATTGAACAGGTTCTCGATACCGTTATGGGTCGAGATCATCCTCACCTTGCTGCCCCACATGGTCAAGGCGTTGGCGGCTTTCTGGATGGCGGCCAGGTCTTTATGGAAGGCGGCCTCATCGATCACCACATTGCCCTGCATCCCCCGCAAGTTGCTGGGATTCGATGACAACGCCTTGATTTTGAAACCGCTGGCGAAGTTGATGACGTAGACCAGGATGTCTTTGTCTTCATCGACCAGCACCTCTTCGCCAATCTCGCTGGCCGCATAGTCATAGGCCTTGGCCCACATCGAACAGGCATCGATAAACTCGCGGGCCATATCCTTGGTGGTGCCGACATAGAAGGTATCGCAACCGCCAGCGGCAGTAGACATGGAGCCATTGAGCGCGGCGTCGGCTGCCTCTGCCCAGGTAAGGCCGGTTCGCCGCGACTTCTCGGCGATCTTGATTTTTGCCTCATCAGCAATCCAGCGTTTCTGATAGGGCAGCAGCACTTCACCTGGATCGAACTGGCCGCCGATAATGGCGGCCGCTGACTGGTTAACGAGCTGATTTTCGACTTGGGTTAAGTGCTTATAGTCCATCACGCAATCCCCAAAATCTGGCGCCGGATCTCGGCAGCGGTCTCTGCCGTCAGCCCTGCCGACTTCACAATCTTCTCGGCAGCGGTGGCGGCCTCGGCGGCGAACGCGGCGCGGATCTCCTTCTCGACCTTGTGGCTGGTCATGGCGGCGGCTTCGACGCGCTGGATCACCAGAGCAAGCTGCCCCAGCGATTTGGGGTCGATCATCTTGCCGTCTTCCCCTTCGCTGGCGTCCATCATCTTCATGGAGGTTTCGAACGCCATGGTGCGCACGAACTCCTGCAGCATCTTGCCCAGCTCGGAGGTGGGGGCCTGACCGAGCTTGGCCGTCCACACCTCGGCCACTTCACGGGCCTGCGCCATGCGGCTGCCGGCTTCTTCCATCCGCTTGAAGTAACGGTTCAACCCGGTGCGGCTGATCTGCTCTTCCGGCGGCAGACCGGCTTCCAGGATGAGCTGGTTCACCTCTTCCAGGATGGCCTTCTGCGACATGGAGCCAGAACGCAGCATGGCCGCCAGTTGGCTGCGGATATCCTCCGGCAACTGCTGGATCTTGCTCTTGGTGTTCTTGATTTTGGTGGTCATGGTTACCCCAGCAGCTTGTCAACGAGCGGGGCTGTGCAGCCCCAAAGCGCATGGACCGGGTCGCCGACAATGGCCAGCGCCAGCAAGTAGCCGAACAACATCATGGCGGCGATATCCAGCAGGTTGGCTTTCATGCGTGACCCAGCTTGCGAGCGCGGCGGGTGGACCGTTTGGCCTTGGCCAGACGTTGGGCCCGCTTGACGGACGGCAGCCCGCCATTGAAGGCAGGGCGGTAGCGGCTGGCGCGTTTCACCTGCCGGATGATGGTGTCGATGGGGGTGATGCCGGGGTCTGCGGTGGTGTTTTTCAACATGACACTCAGGCCACCCAGCACCAGTCCCACCAGGGCGCTTTTCATCTTCATCATGGTCTCCATCATCACCATCTCACCTTTCCAAAACTGAGAAGGAAGGCGATGCCAAGCGCCGCCAGCGCCAAGACCAGCAGACCGACAGGGATACCAATCACCCACATCAGCCAAGTCGGGATCACGATACTCATGGCTCTCTCCTTACACCGGACGCGGTTTCTTGACGCCATCGACCACGGCCTGGCCAGTGGCCACGTCGTCACCCCGGCCAGTCAGCTTGGCCACCAGGGTTTCGCCCACCTTCTCGACGGTGATCAGTCCCTGTTCTTCCAGCCAGCGCATCTGGGTGCGCACCGCGTCGCGGCTGATGCTATGGCCATAGGCTTCCAGGCACTCATCCAGGATCGATTCGTTGGCCGAGCAGCCGGTCATTTCCCGCAAGCTGCGCAGGATCAGCAAACGCTGATCTGCCAGCACAAATTCTCTGAACGACATATAACCCCCGTTTATTTCTCGTTTAAACGCTGTTCGAGCAGCAGCCTGGCCAAGTGGTTTACCGGTTGCAGCGCCTCGCGCAATGCCTTGATATCCCCCCGCATCTCAGCCATATCGAGACGCAGGGCATTGACTTCATCCTGAGTCGGCATCGACTCCACCTTGTCTTCGAGAATTGAGACGCGGCTGCTGACATCGGCCATCTTGTTTTCCACCTTGCTAAGGTCTTCCCGGCGGGCAAAGGTCTTGCTCAACCACAACGTGGCCAAGGTGGCCAGCACCGCGACGGTGGTGGTAATGACACCCCACCACTTCGGGATCCAGTCAAACTCCATGGCGATGCCTCCCCATACTCTCGCTCCAGCTCTGGCAAGGGACGCAGCGCACTGCGTCTGGCGCGGCCTCCAGCCGCTCACGGGCAATCTGCTCCCCACAGCTCAGGCAGAAGCGGTTGCCGGCGGCGTCCTGGTCTGGGGTTTCGGTACCGCGTCTGGCCAGCTGGTTGGCGATGGCTCTGTCGCGACTCTCTTGTTCTTGTTGTTGGGCACGGTCAAACAGGTCGGTCATTTTGCCCTCGTCAGCAGGTTGGAGACGGTGCTGGTGATGGCGGCGCCAACCTTCTGGCCGCTGGCCTTGGGATGGGGGGCGAACCCGTCGAGGGTGCGCAGGCCGAGATAGGCCCAGGCCGGGGTCAGCAGCAACAGCACCATGTCAAAGTCAGGGCCATCGCCATAACCGAATGCCTTGAGCACGCTGAACAGCACCACGTAAATGGCCGACATCTGCCAGCTCTGGCGCGCCATCAGCGGGCGGGTGTGGCGCACGTACTCATCCTTGTTGCCATCCCCTTCACGGATGGTCTGTTGGGTGGTGGTCTGCTCGGCCTGGCTATCGGCCAGCTGCAGCTCCTGGCGGCGGGTCTGCTCTTTCTCCAACTCGACCTTGAGCTTTTGCAGCTCGACCAACGCAGTCGGATCGGTGATGCGGCCGAGCTGTTCTTCGATGCTGGCTTGCTGCTGGGCGGCGGTCAGGCCGATGCCGGAGACCTGCTCGACCATGTCGGCTACCTTGTTCGCGGTATCGCTGCCGCCAAACAGGCCGGCGACCCCTCGGATCAAGGCGGGCCCCTGCTGCACCGCCAACGCGGCCAGGGCTGGGATTAACGGGAATGGCATGAGGATTCATCCTTTTTGAAGAGGGCCCGCAAATTGGCGCAGTGCACCGCCACCTTGTCGTTGCAGGTCGTGAGTATTTTGAAACGGTGGCGATTCCGGGCGGCATAGATCTCGGCGGGGGTCACGGAGCACCAGCCCTTGGCGAACTGGCTTTGCATGGTGCCATCGCGGCTATGCAGCGGGACGGTGCGATCAATGTCGCACTCGGCCACGCCCTGTTCTGCCATGGCCCGTTCCAGCTCCAGCCGCTTGCTGCGGCCATGGTAAAAACTCCACTGCCAGTTGCGCCCCATATCAGGCTCCGTATTCCGGTGCCCAGAGGCCGGTGCGCATCTGCTCGGCGTGGCGTTTGGCCCGATCGGGGGTTTGTTTGGCCCAACGGCTGTTGAGCATGCCGGCGGCGGCATCGTTCCAACGCTGCTCAATCACCGCCTGCAGGGTGTTCTTGAAGGCGGCCAGCCCTTTGACGCCCATCTGGTATGCCATCGACTGCAACACTGCCAGCCGTGCTGGGTAGCGTTCACAGACTTGCAGCGCCATGGCCAGCTTGGAGTCGCGGCGCATATCTACTTCCAGATTGGAAATAAGGGTATCGAGCCAGGCTTCTCCAGCTCGAACAGGGAGGAAGAACTGATACAGATCGAGATTCGCGCCCTTAGGGCCGATACGGAAACCGAATCCGACGGTCGGATAACCCTCAGTGCAGCGATAAGGCTGTGGACGCCAACCCTCTTCGAGTCGGAGAAGCGCATAGATGGAAGACATGGCACACCTGGATAGGCAATGAATTTAATCCAGTGTGCTTTTTTGATGGTGGGATAGGAGAATGCGTATTTTCATTCAAATAAAAGGGGCCTGCTAAGAGGCCCCTTTATTAAATTCGGTTTATTATTTCACCAAGTAATGCCCCGACATATTGCCTTTTATTCCGCAAAAGTCCAACGATGCTTGCTTGGCATTTACAATAACGCCTTTGTTATTTCCAGTGGCGACATAGAACTGATGTGTTTCGGTATGCTGGTCATGCACATTGAAAGCCACGTCTTCGGTCCAGCCGTATTGTTCAAAACGCCAGCCGGTGAAATGGTCGCCCGGTTCCATCTCACCCTGTTCATAACGGGCCTCTACCTTATCCACCCCCCAGCCATCGCGCACCGTGGGGCAGGCCTTCACCAGTTCGGTATAGGCCTGCTCGATGATGGCGCGGTTGCCCTGGTCACGTTCGGCGATCGTGAGGGGGGCAGCAGCCAGCGAGCTGCTGAGCAGCAAGGCGGAAAGAACAAGGGATTTCATCAGTTTTCTCCAAACAAGTCAGGTTGACGGCGCTTCATCTCGAACTTGCGCATGCGAGCGGTGATGCGCCAGATCTCGCGCTGAGTCACCTTGTATTTTTGCGCCAGTTCAAAGGTGTTGTCGCCTTTGAATTCGGACCATACCCGCAAATCGCGGATGGTGTTTTGCAGCAGCTTACCCCGTGGCAGGTAGAATTGCAGCCCGCCATAGACCCGGCACAGTTCCGCCAGCAGGATGATGGCCAGATCCGGTGAGTCGCCATGCTTTTTCACCGTGCTGAAAAACAGGGTGTACAGTTCGCGCATGGTCTCTGGCCAGCGGGCCGTTTTCTCATCTTCGATGATGTTGATGGTGTCGCTCAGCAGGGCCGCGTCCAGCTGTTCACCGAACATATCGATGGTCTGTTCGTCTCTGTCCATCACATCCTCCTGGTGGCAGATAAAGCAATACCCAGCGACGGCTGGGTATTGGGATCATAACGCACCGGATCTGGCCCACCAATTCAAAGGCCCCTTACGGGGCCTTGTCATATATCTCGCTCACTGGCTTGCTGCCATCGATCACCATTATCCTCGGCGGCCGCTGGCCGGGGTTCTCATAGGCATCGCGGATCAGGTCGTAACCCGGCATGGCATCTTGCCGGTGGCTCAGGGTATCCGGTACCGAGTCACCCCGGGCGAGGATAGCATCGGTCATCAGGCGGATATGCCACTTCTTCAATGCCTCCAGCACCCGCTCGGCCTGAAAGGAGGTAAGCCATTCAGCCCGGCTGATGCCCACGCCGCCGTTGGCGCTGGCGGTCATGCGGCGGATAAAACTGCCCAGGGCATCCTCAGAACCGTCGTGCAGCAGGCCGTCCTGCTTCATGGTGATCCAGATGGCCCGCAGTTTACGCACCTCCGGCGCCTGCACCTTGGCCGAACTGGGCGGAGATCGACGCCCAGCAACCTGGGCGCCCCCCTTGACCTTGAACCCCAGCCCCTTCATGGCGGTGATGACGGCGTCCAGCTTGCTGGCGCTCATGCCCTTGGCAGAGCGGACGCCGGTGACCTGCTCCAGCAGGGCGCGATATTCCTCTTCATCCAGCCCCAGCTCGCGGCGGCCGACTTGCACCAGTTTCAACAGGCGCTTGGCATCAGGCTGCATGGGATACCTCCTGACGTGGTTTGAGGTGATACCAGGACTGCATCAGTGCAATCCAGGCATGGCGGTGATCAGCATCGACATCAGCCATGTCCACAAAACGGGGTTTCCCCTCTACCTCTCGGCGTTTTACCCGCAGTTGTTTGGGGATGGTCTCACTACTGATGCGCGAGACGTCCAGCTCGAAGCCCTCTGCCACGGCCTTCTCAATCAGCCAGCGCAACCATGAGTAGTTGTTGCCGGCGCCATAGACCTCTTTCGCCAGCATCCCGATATAAACGGTGCCTTGATTCTGATCCAGATAACGCTGAATGCGGCGCACCGTCATCAGCCCGTCATACGTGATCAGCGAACGCGGCTCGATCAGCCCTTTATCTATCAAGGTTCTGATCCACCTCAGCATCTGCCGTTCTGAGCACTCGCCCAATGCCTCGGCCAGCATGGCCGCGCTCTTGTGGCGGTAGTCAGGAACCTGCTTAATCTTCTGTGCCATTGCTTCCAAGCTGTGTTTATTCGTCATTTTCTTGCTCCTCATCCGCATCGCTCACTGAGAGCACGGCGACGTAAATTTTGTTGGCCTTTGGCGGCTTCCCCTCGCGCCAGCGGGGCACGGTGCAATCAAGCCAGGCCATGGCAGCCACATCGGCTTGACGCTCCAGCTCAGCTAGATCCCGCTTGTTCATCCCCTTGTTCTTACGCTTGGGGTAGCAAGGGTGGTTCGCTTTGACGTAATCCACCTGGCGGCGCTGGTAGGCAGTCAGCTTCATGCGGCCCTCTCTTTCCAGCGTTTGATAGCGATCTCACTCTCACAGGCTTTGCAGTAGTGCTGCAGGCCGTCGCAGGATCTGGTGCTGTTCCACACTGACCAGAAGGCGGTATCTTGCGGCCAGTATTCGTTGCAACCGCTGCAGAGCTTTTCCAGCCCCATCTCGGGGTCCAGCTTGGCCTTGCCAGATGCCAGCCGTTTAGCCAGCAAGCCTGGCTTCATCAGTGGCGTGTATTCACCGTGCATACGGCCCCCTTGCCATCCCACTGCAGGCGATCGGCCTCCAGTTCTGCCAGCAACTGCTCGGCGCCGCGCAGGGCATCACCGGCAATGTCGTTGGCGTGGTACTTCCTTGCGCCCCGTGACAGGGCAGTAAACCGGCGCTGCAGCACCAGCTTCTCTTTCCATTCCAGCGCGATGGCCATCTCGCCATAGAGCCGGTTTAACAGGTTGTTCAGCACATTTCTGGTCATAGCGTCCTCGCGTATCGTGAGTGGGTTATGACCGGGCCCGGTCGGCTGCTCATCAGTGCCCAGCCACCACGCTGGGCAGACGGGGGAACGGCCCCCGTTTCGCTTTTTCCTCTATCTTTTGGCCATTGCCTTGAGGCAATGCTTACAGGTCACGGCAGAGCGGTCAGAGGTGAGCGATGCCGAGTTCTTTGCTTTGACCATCAGCTGGTCACATGTCCTGACTTGATCCGGCACAAGACCCTCTCGCTCCCATTGGTCACGGGCAATTTGTCGATAACCAGGTGCCACATCGGCCCACTGCTTGAGGTGTACTTTCATACCGTTTTTCCTCTTAGTTTTTCAGCGCTTTACGCGCCTTATTGACGATGGTGGCCAGCATGGCCAGCCTGGATTTCTGGCCCTCGGTGTTGGCGAAGGCTCTGATGAAGTCGATGGCCAGTTGTGCATCGGTCAGCGCCTGCTGCGGGTTGCTGCGCAGTTGGCACTCCAGGGTGCTTTTGCCATCGTCCACGCTGGTATTGAGCAGGTATTTCACGTTCGACATATCAGGTACCTCAGTTGACCAGGAACAGGCCAGTGAACAGACCGGCGACAAAGGCTCCATAGAACATGGCCATCAGATTGACCAGCACCCAGAAGGCGGCTTCACCGTTCATGCGGCCCCCTCTTTCAGCTCGCTGACCAGCTCCAACCCATCGATCTTCTTGAACTGACGTACCAGGGCGGCGCTGCTGCCGAAGGCGGGGAACAGGTAGGTAGTTCCCTGCTTTTCCGGATCCTTGCCATACAGCTCATTGGCAAACTTGGCGCCACACTGCCGCTTAGCCTTGGCGTAGTTCTCCAGATCTTTCTTGCCATAGCGCTTGTGGAACTTGTGGCAGAAAACCTGCTTGACCACCTTGTTCATAAACTCGTCGGCAGGGTCGATATTTTCGAGCACCTTCATCCATGTGCCTTTGATAGCGCCATCGATATAGATGGCCAGCACTGTGGTGCTTTCGGTCTTGCGCTCGCGGGTGATGTAAATCTCGTGGCCGTGCAGCTTGAACTTCACCTGTACCCAGCCACCTTTCAGCTCGGCCTCAATGGCCTTCCACTGTTCCTTGCTGATGCTCATCACGCCTCCCGCTTGCCGAAACGGTGAATGCAGGTCATGCACAGGTCGACGCGGGACTGGGCCCAGTGCTGGTTGGTGATGTTCTTGGCCGCCTTCTTGGCCATCACCCACAGTTCAAGGGCGGTGATATAGCGCCCCTCGCGCTCGAACTCGGCGGCGCGGGTGGCCAGCGCCAGATAACCGTTCGGATTGCGGGCGATCTCGTCGCCCTTCAACACTGCATTAGCCATGATGTAACTCCTGTTCAAATCGGGTTTGTTGCTTGTCGTACACGGTGACGATTGAGCCGTTCTTCAAGATGAAGTAGGCATGGTCACATTCGAGGATCCGGCGCGGGCTCCATCCCGCCTCGCGCTGCCGGATCCGCCGCAGCTGTCGTTTGCTTGGGCGCCATGCCCGTGACAGGGCGCCCAGCATCTCCAGTTCGCTGCGGCCGGTACGTTGCACCCAGCGCTCGATGGCGTGGCGGGTGACGTACAGCGGGCCATAGCGGGTTTCAAACTCCATCGGCTTTGGCGTTGTCGATGGTGGTGCAAAGCGCATCACCGGCATTAGTGCCAACAGGGCCGCGCATCACTGCTTCAATCAGTTCCTGCTCGATGTTGGCGGCGAACTCCGGATACTCGCTTTCCAACAGCGGCTCGCTGCCGAACCCGCATACCCATGCCAAGGCATCGCGCACACCGTTTTCATAGGTGCCATCTTCGAAGTCACTGCCATCTGTATCGCTCTTGAAGGAGAGCAGACCGGCCAGCAGAAACTGTTTTGCCAACTCAGGGGTGATTGCGTTCATGGCAGGGATCACAACTCCGGCCTGCTTAAGTGCATCTGCTGCCTGCTTGGCTGTGGCGGTGATGGACTCGGTAGTCCATCCCTCCATGCCGTGCTGGTCTTCCCACACAACCTCGAACTCGTCTGATTCGATGTCGTTGCTGGCGGTGCTGGCGATCACTTCCAGCAGATAGATCAGGTTCTCGTTTTTCATATCAGGCCTCACAGCTTCGACCAGTCGATGACGATGGCCTTGTAGGCCCCGGTGCCGTTCTTCTCGTAGAAGCGGATGTACTCGGCCTTGCCGACCACGGTGATGGCGTCGGCAATGGCCTGCATGGCCTCCTTCCATTCGGCATCCTGAATGTCGAGCTTGCGCAGGGAGAGCACCTGGTTTACGTCTACATGGCCGCCCTTATTGATGCGGAAGGCATGATCCACCAGGGCACGGATCTCGTTGCTGCTGCCCTCACTCCAGCGGCCGATGCAGCCGTCGATCAGGGCCTTGGCGGTCTGCAGGCGCTCGTCGAATTTGCGGTGCTCACCGATGGCCCGCACCACCTGGAAGCGGCCATCAAAGCTGGTGAGGGTGACGTTGCCCTTGGTGCCGCCGTACTGCACGCCGTACTCGGCGGCAGACAGATCCATGAAGGCTTCGATCTCTTGGGCGATGCTGGCCTTGCGGGCCAGCAGGCGCAGCCTCTCTTCGTGCGCCTCGTTGCAGAGGCGAGTCACCAGGTCATCGCGCAGCAGGTCGAGCGGGGCGATCAGAGGCTCCGGCACGAAGTGGCCCAGGGCGTTCTTGCGCAGGTTGTCGGTCTTTTTCTCAGTGGCGATAGTCATTGCTGTTTGCTCCTATTAAGCGGGGAAACCGGCGGCGCGATAGGCGATGTATTCGCTGGCGGACATGCCGGCGGTGAGCTCGAACTCCTCGCGCACCGGGTCTTCATGCCAGTGGACGATGCAGCCGCCGAGGCGGGCGGCGTAGGCGCGGCGGCGCAGCCCGTTGACTTGCTCGTTCAGCTCGATGGCCCCTTGTTTCAGCTCGTCGGTGGGGTAAGCGATCTCGATCATCGGGCGTACCTGGGCGGCCTTGACGGCCAGTACCTGGCATCCGTTCTTGCGCAGGGTGGCGATGACACGCTGGGCGATGACGCCGAGGCTATTGGTGCGAATGTTCATGCGTTCTCTCCTTGTGAATCACAGTTCAGCGGCGCCCAGGTGAGGTGCAGCCGGTCTTCGTCGTAGGGCTGCGCCCATCCTTTCTCGCTCTGGATCACCACCTCGCCATCACTGCGGCTCACCTCGCGGCCCTTGATGCCGCTCAGCAGGTGGACGTGGGTCCAGTTCTGGTCAGTGGTAACGCCGTAGAAGGTCGTCGGTTGGGGTTTGGCGTTCATCACACGCTCTCCATGTAGTGCTTCACGCGGCAGTTGAACTTGATGAGTGCGTCATAGGCCGCATT
The DNA here is from genome assembly GCF_040907865.1 of Aeromonas sp. s5. NCBI lineage: Bacteria > Pseudomonadati > Pseudomonadota > Gammaproteobacteria > Aeromonadales > Aeromonadaceae > Aeromonas > Aeromonas sp. s5. Next base: position 478,717 of record NZ_JBFOCO010000033.1, read on the forward strand.
CATGTCTGCCGCTTCTGGGATGCCGGGGACCAGCAAGGTTTTGTTGTCGTAGGCGTGGCGAGCCAGTACACCGACGTTTTCCTTGAGGCGCTTCACCTCGGCAGGCTCTGCGCCAACCACGCAGTAGATGGGCAAGGCATCATCTGGGGTTTCATCACCAAACCCGATGCGGCCGGTGGCATAGGCAAAACAGTGGAAGTGCTTCATGGCTTACTCCCCCTCCAGCTCGTTGAAGGCCACCCGCAGCACCTGCTCGTTGAGCGGTTCGCCGCCGGAGTACATCACCGCCAGCTTGAGCACCTTGCTAACCAGACGCAGGGCGCCGGGGCGCTCGCTGATCTGCAGCAGCAGGGCACGTTCTGCATCACCGGTCACGTTCCAGGCATCGGCCACCGCCATCACGTCAGCCTTCTTGGCCTTGGTCAGGGCGCGTTTTTTGGCGACGCGGGAATAAAGGCGGGCGAAATCCTCGGAGCGGTGACCGCCGGTGAGCTGGGTGTAAACCCGGCTGTTGCCGACCAGCATCATGCCCACCTCCACCTCTTCCACCAGGATGCGCAGCTCTTCGAGCACGTCGCGGCCAAGGTGGTCCGCTTCATCCACCACGATCAGGCCTTTGGTGGAGAGCAGGCGGCGGCGCAGGGCGCGGGCCAGTGATCCACGCTGACGCGGGGCGTTCTCCATCCCCAGCTCCATGGCCAGCTCGTAGAGGCATTCGGTCAGGGTGCTGCGGGTCGGGCTGGCGGTGACCATCCACACGTTGTTGTTGTTGCGCTGGAAGTAGCGCAGGGCGGTGGTCTTGCCCACGCCAGAGGCGCCGTGGTTAATGACGATGCTCTGGGTCATCTGGGCGTAGGTCATGTCAGCGATGATCTGCTTGGCGGTCTCGGTCATCACAAAGCCGGGATCGCGGGGGGCATCGGCCCGCTGTTCACGGGCGGTCAGCCAGTTGGCCAGCTTCTGCAGCATGGCGGTCGGGTCGGCCTTGTAGTTGCCGTTCAGCAGCTGGTTGACGGTCGAGCCGGAGACGCCGATCTCTTTGGCGATCTGAGCCTGTTTCACCACGCTCTGCTCCAGCAGGGCCTTGACCCGTGCCACCACTTCCTGGTTGCTGTTTTGTTCGAGAGTGACTACGTTTGACATGTTGAACTACTCCTTTCAGGCGGCCCCACAAGGCCGCTTTTTTCTTGGTTAAATGCCGGTTAAAGGCTGTTTTTCTTCATCTGTTCGGCCATCTTCGCGACGCTCGCTTGGTAGCGGGCCTCGTAGTCGATGACCGGTGCAGCTTCTGGCTGTTGTTGGGTGGCCATGGCCGGCGCTGGCTGGACAGCGAGCGCGGCATTGCCGAGGGAAACCGGGCGCACCATTTCGACCACCTTGGTCTCGGGCGCCGGTTCGTCGCTGACGCTGGGCAGCAGGGCGGCTGCCTCCATCGCAGACATGCTTTGCTGGGCCAGCGCGGCAGCCTTGACGGCCTTGGTGTGCTGGGTGCGCTTGCGCTTGTGTTCGCGGGCCTGCTGGGTGTCACCAAAGGCCACTTTCTCCAGGCACTCCGCTTCGCAGATGTGCAGGCCGTTGAGGGTAGTGACGATCACCGCTTCGTGCAGGCGCTGCGGGTCGAACCGTGCCACTACTTTCTGCCCGGCGTACTCGGCCAGATCGGCGTGGTAATAACGGTTGCTGCGGCTGGCGATGGCGCCGCCGGCTTCGAGCCGGATGGTGCCGTGCTGGCTGACGCGGGTTGCCTCTGCCTGCAGCAGCAGCATGGTGAGCTGTTCGCTGCTGGCCTTGCGGATGGTGGCCTGGGCATAGCTCTGCTCGAAGGCCTGATCAAAACTCATCACGCCGCGGCAGGCTTCTGTCTGGCGACCCAGCTTGCCGTTGTAGATGGCCACGCCTTCGGCCACGACGCGCAGGAACTCGGCGGCATCTATCGCCCGTTCACCATAATTGTCTGGCTTGGCCATGGGGTTGGGGCCGGTGTAGCAACCTGCCAGCGCGGGGTGCTTGTCGATGATTTCGTCCAGCCCGCCCACACCGAAGGCACGTTCGATCGGCTTGGCCTGACCGTGGCCCTTGCCCAGCAGCACGCTGGACCAATGCAGCTTGATGCCAAGCATGGGGATCATGCCCATGGGCTCATCCGGCTTGACCTTGAAGCGGTAGCGGTTCGGCACACCACCGGTCATCCATTTGTTGGCGGCGGCGCGGGTGTTATCGATGGTGATCTCGCGCGGTATGCCGTATTGGCTGCACACGTCCATCAGGGACAGGCGGATGCTGTCGGTGTTCTCGCTGATATCAGTGCGCCAGCCCACGATCTTGCGGCTGTAGATGTCTTGCCAGAACCAGGTCTTGGGCCGGATCACTTCGCCGTTGAACCATTTCACGAAGACGTTGTGCAGGTAGCCGTCACCGTTGATCCATTCCATGGCATCCAGCCCTTCGATGGTGCGTTCCTGCGGTGGGTAGAGCTGCATCAGCGCATGCTCACCTTCGCGCAGCATCACCTGCTGGGCGTGGGGCACTTCCATATCCATGCGGCGCATCAGGCTGTCGAGGCTCGGCACCACCCAGTCGTTATCGCGGGCAGCCAGCCTCACCCGCTCATAGCAGCTGGCGGCGTTCGGCCGTTCGCGGCGCAGGTAGTCCGCCTTGAAGTACTCCCAGGCTTGATCGCTGACGGGGGCCAGACGGGCGGCGCGGGTTTCAGTGGCGGCTTGTTGCTGCTTGGGTACCAGCACGGCCAGCCAGTCGCTGTCGTCGAAGCCTTTGACCATGGCGCAATAGCGGCGCAGGGTCGGCAGCGCGATGTCGAACTCGTCAGATATGTGCTGGTAGGCCTGCATCAGGGTGCTGCCGCTGGCAACCAGGGCATACACCGCCTTGACGGCAGCCGCACGGGCCATGGCCTTGGCGTGGGCTTTGTCGTTGGCCTTCTTCCAGTTGGCCCACAGCTGCTCTTTGCAATAGCGTGGCGCTTGTGGCTTTGGCAGATCCAGCGTCATGCCGCCGACTACTACCTTGCCAGCCTTGCGCAGCAGGGCGGCTTGGACAACCGGCGGCAAGATGCTGATGTGGTATTCGGTGGCTTTGCTTCCTTCGCGCTGGCGGGCCTTCTCCGGTTCGGAGGAAGCCAGCTCCTTCATGATGTTTCTGATTTGGCGATCTGTTGTTGGCATGCCTGGTGTGCCTGCCAATTCAGATGAGGTGAACCACTCCATCGCGATGTTCCTCAACTGGCCTGTTGCAGGTTTTGATAACGACTCGGCCAGATGTCTTGCGGCTCAAGACCGAGAGCACCGGAGATGATTTTTTCCCCTTTCGGCCACGGTGAACGGAAGGCATTTGCCAGGGTGCTGCCGGCCAGGCCATTGGCACGACTCAGCGCGGAGATGGTGATCCCCCTTTTCTTGAGCGCAGCGACGACATCGGCACGATGCCAGTCGACATTTCCACTCCCCTCAGGCGTCTTTTTCTGCGAGACTATTTCGCTAACTTGGTAACTCATCTTTGTAACTCCGTCTGGTCACTCATCTTATTAACCAGACTATAAAGACGGAACGGACGTGAGATCAAGCGAATCGGAAATTTATTTTTCCGTTATTTCCGATTCCGCTTTTGGCAATCACTCCTAAATACGCATGCAAATCCAATAAAAACAATTGGTTACGGGATTCGGAAATGAGTGAACATGAATCGGAAGTGATTTCCGATTCCCAGGGTGGGAATCGGAAATTGTGGGTCACTGCAAAAGAGGTGGCAGGGCTGGAAGGAATGCCCACGACAGACCGCCGTACCAGGGACATCCTGGACGAGTGGGCGAAAGGGAAAGAGGGGGCCAGGCGCAAGCGTTCTGGCACCAAAGCGTTCGAGTATCACATCTCTGTGCTACCCAAGGCGGTGAGGGATCAGGTATCGCCGCCGAGCCAGGGTGGAGTGGCGACGCTGGCACCTGGATCAGGCGCTGCTGGGGCAATGGCTGGCTGGCCGATGGCTTCCGTTGGTGGACTCCCATTGCTTGGGGCCACTGCAGTTGTGGGTGCTGCCGCTTGCGGCCTTGGAAAACTCCTTGATAAGGATAGCCGCATTGCTGAAGAATCAATAAGTTACAAACCAAGAAAACATGATAATGCTGTTGAACTTCGCTTCTTCATTGAAGAACCAGAGCTTTTCTTGAATGAGATGGGTGGCACCTTCCCTGTCTCCTCAAAATGGTTGAAATGGCGCGGGTTCGAGCCAAATGATCTGGCTTTCTTTGTACAGAACGGCGACAGCATGGCGCAGCGGATAAAGCACCGGGACACCGTTATCATCAATAGCCGCGACAACCGCCTGGCTGATGGCTCCCTCATGGTCGTAGAGGTCGACGGCGCTGCGCTCATTCGCAATGTGCAGAAGATCCCGGGCGGATGGAGCCTGAACTGCGAGAACCCGCGCTATGAGCCAATCACGCTGCCTGTCGATGCTGATGAAGCATGCAAGGTGATCGGCCGCGTTGTGCGCATCATCAACGAAACGTGATGTCGGTTTAAAGCCTGTTTAAACCCTGCCTCATCAAATCAGCTGTGATCAATTCACCAGCGATTTTTCGCCGCTTTCGGATCCGCTGATCATTTCGTGGATCCGCGCCAACGAAAACGGCCTGCAGAGTTTTGATCGCTCTACAGGCCGCGTCTCTTCTGGTTTCTCGATCCCATCTATTCCCTCAAGATCCCACTTATTCCCTAATCATTCCCAGTGATCAATTCACTAGAGTCTATACAGCGACGCCATGCCGGCCCGATGGGCCTGCTCCAGCTCATCCAGGTCGAGCACATAGGCGCGGTTGTCCGCGAGGCTGGCGATCGCCAGTTCGATGAAGTGGCGTACCCGGGCGGGCTGGGCGGCGCGACTGCCGTAGTAGAGAAACAGGCCGAGCCTCTGGGTCATGTGCTCGAGCAGCAAGGGCACCAGGCGGCCGGCGCGGATATGCGCCGCCGCCGTCGGCCCGGCCAGCTGGCCGATGACATCGCCGGCCAGCACGGCCCCCAGCTCCACCATCTCGTCGTTGGTGGAGAGCGCCGGGCGCACCGGATGCTCCTGCAGTTCGTCCCCCATCTTGACGTACCAGGGGATCAGGCGTCCGTTGCCCGCGTGGCGAAAGGCACTGCAGCGATGCAGGGCAAGGTCGTGCAGGGTGAGGGGCACGCCATATTTGCGCAGATACGCGGGGGCGGCGCAGATGATGAGCTGCATGGGGAACAGGCGGCGCGCGATCAGCCCCTCCTGGGGCGAGATGCCGATGCGCAGCCCCACATCGACCCGCTCCTCCACCCAGTTGCCGACCCTGTCATCGAGCCGGATATCCGGCTGCACATCGGGATAGCGGCGGCAGTACTCCTCCAGCAGCGGCCCTATGACCGTCTGCACCACGGAGCGCGGGCCCACTATTCGCAACGGGCCGGCGAACTCCTCACGGGTCTGGCGCGCCGCCGTCAGGGCTTGCTGCAGGCCGAGCAGGGCAGGCTGCGCCGCCTCCAGAAATCGTTGCCCCTCTTCGGTCAGCGACATGCTGCGGGTGGTGCGATGAAACAGGCGTACCCCCAGATAGCTTTCCAGCTGCCCGAGCGCCTTGCTGGCGGCCTGGGGAGAGATCTGCTGGGCCTCGGCCGCCTTGCTGAGGCTGCCCAGCTCGGCCGTGTGTACGAAGGTGGTGATGGAGCGCAATTCGTTGATCATGGTCTGGCTCATGGATTTACATCATTTGGTTGTAACTGATTCCGCCATTTACCGTCTAGTTCGATGTTTATCCCATCTCTATAGTGCGTCCATCGACCGCGCCAGCCTTTAGCGCTTGACTCCCCTTCGGGTTGGTTGAGACAAGGGGCTGTGCATCCATGGTTACCAGGGCAGTTTCGGCTGCATTGTGAGAAAAGGAGCAAGCATGCAAACACGTCAATTGGGTCACAGCGGGCTGACGGTATCCGCCATCGGTCTGGGCTGCATGGGCTTGAGCTTTGGTTATGGCCCCGCCACCGACAAGGCGGAGGCGATCGCCCTGATCCGGCGCGCCCATGAGCTCGGGGTCACCTTTTTCGATACCGCCGAAGCCTATGGCCCTGGCGACAACGAGTTGCTGCTGGGGGAGGCGCTGGCCCCGTTTCGCGACAAGGTGGTGATCGCCACCAAGTTCGGCTTCAAGCACGGCACGGTCCCTGATGGACTGGACAGCCGGCCGGAAAATATCCGCGCCGTGGCCGAGGCCTCCCTGCGCCGGCTCAACACCGATGTCATCGATCTCTTCTATCAACACCGCGTCGATCCCGAGGTGCCGATGGAAGAGGTGGCCGGCACCGTACAGGATCTGATCCGCGAGGGGAAAGTGCGCCACTTCGGTCTGTCCGAGGCCGGCGTCGATTCCATCCGCCGTGCCCACAAGGTGCAGCCGGTGGCGGCGCTGCAGAGCGAATACTCCCTCTGGTGGCGTGAGCCCGAGCAGACGATCCTGCCGCTGCTCGACGAGCTGGGGATAGGTTTCGTGCCGTTCAGCCCGCTCGGCAAGGGCTTTCTGACCGGGGCCATCAAGGCCGATACCCGCTTCGAGGCGAACGATTTTCGCAGCATAGTGCCGCGCTTTGCCGAGGAGGCCCGCGCCGCCAACCTGCGCCTGGTGGAGGTGCTGGGGGATCTGGCCGCCAGCAAGGGGGTGACGCCGGCCCAGATTGCGCTTGCCTGGCTGCTGGCCCAGCGGCCCTGGATCGTGCCCATTCCGGGCACCACCAAGCTGCACCGGCTGGAAGAGAACCTGGGGGCCGCCGCCATCAGGCTCGGCAGCCGCGAGCTGGCCGACATTGACGCCGCCGTGGCAGGCATCGAGCTGGAAGGGGGGCGCTACCCGGCGCACCTGGGAAAACTGGTGGGGCGCTGAGGCGCCCTGTTTGAAAGCGAGTCGTGCAAGGCACCCGGCCACTGCCGCGTGTCTTGGCAACGCTCGCGTCACCCCGGTTTGCCGGGGCCCTTATGTTGTTATGACTCACAGGAGCCGCGATGGCCGGTATTATCTCGTCTGTATTGCAATCGGGTCTGCCCGAACACCAGGACTCAACCCAGTATCGGGCGGGCCGGTTTCACAATCTGGTGGCGCCCCCCGCGCGCAGTGTCTGGAAAGAGGTCGGGATCTGGCGTGACTTCCTGTTTGGCAAGCCAGCCGGCACCCTGCCGGATCGCGCCATCCCGGTGCAGGCCATGACCCTTGCGGATGTCATGGCGGCTCCGGATTTCAGCGTCTGGCGGCTGGGTCACTCCAGCCTGCTGCTCAAATTGCGCGGCCAGTTCTGGTTGACCGATCCCGTCTTCAGCGAGCGCGCCTCACCGCTCTCATGGCTTGGCCCCAGGCGCTGGCACGCCCCGCCCATGGCCCTTGAGGATCTGCCGCCCCTGGCCGGGGTGATCCTCTCCCACGATCACTATGATCATCTGGATCAGGCCAGCATAGTGGCGCTGCAGGGGCGGGTGGCGCACTTCATCACCCCGCTCGGCGTCGGGGCCAGGCTCCGCGCCTGGGGCGTGCCGGCGCACAAGGTCAGGGAGCTGGACTGGTGGCAGCAGACCCGGGTCGATGGCATTGAACTCATCGCCACGCCGGCCCAGCACTTCTCCGGCCGCGGCCTGAGCGATGGCAACCAGACTCTGTGGGCCTCCTGGGTCATTCGCAGCGATGAGTGCAAGCTGTTCTTCAGCGGCGACAGCGGCTATTTCGCCGGCTTCAAGGAGATAGGTGAGCGCCATGGTCCGTTTGACATGGCCTTCCTCGAGACGGGGGCCTACAACGAGCGCTGGGCCCATGTGCACATGTTTCCGGCCCAGACCGCACAGGCGTTTCACGATCTGCGCGCAACCTGGCTCTATCCCATCCACAACGGCACCTTCGATCTTGCCATGCACCCATGGGATGAGCCGCTGGAGCAGATCACCCGGCTGGCGGCCGAGCAGCAGATCCCGCTGACCACCCCCATGATGGGGGAGCCGCTGACCTTGCAGGCCCCCCATGGCGGCAGTCACTGGTGGCGGGAGTGAACCTGGGTCTGGCTCAAGCGTGAGAACGGGCGCCCATGCCGGGCGCCCGCATCGTCGAGCCAGCGCCTGCTACCTTCACGCCGCTGCGTTCGGGCGCAGCGGCGCCGCTTCAAGCCTGATTGCCCAGGGTCATGGTGCGCTTGCGCTGCTCGCGCACCAGGTGACGGTTGATCTCCCCCAGCAGCGTCTCCTTGCTGATGGGCTTGGTGATGTAGCCGTTCATGCCGTGGGACAGGTAGTACTGCTTCGATTCGGGCATGGCATCCGCGGTCAGGGCGATGATGGGAATGTCGGCCCAGCTCTGGCGCGAGGCGCGAATATGGGTGGTGGCTGCCAGCCCGTCCATCACCGGCATCTGCACATCCATCAGCACGATGTCGAAGGTCTCTTGCGCCAGTCTGGCCAGCGCCTCTTCCCCCTGCAGCGCCAGCGTCACCCGATGGCCGGCAGACGCGAGCATGGCACCGATGACCTTGCGATTGGTGGCGTTGTCGTCCACCAGCAAGATGCGATAACTCTCCTGACTGATCGGCTTGCTGGGCAGGCTGGTCATCGACGGGGTGGTCGCCTGGGCAGGCCAGAGATAGGTAAAGGTGCTGCCGAACCCCTCGTGGCTCTCGACCGAGATGTCGCCCCCCATCAGGCGGGCGAGGTTGCGGGAGATCTCGAGGCCCAGCCCCGAGCCACCATATTGGCGGGTGATGGAGATGTCGGCCTGGGAGAAGCGCTGGAACAGGTTGCCCATCTGGTACTTGCTCATGCCGATGCCGGTGTCCTGAATCGCGATCCGAATCGAATGACGCTCCTTGTCCAGCGGCTGGCTGTCCACCCTGATGTTCACCTCGCCCTGATGGGTGAACTTGATGGCGTTGCTGAGCAGGTTGAACAGGATCTGGCGCACCCGCAGGGGATCCATCATCAGCCATTCCGGCGTGTTGGGGGCCAGGGTCAGGCTGAGCTTGATCCCCTTCGCATCGCAATTGCTCTGCATCAGGGCCCGGATGTCCTCCAGCAGCTTGGGCAGATGGTGGGGCACGAGCTGCAGCTCGATGCGACCCTCTTCCAGCTTGGAGATATCCAGAATGTCGTTGAGCAGCCCCAGCAGATGGTTGGCTGACTCCCGGGCCGTCTCCAGGTACTCCCGCTCTCTGGGGGCCATGGTGCGATCCGCCAGCAGCGACAACATGCCGAGTATGCCGTTCATGGGGGTGCGGATCTCGTGGCTCATGTTGGCCAGAAAGCTGCTTTTCGCCCGCTGACCCGCTTCGGCCTCGCGATTGGCCCGCACCAGCTTCTCGTTGAGCTGCTGCATCAGCTTGTGCTGCAGGAAGGAGATATTCATCTGCCGCCAGATGAGCAGTGCCAGCACGAACAGCAGGGCAAACTGCAGGGCCGCGATCAGGCTGGTGGTGATGATCTGCTGGCGGACCCCCTCGCGGCGGGCGACGTCAAGCAGGGTCGCCTGCTCGTTGACCTCCAGGGTCAGCTGGTGGAGCTGGGGGAGCAGGGCAGCCAGCTGCTGATCAAGCTGCTGATGGGCCGCCTGATCCAGCGGCTTGTGCTGGACCGGCCCGAGCCAGAGATCGGCCAGGGCGATGAAGCGGCGCATCTCCTTGCTGGCCTGCTGATAAATCTGGGTATGTTGCAGCAGGTTGCGATCCTTGCTCTCCAGCACCAGCTCAATCCGGCTGACCAGAATGTCGTATCTGAGCTGGAACTTGACCCGCGACTCATTTTTCAGGGCATTTTGAAAGCGCAGCGCCTCGTTGTAGAGCTGGAAATAGTTCCACATGACGTTGTCTTCACCCTGACTGGTGCTGTGCTGCAGCTCCTCGAACTGCCGGTACTGGACGGTACCGATACCGGCAAACGCCAGCAACAGCACGCAGAGCACGACGAACAGGGAGCGCTGACTGGCTGCCATGGATTGCATGATGCGGTTCACTCCACCTTGATCTTGTTGATCTGCCAGATGGCACGGCCGTAATAGAGCTTGTTGCGAAGCTCGGGGTATTGATCAAACGGGTAGATCAGGAACAGGGGCCCCTTGTCACGCACCGACAGCGGCTTGCCATCGATGCTGCGGGCCAGGATCACCTGATACTGGGCGGCATCGCTGGTGGGCACCTGGATCGAGTAGTCGTTGAGCGCCGTGATGGTCAGCTGCTTGCCGCTGGCGCCCACCTTGGCCAGCAGATCGCTCAGACGGGGGCCGCGGAAGGTCTTCTCTTCGTCATACCAGGGGGTGTGAGTCTTGATCTCGTACTCGGGCAGTTGATCCAGCATGGCGGTGTCCCACAGGGCGTCCTGCTGGTAGTTGGGCTGGGTAATGGCGCCTTCCACCCTGAGCTGGGCGCTGTCGGGATCGGGGGTCGCCTGGGCGGTAGCGCAAAGAATGGCCAGCAGGGGAGCCATATAAAAATTGAGTCTCATAACCTTCCTCCATGGAACCGTGAGAAGCAGATGCCAGGGCAACGGCGGGCCTGGCATAGAGGCAAGGCAATAAGCGTGCCTGATAGTGGAAAGCGGCAGCTGGCGTGGCTTAGACGGGGGGGAAGAGGGGGTGAGAGTGCCTTTTCATCGCATTTTGCAATGAGAAGGATGAGCCATGTTGCAAATTGGCAAAGAATGTTCCCCTTGCCGTGGCTGATGTGCTTCTCTAGTTAAGGTGAAAAACAGGGTTTCTTTGGGTCTTTTTCTTGCCAGGCACGGCTCTTGCTTTACTGGGTATGGCATGGAACTAAACCGTCCTGGCATAGACAAGGAGCTTCAACATGGAAAGCATGACCTACACCCTTAACGACACTCAGGTTGTGGCATTGGAAAGCGAGTTTGATGCGATGGCCGTCAGTGAATTGCGCCCCTTATTTGAAAAGCTGTCGGAGTACACAGGTGATGTGCTGGCGGATCTGCGAGACGTGCACTTCATCGACTCCTCCGGGATCGGTGCCCTGGTGTTTCTCCACAAGCGGCTGGTGATGAACGGCCATCATCTGGAGATCATCTGTGGTCCGGGTCAGCCCCGCGATCTGCTGGACATGTTGCACATCAACCGGGTTATTCCCTGTCATGAGAACGTGAAAGCCTACATGCAGTCATCCGGCATGGTAGTGGCATCATGAAGCACTGGCTTGTGCTCGGGATCTCGCTGCTGATGGCGGGTTGCGCGCAATGGCCATCCGAGGGAAAGGGGGGAATGGCCGAGATGAGACCCACCTGGTTACCGTTAAATGAGGATGAACAACGCCTGCTGTCAGGTTATGATGAGCGTCAACAGAAGCTCGATCAGCAACTGGCCAGCCTGCAGCAGGCGGGTCTGCGCGACTGCATGCCGGCTGGGCTAAAACAGCTACAATCTCAACGAGTTGATATAGTACGGGATGTACATGGCCGACTCTGGGCCGACGTAGCCTGGCGTCAGGCCATGCTGGCCGAGTCGCTGAAGCAGGTGCGTTTGCAGCTGGAAAAGACCACCAGTGGGGGTTGTAGCCGGAGCTGGTCTGGACTTCCGTTGCGTCAGTGGAGGCAAACGTAACAATAAAAAGGATGTCTATGGATCGGGGCGCTATCAAGGGATTTATCGCGGTTGTTCTGTTTTTGTTTACCTGTCCGCTGCTGGCAAGCACCCTGCTGGCGCCGGGCGATCGGCTCTCAATCGTGCAGCCGGGGGAGGCCGCCTTCGACAAGCCCTTCCAGATCGACAAGCAGGGAGAAATCAAACTGCCCGAGGTGGGTACCGTGGTGGTGGGCGGCAAGACGCTCCCAGAGGCGGACGCCATCATTCGCACCGCTCTCAAGCCTGTTTACAACAACCTCTCTCAGCTGACCATCACCCTGTTGGAAAAGCGGCTGCTCATCAGCGTCATGGGTTATGTCAAAAAGCCCGGCAGCTATGATCTGGCGCCCGATGGCAACGTGCAGATGGCGCTGGATGCGGCCGGCGGCCTGGTGCCGGGGGCCCAGCTCAACAACATGCAGGTGCGCCGTGGCGACACCGTCTCCAGTTTTGACTACAAGCGCTATCTCGATACCGGCGATGCTGGTCTCTTGCCCCCGCTGCAATCCCTCGATGTGGTGTTCGTGCCCGCATCCCCCCTTATCGGCAACGTCCAGATCGATTTTGATGCCGCCACCCTTGCCGCCGGCGGGGATGGCGACACCGGCAAGGCGATCAAGGTGTTTGGCGAGGTGAACAGCCCGGGCGCTTTCAGCTTCAAGAGCGGCAACTCCATCGTCGATCTGCTGATGCGTGCCGGCGGGGTGACCCGCTTTGCCGGGGTGGAGCGGATCCGGGTGATCAACGGGGATGCTCCCGAGCTATTCGATCTCAAGGCCTACCTCGATTCGGGCAACAACAAGCTGCTGCCGGCACTGGCCCCCGGCGCCACCATCTTCGTGCCGAAGGACGAGGAGCAGATCAAGCGCGGGGCGCGCACCATCTACATCATGGGGGAGGTGTTCAAGCCCGGCGCCTATGAGGGGCGGGAGGGGGATACCTTCCTCGACATCCTGGCCAACGCCGGCGGGCCGACCCGCTATGCCGAGAGCCGCCAGATCCGCTTGCTGCGCACCAATGGCGCGGTCGAACCCATCGATCTGCAGGCCTATACCGAGGGCATGCAGAAAAACCTGCCACAGATAAGGCCGGGCGACGCCATCTTCGTGCCGGAGAAGACCGACATCAACGAGAAGTCCTGGCTCAAGGTGGCCCCGGGGCGGGCGGTGATGGTGATGGGGGCGGTGCGCATTCCCGGCCGCTATGAATGGTCTGACGAGATGTCGCTGCTCGATCTCATCGCCCATGCCGGCGGCCCCAACGAGCGGGCCGACATCGCCAAGGTACAGATCCTGACCTCGGAAGGGGGCATGGCGACCCCGACCATCTTCGATCTCGACAAGTTTCTCCATCAGGGGGGGGCCCTTGGCAGCCTGCCCAGGATCCACGCCGGCTTCACCATCATGATCCCCGAGCTGCCCACCGATCCCAGCGACAACAAGTCCCAGTGGGTACGCCAGTCGCCGGACAGCTCCATCTACATCTTCGGTCAGGTCGGCGCCCCCGGTCGCTACGCCTTCAACGAGGAGATGGGCTTCATCGACATCCTCTCGGCGGCAGACGGCCCGACCCAGGCGGCGGACCTGCGCAACGTGCGCATCGCCCATCGCAACGGCAGCACGGCGCGGGTGAGCAAGCTGGATCTCTCCCTCTACTTCGAGACCGGCGACGAAACACTGTTGCCCAAGGTGCTGCCGGGGGACTCCATTTACCTGCCGGAGAAGAACCGCCCCTGGCTCGACGAGCCCAAGGAGAACACCATACGGGTGCTGGGGGCCATCGCCCGGCCGGGCCGCTATCGCTTCAACTCCTCCATGACGTTGCTGGATCTGCTGGCGGAAGCCGGCGGGCCCACCAGCTCGGCCTACATCAAGAAGATCGTGGTGATCAACATGGCCGTCAGCGGCCAGGGGGATCAGGCCCGTACCTTCGATCTGGACGGCTTTGCCAAGGAGCCCGATTTCAGCCAGCTGCCGGTGCTCAGGGCAGGGGACACCGTCTTCATCCCCGACAGCAAGAGCAGCAACTGGGCCATCTTCATGGACGGGATGCGTGACATTCTCACCACCATCTCGGTGGTCGCCCTGGTGGGAACCCTGTAACGTGAGCATCCCGATCCAGTACCTGGAACTGGAGTCGCTCTACGCCTCGACCCTGGCGCGGGGGATCCGCTCCCTGGCGGTCACCTCGGCCGAGGGGGGCGAGGGGGTCAGCACCATCTGCGAGGCGCTGGCCCGGCGCGCCGAGGCGGACGGCCTCAAGACCCTGCTGGTGGATCTCAACCTCTATCACCCGGGCCGGCCCGCCGGCCAGGCCTGGGGGCCCAACGACGTGCCCGAGCCCCAGCATCAGGGCCACGCCCTGGCGGTGCTGCCGGCGCCGGGCAAGGATCTGATGGCCTTTCGCAACAAGGAGACCCTGCGCGCCCTGCTGGTGCGCTGGCTCGAGCACTATGATGTTGTGCTGTTCGATACCTCACCCCTCAACGCCCTCAACCGGGGCAATATCCCGGCGGATCAGGTGTGCGCCGCCTGCGAGGGGGCCCTGCTGGTGGTGCTGGCCGGCGTGACGCCGACCACCATGGTGCAGAGCGCCGTGGAGAAGCTGACCCGGGCCGAGGCCAATCTGCTGGGGGCTGTGTTCAACGACAGGGTCAATCCGGGGCTGGCCAGCGAGATCCTGCGCGAACTCAACCGGCTGCCGAGCAACCGGCTGACCGAATGGCTCAAACGCTGGTGCCGGCGCAGCATGCTGCTCAACTTCCGGATCTGAGGGAGACGATATGAAAGAGTGGTTGCGATCCGCCCCCGCCACCCTGCAGTCGGTACGCGAGCTGCGCGGCCGTCTGGCGCAAGGGTTGGCACTGTTTCAGGTTGCCCCCGAGGAGCAGGCCAACTGGCTGCTCTGCTTTAGCGAGCTCGCCACCAATATCGTGCGTCATGGGGAGCCGCCGGCGAGCCAGCTCTGGCTCACCCTGCAGCAGGATGAGTCGGGCCTGAGTCTGCAACTGGATGACGACGGCGGGCCCCAGCCTGCGTTGGCGGCCAACCCCCTGCCGGCAGAGCCGCAGGAGGGGGGCTATGGTCTGGCGCTGGTGCACAGCCTGTTTGAGGAAGTGAGCTTCAGTCACCAGCAGGGACGCAACCGGGTGATCCTGCGGGCCCGGCACGCTCCCCGGCGGATGCCCATGGTGGCGGTGATCGACGATGACAAGGTGATGCGCACCTTGCTCACCGGCTATCTGCACGACCACTATCAGGTCGACAGCTTTGCCGATCCCCTGGCGGCTCTGCAGGCGCTGGGACGCCAGCCGCCGGATCTGGTGCTCTCCGACATCGAGATGGAGGGGATCGACGGCTTCGCCCTGCGCCAGCAGCTGATGAAGGATCCCAAGATGCGCGGGGTCCCCTTCATCTTTCTGACCGGCCACCATGATCAATGGACCCAGAGCCGGGCCGGCGCCCTTGGCATCGATGATTTTCTGATCAAGCCCATCACCAAGCAGGCGCTGCAGCTGGCGGTCGCCCGGGTGCTCAAGCGGTCGGCCCAGCTCAAGGCCCAGTGGGGGGATCAGCTGGATCAGCGGATGACCTCGGCCCTGCGCCCCCTGCTGCCGGCCAACCAGCTGCATGGCTATCAGCTGGCGCTGCAGACCCGCGCCGCCGCCGTGGGGGGCGGGGATTTCCTGTTGGTGAAGGAGCGGGTGCTGTGGCTCGGGGACGTGATGGGGCACGATGCCGAGGCCAAGTTCTTCGCCCACGCCTACGCGGGCTATCTGCGCGGTCTGCTGACTGCCCAGAGCGAGCAGCGATCCCCTGCCAGCCTGCTGACCACCCTCTCCACCGCCGTGCACAGCGATCCCCTGCTGGGGGCGACCCTGCTCACCACCCTCTGCATCGAGCTGGGGGAGGCGGGCCGCGTTCGCTGGGCCAGTGCCGGGCACCCGGCCCCCTGGCTCATCGGGGCGGACGGGATGCGCCCGCTCGGCGTCACCGGCCCCTTGCCCGGTCTGCGACCGGATCCCCACTTCGAGACCTGCGAGCATCGGTTGCAGCCGGGCGAGCGCCTGCTGTTCTGGACCGATGGCCTGCTGGAGAGCCGGGACCCCGCCGAGCGTCAGTTGTGGGAGGCGCAGCTGCAGCAGATCTGTCTCACCCCCGCACCCGGCCTGGAGCAGCTGGCCCTGGCCATCGCCACCTGGTTTGACGAGCGGGCCGACAAGGCCCCGGATGACATGACCCTGCTGCTGGTGGCATTTCCTGCCGACTGAGGCCCCCAAACTGCTGGCACACTCTATGCAAAACCCCCGCTGCAGGTGGCCCGACGCCACCAGAGGAGGTTGCCCATGTTGCCAACACATCAGGTCTGGCTCGCCATCGATGCCCGTCAGGTCGGCGGGATAGAGATCCACATCACCCACCTTGCCCGCGATCTGCTGGCGCGGGGTCTGAACACCACCATAGTGCTGGTGGCGGATCACGGTATGACCCCCTTTGTCACTCTGCTGAGGCAACAGGGGTTGCCATACCGGGTCTGTCGCAACAGCCGTGACTTCGTGCGGGTGCTGGCAGGCCAGCCCGGCTTCGTGCTGCTGCACACCCACGGCTACAAGGCCGGGATCCTGGGGCGCCTCACCGCCTGGTGCAGCGGCAAGCCCGTGGTCTCCACCTTTCACAGCGGGGATGACGGGGAGGGTTGGCTGAAACTCTACAGCTGGCTCGATAGGCTCACGGCCCGCTTTGCGAAGTGCATCGCAGTGAGCGAGCCCATCGCCCGCAGATTGCCTGTGCCGAGCACCGTCATCAGCAATTTTGTCCCCATGCCTGCCGCCCCGGTGGCGGTTGCGGGCAATCGCATCGCCTTCGTCGGTCGCCTATCCGCCGAGAAGGGGCCGCAGGCGTTCTGCCAGCTGGCTGCCTTCTGCCCGGAGGGGAGTTTTCACCTCTATGGTGAGGGGCCGCTGATGGGGGATCTCAGCATGCAGTATGGAGATCGCGTGGAGTTTCACGGTTTTCGCCGGATGGCCGACGAGTGGCAGCAGATAGATCTGCTCTGCATCACCTCCCGCTTCGAGGGGCTGCCGCTGGTGGCGCTGGAGGCCATGGCCCACGGCATTCCGGTCTGCGCCTTTGCGGTGGGAGGGCTGGTGTCGCTGATTGACCACAAGTCCAACGGCTGGCTGGTGGAGCCAGGCCAGGTGCAGGACATGGCGGCCATCGTCAACTACTGGCTGAGCCGCGACGAGCAGGCGCGGGGCGCCATGAGCCGGGCTGCCCGCCAGACCATCGCCCGGGGTTACAGCGTCAACCACAGGGTGAGCGATATCCTGGCGGTCTATGGCGGCTGATCCCGGGCCGCCGGCACACAGCCAGCAAGCGCAGCGAGTGGCCAGGCCACTCGCTTTTTTTATGGCTGTGCGACGCACCTTCGGTCAACCCTTCTCCCTGTCAGCCTCGCGCTCTCTGCTCTGCCTATCTGGCGCCGGCCAGATGGTGCGGCTGGATGCCTCAGTCCGTCAGGCTCCTGACGAGGTGACACAGCACAGGCAGCGCGAAGCCGCTTGCCCACGCACACTTCGCTGAAGAAGCAGACCGCGATCTCTGGCTCCCCCTGGCAGGGAGCCAGAGCAGGCGCTGGGGAAAGGGGGCGGCGCAAACCGCTCGGGATGGCGAGGGGCGTCGTTCTGGTAAGAGATGCGAGTGAGGGCAGCGTCGGCGCAGCTCGCTGTCAGCAATGAGATGAAATGGGGATGCAGACCCGACAAGCTGGCGTGGCTGAGGGTGAAAAGAATCGGGCCACCGCCAAGGCAGTGGCCCGAGAACCGGCAGCGGGGGAGGCTCAGCGCCCCTTCTTGCCCACCATGATGGCGACCGTCTTGCCGATGATCTGCATGTCCTGCAGCAGCCAGCGCCAGGGATGGAGCAGGGTCACCGAGTAGGCGAGATCGAAGGCGAGCTTGCTGCGCACATCGTCCAGCGACTCGTCGTAGCCCTGATTGACCTGGGCCAGCCCTGTGATGCCGGGGGCTATTTCATAGGTGCGCTCGATAAAGAAGGGCACCGCATCCTCCAGCCGGTTGGCGATGCCGGGGCGCTCCGGCCGCGGCCAATGCGCAGCTGGCGAAAGAACACCGGACCCGGGCTGTCGAGCCGTATGGCCAACATGATGAGCGGCCACAGGGGCAGGGTCAGCAGCAGGCCGAGGCTGGCACCGGCCAGATCCATGATGCGCTTGAGCACCTGGGTCGCTTTGGGGATGGGGTGTTTCATGCTGCTCTCTCCTGTGTGGTGGGGCGGGTCAGCATCCGCAGGCCGTAGCGCAGGGAGCCGATGCCGTTGTACCAGTGTCCGAGTACCAGATAGTGGATCTTGCGAAACAGACCGGGCCAGTTGTGCAGCGGGGTGAGCTGGATCAGCAGCACCAGGGCGTAGCCCAGCAGTTGACCGGCCAGCAGCGCCGCGAACAGGGGCGAGTAAATGGCCAGCGGAATGGCGCAGAGCCAGAGCAGGGTCAGGCAAAGGGGCATGAGCACCCGCAAGCCCTTGCCACTGGCGAAGTTGAACGCCACCCAGCCGAATCTGGGGTGCAGCAGTGGCAGCAGACGCAGCAACTGCTGGGTGTTGCCGGCACCGATGCGCTTGCGGCGCTTGGACTCCAGCTGGGCATCGGAGACCTCCAGCTCAAGGGCGGCGCAGCGATTGTCATAGACCGCCTTGTAGCCCCTGGCGATGGCCTGCATCGGCAGGATGAAGTCGTCGTTGATGGTATCGGGTGCCAGCGGCGCCAAGCAGTCACTGCGCATCACGTAGAAGGCGCCGTGGGCCCCCAGCATGCTGCCAAGGGCGGATTCGCACAGCTTGATCTGGCTCTGATAGCGCCAGTAGCTGGCCTCACCCTGGGAGCCTGGCTGCCAGAAGCGATAGGCTTCGCCCACCACGCCGACGGCGGGATCCTGAAAGTGGGCGGCGGCCAGCAGCAGGCTGTCGATGGGCAGCAGGGCCGACACATCGCTGAAGGCGACCAGGGGGGTGTCGATATGGGTCATCGCCTCGTTGAGCACGGCCACCTTGCCGCGATTGCGCGGGTGCTCGAACAGCCGGATCTGCAGCTGCAGCAAGGCGGGATCGCCGAGCTGGCAGAGGGCAATGGCATAGCTGTCGTCGGTGCAGCCATCAAAATGCAGGTGCACCGCCAGCTTGTCGGCCGGGTAGTCGAGGCTGGCCAGATTCTGCAGCTTGGCCGCCAGGGTGGTCGCCTCGTTGTAGATGGGCATTACCAGGGTGATGGCGGGGAGCTGCTCATCGCCGACCTCGGTCCGAAAACCCCGTTGGTGCGGGGTCGGTTGGTGCTGGCGCGAGCAGGCCCGTTTGCCGACCCATTTGAGCAGCAGGGGGTAACCCACATGGTGGTACACCACCAAGGCTGCACACAGCCAGAACACGATCATGATCCATTCCATGGGAGGCTCCTTTTGCTGTCTCTTCGCGTGTCGATGGCATCGCCTCAGCGGGCGTACAGCGCCTGATAGGCTTGAGCCATCCGGCTCAGGCTGCCCTGTTCACAGACAAATTCACGGGTGACGGTGCGCAGGCCACGAGAGTTGAGCAACCCCTGTGCCAGAAGTTGCGCCAGCAGAGCCGGATCTCGCGTCTCCAGCAGCTGACCGCTGGCCGGGCAGACGATATCGGCGGCGGCGCCCACCGCGCTCATCACCACCGGCACGCCGCAGGCCTGGGCCTCCAGCACGCACAGGGGCATCCCCTCCGCCAGTGACGGCAGGCAGAAGAGATCCAGCCCCTGATAGAAGCGGGGCATCTGCTCCACCAGGCCGAGAAAGTGCACCCGATGGGCAATCCCCAGCAGTCGGCACTGCTGCTGCAACGCATTTTGCAAACTGCCCACCCCGGCCAGTGCAAGATGCACCTCGGGGGAGAGCCGTGCCACGGCCTCCAGCAGCAGGTGGTGACCCTTGACCGTCTCAAGGCGAGCGGCGCAGCCGATGAGCCTTACCCCGAGGGGCAAGCCCAGCGCCTGGCGCGCCAGCTCGGCGGGGCCGGGGACGAAGCGCCCCTCGTCGATGCCGTTGGGGATCACCTGGGCCTGGATGGCGCCGAGCCTCGCCTGCAGCTGGTGCGCCACCGGGGTGGCGTCTGCCACCAGGGTGGGCCGCAAGGTGCGCAGCCCAAGCCCGGCCAGCTGGCGCTGACGGGGATCGTCGAGATACCAGGCGTCATGCTCGGTGTGGATAAGGCTCGCCACCCGGGCCAGCCGGGCGGCCAGCCCGCCATAGAGCAGCGGGCCCAGATGGTGGGTGTGCACCGCTGCCGGGCGCAGCTGGCGCAGCAAGCGGATGAGGCGATAGAGGGTGGTCAGCGACCAGCCGGCGGGTTTGTCCAGACAGTGGATCCGCGAGGCAAACGGATGCAGAGCGGGCCAGGCGGCGAGCAGCGCCTCCTTGCTCCCCTCCAGCGAGACGATGTGCATGGGCTGGTGGCACTCGTTGGCCTGGCTGAGGTTGAGCACCATGGTCTCCAGCCCCCCGGGCTGCAGGTGCTGGACGATTTGCACGATGGCGGTGCTGGCTGACCGGGCGGTGGTGGGCATGGCGCTCTCCTCACAGTTGTCGGCCCTTCCCGGGCCCCTTGGCGGGACTATGCGAATCCTGTACCACAACGTCTGCCATGTTGGCCCGCTTGCTGGCATTACCCTTGCATTTCCCCATCCATTCGTGGAATGCCATAACTGCCTTGAGGGGAGTGACGCCATGCCGGTTCAGTTCTACTACAACCTCTACATCATCCTCTTCGCCGCCTGGCGGCGCCGTTATCTCATTCTGATGCCGGCCCTGGTCATGCCGCTGGTGGGGGCGGGGATTGGCGTG
Organism: Aeromonas sp. s5; assembly: GCF_040907865.1. Classification (NCBI taxonomy): domain Bacteria; kingdom Pseudomonadati; phylum Pseudomonadota; class Gammaproteobacteria; order Aeromonadales; family Aeromonadaceae; genus Aeromonas; species Aeromonas sp. s5. The sequence continues at coordinate 499,212 of NZ_JBFOCO010000033.1, forward strand.
CTCAGCCCCAAGGTATACGAGAGCCGCACCACCTTCATGGTGCCGCAGGATTCCAACCAGACGCCGACCCTCAAGGATCTGATCACCCAGGAGAGCCTCAAGGATCGTTTCGCGGTGCTGGAGGCCATGTTGCGCAGCCGCTACGTGATGGACGGGGTGGCGCGGGACCGCAAGCTGGTGGATGACAACACCCCGCCGGCCAAGCGCGACGCCATCATGGACTGGCTCTCGGCGTCCGTCTCCATCCGTCTTATCGGGGACGAGGTGATCGAGCTGAAGGTCAAAGCCGACTCGGCAGAGAGCAGTGCCGGCCTGCTGGAGGCCGTCTCGCGTCGCTTCTTTTTCAACCTTTTGAACAAGGGGCGCCAGTCGGCCGAGTCCTCCGAGCGCTTCCTGCAAAGCCAGCTCGACAGCCGGCGCAGCGAGCTGCAGGGGGCCGAACAGCTGCTGGCGGATTTCAAGCGCGAACATGCCAGCGCCCTGCCGGATCAGCAAAATGCCAACGCCGCCCGGCTCTACGGCCTGAAAGATCGCCACGCCGAGAGCCTGCTTCAGTTGCAGCAGGCCAAGACCCGGGTCGAGCAGCTCTCCCACGGCCAGGAGGGGGCCACGACCCGCAGCCTGGAGGAGAAGTTGCAGCAGATGCAAACCGAGCTGGCCCTGCTGCGGGTGCGCTACAGCGATCAGCACAGCGAGGTGCAGAGCCTGCGCTACCAGATTGAACAGTTGCAACAGGAGCTGGAACAGCAGAAGAGCCAACCCGGCGTGGCGGTCGGGCCCGAATGGGATCAGGCCAGGGCCCAGCTGGCCGAGGCCGAGCAGAATGCCGCCGCGCTGCAGGCCCAGCTCGACGATCTGAACAAGGTGGTGGCCTCCCAGGGCGAAACGGAGAGCCAGCTGGCGGAGCTGGAGCGCGATCTCGAGGTCAAGCGCTCCCTCTATCAGGATCTGCTGCTGCGCTACGAAAAGGCCAAGGTGACCGGGGCGCTCGGCAGCTTCGAGCCCGGCGAGCGGATAAAGGTGATCGACAGGCCCTTCGCCCCGAGCAAACCCAGCAACTACCCGCTCTGGCTGTTTCTGATCGCCGGCATGGTGGGAGGCTTCGGGCTCGGCTGCGGCCTGGCCCTGCTGATTGAACTGGCGGATACCAGCCTGCGCCGCACCGATCAGCTGGCAGCGCTTATCAAGGCGCCGGTGCTCAGTCGCATTCCCTATTGCGAGCCGGTGCATGCCCACAGCGGCCAGGCGGCTCAAGCCCAGCCGTCACTGGTGGAGGTGCCGGGGTGACAGTTACCCATGGCCGTCAAGACAGGCCACCACTCTGAATTTTAATATTTCTGATAAGGCCTCGTAATGAGGCCTTTTTATGTCACTCAGAAATTGTCTTGGCCAATAATTTTGTTTTTCGTCGAATTTGGATGTGATTGTAACGATCAAGTCTTATGGCACTTCCTGATTCCGTTTCTTGACTGTTATTTATCGTGGTGATACAAGTGGATCTGGTGTAGGGGGTGGTAACACACTTATAAATCAGAAGTTGTTGGTCACGCAGTAATTTTAAAATTATTTGCTGTTAGTGTTTGGAATACTTTGAGAATTAAATGATGGAAATGTCAGAAAAAAATATAGAAGAAAGAAAAGAGAAAGAAAAGAGGGCGTTAGCAACGGGAACGGTCGGAGCTATCAGCATATTTATATTATTTTTTGGTCCGCAGTTCTTCTCGGAGTTTGATTTTACGCGCCAGCACCAATTGATGCCAGCTTATATTGGTTTTCTAGGTATGCTTTGGTTTGTCGGGATGTCTTTGGAAGGGATTGGCGCGTTGCAGTTTCTATGGAAATATGGTAGCACTAAGATACTTGCATCTTTAATTATATCCTGTTTGCTAATTGTCAGTGGTTCTAAATCCTCAGCTTTAATAAACGCTGTATTTGGCGTAGATGGTAGTGCTCTTCCTTACACTTTGGCGTTACTAATCCCAATAAACTTTATATTAAGTATAAAATGGGTATTCTATGCTCTCCTTATATGGTCATTTATATTGGCTTGTGATGCATATAATGAAAATAAGTTCAATGGGAGTATTAAATGGAACTCAATTTATTTTATTGTCAGTTCCTCGTTGATTGCTGCATTTTTATTCTTTCAAAGTAATGCTGCTCTAGGTGAAAAGGCAATGAAGATAAAAGCATATAAGCTTGCCCATCAATTTGATTTTAGTGAGTCGTATGACTGTAAAGGAATTGGTGAGGGAATGTCAGTATTATTTCTGTCACCTGATCATCGCTACATTATCAGTGACAATAAACTTTTAATTGATGAGTCTTTTCAGGACTTTTTTACAGACAATGAAATAGAGGATTACCCTTCTATAGGCATGTTTGTAAGGTATGAGTGCGACACTAACAAAGCATTGCAGCGGACAAGTCGCTGAATGCGGTGTTAAGTGTCTTTCGTCAATAAGTTAGAATGTACTAAGTTGGAATGGTTATGACACCACAAGAAAGTTGTGAGAGAGACGTCAAGAGCATTTAAAAAGTTTTATAGGTTTTTTGCCTCATCTGATGCAGATGATCTAAAGGAGCTATTTACTGTATTGTGTAGTTCACTTTAAAAAATAGAAACATTAACAGGTGTTAAATTCAAAGACAACCATCGTTTTATAGCGATAAAAACGCTACAGAATTTATCTATACATGAATCGAATTTTTAAACAGCAGCTCGTAGGTTCTATTAGCTGGTAGGCGTAATCGGACGCTCACGATGACACACTACGATAATGTGGCAAGGACGTCCAGACTGATAAAAGTTGGTTGCCTGCTCGAGAGCTAATTTTGGTGTGGCGAACTGGCAAGATGGGCGGGTGTTAGCGAGTTAAATAAACATATTACAGAAAGGTCGCTAAACGTTAATTGAACCTACGCCATTACATAGACATAATGAGGGGAACTGCTTTGATAAACCATTTGTTGTCACGTTCTGCTGAGCTTGAACGAAATCTCTTGGAATTTTTAGTGTTGCCTCCTTTCGATGACTCACAAAGAATTATAGTGAGCAGAGTCATGTGTAGTCTTGCATTCGAACATGCCGAAAGTGCCAAAATGCTGATATCGGCAGGTAATTTAACCTCGGCTACGGGGCTGGTTCGTCTTCAATATGAAGCATTGGTTCGGGCAATGTGGCTGCTCTACGCAGCAACCGATACGGATGTTTTAAAATTAACCAGTGAGCTGACGCAGGAGACGGCAGATAAGGCAAATAGGCTTCCTATGCTCAGCGAAATGTTAGCAAAACTGCAAGGAAAGGCTCCTCAAGAACCGCTGGATATGTTGCGTGAATTCAAAGAGTATTCTTGGAAACCTCTTAGTTCGTTCATCCACGGCGGAATTCATGCAATCCATCGCCACAGCAAGGGTTATCCACCTCCTTTACTTGCACAAACGGTCAGAATATCCAACGGGGTATCGATAATGGTGGGTATGCTGTTAGTTATATTGCATGGTGGTGGTGAGCAGGTAGGTAAAATTCCACTGATTCAAAGAGAGTTTGCTGATTGTCTACCTGATACCAAGTTGTAAGTTTCATAAGAAGTGTCGTCAAGGGGCGCTCCTGTTGCATGCTTTAGTCGAGGATTGTGCCACTGCCCGACCGGAAGCAGTATTGAGCACAACTGCTGTATATGCTCAGCCACTTATCCTTGCTTCCAGATATAAATCAGGGAGCCATGGCTCCCTAATCTCTGCACTCGGGGTGACAAACTAACCGATGACCGGCATCCGTTGCCATCCGGCGTTCTGCTGGTTACGGTCTTGATTTTGACCTTGAGTCCGGCGCTGATAACGCCAGGCCAGCAGCAAGGGCATGCCGAGTAGCAGCTGGGCCGCCAGCGGTATCTCCTCGATGGGGGCGGCGAGTGCACCCTCTGGAATGATCCCCCCCTCAATTTCGGCCGCGAGTTTCAGCTCCAGGGCGCTGCCAAAATCGGCGAAGGTGGTAGCGTTGATGACGAAGGCATCCTCACCGCCGGCGATATTGTTCAGATACCAATCCTGCAGCACCCCATCGGGATAGTCCTGGCCTATGGTGATGCCGTTGATGGTATCGATGCCGGAGGCGAGCAGCTGATCCCGCACCGTGGCGGTATCGAGCCCGGCGTTCTGGATCCCGTCACCTGAGACATCCATCACCTGACGCGTGGCGGTAAAGTCGTTGGTATCGAACTGCAGGGCACCGAACTCCATGGCCGAGCCCGGCGCCGTCATCCCCGAGTAGGGGCGTGTCAGGGCGTCCAGGGTAGAGGCAAACTCGTTGATGGAGGTCATGTCATAGAGGTAGAACCAGTCGGTCATCACCGCCTGCTGGGTCGAGCCGCTCCACATCACCATCTGCACGGCGATGGTGCCCAGCTTGCCGTCGCTGGTATCCAGGATGGCGTCTTGCACCGCCTGGCTGTAAAACGCATCCACATAGCCCTGCAACTGCAGGTTGAACTCTGACGCGCTGACGCTGCCCGACACATCCATCAGCAGTTGCAGCTCGGTATCCACTTCGGTCAAAGCGTAGGCGGGGGCGCTGACCAGCAGCATCCCCACCAGCCCTGCCAACGGTTTTAGTCTCATTGCTCGCTCCTTCTCCTTGGGGCCTGGCCCTGATCCTCAGTGCCGATGGGGAGAATGAATAAAGCGTGCCACTTTGCAGGTATCAGCAGCGGGCATGAAATTTGCGGTCTTCGCACAGGATGAAAACGAACAAGTGCGGGGTGAGGCGATGGAGATCCGTCCCTGGCAGTGGGCGCCCAACTGGTTGCTGTTGGGGCTGGTCAATCAGTGGGCCATGGTGTGGCTCAACACGGGCCATTTCAACCTGCTGGTGGTGTTGCTGATTGCCATCTGGTGGCAAATTGCATCGCGGGTTGCGCCAGCCTGGCAACCTGGCCGCGCCGCTCTGCTGCTCTTCTCGCTGCTGCTGTTGATCCCGAGCGCCAGTTGCAAGGCGCTGGCCTGCCTGCTGCTGGCCGCGAGCCTGTGGCGGCGCCAGCAGCCTTGGGACGAGCGCGCCGCGCTGCACATAGTGGTGGCCTTCACCCTGGCCGTGCTGTGGGGGCAGCAGCTCTTTGCCCTCTGCTCCGGCCCCGTGCTGGCGCTCGATGCCTGGGGCGTGGGCCAGTGGTTGCAACTGCTGGGGTGGGAGACGGTGCAAAGCGGCAATCGCATCGAGCGGGTGGGGGGCCATACCCTGATCGTGCTCAAGGGCTGCTCCTCGTTCTCCCAACTCTATCTGGTGGCGCTGGCCTGGCTGGTCTCCTCCTGCTGGCTCGCCCCCGGGCGGGCGCTATACCGTCAGCTGCCCCTGTTGGGGCTGGTCTTGCTGCTCTACATCGGCAGCAACCAGCTGCGGCTGGTGCTGATGAGCCTGGATCTGCGCTGGTACGGCTGGCTGCATACCGGCACGCTCGCCCAGCTCTACCAGTGGCTGGTGCTGTTGCTGCTAATGACACTGCTGTTTCGAAGGGGGCGCCATGTCACCACCGATTAGGGGCTATCTCTGGCTGGTGCTGCTGGCACTGGCCTCCACCGGCGCCATGGGGTGGCGCTATCAGCACCGCCAGCCGGTGGATGGCGCGCGCCAGATGCTGCAGGAGCTCCGCCAGCTCGGCTGGCAGCGGCAGGGGGCCAGCCCCTTGCTGGGGGGCACCTATGTGGGCTACCGGCTGCGCCACCCAGATTGTGACGGGGTCTTGCAGGCGATGGCGGTGGCCCCGGATCGGGAGGCCATGTCGGTGCGGCTCGCAGGCAAAGGCCAGCTGCAGGGGGTGATGTTTCGGGGGCAGTGGCACCCGGAGCCGCCGCTGCTGGCCTATCGGCTCAATCAGGGCTGGCACAAGCTGTGGGGCGACGCGCCGGCCCCCCTCTATCGGGTCGCGCTACCTGCGGCCTGTCTTGCCCTTATTGCGCCTGGCGAGCCTCGCTGAGGGGGCTCGCCGCGTCGGCGGGCAACACCCGGATCAGCAGGCTGTTCGGGGCCAGCATGGGGTCGTAGCGTGGTTCGAGCTCGATGGCGCGGGCACTGAGCAGGCTGGCCAGTTTGCCAAGGCGACTGCTGGCAAGGCGCGCACTCTCCAGCATGTCGGTCTGCGGCCCGGGGCCGCTGATAAGGGCTATCTTCGCCGGATCCCGCTGGCCGAGAAACTGGTGCAACTGCTGCTCCTGATCCGCCGCCAACATCACCGCTTCCTCCTGATAAGTCAGCGACAGCTGGGCCTGCTCGGCCAGCTGCTGCTGGCGCAGCTGCGCCAGCATGGGGAAGGGATCCTCGGTGGGCGTCTGGCGGGCACAACCAGTGAGTAGCAAAGAGGGCAGCAAGGAGAGCAGCAAGGCAGGCAACAAGCCTGCGGCAAGCCCGCTCTGGCGGGGACGACGCCCGGTATTCTGGCGCCCAAAAGCCTTTATGTTGGTGACGTTCTGATGCGGCATAAGCTGGCCAGTCAGGGGGGATGAATTGGCTCCAGTTTGCAATGTTTTCAAGCGCTTGGCCAGTTGTTCAATCTCGCCGCGAAAGCTGGCCCAGCGGCTGGCGGGGAGTGCTTCGGCCTGCTGCCAGCGGGTGGGCACCGCCTCGCGCAGCCGCTGCAGCAGCAGGGCCGCCTCCACCTGTTGGCGCGCCGCCTGCTCGAGCCAGGTGAGCCAGCGCAGATCCTCGATGCCCTGTTGCAGCAGCAATAGATCGTAGGAGAGGCGATGAGCCTCGCAGGCCTGCGGGCCCAGCAGCAGAAAATCGCTCTCGCGCCCGTCGGTGGGGTCATAGGGCAGGGCAGTGGGCATGCGCCCGTGCCACTGCAGATAACCCTCGGCCCCGCTCTGCCAGAGGTAGAAGCCGGCGGCACGCGGGGTGCCGAGGTTGTAAAACCAGGGGGTGGCCCCGGCGGCCCTGACTCGTTCCACATCGGCCTTGTCGGCGCCGAAACCTGCGTTGATCAGGGCTATCTCCACCTCGGCCAGCAAGGGCGCCTGGGCGGGATGGTTGAAGTGACCGGCCCGCACCACGGCGGGATCCCGCCGTTTCATCTCGCGGGCCATGGCTTGAATGGCGGGCAGGGCGCCGAGATCGGGCTCGTCAAACAGGCTCCAGGCCAGGGGTGGCAGCCCCTGGGCGTGAAAGGCCGCCTGGCGCTGCTGCCAGGCATCGAGCCGGCTGTTGGCGTCACTGCCCCAGCGCTTAAGCGAAGCGTAGGCCAGCAGCGGCATGTGAAAACCAAGGCCGATGGCCTCCTCCTGGGTGGTGCGCATCCCGGCTTCATCCTGGGGCAGGGCGGGGGCCACGCCGCTTATCCCAAGCCCGGCAAGCCGCTCCAGATCGCAGCGACTGGCGGCCAGCTGGGCGTTGGCCAGCTCCGGGCCCTGGCCGAACCAGCCAAGGTAGGGGGGCGTGTCGAGGTAGATGCCGACCGGTTTGCTGGCGGCGGGCAGGGTCAGGGGCAGCACCTCGACCTCTAACGGCAGCTGTACCAGCTGCTGGTGGCTGAGCAGCTGGATATTGCCCTGATAGCGCCCCGCCGGCGCATCTTTAGGGATGGGAAGATGCAGCACCAGGCGCCTTGGCACCCCGCGCTTGAGGGTGAGCCCCGCCACCCCCTCCACCAGCTCCTGATCCGAGGGGAGCAACAGGGTGCCGCTCGCCTGGGGGCGCACCAGATGCCACTGGCTGCGGTAGGGGGTCAGCGGCAGGGTAACGCCGTTGGCCGCTGGCGGCTGGATCACCAGCAGGGGGGCGGCGTCATCCTCGGGCGTCTCGATGACAAACTCCAGCAGCAACTGGCTGCCTTGGGCGGCCAGTACGGGAGTGGCGGGGGCTGCCGGGATGGCCCTGGTACTCAAGGTCGGCTGCCCCGGCGCGATGGGGGTCAGGGTGAGGCGAGCGGGGGATTCTGGCTGCGAATAGGGGGCCAGGGCCCACTTCTCCGTAAAGAGCTGGCGCTGCTTGGCCAGCACCCGTCGGGTGGCTTCGGCCAGCGGGTGAGGGTTAGCCTTGGCATCAGCCTGTTTGTCCGCTGCCGGATAGGGGGCAAGCAGCAGGCCGGCGAGAAATTTCGCATCCGGCGAATTGCCCCCCAGGGTGAGGGTGAGCGGGCCGCCCGGGTGCTCGAGCACCAGGCTGACCGGCCCCCCCTGGCGGGCACCAAACAGCAGCCAGGGGTCTGGATTGGGCAACGCCTCCTGCTGCTGGCCGGCGAGATAGCGCTGGGCCAGCCACTCGCCCGGCTGCCACCGCTCGGCCCAGACCGGCTCGCCATCGATCAGCACGCTGCGCTCGAGGGGGTGGGGCAGGTACTCCCACTCGCCCGGATCGTCGAGCCAGAGGGTGAGCTGGTAGCGCCCCTTGGGAATGTTCAGCCTGACACCGTCGAGGTTGCGCAGCCCGTCGCGGATCAGCGCATCGCCGGAGGGGCGCAAGATGGGGCTGGGGTGGCCCAGCAGACGCGGATCCCCCGGTGCCAGGGGCTCGAATCCGGTGAAGCGGGGGGCATCGCTCGCCCCCAGATCGAGGGCCATGGTGCCGGTGGGCAGGGTCAGCCCGGGGGACCAGTACCAGCGTGTCAGGGTGAGCGGCGTCGCCCCGTCAGCCATAAAGAGATAGAGCTTGGTGAGCTGGTCGAGGGCCAGGGTCCTGGGCTGGGCGGTGCGCCAGTCGCTTAAGGAGAAGCGCAGGGTGAAGGGACCCGGGGGGATGATCCGCTCCAGATTGACCCGGCTGCGGTAGTTGACCGAGGCGGCGTCGTCGACCCGCAGGATCAGGGTCTGGGGACTGGCCGCGGGATTGTGACCCTCGATCACCAGTTCATCATCCGCCCCTACGGGCCAGGGCAGGCGCTCGAAGGTGAGCCGCTGGGGCGTCTGCTCGCCGCTCAGTGGCAAGGGGGTGGGGCCATCAAGGCGGCTCGCCGCCAGCACAGTGCTTCCTATTGCCAAACTTCCCATTGTCAAACAGAGGGCCGGCAGGCTGAGGGTGAGCAGGCCGAGTACCTGTAGCCAGCATGTTCTGTGCAAACGCGCCGCCAGCCAGCCCATCAGAGCAGCCCCGCCAGCCAGTTTTTCAGCTCATCGGCCCTGTGATCCCAGCTCTGCTGCGCCACCGCCTGCTGGCGCTGCGCTTTTCCCTCGTGCCGGGTCAGCGCCTCCCACTCGTAGCGCTGAAACCAGTCCTGGGCGGGGGCGTCGAGGGCGGCGCGCTGGATGGCCTGGGCCAGGCTGTCGCCCGGGCGGGGCAGATGCACCAACTCCCGATAGCCGTCCAGCGCCGGAAAATCGGTGCTGACGACGGGCCGGCCGGTCGCCAGATACTCGCGCAGTTTCAACGGGTTGCAGGCGCGGATCTGGGCATTGTCGACGAAGGGCAGCAGGCTCACCTGCCAGTGCTGGGCGTAGGCGGCCAGGGTATGGTGTGGTCTGGGGCCGAGCAGGTGCACGTTCGGCAATCCGGTGAGCGGGCTCAAATCGGTTTGTTGCGGTCCTATCAGCACCAGATCCCAGTGGGGCAGGGCGCGGGCGGTCTCCGCCAGCAGGGGAACGTCTATCCAGTCGCTCAGGCTGCCGTAAAAACCGGCGATGGGGCGCCCGCTCGGCAGATCCGCCGGCCTGGGTTGGGGGGGCATAAAAAGCCCGAGATCCACCCCGTGGCTCAGCAGCCGGGTCTTGTGGGGGGGGAAGCGGCTGGCCAGCGCCGGACTGGCGGCCAGGATAAGGTCCGCTTTTTCTACCAGCCTGGCCTCGCAGCGAGCGATGGCGGCGTGATCTACCCCCGCCAGGGCCGAGAAGTCGTCGCCGCAGTAGTAGATCACCGCCCGCTCGCCGAGCTTGCCTACCAGATCAACGGCGCTTGGCAGGGAGATCCAGAGCAGCGGCTTGTCGAGCTCGGGCAGCTGGCGGCGGATCTGGGCCGCCAGCCAGTGGCCATTGATCCGCCCCGCCAATGGGCTGCCGGGCAGGGGCAGCGCCAGCGGCGGCATCACCTGGGGCGTTGGCCCGCTCTGGATGGCGGCTACCTGCGCCTCCCCCTTGGCTGAGCGGCGCAGCACTGCCCCCAGTTTGCGGCCGAGCCGGCCAAGGTCGCGCACATTGAGGCGGGGGCGGCGCAGGCCGATGGAGTTGACCCAGAGCACCCGATAGTCCGGCAGCAGGCGCTTGATGAGGTGCTGGGTGCTGGAGGGGTGTTGACCCCAATCCTCCCCCAGTACCACCAGTTGGGGCTGTGCGCTCGACGGCTTCATGGCTGCTTCTCCTCACTCAGGCGGCTGGCGGCGCTCTCTGCCAGCGCGTCGCGGCAATCTTGCGCATCGAGGTGGCGCAGCACCCGGGCCGGCACCCCCGCGGCCAGCACCCCGGCGGGCAGGCTGTGGGTCACGATACTGCCGGCGGCGACCACGGTCCCCGCGCCTATGGTCACCCCTGCCATCACCATGGCGCCGGTGCCGAGCCAGACATCGTTTTCGAGCACGATGTCGCCGACCTGCTCGTCCCGATCCGGCAGCCCCCGGGCCCGCTCCTGGGCATCCAGCGGGTGGCCCGGGTAGCCCGCGAGAAAGGCGCGCCCGGCGATGCGCACGTTGTCGCCGAGCACCACTTGGCTGCCCACGGCGATGGTGGTCTGCCAGCCGATGCCGACGTTGTTGCCAATCTTGAGCAGCGGTGCCTTGCTCGAGGGGCGGCCGCTGATGGTCATGGCGGCGCTGAGGCGACAATCCGCCCCCACCTCGATCGACACGGGCCCGCTGATAAAGGGGATGCCGCCGTAGAGATAGAGGCGGGGGGCGGGGGCGCGCAGGCGGGACTGGAACAGCGGCGTCCACCAGAGGGTGCGGGCCAGGGTGGCGAGTGTCTGGCTTGCCAGCCGATAGAAGCGATAGAGCAGGCCGTGCAGGGGCGGGATGAGCGGGAAGCTCCAGCTGCGGGCTCCCTTGGCGAGGCGCCACAGCAGGCGGGCCAGCGGCGTCTCCCCCTGCTTGGCACAGGTTTTCATCCGGTACAGGTTGATGCTGTTCATGGTGTGCTCTCCCTTGGCTCTGCTGCCGTCATGGCCGACCAGTCAGGCACTAGCAGGGATCGGGCCAACTGACGCTCAGCACGCTGCCGGCTCGCGCCGGCCGCCTGCCAGGGGGTTGGATGGCAAGGCGCTGTGCAAATTGCGCCGGCCGGGCTGCAAAACGCAAAAATCAGATTCATTTTGGGCCTGATGTGCGTTGCTGTGAGGGTCGAGAGCGCGACATGCAGGGCTTCGCGGGGAATTGCACCGGCTGGCGTGCCCCTTGCATTGGCTGACCACAGATGACCCAAGATCCGTTGCCTGGTGGCTGGGAGGCCCTATGAGACTCGGAGTAAACCAGATAGCCATGCTCTATTACGCCGCCGGCCTCTTGCTGATGAAGGGGATCTCCCTGCTGATGCTGCCGGTGCTGACCCACCTGCTGGCGCCCCGGGAGTATGGCCAGCTGGAGGTGCTCTTGACCATCATCAACCTGGGCTCCCTCATCCTGGGGTTCGGGCTGGTTGACGCCCTCTACCGCTTCGCCGGGATGGCGGCAGATGAGGGCGAGCGCAAGCAGGTGGTGGCGCGGGTGTTTGGCCTGGTCTGGATCATCGCCCTGGCCAGCCTGGTGCTGCTCTGGTGGCTGGCGCCCCTGGTGCAGCGACTGCTGCCAACCGAAACCCGCCTTGCCGATGTGCGCTGGGTGCTCAGCGCCCTGCCGTTTGAGGGGGTGATCGGGGTGCCGCTGGCCTGGCTGCGGATGCGCAATCAGGCCCGCCTCTTCTTCGTGGCCACCGCCGGCAAGGCGGTGATCCAGTCCCTGCTGACCGCCTGGTGGCTCTGGCTCGGCTGGGGCGTGAGCGGGGTGCTTGCCTCCGGCACCCTTACCTGCGTCGCGCTGGCGCTGCTGCTGAGCCTCTGGCAGTGGCGCGATGGTGGCATCCGCTTTGACTGGCAGCACTATCGCCCCCTGCTGCGCTACGGCCTGCCGCTGGTGGTGAGCGGGCTGGCCGGCTTTGCCTTGAGCGGACTGGATCGCTGGCTGCTGGCCGAACACGTCGGCGAGGCGCTGCTGGCCTACTACGCGGTGGCGGGCAAGTTGGCACTGGCGGTGGGGCTTCTGCTGCAGCCCTTCGCCCTCTGGTGGTATCCGCGCCGCTTCATGCTGCTCAAGGAGCCGGACGGCCTGCGCCTCAACGCCCACTACAGCGTGCTCGGCTCCGTGCTGGGGTTTGCCACCGCCGGGGTGGTGGGGCTCACCGCGCCTCTGCTTATTCGCTGGCTCACTCCTGAGAGCTATCACGGAGCCATCGCCTATATCCCGCTGCTGGTGCTGGGGATGGCGGTGCGCAACGTCTCTGACCTGCTCAATGTCGGCTGCTTCAGCGGCGAAGAGAGCAAGGCCCAGATGGTTATCAATCTGGGATGCAGTTTGCTCGGCGTCCTTGGCTTTTTGCTCGCCATTCCGCACTTCGGGGTGGCCGGGGTGATCTGGACCCTGCTGCTGGTCTACCTGGTGCGCGCGCTCGCCTTCTATCTGGTGAGCCAGCGGTTGCTGCCCTTGCCGTACCGCCTCTCGGCGCTGTGGGCGAGCGGTGCCGGCTCCCTTGCCATGATGTGGCTCGGCCAGTGGTGGGCAGGGCAATGGGCCGCCTGAGCCACGCCCTCTGGGGGCTGACCGCCACCCTGCTGGTGGCCGGGCTCTGGTGGCGGCTGCCGCACCCGCTGCTGCTGCCGGTGCTGGGGCTGGCCATTCCCGCCATCTGGTTTGCCCTGCGCTGGCCGTTTCTGATGGTGCTGGGGTTCGTCACCTTCTCGTTTTTCCGGCTGCACGAGGTGTTTCCCCAGCTCTATCCCCTCAAGATCCCGCTGCTCTTCTCGCTGGCGGCCATCGGTGCCCTGGTTTGGCACACCCTGCTGACCGGTCGCATCAGGCCCTACTGGAGCCAGCCCCTCAGCTGGTTGACCGCCTTTTTCATCGTCGTCTCCATCGGGGTGCTGTTTGCCAGCAACCGGGGGGAGGCGATCGCCACCTGGACCGGCAGCTACAGCAAGATCTACCTGATGACGCTGGCCACCGCCTGGCTGGTGCGCAGGCCGGAGGACTTCGCCCTGGCGGTGCGGGCCTTCGTGGTGGCCGGCTGCATGGTGGCGCTGGTGGCGCTCTACAACAAGAGCAGCGGGATCGGGCTGGTGGAGGGGACCCGGGTTACCATAGGGCGCGAGCTCGGCTCTGTGCTGGGGGATCCCAACGATCTGGCGCTGGTGCTGCTGTTTCCCGCCGGCTTCTCCTTGAGCCTGCTGCTCAACCAGAACGGCCTGGCCGGGCGTATCCTGGGGGCGGTGGGGTTTGTGCTGGTGGGGGCTGCCATCATCGCCACCCAGAGCCGCGGCGGCCTGCTCGGGATCTGCGCGGTGAGTGGCCTCTTTGCCTGGCAGCGGGTGCAGTCGAAAACCGTGCTGATCCTGTGCGGCACCCTGGCGCTGCTGGTGCTGTTTGCCGCTGCCGGGATAAGCGACAGGGCCTCCGGCGGGGCGGCGGAGAGCGGGGTGGATGCCTCGGCCATGGGACGCCTTTACGCCTGGCAGGCCGCCTGGGGCATGGCGCTGGCCCATCCGCTCATCGGGGTGGGGCTCTCCAACTTCTACTACAACTACTTCTTCTTCAGCCCCCACTGGGACGGCCTCAACCACGCGGTGCACTCCACCTGGTTCGGGGTGCTGGCGGAGACTGGCTTCGTGGGGCTGTTCATCTTCATCGGCATGGTGGTGGTCACCCTCTACCGGACCTGGCGCTGCTCACTGGATGGCATGCCTCCTGCAGTAGTGACTGCCATGCAGGGGGTGATGGCGAGCATGGTGGGGTTCGTCATCTCGGGGTCCTTCCTGACCCAGGGCTTTACCTGGCCCATCTATCTGGAGCTGTCGCTGGCGGTGGCAGCCATCAAATATGTCCGGCAGGCCAGAGAAGCGGAAATGGCCATGGCTGAGACGGAGCGGGATAAACCAAACAAGGGAGCTGAGTCATGAGCGCAACCCCCATTTTGCTGGTGCATTACGGCGAGAACTGGATCCGTGGCAGCGAGCGCTGCCTGCTGGATCTGCTGGCCCACCTGGATCGCAGCCGCTTTGCCCCCCTGCTCTGGTGCAACAGCCAGCAGCTGGCAGAGGAGGCCGCCCTGCTCGGAGTGAAGACGGTGGTCGAGCCCTTTGCCCTGCTGCTGGGCTGGCAGGCTCCCCGCTTCGATCTGGGTGCCCATCGGGCCCTGTGCCAGCGGGCGCAGGCGCTGATAAGCGAGCATGGCATCACTCTGGTGCACGCCAACAGCGCCGCCCCCTGCCAGTGGCTGGCCGGAGTGTGCCGCAAGATGAAGGTGCCGCTGGTGTGCCATCTGCACGCCCGTTATCAGCCCAGAGACAGGTTTACCCTGCGGGTGCATCAGGCCAACGTGCTGATTGGGGTGAGCCAGCCGGTGCTGGCCCCCTGGCGGGAGGATGGCTGCGAGCACAGACGGCTGGTTCACATCGCCAACGGGGTGGATGGGGGGCGGCTCAATCGGGGTGACCCCTGGCCCGTCAGCAACCTGCCCGGGCTGCCGGCGGGGGAGCTGATCCTGGCCACCATAGGGTCGCTGATCAAGCGCAAGGGGGTGGACCTGCTGATCCGCTCCCTGGCAGAGCTCTGCGCTCAGGGGGGCAAGGCGCAGCTGCTGGTTGTCGGCAGCGGCCCCGAACTGGCCGCGCTCACGGCATTGGCCGCTGAACTGGGAGTGGCCGAGCGGGTGCACTTTCTCGGCGAGCGGCCTGACAGCGCCGCCATCCTGCGCGGCGGGGTGGATCTGCTGGTCTCCGGTGCCCGCGAGGAGGTGTTCGGCCTGACCCTGGCCGAGGCCGGCACCCTGGGGCTGCCGGTCAGTGCCTATCGGGTGGGGGGGATCCCCGAGGTGGTGGAACACACGGTGACGGGCCTGTTGGCCGATCCCGGCGACTGGCGCCAGATGGCTGCCCATTGGCAGCGGCTGGGCGATGCCGGATTGCGCTACCGGCTGGGGCGGGCGGGGCAATTGCGCGCCAGCCAGCTGTTCACGGTCAAACGCTATGTGGAGAAGGTGAGCGAGCTCTGGTCGGCGGCACTCTCGGGGCGCTGGGACAATCCCGAGCTCCCCCCCTATGGGCGCATGGTGCGCTGGCTCGGTCAGCGGCTGCTGGCCAGGGTGGGTCTGGCGGGGGAAGGGGGGCTGCTTGGCGGGCGCAGGGCGGCGATCGGGTCGGATGAAGGAGCACCATCATGAAGCCGCACCATGAGTCGACTGCTGGCAAGGCCGGGCAGGGGGAGACGCTGTTGGTGGTGGATCCCATCTCTTTTCGCGGCGGCTCCAAGGTGGCCACTGAGGTGATCTTGGCGGGGTTGGCCGACCGCCTGCCAGTCTTGACGCTGCATGTTTTGACGCCGGATTTGGACTCCTGGCCCGGATGTCGTCACCATTCGCTCTGGGTGCCCGCCCTGCTGCGGGGGCGCGAGTCGGGCTTGGGGTATCTGCTCAAGCAGGGGTGGCAGACCCTGATGATCCTCTGGCTGATATGGCGCCTGGGGGAGGTGCGCGGCCTGCTGGCGGCCTCCGGCCCCGGGGTGGATCTCTGCTGCTACTGGGCCGCCAGGATCGCGGGGATCCCGGTGGTGCAGCTTATTCACGGCCCGGTGGGCTGCTCCGGCATGTCGGCAAGGGCCCTGTGGCGCGCCAGCCAGGTCTTCTATCTGGAGGCCGCCCGCCCCTCGCTCTCGGCCCTGATCGCCCGCCTTGGCGAGCGCGACTTTCCGCCCCGATGGCAGCCCTTCATCAACGGGCTGTGCGAGGCGAGCTGGCCCACGGCTACGACCGGCGGATCCGGCATCTTGTGGGCCGCCTCCTTGCTCAAGTGGAAAGGGCTGGAGACCATGCTGGCGGCGCATCAGCAGCTTGCCGAGCCCCGTGCGCCGCTGACCGTCTGCTATCTGCAACCGCGCAACATACTGCAACCTTGCAGCGAACCCCGGCCAGAACTGCCCGATACCCGCTGGCATGAAAACCCCGGCAACCTTGACGAGATCAGGGCCGGCTGCGGCATCTTCGTCTCCACCAGCCATCAGGAACCCTTTGGCCTCTCCATTCTGGAGGCCATGGCCGCTGGCCTGTGCGTGGTGATCCCGGCAGATGGGGCCTGGTGGGATCGCCACCTGACCGACGGGGTGAACTGCCGCAAATATCAGCCGGACAGCGCCGATGAACTGGCGCGCGTGCTGGCGGCGCTGCAGGAGGCCCCTGCGGTGGCCATGGCCATAGGGGACAATGCCAGGCTGCATGCGGCGGCGCATTACAAGGTGAGCGAGACGGGCAGAGAGATGGTGGCGGGGCTGGCACGACTGCTTGAGCGGGCCGAGCCTGAGTGCGCCGCGAAGCGCCCTGGCACGGCGCTGTAGCGGCGCGTCACTCCCAGCATCGCGGCCTTGCCTTATGGCAGGGCCGGCTCGCTCATGCTGGCGACTGTCTGCCAGAAGGCGTCGATCAGCGGCCCCTTGCTGTGGGGCGGGCGAATAAGGCCTATGGTCCAGCAGGCTTCCCCCTCGGTCAGCGGCAGGGTCAGCACGTCCGGGTGCTCTATGGTGGTGGAGGAGGGTACCAGGGTCCAGGCGATGTCGGCGGCGGCGGTGGCGACGCCGGCGGCAAAGTCGTTGACGTACTGGATATCGCGAAAACGCAGCCCGCTCTGGGCCAGGTAGTGCATCAGGTGATCGTAAAACGAGGGGGCCTTGTCCCGGCGCAGGATGGCCAGCGGCTTGTCCACCAGATCAGCCAGCTTGCTCACGCCGGCGTAGCTGGCCGGCAGCACGGCGACAAAATGGGCCCGCACTACTGGCAGGCACGGCCACCCCTTGGGGGCGGGCAGGCGGCAGAAACCGAGATCCAGCTTGCCTTCGCTCAGGGCCAGCAACTGATGGTGGGTGGAGAGATCGTTGAGCTCTATGGTCACTTGGGGGCGTTCGGCCCGAAATTGCGCGATGGCGGCGGGCACCAGCAGCTTGGTGGCAACGCCAAAGCCGATGCGCAGGGTGCCGCTGTTGCCGGCCAGCACGTCGCGGGCGCTGCGTGCTAGCTGCTCGCTGGCCGCCACCAGGGCGCGGGCATCCTCATAAAGGGCGCGCCCCAGCACGGTGAGACGGGTGCTGTTTGCGTTACGCTCGAACAGCTCGCCGCCCAGCTCCTCTTCTAGCCGCCGGATCTGCTTGCTCAGCGCCGACTGAGTGACGTGCTGGCGCACCGCCGCCTGACCGAAGTGCAATACCTCCCCCAGGGTGACGAAGGCCTTCAGATCCCGCAACTCCATGTCGGCTCCCGTGATTCCTGTTTGGAATGTTGAATGGTTAAATTTGTCATTGGACGGAATTTTAGAACTGTTCGATGCTAATGCCAATTCCATTGGGCACCGCCAGTCGGTGCGATCAAGGTGGCCAGCCCACCGCCGCAGAAGGAGCAACCCCAGATGCATCACCACAAGTTCAACGACTTCCCGCAAGATTTTTTGTGGGGCGCCGCCTCCGCCGCCTATCAGGTGGAAGGGGGCTGGGACGCCGATGGCAAGGGGCCCTCGGTGTGGGATCTGTTCACCAAGCTGCCGGGCAAGACCTTTGAGGGGAGCAACGGCGACGTGGCGGTGGATCACTATCACCGCATGGAGGAGGACGTGGCGCTGATGGCCGAGATGGGGCTCAAGGCCTACCGCTTCTCGGTGAGCTGGCCGCGCATCTACCCGACCGGCCGCGGCGAGGTGAACGAGGCGGGGCTCGCCTTCTATGAAAAACTCATCGACACCCTCTTGGCCCACCAGATTGAGCCAGTGCTCACCCTCTATCACTGGGACCTGCCCCAGGCGCTGCAGGACGAATACGGCGGCTGGGAAGACAGACGGATCATCGCCGATTTCGAGCGCTACTGCGTGACCCTCTATCAGCGCTTTGCCGGCAAGGTGAAGTACTGGGTGTCGCTCAACGAACAGAACTACAACCTGACCAACGCCTATCAGCTCGGCACCCATCCGCCCGCGGTGCAGGATCGCAAGCGCTTCTTTGCCGCCAACCACATCGCGTTTCTGGCCAACGCCCGGGTCATCAAGGCGTTTCGCCAGCACGTGCCGGGGGGGCTGATCGGCCCAAGCTTTGCTTATTCTCCCGCCTATCCGGCCTCGTGCGATCCCAAAGACATGCTGGCTTACGAGAATGCCGAGGAGTTCACCAACCTCTGGTGGCTGGATGCCTACTGCTTCGGCCGCTACCCCCAGGCGGCGCTCGCCTACTTGCGGGAGAACGGCGAGGCGCCCCAGATCCTGCCGGGCGATCTCGAGCTGTTGCGCGAAGGAACCCCCGACTACATAGGCGTCAACTACTACTACACCCTGACCTATACCGACAACCCGCTCGGCGGCCAGACGATGCAGCGCATCAACACCACGGGCAAGAAGGGCACTACGCCGCCAAGCGGCATTCCCGGCCTCTACAAGACGGCCCCCAACCCGCACCTGGAGACCAGCAACTGGGACTGGGCCATCGACCCGACCGGGATGCGCATCGCTCTGCGCCGGCTCTCCTCCCGCTACGGCCTGCCGCTGATGATCACCGAGAACGGCCTCGGCGAGTTCGACAAGCTGGCGGCAGGGGACAGGGTGCACGACGACTACCGCATCGACTATCTGCGCAGCCACGTCAAGGCGTGCCAGGAGGCGCTACAGGACGGGGTGGAGCTGTTGGGCTATTGTGCTTGGTCGTTCACCGACATCCTGAGCTGGCTCAACGGCTACCAGAAGCGCTACGGCTTCGTCTATGTTGAGCGGGACGAGCAGGGGGGCTCCCTGCGCCGCCTCAAGAAGGACAGCTTCTACTGGTACCAGGCGGTGATAAGCTCGGGCGGCAAGACACTGTAACCAAATCCATACCCTAGACAGGCCCCGCCAACTGGCGGGGCCTGTTTTTTTTGTCCGTCTGCCGGGCCGACCCGCGCCGCATCCGGGCATGGCACTTGCCGGATTGATCTAACTCATCTTTTTGTCAATTAGCGTGTGCGGATGGCGGCTGCAAACCGGCGGGAGGGGCAATCTGGTTTAGATTCAATATGTTTACGCGGCCCCGAAGAGGGATCTATCACCTTGGCAGAGGTGGAAGCGCATCATGCACCACAACAGCTCTCATCCCCGCTGCGGCGGACTGGTTGCCCAGCAGGTTGATCTGCGCCAGCTGGTATACGCCCTGTCGGCGTCGCTGGATCTGGTCGGCATCGGCGATGTGGCACACGGCAAGCGGGTCGGTATCATGGCCGCCGAGTGTGGCAAGGCTCTGGGGGCCGGTGAGAGCGAGCAGGCCTGCCTGTTCGAGCTGGGGGTGCTGCACGACATCGGCGTCTCCTCCACCTTTATCCACAGCCATCTGGTCAGCGAATTCGACTGGGAGTCTTCCCAGCGTCATTGCGAGGTCGGTTACGATCTGCTCAAGGATTTCCCGCCGCTGGCCCCGCTGGCGGAGCCCATCCGCTATCACCACACCCACTGGCATCAACTTGTTCGGCAGCAGGGGGTGACGGCCACGGTGCGGCGCCAGGCCAACCTCATCTTTCTGGTCGACCGGGTCGATGCCCTGGCGGCCCCGCATTATGGGGACGGCTCCCTGCTGATGCACACCCAGGAGATCCGGCAGCGGATCGAGGCGTGCGCCGGCGAGTTCTTCGACCCCGAGCTGGTGGCGGCCTTTTTGCGGGCCTCCCTGCCGGAGGCATTCTGGCTGCAGCTGGAGGGGCGCGCCATCACCGACTACATGCGCGGCATGCTGAGCGAGCGGGAGCCCTGCCTCACCAGCAACGGCGAGCTCAAACAGCTGGCGCGCATCTTTTCGGCCATCGTCGATGCCAAGAGCCCCTTCACCGTGGCCCACTCCCTCGGGGTGGCCAGGCTGGCCCGGCGGCTGGCCCAATGGATGGGGATTGAGGAGGGACGCTGCGAGCAGCTGGAGATCGCCGGGCTGCTGCACGATCTCGGCAAGCTGCGGGTACCCGACGAGATCCTCGACAAGGCGGGAAAACTCGATGAGCGAGAGCGGGCCATCATCAACACCCACAGCTTTGAAACCTATCAGATTTTGCGCCACATCGACGGCTTCGAGGAGATTGCCCTGTGGGCCTCCTATCACCACGAGGAGCCCAATGGCTGCGGCTACCCCTTCCACCTGACTGCCGAGGCGATGCCGCTGGAGGCGAGGATCTTGCGGGTGGCCGACATCTTTCAGGCCATGGTACAGCACAGACCCTACCGGGCGGGGCTGAGCGCCGACGCGGCGCTCGCATTCTTGCAACAGCTGGCGAGCCAGGGGCGGGTCGATGTCGACGCCGTGGCTACCCTGGCGGCGCACTTGCCCGAGGCTCACCAGGCCGCCAGCGGTCAGACGCAGGCGGCCCAGAGAGATCTCGGCGTCGGTGAGCGGACGCCTTAGAGGAACATGCCGCCGGAGGCCTCGATGCGCTGGGCATTGATCCAGCGGCTGTCGGGGGAGAGCAGGGCGGCGATGACGCCGCCGATGTCCTCCGGCTGGCCCACCCGACCCAGCGCGGTCTGACTGGCGATGAAGTCGTTGACCGCCTGATTGTCCCGTACCACACCCCCGCCAAAATCGGTCTCGATGGCTCCCGGCGCCACCACGTTGACGGCGATGCCGCGCGGCCCCAGCTCCTTGGCCAGATAGCGGGTCAGCACCTCGACCCCTCCCTTCATGGCCGCATAGGCGGCATAACCGGGCAGCGCGAAGCGGGTCAAGCCGCTTGACAGGTTGAGGATGCGCCCGCCATCGCGCAGAAGCGGCAGCAGCTGCTGGGTCAGAAAGAAGACCCCCTTGAGGTGAATGTTGAACAGGGTGTCGAACTGCTGCTCGCTGGTCTGCTCGATGCTGGCGTGAATGCCGATGCCGGCGTTGTTGACCAGAAAATCGAACCGATCCCGCTGCCACGCGCCCAGCTGCTCGCGCACCTGGCTGGCGAAGGCGGCAAAGCTGCTGCTGTCGGCCACATCGAGGGGCAGGGCATGGGCCCTGACGCCGAGGGCGGTCGCCTCGGCCACCACGGCCGCCGCCTCTTCGGCCTGACTGCGATAGGTGATGATGAGGTCGACGCCGCGGGCGGCGAGGGCCAGCGCCGCCTGTTTGCCAAGGCCGCGGCTGGCGCCGGTGATGAGTGCGATGGGATGGGTCATGAGAGGACTCCTGTCTGTGGTCATGGGCTCGGGATGAGCCGGTGTGATCACTCTATTGCCCGTTGTTGATTGGATAAATAAGGCGATAATGAATGCACTGTTCCGATTAGCGAGACAATGGCGCCATGGATCAACTGGATGCGATGAGGATGTTTGTACGGGTGGCGGAGCTGGAGAGCTTTACCCGCAGTGCCGAACAGTTAGGAGTCCCCAAGGCGACGCTCTCGGCGGCCATCCGCCGGCTGGAGGAGCAGATGGGCACCCGCTTGCTGCAGCGCACCACCCGGCGGGTGCAGCTGACCACGGATGGCCGGCTCTGTTATGCCCGTTGTCAGGATCTGCTGG
This sequence comes from Aeromonas sp. s5, assembly GCF_040907865.1. Lineage (NCBI taxonomy): Bacteria > Pseudomonadati > Pseudomonadota > Gammaproteobacteria > Aeromonadales > Aeromonadaceae > Aeromonas > Aeromonas sp. s5. The sequence continues at coordinate 520,837 of NZ_JBFOCO010000033.1, forward strand.
CGGACATGGAGGAGTTCAACGGGCTGTTTCGCCAGCAGGGGCAGCTGAGCGGCCAGCTGCGGGTGGACATGCCGGGCCGGATGGCCCGCCATCTGGTGATGCCGGCGCTGCCCACTTTTCTGGCGGCGCATCCCGCCTTGCAGTTGATGTTGAGCAGCACGGACCGGCGGGTCGACCTGGTGCGAGAGGGGTTTGACTGCGTGATCCGGGTCGGGGCGCTTGAGCCCTCCAGCCTGGTGGCGCGCCCCCTCGGCCACTATCGCCAGATCAACTGCGCCAGTGCCGCCTACCTGGCCCGCTACGGGACGCCCCGCAGCCTGAGCGAGCTGAGCGGCCATCGGCTGGTGCACTATGGCAGCAGCAGCGGGCCCAGAGAGAGCGGTTTCGAGTATCTGCAGGCGGATGGCTCGCGCGCCGTGCTGGCGATGAGCGGGGCGCTCACGGTGAACGACAGCGAATCCTATCTGGCGGCGGCGCTGGCCGGGCTTGGCATCATCCAGCAGCCGCGAGTCGGGGTGGAGCCACTGCTGGCCAGCGGCGAGCTGGTGGCCATCCTGCCAAAGTGGCAGGCGCCGCCGCTGCCCATTCACGCCCTCTATGCCCATCGCCGTCAGCTGGCCCCCCGGGTGCAGGCCTTCATTCAGTGGTTGAGCGGCATCCTGGCATCAGCGCTGGGCCCTGACGGCCCGCGCGATGGCCTGGCGACGCGGGCAGGGATGGACGCGGCCGATTGATGGCTTGACGCTAATCCCCACCTGCGGCGGGTCTCTCTATGGCTGCCATCGACAATCCCGGTTTGGCGCCGGCCGGGTGGCTTGGCATAATGGCGCCCCACACGGGGTGGCCGCCCCTTTGCGGTGTGGCCGGCCCCAGCAACAGTGCAGAGGAGATGAGATGAAATTTATCGGAGCCCACGTCAGTGCGGCCGGCGGGGTGGAGAACACCATCGCCCGCGCCCAGGCCATCGGGGCCAACGCCTTCGCCCTGTTTACCAAGAACCAGCGCCAGTGGCAGGCGGCGCCGCTCTCCGAGACCAGCATCCGCGCCTTCAAGCTGGCCTGCGAGAAGGGGGGCTTTCGCCCCGAGCAGATCCTGCCCCACGACAGCTACCTCATCAATCTGGGTCATCCCGACCCCGATGGCCTCGCCAAGTCCCGCGATGCCTTTCTGGACGAGATGAAGCGCTGCGAGCAATTGGGGCTTTGCTACCTCAATTTTCATCCGGGCAGCCACCTGAAGCAGATCCCGGAGGCGGCCAGCCTCAAGCTGGTGAGCGAATCCATCAACTGGGCGCTGGAGCGCAGCGAAGGAGTGACGGCGGTGATCGAGAACACCGCCGGTCAGGGCACCAACCTCGGCTGGTCGTTCGAGCACCTGGCCACCATCATCGACGGGGTGGAAGACAAGAGCCGGGTTGGCATCTGCTTTGACACCTGCCACGCCTTTGCCGCCGGCTACGATCTGCGCACCGCGGAGAGTTGTGCCGCCGTCTTTGCCGAGTTCGACCGGACGGTGGGTTTCCAGTATCTGAAGGGGATGCATATCAACGGCGCCAAGTGCACCTTCGGCAGCCGGGTCGACCGCCACCACAGCCTGCGCGAGGGGAACCTGGGGGAGGCGGTGTTCCATCACATCATGAATGATCATCGTTTCGACGACATTCCGCTGATCCTGGAGACCATTGACGAGTCCATCTGGGGCGACGAGATCCGCTGGTTGCGCAGCCTGGCGCAGGCATGATGATTGACCGGCAGAGCGCATAAGGAGACAGGGATGCAAGAGAGAACAAGCGAACAGCCGCTGCGCTGGGGCGTTGCCGGCGCGGGGGCCATCGCCCGCCGTTTTTGTCAGGATGTGAACGGACACGCCAGTGGCAGCCGGGTGGTGGCGATCGCCGCCCGTGATCAGGTGCGGGCGCAGGCCTTTGCCGACGAGCAGGGCTTGCCCCACGCCCATGGCAGCTATCAGGCGCTGGCGGCGGATCCCCTGGTGGAGGCGGTCTACGTGGCGGTGATCCACCCGGAGCACGCTGCCCTGATCGAACGCATGCTGCTGGCGGGCAAGCACGTGCTGGTGGAAAAACCGGCGGTGACTTGCGTCGCAGATTGGGACCGGCTGGTGCGGTTCGCCGTCGAGCGGGGCCTGCTGCTGATGGAGGCGATGAAGGTGATGTGCTTCCCCGCCATGCGCGCATTGCTGGGGCGCCTGTCGGCCCTGCCAGCCCCCGACAGGCTAAAGGCGGCCTTCGGCTCGGTGCAGACGCGGGACGGCAAGCTGTTCGATCCGGCGCTGGATGGCGGCGCCGCCTGGGATGTGGGGGTCTACCCGCTCTGGCTCTATGCCGCCCTCTGTCACCAGTTGGGGTTGGCGGCGGGTGAGCCCGAGGTCACGCTGTCTCGCCGTGAGGGCGAGGTGGATGAAGCCGCCCGCTTTGATTTTGCCGGCCCGCTCAAGGCCGAGCTGGTGGCCTCCATCGTCGAGGATCTCGACAAGTCGGCCTGGCTGTCCGGGCCCGGCTGGGCGCTGGAGCTGGTGGGCAAGTGGTGGAATCCCCAGCAGATCGTCTGGCTTGGTGGTGACCCTCTGCCGGCCTGGCCCCACGACATCGCGCTGCCGGTCGGTGGCGGCGGCATGCAGCACGAGGCGGATCACTTTGCCGCCTGTGTCAGAGAAGGATTGACCGACTCCCCCTGGGTGCCGCAGGCACTGACCAGACAGGTGCTGGGCTGGGTCGAGCGGGGATTGCAACCCGCTGAATGCTGAGTCACAAGGCAGAATGACCAAGAGGGAGAGCCAGGGCTCTCCCTCTTCTATTGCTGCTATTGCTGCCGATACCTGGCGGCAAGGGCTATGCCGGGAATAGGCTGCCCGATCATCCCATTGGCTCAGGTGCTGCTGATCTGGCTGGGCAACACATCTTCCTGGGCGCGGCAAAATTGCAGAAAGCGGCGCAGGGTGGCGGAGTGATACTTCTGCCGATGCCAGATGAGGGAGAGCTGGCGGGGGAAGCGACGGGTCAGGGGCAGGGCCACCAGACGGCCGGCCTGCAACCGATCCGACACCGCCAGGTGGGAGATGAAGGAGATGCCGAGCCCCTTCTCGACCGCCAGCATCACCGCCTCCAGGGTGTTGAGCTCGAGCCCCGCCTGCCAGCGGGGCAGTTCGGGCTGGATCTGCTGCTCGAACTGCTCGCGGCTGCCGGACTGGGGCTCGCGCAGCACCCAGGTTTCGTCGCTCAGCTGGGCGAGGGAGAGGCGATGGCGGCCGGCGAGGGGGTGATCGGGCTGGGCCACGATCAGCATCTCGTCGTGGAGCCAGGGCTCGCTGACCAGATCCGGGTGGTGGTTCTCCCCCTCGATCAGCGCCAGATCCAGCTCGAAGTTGGCCAGCAGGTGGCAGAGCTGGTGGGTGTTGGTGATGGTGACCCTGGGCGGTTGTCCCAGCTCCTGCTTGCTGGTGGCGAGCAGGGCCGGCAGCAGGTAGTTGCCTATGGTCTGGCTGGCGCCCAGACGCAGCTGGCCGCTCGGTTCGGCATCCGGGCTGAACAGGGTTTCGATGTCCTGCATCCGGGTCAGCAGCTCTTCGGCCGCCGGTTGCAGCAGGCGTCCCTCGTTGTTGAGCTGCAGCCTGGGGTGAATGCGATCGAACAGCGGGGTGGCGAGCTGACGCTCCAGCTCCTGCAACGACTGGGAGACGGCGCCCTTGCTCAGGCACAGTTCATTGGCGGCCAGCCCCAGATTGCCGTAACGGGCGATGGTGGCAAAGACCTTGAGTTGTTGCAGGGTCAGCTTCATGTTTGGAAATCCTGAACGATTGATTTAATTCATTTAGATATCGTAAACGATGGCCGCTCATTATCCTATGCCCATCGTCTCTCACATGAGGTTTCAGACATGATCGCAAGAACCCGTCAATCCCTGGCCGCTGCTCCGACCCCCATGGCAGGACTGGCGCTCGGGATCGCCAGTCTCGGTTGGTGCTGGGAAAATGCCGGTCACTTCGATGGCCGCCTGCAGTTGCTGGGCGCCGCCGTTGCCGCCGTGCTGCTGGTGATCCTGACCTTCAAGTTTCTGCTGCACCCGCGCCTGCTGTGGCAGGATCTGGCTCACCCGGTGGTCGGCAGCGTGGTGCCCACCTATGCCATGGGCACCATGGTGGTCTCCAAGGCGGTCGGCATGCTCAACGCCGGTCTGGGGGAGGGGCTCTGGCTGTTTGCGGTGCTGCTGCACCTGGGGTTCCTGGCCACCTTCGTCTGGCATCGGGCCAAACAGTTTGAAATCCACCACATGGTGCCGAGCTGGTTCGTGCCGCCGGTGGGGATCATAGTCGCTGACGTCGCCTTCCCGGGCGGCCAATACGCCGCGCTGGCCAACGGCCTGCTCTGGTTCGGCATGCTCTGCTACGGCCTGATGCTGCCGCTGATGCTCTATCGCCTCATCTTCAGCCATGAAGTGCCGGATGCCGCCAAACCGACCATCGCCATCCTGGCGGCGCCCGCCAGCCTGTCACTGGCCGGCTACCTGACCGTGAGCGAGCAACCGTCTCTGCTGCTGGTGGCCGTGCTGCTGGGGATCGCCGTGCTGATGACCGGCATCATCTATCTGGCCTTCATCAAGCTGCTGCGTCTGCCATTCTCGCCGGGCTACGCCGCCTTCACCTTCCCGCTGGTGATCGGCGCCACCGCCCTGTTCAAGGTGAGCCACCTGGTCGAGCAGTGGCCCCAGGCCGCCGAGTACGTCGAGCAGATCCGGCTGCTGGCCCACTTCGAGCTGGGCGCCGCCACCCTGATCGTCGGTTACGTGGCTCTGCGCTACCTGATGTTCTTCCTGCCGCTGGGCAGCGACGAGCTGGCATCCGGCATGGTTCGTCGCTAGGAAATGGCCGCAAGAGGGCCGGGATAAGGGGTTCGGTGAGCAGGTCTGCGCAAGACGGACGCCACCGAACAGATGTCGACAAGGCGCTCCACCTCGGGTGGGGCGCTTTTTTTATGCACTTGCCTGCGCAAACCCGCCCGCTTTGTTGGTCCCGACCGGGGTGGCTCCTTCGCCAAAGCCATGATGAATTTAACTGGTATTACCTGTCAGGATGAATACAATGCAGCTCCCTTTCCCATGCTTGACCCCATCCATGTCTTCCCATGATCCCGTGTTTGACTCTCGTTTCGAGACCCGATTCCTGCATCCGCGTTACTGGTTCAGCTGGCTGGCGCTTGGCGTCCTGATGCTGCTGGCCTTCGTGCCGGTGAGGCTGCGCGATCGGCTGGCCGCCGCCCTGGCGCCGCTGGTGTTTCGCATCTCGAAAAAGCAGGTCTACATCGCCAGAACCAACCTGGCCCTCTGTTTCCCGCAAAAGAGCGAGGCCGAGCGCGACGCCATCCTGATGACCTCTATCCGGGTCGGCCTCAAGAGCCTGCTCGGCTTTGGCGAGTTCTCGGTGCGCAGTCCCGCCTATCTGATGAAGCGGATGCGGGTCACTGGCTGGGAACATATCGAGGCGGAGCAGGCGGCCGGCAGACCGGTGATCTTGGTGGTGCCCCATAGCTGGCCGGTGGACGCGGCCGGTTACTACTTCACCCGACGCGGGGTGCCCATGTGCACCATGATGAAACGGGCGCGCAACCCGGTGTTCGACTGGCATCTGAACCGTGCTCGTGCCCGCAATGGCTGCCGCGTCTATGAGCGCAGCGCCGGCATCAAGGCGGTGATCCGCACCATCAAGGAGGGGAACAGCTTCTTCTACCTGCCGGATCAGGATCATGGTCGCGAGAAGAGCATCTTCGCTCCCTTCTTCGGTCAGCCCAAGGCAACCCTGCCGGCCCTGCCGCGACTGGTGCAGGTGAGCGGTGCCAAGGCGGTGCCGCTGCTGGCCTGCTATGACGAGGCGCACCACTGCTACCGGCTGGAGATAGACGCCCCCTTTGACAACTATCCCACCGACGATGTGATGGCCGACACCTGCCGGATGAACGACATGGTGCAGCAGCAGCTCAGCCGGGATCCGGGCCAGTACATGTGGTTTCTCAAGATCTTCGACACCCGCGAGGATCAGGTCGGGCTGGATGGCCGCTACGAGGCGGGGATCCAGCGCATCCGTCGCGGGTTGCAGCCGCTCTCCTGATGAGCAATTCCTTGTTGGTACTATGGCCCTGCGGGGCCATTTTTATTGCCCCTCTGCCGGCTGGCAGGGCGAGCAGTCGAGCCGGCGCCTGCCCCAACCGGGCCCGCGCCAGCCCAAAGTGGAAAATTTTGTCAGGATAATTAAAATAACCGTTTATTTTCTATGACTTGATGGCGGCCATGTCCTCACACGATCCGGTTTTCGACACCTCATTTCATCCCCGTCTGCTCCATCCGCGCTGGTGGGGCAGCTGGTTGGCGCTCGGCCTGCTCTGCCTGCTGGGGCTGCTGCCCCATGGTCTGCGTGACCGGCTGGCCGACCGGCTGGCTCCCCCCCTGCTGCGTCTGTCCAGGAAGCAGGCCTATATCGCCGACACCAACCTCAAGATCTGCTTTCCCGAGCTTGACGAGGCGGGCCGTCAGGCCCTGTTGCTGAAATCGATCCGGGTGGGGCTCAAGACCTTCATGGGCTTTGCCGAGCTGACCCTGCGCAGCGCCGATCACCTGGCCGGCCGCATCAAGGTGCGCGGCTGGGAGCACATCGAGGCAGAGCAGGCCACCGGCCGGCCGGTGATCCTGGTGGTGCCCCACACCTGGGCGGTGGACATGATAGGCCGCTACTTCGCCATCCGGGGCATGTCCATGTGCACCATGATGAAGAGCGCCAAGGATCAGGTCTTCGACTGGTACATCAACCGGGAGCGGGCCAAGGGGGGCAAGGTGTATGAGCGCAGTGCCGGCATCAAGCCGGCCATCAAGGCGATCCGCGGCGGCGCCAGCTTCTTCTACTTGCCGGATCAGGATCACGGCCGCGAGGCCAGCATTTTCGTGCCCTTCTTCGGCCACCCCAAGGCGACCCTGCCGGCCCTGCCCAAGCTGGTCAAGCTGACCGGCGCCAAGGCGGTGCCCATCCTCGCCTGCTATGACGAGGAGGAGGGCTGCTACCGGCTGGAGATCGAGGCCCCCTTCGATCCCTATCCCGGCACCGATCTGGAGGCCGACGTTCGCGCCATGAACGACATGGTGGAGCAGCAGCTGCGCCAGCACCCGGAGCAGTACATGTGGTTCCTCAAGATCTTCGAGACCATGGAGCATCCCCAGGGGCACGAGGGCTTCTACGAAGAGGGCATTAAGCGGATCCGCGGCGACCTGCCCCCCGAAAACTGACGCAATTGAAGGACCGGCGCCCGGGCGCCGGTGGCACGGCACAATCTGGAATAGGCAAGCGCACCGGAAGAGGCTATCTTCGGGAGCGCACACAGGGTGAAAGGGCGGGCATGAAAACTCCAAATCGAATCCAACCTCTGGTTGACGACGGCCTGGTTGATGAGGTGATCAGCCGGCTGATGAGTGGCAAAGAGGCCGATGTTTACGTGGTGCGCTGCGGCGACGAGATCCGCTGCGCCAAGGTGTACAAGGAGGCCGCCAAGCGCAGCTTCAAGCAGGCGGTGGTCTATCAGGAAGGGCGCCGGGTGCGCAGCAGCCGCGATGCCCGCGCCATGGAGAAGGGCTCCAAGTACGGCCGCAAGCAGCACGAAGAGGTGTGGCAGAACACCGAGGTGGATGCCCTGTTCAAGCTGGCCGCCGCCGGTGTGCGGGTGCCGCGGCCCTATGTCTGCCTCGACGGCGTGCTCTTGATGGAGCTGGTGACCGATGCCGATGGCAACGTGGCGCCCCGCCTCAACGACGTGGCCCTCAGCCGCGAACAGGCGCTGGCCGACCACGCCAGGGTGATCCGCTACGTGGTGCGTATGCTCTGCGCTGGCCTCATTCACGGCGACCTGTCGGAGTTCAACGTGCTGGTGGATGAAGAGGGGCCTGTCATCATCGACCTGCCCCAGGTGGTGGATGCCGCCGCCAACAACCAGGCGAAGTCCATGCTGGAGCGGGACGTCGACAACATGCGCAACTACTACGGCATGTATGCCCCCGAGCTGCTCAAGACCCGTTACGCCAAGGAGATGTGGGCCCTCTATGAAGATGGCAAGCTCACCCCCGACAGCGAACTGACCGGGTTGTTCGAAGAGAGCAACGAGCGGGTGGATCTTGACGCCGTACTGCACGAGATCGAGAGCGCCGAGGAGGAGGCCCTGGCCCGCCAGGCGCGGTTGAAGGCGGAGCAGGAGGAGGGCTACTGACGCCCAGGCCCCTGCAACCAAGAGACGACTGAGCGCCTGCGGGCGCTCTTTTTATGGCTGCGAGTCAGCGGCGCCTTGCTGGCGGGCGGGGTGGGGCTGGATCCGGTAAAAGTTCACCCAGCAGCGATCGCCAGCATGGTAGCGGCGATCCAGCCATTGCCCGCCGACGCTGGCGATCACCTTGAGGGAGGCGTGATTGTGCGCGTCACAGCTGATGAGCACGGGGCCGCTCAGGACATGGCGTTGCAGCCAGCCGAGCAGGGTGCGGGCCACCCCTTCACCGCGGCGGGAGGGGCGGGTTTCGTAACCGATATGACCGAGCCACTGGCGGGTCGCCGGGGTGTCGCCGTGGCGCAGGCGCAAGGTGGCGAGGATCTCTTCCCCCTCGAGGGCAAAGTAGGTGGTGGTGGGCGGGTAGTCCGGCGGCAGGCGCTCGCCAGCGGCATGGGCGAGCAAATCCTGCAGCCACTGAACCGGGTCGAATTGCGCCACCTGATAGAGGGGCAGGCCGGCGGCGCCACACTCGGCCACATAGCGGCGGTAGGCGGGGGCATCGGCAGGTTGCGCGGCCCGACACTCGATGACGGCTGTCACGGGTGCAGCTCTGCCGCTTGCAGCAGGCGTGGCTCGCTGTGGTGGGCCTCGCGGATGCAGGCGCGCATGCGGCCGCTCTGCTTGGCGGCATAGAGCGCCTGATCCGCCCGCAGATAGGCCTGCTCGAAGCTCTCTCCCGTCTGCAGCGAGGTCAGCCCCATGCTAAGGCCAATGGGGCCGCCCGCCAGCGGGCGGGTGGCTTCGGTGACCCCCTGTTGCAGGGCGTGGCAGTAGCCGGGCAGCGTCTGCGGCGTCTCCATCACCAGCAGCGCCAGCTCGTCGCCACCGAGGCGCCCGGCCAGTGCCGCCGGCGGCAGGCTCTCCCGGATCACCCGGCCCACCGCCCGCAGCATGGCATCGCCGGCGGGATGGCCGTGGTTGTCGTTGATCTGCTTGAAGTTGTCCAGGTCGATCAGCAGCAGCTGCCAGGGGCGGGCGCTGCGGCAGGCCCGCGCCGCCAGCTGCTGTTCGAAATGGTGGCGGCTGTCCAGTCCGGTCAGGGCATCCTGGTTGGCGCGCCGCTCCAGCTCGCGCTGGGTGGCGAGCATGGCCTGCTGCTGGCGGGTGTGCACCAGGCTCAGCAGGATGAAGCTGCGGGCAATGGTAAAGAGCAGGCTGAGCAAGATCACCGGGCCGAGCAGGGGGTCGGTCAGGCTGGAGGCGGCCGACTCCGGCCACCACTGATGCTTGGCCATCCTGAGCAGCTGCAGAGCCAGTTGCAAGGCGAGCAGCAGGATGGCGAAGCGCAGCACCCGGTAGGCGGGGGCCAGCCGCTGGTAGCGCCAGAGCTGCCACAGCAGCAGGCCAATCTGCAGCGAGAGCACGCCGGAGAGGGTGATGATCCGGCTGTGCACATCGGCTAGCGGTTGCTGCGAGGCCACCAGGGCAAACAGCAGAAAGCCGGCGAGGGCGAGGAGCGGGCAGAGCCAGCCGAAGCGGTCGGCCTCGCGCCGGAAAAAGTGGCGCAGGCCCCGCTCATAGAGCAGCGGGGTGGCAATGATCAGCAGGTTGGTGAGCAGGATATTGGCAAGGGACGTCTCTCCCGTGAGGGGGCGCAGCAGCAGGCAACCAAAGGCGGCGGCGATGGCCAGCTCGCTGGCCGACCAGTAGAGCAGGGCGCGCAGCGGTCGCTGGGTATGCCACAGGTAGGCGAAAATGGCCGCGACCCCGACGTGGGACAGGCTGACAAACAGCACCAGGCTCAGCAACTGGGCCGAGGAAAACAGACTCTGCATCAAGGGTATGGGCTCTTCCTGCCGGTAACGGCGCTGTGGTCTCAGGGCCGGGTGACTGGGGCGGATCACAGCATGAATTGTGCCGCTGAGCAATGGCTTGGATGGTCTGGGCAGGATAGTGCCAACACCACCAGTTGCCGGCGGCTGACACGATTAATCAGGGGCGGGGAGTGACGAAGGGCCATTCCCCGCTCACGTCGACCTCAGTCGACCACCACCGGCAGCCGCATGACGGTGGCTTCCCGGCCGAGGTGGGCCAGCAGACGGCGCACGTCGTCGAGGCGAATAAGCAGGGTGGCGGTATTGACCAGCGGGTGGCACTGCACCCGCTCGGCCTGCCAAATCGTCTCATCCACCACCAGCTCCACCGCGCTCTCTCTGTCGCGCACCATGGCTAGCAGGGTGACCGAGCCCGGAGTGAGGCCAAGCACCGCCTCCAGTCGCTCGGGCGAGCCGAAGCTCAGCCGCTTGACGCCAAGGGCGCTCGCCAGCGCCTTGAGATCGACCCGGCTCTGCTCAGGGGTCACCACCAGAAACAGCCGTTCGCTCCTGGGGTCGCGCAGGAAGAGGTTCTTGGTCTTGGCGGCGGGCAGATTGGGCAACAGCCGGCTGGCCTCCTCGCAGGTGAAGACGGGGGCGTGATCGATGCGCTGATAGGGAATGGCCAGCTGATCCAGCAGAGAATAAATCGCCACCATGACCTCCTGATGTTGGCTGACAAGCGGGGTGAGTCGATGGGCGAACACCACCGGCAGTGCGTGCCCGTCTGGCCGAGCATACCAGTTTGCGCCGCCCCTGGCAGCCTGCGTGGCAATGGCACCCTGGCGTGCCAATTGCAGTAAAGCACTGTATGAACGTACAATAGTCCCACACCTATGTTGATCCCGATGACTGGCATGACCGACCACCCCCCCATCCCTCCCGTTACCCCGCCGCGCGACGGCTTTATCCTGACCCGTCACGGGCGGGATTTGCGCGGCCGCGGCGAACAGCCGGAGCGCACCGAGATCGTGATGTGGCTCTGGAGCGAACAGGGGCCGGTGCGGGTGGTGGTGCCGGGGCAGGAGCCGGTCTTCTTCCTGCCGCAGAGCCATATGGCGGAGGCGGCGGAGCTGTTCAAGGGGGCCGGGGTGAGCGGGCGGTTTCGCCGCCTGCCCATGCACACCTTCGACGGCCGTGCCGTGGTGGGCTGCTATTTTGCCACCCTGAGCGCCTTTCACCGCGCCATCGAGCTGCTGCTCATCCGCGGGCTGGAGCACTTCGAGGCGGATATCCGGCTGCCGGAGCGCTTCCTGATGGAGCGTTTCATCACCGCCGGCGTGCGCTTCGAGGGGCGGGTGCGCAAGAAGGGGGGCAAGCAGGGCTACTGGGAGGTGAACGAGGCGCGCTGCGCGCCCCAGGCGGTGACGCCGACCCTCTCCTGGGTGTCGCTGGACGTGGAGTGCGCCATGGACGGGGCCCTCTTCTCGGTGGGGCTCTACAGCCCCGAGGATGCGCGGGTCATCATGATCGGCGTGCCGGAGGCCGATGCCGACAGCTGGGGGACCCAGGTCGAGTGGGTGGCGGACGAGAGCGCCCTGCTGAGTGCGCTGGAGCGCTGGTTTGTGCGGCACGACCCGGATCTGGTGATCGGCTGGAACGTGGTGAACTTCGACTTTCGCCTGCTGCTGCGCCGTGCCGAGCTCAACAAGCGGCGGTTGCGACTCGGCCGTGGCCACGAGCTCTGCTTCTGGCGCTCATCGCGCAACGACCCCCAGAGCGGCAGCGTCATCATCCCGGGGCGCATGGTGCTGGATGGCATCGACACCCTCAAAAGCGCCACCTGGCAGTTCCCCAGCTACAGCCTGGATGCGGTGGCGAGCGAGCTGCTCGGCCGCGGCAAGGACATCGAGGACGTGGCCAACCGGGGGGAGAAGATCACCGAGCTGTTTCACTCCGACAAGGAGGCGCTGGCCCGCTACAACCTGGAGGATTGCAAGCTGGTGTGGGAGATCTTCGACTACTGCCACCTCATCCCCTTTGCCATCGAGCGCGCCTCCCTCACCGGCCTGGAGCTCGACCGGGTCGGTGGCTCGGTGGCGGCATTTACCAATCTTTATCTGCCACGGCTGCACCGCGGCGGCTATGTGGCGCCCAACCTGCCCGCAGACGGGGGGCTCGCGAGCCCTGGCGGCTATGTGATGGACTCCAAACCGGGTCTCTATCGCCACGTGCTGGTGCTCGATTTCAAGAGCCTCTATCCCAGTATCATCCGCACCTTCTGCATCGATCCCATGGGGCTCATCGAGGGGCTGCAGCATCCCGACCACGCCATCCCGGGTTTTCGCGGCGCCTTGTTCTCCCGCACCCGCCACTTCCTGCCGGATCTCATCGCCACCCTGTGGGCGGCGCGGGATAGAGCCAAGGCGGCCAGCAACAAGGCGCTCTCCCAGGCCATCAAGATCATCATGAACTCCTTCTACGGGGTGCTGGGCTCGGGGGGCTGCCGCTTCTACGACCCGCGGCTTGCCTCCTCCATCACCTTGCGCGGTCACGGCATCATGCAGCAGACCCGGGAGTGGATCGAAGGGGAGGGTTTCGAGGTGATCTATGGTGATACCGACTCCACCTTCGTCCACCTGGGGCGCGAGACCAGCCCCGCCCAGGCGGACGAGATTGGCCGGCGATTGGCCCGCATGATCAACGACAACTGGACTGCGCTGATCAAGCGGGAGTTCGATTTGCCGAGCTATCTGGAGATCCAGTACGAGACCCACTATCGCCGCTTCCTGATGCCCACCATTCGCGGGCTGGAGAAGGGGAGCAAGAAGCGTTATGCGGGTTTGGTGGCAGGCCATCAGGCAGGTGAAGAGGAGCAGCTGGTGTTCAAGGGGCTAGAATCGGTGCGCACCGACTGGACGCCCCTTGCCAAGGCGTTCCAGACCCGCCTCTACGAGATGGTGTTTCACGACCAGGATCCCAGCGGCTATGTGCGCACCATGGTGGACGAGACCCGCGCCGGCCTTCACGACGAGCTGCTGGTTTATCGCAAACGGCTGCGCCAGAAACTCGAGGAGTACCAGAAGAACGTACCGCCCCACGTGCGGGCGGCGCGCCTGGCGGACGAGGAGAACCTGCGCCGCGGTCTGCCCCAGCGCTACCAGCACAGGGGCACCATCGCCTATCTGGTGACCCTGAATGGCCCCGAACCGCTCGAATACCGGCGCAGCGCCATCGACTACGAGCACTACATCGACAAGCAGCTCAAACCCATCGCCGATGCCATCCTCCCCTTTATCGGCGAGTCGTTCGAGCGGATCTGCGGCCAGCAGCTCGATCTCTTCTGACTGGGCAAACGCTGCGGCCATGGCTCGACAATGGCCGCAGCGGGTCAAGAGGAGGCAGATGAGAGGGGATAGCATGGATAGTCAGAGAAGATAAATGCAAAAAGCCCGCTCGAGGAGCGGGCTTTTCAAATCTGGTGCGTCCTAGTGGATTCGAACCACCGACCCCCACCATGTCAAGGTGATGCTCTAACCAGCTGAGCTAAGGACGCAGGGTGCGCAAGGCGACTTTGTGTGATTGCAGGGGAGTGGTGGGTTTAATTGGATTCGAACCAACGACCCCTACCATGTCAAGGTAGTGCTCTAACCAACTGAGCTATAAACCCACATCAAATTCATATCTGCAATTTATTCAAACTGTTATGGTGCGTCCTAGTGGATTCGAACCACCGACCCCCACCATGTCAAGGTGATGCTCTAACCAGCTGAGCTAAGGACGCATAACAGTGTTCCGGATGGTGCGTCCTAGTGGATTCGAACCACCGACCCCCACCATGTCAAGGTGGTGCTCTAACCAGCTGAGCTAAGGACGCATCACAGAAAAGTGGTGGGTTTAATTGGATTCGAACCAACGACCCCTACCATGTCAAGGTAGTGCTCTAACCAACTGAGCTATAAACCCACTTCATAAACCGGATTGAAAACCCGTTTTATCCCGCCAGCACTGCTGGCGTGGTCGGCATACTACCCATGCCCCCCAAGGCTGTCAACAGGCCGCACGCACAAAGGAGACTGTTTGCCCAGTTCTTGCGCAGCCTGTTGATTTTGCAGGCGAGTTTCCCCTTATTGCGCCTTGGAGAGGGCGCTGCACGCCTCCGGGCTGGCAAAGCGGCCATAGATGTAGCGCAGCCGGGTACCCAACATCAGGGCGGCGGAGGTGAGGCCGACGATGAAGCCGACCCAGAACCCCTGGGGTCCCATCTGCGGTACCACCCAGTCGGTCAGGCCCAGGATCATGCCGGTGGGCAGCCCCAGTCCCCAGTAGGCGACGATGGTGACGTAGAAGATCGCCTTGGTATCCTTGTAACCGCGCAGGGCCGCCGCCGCCACCACCTGTACCGAGTCGGAGATCTGGTAGATGGCGGCGAAGAAGAGCAGGGTGGCCGCGAGGGTGATCACCTGCAGGTCCTCGGTGTAGATGGTGGCGATCTGCTCGCGCAGCAGCACGGTGAGGGCGGCGGTGGCGGCGGCCACCATCATGCCCAGCATCAGGCCGGTGCGGGCGGCGACCCTGGCGTGATCAGGCAGTCCTTCGCCGATGCTGTGACCGACCCGGATGGTGACGCCCACCCCGATGGAGAGCGGCAGCATGAACACCAGGCTGGAGAAGTTGAGCGCTATCTGGTGACTCGCCACCGTCTCCGCACCGAACGGGGCCAGCATCAAGGCCACCACGGTAAACAGGGTCACCTCGCAGAAGATGGCCATGGCGATGGGGAAACCCAACCTGAACAGGCGCCAGATCCGGCTGCCATTGGGGCGCGCGAGCTGGGCGAACAGGTTGATCTCCTTGAAGTGGCGGGAGAGCTTCACATAGACGATCATCGCCAGCAGCATGGCCCACAGCACGATGGCGGTGGCCACGCCGCAGCCGACCCCGCCCAGTTTCGGCATGCCGAACAGGCCGTGGATGAAGATGGTGTTGGCCGGGATGTTGACCGCCAGCCCCACGAAGCCGATCACCATGGTCGGCATGGTGTGAGAGAGCCCCTCGCTGAAGTTGCGCAGCACCTGGAACAGCACGAAGGCGGGCAGCCCCCACAGGATGGCATGCAGGTAGCCGGTGGTCTTGGCGGCCATCACGGGATCCACCTCCATGAACTGCAACGCCAGCGGGCTGAAATAGAGCGCCACCATGGCGATGGGGGTGACCATCAGCGCCAGCCAGAAGCCCTGATGCACCGCCGGGCGCACCTCGTCCCGTTTGCGGGCGCCATTGAGCTGGGAGACGATGGGGGTGAGCGCCATGATGATGCCCTGCACCAGCAGGATCACCGGCAACCAGAAGCTGGAGGCCACCGACACGGCGGCCAGATCGACGGCGCTGACCTGTCCCGCCATCACGGTATCGACAAAGTTCATGGCGATCTGGGCCACCTGGGCGACCAGAATGGGGCTGGCTAGACGAACGAGTTGCCTCGCCTCGGACCAATAACGTTGCACTGACACCTCCGAGTGGATCAGATAAAGCGTAAAAAGAGCGGGTATCGGGAAGAGCCTTTGCACTCCAGAAGCGGGAGTGCAAAGTGCGGGGGGGTCATTCTAGCCTGAAATTCATCCGGGACGAAACGATTGGTGCGAGCCCGGGATCAGGCGTCTTCGTGATCGCTGATCAGCAGGTTGGCGGCGGCGTAGGCGGCCTGCTCGCGCAGATCCGCCGGCACCCGCTCGTCCGATGCCACGGCGTTGAGCGCCCTGATGGTGGCGGCGATGGCCTGCGGCACATAGCCCTGCTCGCCGGAGCCAATCTGGTTGTAGGCGATGCGAATGGCCTCACAGCATTGATATACCTGCATTTTTGTTTCCTTGTCAGCACTTGGTTTGAATGCCGTCACTATAGCGATCGGCCGCCTGCTTGTCAGCGGTTGCGCTTGTCTGGGGTGCGCGGCGAGGTTACCCTGCCTTTTTTCGTAGCAGGAGACGAGACATGTTCACCGGCATAGTGCAGGGGACCGCCGAACTGGTGGCCATCGAAGAGCTGCCCAACTTTCGTACCCACGTAATCCGCATGCCGAGCCCGGCCTGGGGCGAGGGGCTGGCGCTGGGCGCCTCCGTGGCCCACAACGGCTGCTGCCTGACCGTCACCCGGGTCGAAGGAGACCTGGTCAGCTTCGATCTGATGCAGGAGACCCTGCGCCTCACCAACCTCGGCCAGCTGCAGCCGGGGGAGAAGGTCAACGTGGAGCGGGCGGCCCGCTTTGGCGACGAGATTGGCGGTCATGCCATGTCCGGCCACATCATGGGCACCGCGCAGGTGATCTCGGTCATCGACACCCCCAACAACCGGCAGGTGTGGTATCGCCTGGCCCCAACGCTGATGAAATACGTGTTGACCAAGGGCTACATCGGCATCGATGGCATCAGCCTCACCGTGGGCGAGGTGCGCGGCTGCGAATTTTGCGTCAACCTGATCCCAGAAACCCTGGCCCGCACCAACCTCGGCTGGGTCAAGGCCGGCTGGCAGACCAACATCGAGATTGACCCCCAGACCCAGGCCATCGTCGACACGGTGGAGCGGGTGCTGGCGGCCCGCCAATAAGGCGCAGAGGCGGCCGCTTAGGCGAAAAGGAAAGCGGGGCCCAGTGGGCCCCGCTTTGTTTTGCACTATCCCCTGTCAGGGCGACTCAGAACATCTGTTCGTCGTCGGCATCCACGAAGAGTTGCAGGCAGTCGCGCGCCTCATCCCGGTGCAGTCGCAGGTGGATGGGGTTGCAGCAGGCCATGCAATCCTCATAGAACTCCTGATCCCCCTGGCTGGCATCCAGCTCGACCCGGGTATGATGGCCACAATGGGGGCAGACGATGCGCTTGCTGGTGTACTCGATCATGATGACCTCCTCGGGCCCGTGGGCCGCCTCTCTCCCCAGATTCTAGCTGGATCGCACCTGCCTGACCGCGAGCAAGCGCACGATTATGACCGGGATCAAGGGAGGCAGGAGGTCAGTCCGCCAGGGTGTGGTCTATTTGACCCAGCTGGCCAGCATCTGGGCATCCAGCTCGGTGAGCGAACACAGCCGATGGTCGGCGATGGCCAAGCGTGGGCCACCCACCAATGCCGGGTACATGGGAACGATCAGCGCCTGCTGGTCGTTTACTTGACCCAGCTGGTCAGCATCTGGGCATCCAGCTCGGTGAGCGAGCGCAGCTGATGGTTGGCAATGGCCAGACGCGGGTCACCCACCAGCGCCGGGTCCGGCACTATCAGCGCTGTCATGGAGGCCGCCTTGGCCGCCAGCAGACCGGTAAAGCTGTCCTCGATGGCGAGACAATGCACCGGCTCGACACCCAGCTTCTCGGCGGCGTGGATATAGACATCCGGGTGCGGCTTGCCAAAGCGCTCCACCTCGGCGGAGTGCACCGCCAGGAAGCGATCGCGAATGCCGAGCTTGCCGAGCACGGCCTCCACCATGGCAAAGGGGGAGGAGGTGGCCAGACCGATTTTAAGGCCTTGCGCCTCGATGAGGTCGAGTGCCTCCAGCACGCCAGCCTTGGCCTGACCTTCGGAGAGGATCAGGGCGTTGACCCGATCCAGGATGCGCTGCACTACCTCTTCCTGGCTGGGGCCACTCCAGGGGCGCAACTGATACCAGTGGGCGACCAGCTGATCGATGCGCACGCCTATGGTCGACTCACAATCTTCCACCGTGTGGGGATGGCCCAGCTCGGAGAAGACAGCCATCTGGGCCCGTTGCCAAAAGGGTTCCGAGTCGATCAGAACACCATCCATATCGAAGATCACGGCAGTTAACATCTTGTACTCCTGACATAGGTGAAGGGGGGATTATAAACAAGGTGCCTCAATGCAACAGGGGCATTGCCATGCCCCTTGCGCTGGATCATGCTGGCAAACGTTTGATTTCGTGTGCCAAAAAGTGGGCTTAGAACAGCACCTTTACCCCGGCCGCAACCGCTTTGGCTTTTTCTACCGCCTCGTCGCACTGCTTGGCTCGCGTCAGTGCCACGCCGAGCCGGCGGCGACCGGCGATCTCCGGCTTGCCAAACAGCCGCAGCTGGGCACCCGGCACCAGCGCCAGCGCCTCGCCAATCCCCTGATAGCGGATGTCCTGGCTGTGACCTTCGCGCAGCACCACGGCGGAGGCGCTCGGCCCGTACTGGGTGATGGTGCCGATGGGCAGCCCCAGAATGGCGCGCACGTGCAGGGCGAACTCGGAGAGATCCTGGGAGATGAGGGTCACCATGCCGGTGTCGTGGGGGCGCGGCGAGACCTCGCTGAACCACACCTCGTCACCCTTGATGAAGAGCTCGACCCCGAACAGGCCGTAGCCGCCCAGCGCCTCGACCACCTTGGCCGCTACCTCCTTGGAGCGGGCCAGTGCCAGCTCACTCATGGCTTGCGGCTGCCAGGATTCGCGGTAGTCGCCATCTTCCTGGCGATGGCCGATGGGCTCGCAGAAGTGGATGCCGTCCACCGCGCGTACCGTGAGCAGGGTGATCTCGTACTCGAAGGGGACGAAGCCCTCGACGATCACCTTGCCGCGACCGGCGCGACCGCCCTCCTGGGCATAGGTCCAGCTCTCGTCGAGTTTGGCGAGATCGCGCAGCACGCTCTGCCCCTTGCCGGACGAGCTCATCACCGGCTTCACCACGCAGGGCAGGCCGATGGTCTCGACGGCGGCGACAAACTCCTCCTTGCTCTGGGCAAAGCGGTAGGGGGAGGTGGGCAAGCCCAGCGTTTCGGCGGCGAGGCGGCGGATCCCCTCCCGGTTCATGGTGAGCTGGGTGGCGCGGGCGTTCGGCACCACCTTGACCCCTTCCTGCTCCAGGGCGGCCAGGGTATCGGTGGCGATGGCTTCCAGCTCGGGGATGATCAGATCCGGTTTGACCTCGTTGACCAGGGCGCGCAGGGCGTCACCGTCCAGCATGTCCAGCACATGGGCTCTGTGCGCCACCTGCATGGCGGGGGCATCGGCATAGCGGTCGGCGGCGATCACCTCGATGCCGAAGCGTTGCAGCTCGATGGCGACCTCCTTGCCAAGTTCGCCGGATCCCAGCAGCAGGGCGCGGGTGGCGCCGGGGCGGGTAGCGGTTCCAAACATGTGATCTCTCCTGATGTCGTGGGTGGTGATTGAGGGCCGCTATTGCACGAATAGCGGGCAAAAAAAGAGGCACGCATGGCGTACCTCAGGAAACGGATTTGTGGGCGCGCTGCTCCAGATGGGTGAGCAGGGTGATGGCGCCGATGATGATGGCGGCCCCGAGCCACAATCGGCCGGGCGGCGCCCAGCCAAACACCAGCCAGCCGGCCAGCACGTTCATGGGCAGCTTGGCAAAATCAAAGGGTTGCACGAACGAGGCCTCGGCCACGCTGTAGGCGCGGGCGATGGACATCTGGGCCAGCGCCGACAGTACGCCGGAGGCGGCTACCAGTAGCCACTGGGCTTCGCTCGGCCATTGCCACTCCGGCAGCGCCAGCATGGCGTTGAACGGGGTGCTGAAGATGAGCAGATAGACGACGATGGTGTGGGACGACTCGCTGGCCGCCTGATAGCGCACCAGCAAGGAGTAGCCGGCCCAAAACAGGGCTGCCGCCACCGGCAGCAGGGAAGCCCAGCTGAAATCGTCGGTCCAGGGGGCCAGGATCAGCATGGCGCCGACAAAGCCGGCCAGGGTCGCCAGAATGCGGGCCCGGCTCACCTGCTCCTTGAGAAAGAGGGCCGACCCCAGGGTGGCAAACAGCGGCGAGGTCATCAGCAGCGCTATCCCCTGCCAGATGGGGACGGGGACTGCCAGCGCCCACAGCCAGAACTGGATGCCGACCACCGCCAGGGCAACCCGCAGCAGGTGCAGCCGCTGCTGGTTGGTCATCAGCGACTGGCGCAGGCCGTGGCGAATGAGCCAGGGCAGCAGACAGACCAGGGCAATCAGATATTGATGGAAAGCGACCTGGGTCGAGGGGAGGCCGAGCTTGAAGCTGACATACTGGCTCAGGCTGTTGACGGCGGCGAAGCAGAGGCCCGCTACCATCATCCAGACTGCACCGGCAAAGGGGGAGTGCCTGCGCGAGGGTGTCATGGGATCCGGGTCGCTGAAAAAAGTGCGGCGGATCATAACGGCAATCGTTTGTTCTGCCAAGCCTTGGCGGGGCGTGAGAGAGGCGGCTGGCGAGAGAATGCACTACCATCAAAATTTTTGAATAAGTTGAGCATCTATTTTCGCTATCTGTATAGAAGCCCAATGTTTAGAGTGACCTCCATCGACAGCACCGCTGTTCAACCGACAACCTAATGGAGTTTCACCATGGCCAATATCCTCGTACTCAAGTCCAGCATCCTGGGCCAATATTCCCAATCCAACGCCCTGATCGACGGTTTCCTGGCCGACCATCAGTCCGACACCGTCACCGTGCGTGATCTGGCGGCCCTGAACCTGCCGGTACTGGATGGCGAGCTGGCGTCTGGCCTGCGCGGTGGTGAAAACCTCAACGAGCGTCAACTGGCCGTGCTGGCCCAGTCCGACGAGCTGATCGCAGAGCTCAAGGCGAGCGATCTGGTGGTGATTGCCGCCCCCATGTACAACTTCAACATCCCGACCCAGCTGAAGAACTGGATCGATCTGGTAGCCCGCGCCGGCGTGACCTTCCGTTACACCGAAACCGGTCCGGTCGGCCTGGTGGAAAACACCCGCGCCCTGGTGATCAGCCCCCGCGGCGGCATGCACGTCGGCAGCGCCACCGATCTGGTGACCCCCTACATGCGCACTGTGCTGGGCTTCATCGGCATCAAGGAGGTGGACTTCATCTACGCCGAAGGCATGGGCATGGGCCCGGATGCCCAGGCCAAGGGCATCGAGCAGGCCAAGGGCCAGCTGGAGACCCTGGCCCTCTGATCAAGAGAGCAACCCGCCATACGCCAGAAAGCAACAACGCAGCCCTAGGGCTGCGTTGTTTTTTGGTGCCTGATCGGATGAAACGGCCCGTCAGGTCAATCCCGCAGAAAGCGGCGACAGCCGCTGCCTACCATCAGGCAGACCACCACCAGGGAGCCCAGCAGCAGAGTGGTGAGCCACTGCTCGGCGCTGTCGGGCAGGTGGGGCGAGAGGAGGCTGATCATCAGCAAGGCACAGAGGGTGATCAGGCTGGCGGGACGGGTCAGAAACATCATGGGTCATCCTTGGCTACGGCTGGTGAAGAGAAGGCTAACCGCGGTCTGTGACAGCAAGATGTATCCATACCTCTTGCCGATGGTCAGTTGACCGGGGTAGCCATCACCATAGCAGCTTTTGCCGCCGGAGCCAGCGGCATGGGCCGGGTTGTGATCCGGATCCCTATCTGAACTGCTTCTGATCTGCCTGATAGTGGAAATCGCCGCTGGCGAGCCGGGCGACCAGCGCCGCCTTGTCGAGATCCTGCGCCTTGCAGAGATCATCGAGATCATCGTAGCGATCACGTAGCTGCATGTTGACCAGGCTCAGCAGCATGTTGACGTCCATGGTGGCAAAGTTGTTGAGGTTCATGAGGGTCGCTCGTTATCCAGCAGGTGAAGTTGTTCGATGGCATCGCTGACGCTTTGCAGGTGCAGACGGATGGATTGGCGCGCCTCGGCCGGCAGGTAGTCGGTGAGGGTGTGCTGCCAGCTGCCCGCTTCGCTCTTGAGCTGCTGGAACAAGGTGAGCCCCGCCTGGGTGAAGGAGACCAGGCTGACCCGCTTGTCGTGCTCGCTGCTCTCGGTGAACAGGATCCCTTTTTCCACCAGCCGGTGAATCTCGCGGGAGATCCGTACCTTGTCCATCCCGCTTGCCTCCACCAGCTCTTTCTGGCTGATGGGGTAGTTGGGGCCGAGCACCATCATCAGGCGCCATTGAGGCACCGTCAGCTGATAGCGTTGCTGGTAAAACTGTTCGAAGGTATCGCGCACCATCTCGGCGGCGTGTACCAGCTGATAGGGGGGATAGTGGGCAAGCAGCTCTATGATCTTTGACATATGACATCCTGCTGTGACGGCTGCATCGGGTGCAGTTTCTCTTGATACTTTGACCTTGATGATACGTAACACAGGGCCGTTTGTCTGAACAAGTACCAGAGAAATGTGCGGTTGCGCACGTCATCCGCCGCAACCGGGTCTATTCGAAGCTGGTTTTACTGTCGCCGGCTCAGCCTTTGCGCAGCCAGAGCAGGGCGTTGTGCTTGAGCCAGGCCTCGCGGCTTTGCAGGGTGTAGAGCGCCGCTTCGTCACGGCTGCCCGCCTGCCAGCTGTGGGGCTCCTGTTTGGGCAGCTTGCGCTGGCCCAGCAGACAGGCCGGTACATGGGCGTTGGCCTTGATGGCGGCGGCCAGCAGCGGCTGCGCGGCCTCGGCGCCAGCGCAGACGAACGTCATCAGCGCCTTGTTGTAGAGCAGCCAGCTGGAGGCCTCATCAAAGCGCACCAGCAGAGCCTGCAGGGCCGACCAGTCCCCTTGCAGGGCATAGAGGCTGGAGAGGGGATAACGGCAACCCAGTTCATCGGCCACGCACAGCTCGAGCAGCGCCAGATACTCGCTGCGCGCCTGTTCCAGCTGGCCGAGGCGCAGCAGGCAGTCGGCCCGTCCGGCCCGGGCGGCCAGCAGCGGGCGCGCTTCGTGGGCACTCCAGCCATGGCCGGCAATCTGCTGCCAGAAGGCGGTGTCAAACAGCGGTTCGGCATCGGCGATCACCTTGTCAAACCAGCCGAGGCGGCTGTGCGGGTCGCGGCTGGCATCGGCCAGTTCGAACCACTGCTGCCACTGCTCGGCCTGCTGGCTGTCCAGCGCCTGCTCCGTGCTCGGCACGGCCTGATACTCGTCCAGTTGCAGCAGCTGGTTGAGAGCGGTCTTCATGTTCTGGCGCTGACGCTTGCAGAACTCCATGAAGGGGAGGTCACTGCCGGCGGCCGCGTGCAGCATCTGCGCCATGGGCTTGTCGCGAAACAGGCTCAGCTCGGCGGCCAGGCTGAAACGGTACTGGGTGGTCGGATCGTTCAGATCCCTGGGCTTGGGCCAGGTGGCAAAGCCCTGGCTGAAGCCGTAACACCACTGACCGAGGGGGTGGCTCTGCTCGAACACCTGCTCCGGGCTCTCGGTGGAGAGGCGGCACTGGCTAGGCAGGGCGAGCTGGGCCTCATCGGCCTGGGTTTCCAGCTCGGCGATCAGGTGGCGCAGCGCCTCGGCGCTTTTTTCATCCAGCTCGGCGTCATGGGGCAACAGACCGGCCAGCGGGGCCTGCCAGTCAGGGGCATCCGGCCCGACCAGGCGGGCACACAAAAAGCCGTGCAGCGCCGGGTAGGTCATGTCCTGCCCACTGTGGGTCTGGATCCATTGATTGAGATGACGGGTACGAGTGGATGGATTCATCGACAGTTCCTCTGGATTTTGGCAGCGGCGAAGTCTACCCAAAAGTGGGGTTATTTGCAGCAAAAGGGCGGCTGACTGGCGATTATATGGACACGCCCCGGCCAAAAGGCCCTGAAAATCACCCGCGAACAGGGCAAGGGACTAGGCCCTGTTACCGCTCTTGGGGTAACATGCGCGCCCATACAGGCAATGAAAAATTGGCCATCCGGACAATGAAAGAAGAGAACACCATGCTACAGATTGGCAAGATGAACACCCTTACCGTAGTCGAGCTCGAAGATCGGGGCGCCTGGCTGGCGGCTGGCGAAGAGTACGGCGAGCTGCTGCTGCCCAAGCGTCAACTGCCGGAAGGGGCGGCGGAAGGGGACGGCGTCAAGGTCTTCCTCTATCTGGATGCCGACTGCGAGCCGGTGATCACCACCGACAAGCCGTTTGCCATGGTGGACGACATCGTCGGCCTCAAGGTGGTCAATGCCAACAAGATTGGCGCCTTCCTCGACTGGGGCATGAAGAAGGATCTGTTCGTACCAAGCCGCGAGCAGAACAAGCCGATGCAGGTGGGCCATGTCTATCTGGTGCGGCTGATGCTCGATCACGAGGGGCGCATGGTGGGCACCAGCCGCCTCGAGCGGTTCCTGCGCACCGACAAGCCTCCCTTCAAGGCCGGTGACGAAGTGACTGCCCTGCCTGGCGAGCGCACACCGCTCGGCATCAAGGCTATCGTCAATGGCGAGTACTCCGGCATGCTGTTCAAGAACGAGGTGTTCGGCCGGGTGACCACGGGCCGTCCGCTAACCGCCTGGGTCAAGCAGGTGCGTGATGACGGCAAGCTGGATCTGACCCTGCAAAAGCCGGGTGTGGCGCGGCTGGACGATGCCGGCGAGCAGATCCTGGCCCGCCTCAAGAAGCAGGGCGGCAGCCTGGCGGTGGGTGACAAGAGCGAACCCGAGCTCATCTACAAGCTGCTCGGCATGAGCAAGGGCACCTTCAAGAAGGCCATCGGCGGCCTCTACAAGCAGGGCAAGCTGGTTATCGATGACTACAGCATCACATTGACGGGCGACGATCAGCGCGAAGGCGGCGAATAAGTGCCGAGCCCCTGCGTCGGTGCGTGCCAGGCAAAAGACGGTCTCTGCCTTGGCTGTGGTCGCACTCTGACCGAGATTGGTCGCTGGTCCGCCATGGAGAGCGAGGCCCAGCTGGCGGTAATGGCGCAGCTGGATGGTTCCACCAGCACCCATCACTGTCCCGGCTGTGGCGAACCGGCCTTTTGCGCCGTGTCGGCCGGCTCGACCATCGCAGAGTGCTGGTGCAGCCAGCTGCCGGCCCTGCCCATGGGGGAAGCCGATGCCTGCTGGTGCCGGCGCTGTCTGGCGAAGGCCATCGCGGGTCGGCCTTGAGCAATGATCACCGTAAAAGAAAAAGGCGCCGAGGGCGCCTTTTTCATGCCTGTTGCTGACGGTGCCAGCGCACGTGGACATCGTGCTCATTGCTATGACGGGGCAGCAGGAAGGTGGCGAAAATCACCTCAAACTCCTCCTGATGGTCCAGCAGACCCACCCACACTTCGACCCAGCGCTCCATGTCCACCGGCACACCGAGTTCGGTTGACCAGTCGGCATTGGGCAGGGTCGCCTCGACGGCACCACGCTGTTCGAACTCCAGGGTGATGTCGACGATTTGTTCGGGGGCCAGCATGTCTGCGGCCTGCTCAAGAAACTGATCATAGGCCCATTCGACCAGCTGATCCGGGGTACGCTGTTCCATGAAATCACTCCAGATACATCGAGGTTCGCTACTGTAACAATTATTGGCGGTGGCGGCCAGACCAGTGGGAAGGGTGCGCCAGCGCCGGGCAAGGCAGGCCGGAGTTGGGTATGGTTGAAGAGGGGCAGGGCAAGGGAGAACGGGCATGAAACGGCGGACGAGACGGCAGCAGATCAAGCGGCGGCGGGAGACCTGGTGGTGGCACTACCTGCCGCTGCATCGGGGCACGGTGGGCGGGCACCTGGGCCCCTCCACCGACGAGGCCGGGCTCGCACCGTGAACAAACCCGACACCCATCAGGCATCAGTCTGCCTGATGCACCTTGTTGAGGGTCACCTGCCCCAGCTGGCCCATCTGGCGGCGGATCCAGGCCGAACGTTGCTGGACGTAGGGCGAGGGGGGCTTGACCCGGTAGCGCCAGGGGTTGGGCAGGGCTGCCGCCAGCAGTGACGCCTCGTAGCGGGTGAGACGTATCGCCGGCTTGCCGAAGTAGTGTCTGGCCGCGGCCTCGGCGCCGTAGATGCCGGGCCCGAACTCCACGATATTGAGGTACACCTCGAGGATGCGGGACTTGTCCCAGCCCAGCTCCATCAGCAGGGTGAACCAGGCTTCGATCCCCTTGCGCAGGAAGCTGCGATCGCTCCACATGAAGAGGTTTTTGGCGGTCTGCTGGCTGAGGGTGCTGGCGCCGCGCACCCGCTCGCTGTGCTGATTGTGCTTGAGCGCCGAGCTGATGGCATCCATGTCGAAGCCGTTGTGCTCGGCAAAACGCTGATCTTCGGCGGCGATCACCGCCAGCTGCAGCTCGCGGGAGATCTGCTCGAGCGGCACCCAGTCGTGCTTCACCTCGGCCACCTTGGCGGGGGGGAACAGCGCCCGCTCGATGCGCCAGGTCCACATGGGCGGATCGATGAAGCGCAGCAGCGCCACCGAGACGATGGTGCTGAGCAGGGCCGCCAGCAGCAGCTTGCCGAGCCAGTTCAGCAGGCGCCGTGCCGGATTGGGCCGCACGGGCTCTGGCTCCGACTCCCAGACGTAATGACTCGGATCATCGGGATCCGGAATTATTGGGGCAGCCATTCGATGTGGCAGAACTTCTCGTCAACACGGCGGGAGAGCAGCATGCGGGCGAACAGGTGCTCGTACTCTTCCTGCTCGTTGCCAAGGCCGATCCAGATCTCGGCGTACTCGGCGTCGTTGACCTCGAAGCCAACGTCCGCTTCCCAGTCATCGGCCGGATCGGTTTCCGCCAGCAGGCCGCGGTCGTTGAACTCCTGATTGAAGCGGGCGATCTCCTGCTCCGGCAGGTTGTCGGAGGCCAGCTCCATGAAGAGTTCGAGGGCGGTGTCGAGCAGTTCCTCGACGCTGTGCATTTCGTCATTCAAAGACATAAGCGGTCTGTTCCAGCTGATAAATAAAGAAAAACACCGACGGCCCGGCCGCACGGTGACGCGCCGTATTCTAGCCGTCCCCCACCGGCTTGGCGAGTGCAGCAGCGCCCTTGGCCCGGTTGCGACAATAAAAAAACCGGATCCTGGCAGCAGGATCCGGTCTTCATTGGGGGAAAGGGTCACGCATAGGGCGTCAGGCTCATCCCTTCTTGTCGTCGGCGAAGGTGATGTTGAGCTCGAGTACCGACAGCTCATCACTCTTCTTGTCGAGCTGGACCGTGATCTTGTCAGGGTCTATCTCCACATATTTGCGGATCACGTCGAGGATATCCTGCTTGAGCTGGGGCAGGTAATCCGGCCCCCCTCTGGATGAACGCTCGTGAGCCACGATGATCTGCAACCGCTCTTTGGCCAGTTGTGCGGTGCTCTGTTTCTTGTTGGAACGAAAATAATCCAATAATGACATGCTTAACTCCCGAACAGTCGGCTAAAGAAGCCCTTCTTCTCTTCTTCCAGAAAACGAAAATCCTTGGTGTCACCCAACAGGCGGGCAACGGCGTCCTCATAGGCCTGACCGGCATCGGACTCCTTGTCCAGGATGACAGGCTCGCCGGAGTTGGAGGCGCGCAGCACCGCCTGGGACTCCGGGATCACCCCGAGCAGTTTGATGGCCAGGATCTCCTGTACGTCCTGCACGCTCAGCATGTCGCCGCGGTTGACGCGGGTCGGGCAGTAGCGGGTCAGCAGCAGGTGCTCCTTGATGGGGTCTTCGCCACGCTCGGCGCGACGGGACTTGGAGGCCAGGATGCCGAGGATGCGATCCGAGTCACGCACGGAGGAGACTTCCGGGTTGGTGGTGACAATAGCTTCATCGGCGAAGTAGAGCGCCATCAGGGCGCCGGCTTCGATCCCCGCCGGGGAGTCGCAGACGATGTAGTCGAACTGCATCTCGCTCAGCTGGTCCAGGATCTTCTCGACCCCTTCGCGGGTGAGGGCATCCTTGTCCCGGGTCTGGGAGGCGGGCAGGATGAACAGGTTCTCGCAGCGCTTGTCCTTGATGAGGGCCTGGTTGAGGTTGGCCTCGCCATTGATGACGTTGACGAAGTCATACACCACGCGCCGCTCGCAGCCCATGATGAGGTCCAGGTTTCGCAGGCCAATGTCAAAATCGATGACCACTGTCTTGTGGCCACGCTGGGCTAAACCGGTACTCAGGGCCGCGCTGGTTGTGGTCTTGCCAACGCCACCTTTACCCGATGTAACGACTATGATTCGCGCCATTCTCGCTTCCTTGTAACTCTATTTGATACGGTCTATACGGAGTTGTTCGTTATCCAGCCGGACATGAACCGGCTGCTGGATGAGGCCGGCCGGCAATGCATCGCTGAGCTGGAAGGTGCCAGCGATGGAGAGCAGCTCGGCCTGTAGTTGCTGGCAATAAATCCGTGCCTGGGGGTTGCCCTTGGCGCCGGCAATGGCCCTGCCGCGCAGAGTGCCATAAATATGAATACTGTCGTCGGCGATGACTTCGGCGCCCGGGCTGACCGAGCCCAGCACCACCAGCGAGGTGCCGGCGGCATAGAGCTGCTGGCCGGAGCGAACCGGGCCCACATGCACCTTGCTCGCTATCACCGGTGCCGGCACGGGTTTCGCTTCTACGATGGGGGCCGGCGCCGGTTCTGGCTGGGGTTCGGCCTTGCGGCTCTTGCCGGAGGCCATCACCGCCAGCCCTGCCGCCTTGGCGGCCGTCTTCATCGCCTCGTTCTGGGCCCCCGTGATCCCGACCAGCACGAAGTCTTCCGATTCCACCAGCTCCTTGAGCTGTTCGAAGTCGGGGATCTCGGTGAGCCGTTCCACATTGATGACGAGGGGGGCACAATTAAAGAACTGGGGCGCCTGGGCCACTTTGGCCGCCAGCAACTGGCGGATCCGCTCAGGCTTGCCATCGCTGATATGCAACACAGAAATAGTGAAGGTGGTCCCTTTCAATTCGTTATCGCGCTCAACCATGAATCTTCCCCGAGACAGAGACGGTAATCCGTTATTGTTATTCAATTCCTGATGTTATAGTTTGCCATCCTCAGAGGCAATAAACCGGTTGGATTATATCAATTTCCATGTTGTGTGCAGTCTATAAAAGTCGCAAAAAAGCCGAGACCTATCTTTTTGTTGAAAGAAGAGAGGACTTTTCCCGCGTACCCGAGGTGCTGATGAGTACATTCGGCCGTCCCGAACTGGTATTGATGACCAAACTGGACCCAGCCAAGCCCTTGGGGATCGCCTCCACCAGCCGGGTGATGGAGGCGCTGCAGAGTCAGGGCTTCTATCTGCAGATGCCCCCTCCGCCGGAAAACCTGCTGGAGCAGCACAAGGCTCAAATGAAGGCCGAACGGAAATGAAGAGGCGGCTTGCACTGCTGTTGATGGGGGGATTGTCGAGCCATCCGCTGCAGGCCAGCCCCGATTTTGACCATTATGTGACGGGCCTCAAACAGGAGGCCCTGGCCGCCGGGATCCAGCCCGCGACCATTGCCGCCGCCTTCGCCGATATTCATCTGATAGAGGTCGCCATTCGGCACGATAAAAATCAGCCGGAATTTAAACAGACCTTCGCCACTTATATTTCCAACGCGGTGCCGCAGTGGAAAGTCAATCAAGCCAAACGGCTATATCGTCAGTATTTGCCGCTGCTCACAAAAATAGGGGCGGAATATGATGTGCAACCCCGCTTTATTGTCGCCCTGTGGGGCATTGAAACCAATTTCGGCAAATTGACCGGCAAATATCCGCTGGTCTCGTCGCTGGCGACCCTGGCCTGGGAGGGGCGCCGTGAGGCCTTCTTCAAGGGGCAGCTGTTCGATACCCTGCGCATGCTGGAAGAGGAGCCGATCACCCCGGCCGAGCTCAAGGGCTCCTGGGCCGGCGCCATGGGACAGGTGCAGTTCATGCCCTCTTCCTACCGTCAATACGCGGTCGACCAGGACGGTGACGGCAAGAAGGATCTGTGGGGGACGCCGGCGGATGTGTTTGGTTCGGCAGCCAATTATCTGCGCCAGAACGGCTGGCACGGGGATGAAACCTGGGGGCGCCGGGTGAGGGTGCCCACCGGTCTGGATCCTGCGCTGGTTGGGCTTGAAGATACCCGAACGCTGTCGGCCTGGCAGGCCCTCGGGGTACGCAAGGCAGATGGTGGCGATTTGCCCGCGGTGAAGATGCAGGCCTCGCTGGTGCAGCCCGACGGGGCAGGGGGCGCTGCCTATCTTGCCTATCCCAATTATCGGGTGCTGCGTGACTGGAATCGCTCCCACTATTTTGTGGTGGCGGTGGGGACCCTGGCCGATCGCCTGATGGAATAAGCCCGAGGCGCTCTGGCCATCAATCTCGGCCGGGCAGCAGGATGGTCCCGGAAATTAGCGAGCCAGCCCCAGGGAAATGGCGCCATGAGGAAGGTGATGAGCGGGAAATAATGGGCAATAAAAAAGGCGGGAATTCCCGCCTTTTGCGTTTGCCGTTATCTGCTTAGTCGCAGGCAACCTGCATCACCTTGATGGCCAGGCCTCCGCGGGAGGTTTCACGGTACTTGGAGTCCATGTCCTTGCCGGTGATGTACATGGTCTCGATCACCTTGTCCAGCGAGACGCGCGGCTTGGAGGTGCGACGCAGCGCCATGCGGGAGGCGTTGACCGCCTTCATGGCGGCGATGGCGTTGCGCTCGATGCAGGGCACCTGCACCTGGCCGGCGACCGGGTCACAGGTCAGACCCAGGTTGTGCTCCATGCCGATCTCGGCGGCCTCACAGACGTGCTCGGGGCTGCCGCCCATCAGCTCGGTCAGGCCGGCGGCGGCCATGGAGCAGGAGACGCCCACCTCACCCTGGCAGCCCACTTCGGCGCCGGAGATGGAGGCGTTCATCTTGTAGAGCATGCCGACGGCAGCCGCAGCCAGATAGAAGCGGGTGTAGTCGTCACGGCCAACCGGCTGGATGAACTTGTCGTAGTAGGCCAGCACGGCCGGGATGATGCCGGCGGCGCCGTTGGTCGGCGCGGTGACCACACGGCCACCGGCCGCGTTCTCTTCACTGACCGCCAGGGCAAACATGTTGACCCAGTCGACGATGTTCATCGGATCGTTGGAGAGGTTCTCGTTGGTGGTCAGCTGGCGATAGAGCGGCGCAGCGCGGCGCGGTACGCGCAGCGGGCCGGAGAGGACGCCCTCGGTGCGGCAGCCGCGCTCGATCCCTTCACGCATGGTGGTCCAGATCTTGCCGAGCTTCTTGTAGATCTCTTCCGGGGTGTTGAAGCACTTCTCGTTCTCCATCATCAGGGCGGAGATGGAGAGGCCGGTCTGGCTGCAGTGGGCGATGAGCTCGGCCGCGCTCTTGAACGGGTAGCTGACGGACATGTCGCCGCTGTCGCCCTTGCCGAAGTTCTCTTCGTCAACGATGAAACCACCGCCGATGGAGTAGTAGGTCTTGCTGTAGACGGCTTCGTCTTCGATGAAGGCGGTCAGTTTCATGCCGTTTTCGTGCAGCGGCAGGGCTTCGTCATGGAACACCATGGCGTCGCGCGGGAAGCTGACGGTGTGGCAGTGCAGGCCGATGGGCAGACGACCGGTCTGTTCGACGCGGGAGATGAACTCGGGGATGCCGTCGATATCGACATTTTCCGGCAGGTTGCCCGCCAGACCCATGATGATAGCGGTATCGGTGTGGTGACCTTTACCGGTCCAGGAGAGTGAGCCGTAGACATCGACCTGGATCCGGGTGATGTCACGGATCTTGCCGCCTGCACGCAGTTCATCCACGAACTGTTTGGCTGCCTTCATCGGGCCGACAGTGTGGGAAGAGGAGGGGCCAACACCGATTTTGAAGATATCAAAAACGCTGATCATGTAACAATTACCTCAGGATAGAAGGGGGCGCCATGCCCACTCGCAGAAACGGGGTGATCCATGGGACGAGGGCGTCGTCGCCGAGGTCAATGAACCAGATAACCACAGTGTAACGGCTCAAAGCCCAAAAAAAGTTGAAATAGATCTATTTTTGTTGAATCAGAGCGGCGAGTATAAAATTTATTTTGATGCTTATCCATTTTGTTAAGCGTTTGCCCATAAAAATACCCGACAATGCCGGGTATTTGGGAACCAAATGGAGCAAATTACCGATTTTTAACACTCGGTAATGTTAACTGCCAGGCCACCGCGGGCGGTTTCCTTGTATTTGGTCTTCATGTCGTTGCCGGTTTCCCACATGGTTTTGATCACCTTGTCCAGCGACACCTTGTGTTCACCGGTGCCGCGCAGGGCGAGGCGGGCGGCGTTGATCGCCTTGACCGCCCCCATGGCATTGCGCTCGATGCAGGGCACCTGCACCTGGCCGCCCACCGGATCGCAGGTGAGCCCCAGGTTGTGCTCCATGCCTATTTCGGCGGCGTTTTCGACAATCGCCGGGCTGCCCCCCAGGATCTCGGTCAGCGCCCCCGCCGCCATGGAGCAGGCCACCCCCACTTCCCCTTGGCAGCCCACTTCCGCACCCGAGAGGGAGGCGTTCTTCTTGTAGAGGATGCCGATGGCGGCGGCGGTGAGGAAGTAGCTCAGCAGCAGTTCGTCATCCACCTTGCGTACGAAGCGATCGTAATAGTGCAGCACGGCGGGAATGATGCCGGCGGCACCGTTGGTGGGGGCGGTCACCACCCGGCCGCCGGCGGCGTTCTCCTCGTTGACGGCCAGCGCGAACAGATCCACCCACTCCATCACCATCAGTGGATCCTTGTTGAAATTGGTCTCGCAGCTGAGCTGGCGATAGAGGGCCGGCGCCCGCCGTTTCACCTTGAGCCCGCCGGGCAGCACCCCCTCGCTGCGACAGCCACGCTCGACGCAGCCCTGCATCGCCTGCCAGATCTTGCGCAGGCCCGCCTTGATCTCGGCTTCGGTGCGAAACACCTTCTCGTTGGCCAGCATCAGGCCGGAGATGGAGAGGCCGCTCTCCTGGCAGTGGGCCAGCAGCTGGGCGCCGCTCTCGAACGGGTAGGGAACGGGGTGGGCCGCATCGAAGCGGGCGGCCTCCTCCTTGGCGTTGGCGAAGTGGCTCTCCTCGATGATGAAGCCGCCACCGATGGAGTAGTAGGTCTGCTCGAGCAGCAGCTGTTCACCGGCGAAGGCGCGCAGGGTCATGCCGTTGGAGTGGGCGGGCAGGGTCTTGCGCCGGTTGAAGATGATGGCGCCGCTGCGGGCGAACTGGCTGGGCTGCTCCCCCGCCAGCCGCAGCGACTGGCTGCGCTCCACCTCGGCCAGGAAGGCGGGAATGGCCTCGATGTCCACCGACTCGGGTTCAAAACCGGCCAGCCCCAGGATGATGGCCTTGCCGGTGCCATGGCCCTTGCCGGTCTGGCCGAGGGAGCCGTAGCACTCCACTTCTACCCGTTCGGTCCGGGGCAGCAGCCCCTGTTGCTTGAGTGCGATGACAAAGGCGTAAGAGGCGCGCATCGGCCCCACGGTATGAGAAGAAGAGGGACCGATCCCGATGGAAAACAGGTCGAAGACACTGATCATGACACCACTCCGATTATGGGTTTCGTCTAAATATTGTAAATTTTTTGTAGTCGATGGAAAGCGGGAAAACCGAGGGGTGTGATGGCGGCACGCAAATGAGGGGGTCACGGCGAAGGGTTGCCGAGACGGGAAGGGGATCAGATGAAAAAGAGCGGACTCGGGTCCGCTCTCTTATCCACTTGGGCTGCAGCCTGTGTGCGGCTTAGTCGAGGAACTCGCACAGATAGGCGGTGGGGGTCTTCACTTCCAGCTTGAAGGAGGAGTGGCCGGCCACGTCGAAGGATTGGCCCTGCTCATAGGTGTGCCACTCATCTTCATCGGCCAGCTGGATGGTAAGGGCACCCTTGACCACCGTCATCCGCTCGGGGGCGGCGGTATTGAACTGGTAGTGACCCGCTTCCATCACACCGACGGTCGCTTTGTCCCCTTTTTGCTCGAAACCGATGGATTTTACATTTCCGTCAAAATATTCGTTAACTTTCAGCATGTTTTCATCCCTGTATGCACGTTTGCCACGTCAAAATAGCACAATGTTTTGTCAGTTGTCATGATGAAAGCGGGAAAAATCGCCGTGTTCCTTTTGAATCTTAACTTTATTGCAAACTTATCAATAACTCCCGTTAACGATTTGGCGATTTCAAACAGCCAATAAATATGAGATAAAGCGCGCGCTCAGGAGAATGGACAGCTGTTCTTCCCCTGTTTGGTTGATTGCACTGGGAAAGTGTAAATAATTGCTACATAAAGGAACATTCTGTGTTAACAAAAGGACTCATTAAGAACGTTGGCTTCCAGGTCGTGGTTGCCATGGTGCTGGGGGCACTGGTGGGGGCGTTCATGGGTGAACAAGCCACCGTGTTCGCACCGCTCGGTACGCTCTTTATCCAGCTCATCAAGATGCTGGTGATCCCGCTGGTGGCGGTGGCCATCCTGTCGGGGGCAGCCAATCTGGGGGCCAGCCCGGCAGCAGGCAAGATTGGCGTCACCACGCTGGCCTTCTTCCTCGGCACCTCGGCGCTGGCGGTGCTGCTGGCACTGGTGATGGGGCAGATCTTCAAACCCGGGATCGGGGTCGAGTTCGGCTCCATGGCCTCCATGTTCTCCGGTGACTATTCCGACAAGGGCGCCCTGCCCGATGCGGTCGCCACCCTGCTCGGGATGATCCCGACCAACGTCTTCCAGTCGCTCAACGAAGCCAACATCCTGCAGATCCTGGTGTTCTGCATGTTCCTCGGCATCGCGCTGGCCAAGCAGCCCCGCGAGCGGGCCAAGCCGCTGGTCGATGGTTTGAACACCCTGGTGGATGCCTTCGTCTGGATGATCAACAAGGTGATGTTGATTGCGCCGCTCGGCGTGTTCGGCCTGATGGCCGACGCCATCGGCACCTACGGCTTCGACGTGCTGACCCTGGTGATCAAGCTGTTCGTGGTCTATCTGGCCGCCATCCTGATCTTCGGCTTCGTGGTCTATCCGCTGCTGGTCATGATCTTCTCCAACACCCCGGTGCGCAAGTACCTGTCTGCCATGAAGAAGCCGCAGATCGTCGCCTTCTCCACCGCCTCTTCCATGGCGACCCTGCCGGTCAACATGGAGACCTGCGAGAAAGAGCTGAAGGTGAGCAATGCCACGGCCTCCTTCGTGCTGCCTCTGGGTGCCACCATCAACATGAGCGGCAACGCCATCTATTACGGTCTGGTCGCCATCTTCTTCGCCCAGGTCTATCAGATCGATCTTTCCATGGGTGCCTGGGCCGCTATCATAGTGACCGCCACCCTGGGGGCCATCGGTCAGGCCGGCGTACCTGGCCCGAGCTTCCTGGTGGTCGCCGTGCTGCTGGCCGCCGGGATCCCCATCGAGGGACTGCCGCTGTTGTTTGCGCTGGATCGTCTGTTCGACATGATCCGTACCGCCCTCAACATCACCGGTGATGCGGCCTGCGCCGTCATCGTCGACCGCTACAGCCCGGATTACGATCCGGACCGCTGGAACAAATAATCCAGTTGCAATGAAAAGGGGCCCGCGGGCCCCTTTTTTATGCTTGTCTGTTTGCCTCAGCCGAGCTGCTCAAGCGCCTGCTGGCAGCGCTGCTCGGCGGCGTCCAGCTCCAGCAGCACCATCTTGATGTCTTCCAGCTGCTGCTGCAGGGTATCCCGCTTGTCGGCCACCAGTCCCAGCATGGTCTGCAGCTGGGTACGGCTGCTCTTGTCTGCATCGTAGAGATCGAACAGATCGCGGATGTCCGCCAGGCTGAACCCCAGTCGCTTGCCGCGCAGGGTGAGCTTGAGCCGCACTCTGTCCTGACGGCTGTAGATCCGGGTCTGCCCCTGACGAGCAGGATTCAAAAGTCCCTGATCTTCATAAAAACGAATACTTCGGGTCGTAACATCAAATTCACGGGCCAGTTCGCTGATGCTGTAGGTCCGTTTGTCATCCTTGGTTCGGTTCATGGCGCTATCTTGACTGTCAATCCTGGCTGGCACCTTACCCAAACGTCCACTGCCCCGCAAGTCTTGTTCCCGCGACGGCGGCGGCATATGTTAGCTCAATGTAACAAGGAGAGTGCAATTGATGGATATCGTGATTGTTGCGGCCAAACGTACCCCCATGGGGGCCTTTCAAGGGGCCCTGGCCAACCAGAGCGCACCCGAACTGGGTGCCTGTGCCATCGCCGCAGCCATGGCGCAGGCCGGGCTCAAGGGGGAGCAGATCGATGAGGCTTATCTTGGCAACGTGCTGAGTGCCGGGGTCGGCCAGGCGCCCGCCCGTCAGGCGGTATTGAAGGCGGGCCTGCCGGACAGCATCCCCTGCACCACGGTCAACAAGGTGTGCGGTTCCGGCATGAAGGCGGTGATGCTGGCGGCCGATGGGTTGCGACTCGGTGACACGAACGTGGTGATCGCCGGCGGGATGGAGAGCATGAGCCGTGCCCCTTATCTGCTCGACAAGGCGCGCAGCGGTTTTCGGATGGGGCACCAGAGCGTGCTCGATCACATGTTCCTCGACGGGCTGCAGGATGCCTACGAAGGTCAACTGATGGGCCATTATGCCCAGCTGAGCGCGGATCGCGCCGGGCTGACCCGCTCCGACATGGATGCCTTTGCCATCACCTCGCTGGAGCGGGCGCTGGCGGCCCAGCGCAGCGGCGCCTTTGCAGCGGAGCTGGCGCCGGTGAAGGCCGGAGAGACCCTGCTGCTGGCCGAGGATGAGCAGCCTGGCAAGGCGCGCCCCGAGAAGATCCCCCAGCTCAAGCCGGCTTTCAGCAAGACGGGCACCATCACGGCGGCCAATGCCAGCTCCATCTCGGATGGGGCGGCGGCGCTGATCCTGATGCGGGCCGACACCGCTGCGCAACTCGACGTGCCCGTGCTGGCACGGCTGGTGGGTTATCAGAGCCACGCGGCCCTGCCTGCCGAGTTCACCAGCGCGCCCATCGGGGCCATCGAGGGCTTGTTGGCCAAGGTGGGCTGGCAGGTGGGCGAGGTGGACCTGTTCGAGGTCAACGAGGCATTCGCCATGGTGAGCATGCTGGCCATGGCGGGTTGCAAGCTGCCCCATGACAAGGTGAACGTGAACGGCGGCGCCTGTGCCCTCGGTCATCCGCTGGGAGCAAGTGGCGCCCGGATCCTGGTGACCCTGATCCACGCCTTGCGCGAACGTTGCCTCAAGCGCGGGATCGCCAGTCTGTGCATCGGGGGCGGGGAGGCGACCGCAGTCGCCATCGAGCTGGGTTAATCTGTCTCCGCCATCGCCTGGAGTTGCTGGTTGACCCAGGCGGTGGCGGTCAGATATAGCTGGCTGACCTTCTCTTCATTGAGCCCTAATTGGGCCGTTCTGGCGGTGATCCGCTGCCAGTTCGCATTCTCGTAATCTTCGCAAAACGACAGGTAGAACCCCAGGTTGCCCTTGCGCTCGAGCAGGGCGACCCGGATCTCCTCGATCAGCGGAATGGTGCCGAGCAGCTTGTCCATCGGCTGCTCCATCAAGACGTCAAGCAGGGAGAAGAGGCCGGTGATGAAGGCCTGCTGAGCCTCCTGGGTGGGCGCATGGGTATGGGCCAGCAGCTCGCAGAAACGGGCCCGGATCATCGACATCTGATAGAGCTCGGCGCTCTTGCCCTGGCCGGCGCTGGTGGCGGCCACCAGGGTCACGAAGCGCTTGAGCTGGGTGTGGCCGAGATAGACCGCCGCCTGGCGAAAGGAGGAGATGGGGTTGGCGTGGCTCTTGAGGTGGTTGACGTAACGCAGCAGCTTGAGTGACAGGGAGATGTCCTGACTCAGCAACTGCTCGATGCGGTTGAGATCCGGCTCGGCCTGGTTGACCACGTTGAGCAACTGCATCACCACCACCTGGGCCGGCTCCATGGTGGCCTGCTTGACCATTTCGGGGCGGCTGAAGAAGAAGCCCTGGAACAGGTCGATACCGAGCCGCTTGGCCCGCTCGAACTCCGCCTTGTCTTCCACCTTCTCGGCCAGATAGGTGAGCTTGAGCTGTTGATGCTGCTGGATGAACACCTTGATCCGCAACAGGGAGGTGGTGCGCAGATCGAACTTGATGATGTGAATATAGGGGAGGAAGCGCTCCCAGTCCGGCGACAGGGTGAAGTCATCGAGTGCCAGCTGATAGCCCAGCTCGTGCAACTGCTTCACCTTGGCCAGCAGGGCGTCGTCGGGCGTGGCGTCTTCCAGGATCTCGATCACCACCTTCTCCGGCGGCAGGCATTCGGCCAGTCCTTCCAGCAACAGGGAGTGGGGGAAGTTGATGAAGCAGGGGCGGCCGCCGAGCAGCTGATCGATGTTCTGTTGCAGGAACTGTTCGGCCACCAGCCTGGCCGTGGCCTGCTGGGAGGAGATGGGAGGAAACACGTTATCCAGACTGTCGCGAAACAGCAGCTCATAGGCGTGGGTCTTCAACTCCCGATCCAGGATGGGCTGCCTTGCTACGTAGGAATACATGCATCTCTCCAGCGGGTGTACTGGATTGATTTTATTGTGAAGCAGAGCACT
The DNA here is from genome assembly GCF_040907865.1 of Aeromonas sp. s5. NCBI lineage: Bacteria > Pseudomonadati > Pseudomonadota > Gammaproteobacteria > Aeromonadales > Aeromonadaceae > Aeromonas > Aeromonas sp. s5. Next base: position 558,996 of record NZ_JBFOCO010000033.1, read on the forward strand.
ATGCCAGCGCGTGAAGGTCAGAAACGGTCAATAACTGGCATAGTGCTTGAATAGACGGGCCCAGGAGGCCCGCCGGATCAGAACAGGTAGTTGAGCTGCAGGCCGGCCAGCCAGGCGTCCCCTTCCGAGGTGCCCTGGAAGGTGGAGGTAGTCTGCGGGATGCCGGGTTTGAGCTGCATGGTTTCGCTCACGTCCACCTTCTTGCCGTCGATCAGGGTGACCCCCAGATCCAGCGAGAGGTTGCGATCGAACTGATAACCCACCCCGGCGCTGTACCAGACCCGATCCGAGTCGGGGATGGAGATGGTGCGGCGATCTGCCGGCACCGGGCTGCGGTCGTAGGCAAGGCCCGAGCGCAGTGTCCATTGCGGCGCCAGCTGGTAGGTCAGACCCAGCGCATAGCGCCAGCTGTCATTCCAGTGCTCGTCCTTGATGTGCATGACGCCGTGGTGGTCGAGCTCGGACTCCAGCTGTACGAACTTGCTCCAGTTGGTCCAGTTGATGCTCGAGTGCAGTGCCAGCACCGGCGTCAGCTGATGGAACAGGGCCAGCTCGGCGGTGGCGGGCAGCGGCAGATCCAGGCTGCCGGTATCGGTGAAGGGCTGCCCGTTCTGATCGATGCCGATGGCATCGCCGGAGAGCTTCAGGGTCACGTCATGACGGTAGGAGAGACCGATGCGGGTCGCGTCCGACAGCTCCAGCAGGGTGCCCAGGTTCCAGCCCATGGCCCAACCATCCCCTTTCAGGTGCTTGGCGATCTGGTTGTTGGAGGGGAAGGTGCCACCCACTTCCCCTTCGCCCCGAATGGCGGAGAGGCCGGCCCCGACGGACCAGACACGGTTGACGCGATAGGCCAGCGAGGCGCCCAGATCCACGGTCTTGATGTCGGAGACGTTGCCGAAGTGGCCGGCATTGTAGTTGTCCGGCATCTTGACGCCGAGCCCGTAATAGGAGGTGGCGGCCAGCCCCAGGCGCCACTGATCGTTGAGCGGCACTATCAGGTAGGCGTTGGGCACCCAGGCATCATCGGCGATGTCGTGGGCCGCCGCATCCAGGTCGACCGGCCCTCTGGCGGTCGGCACCCGGGTGGTGCCCTCGATGTTGACATCGGGGTGCACGTAGATGAAGCCACCGGAGAAGGCCATGGTATCGAAACGGGTCATGGCGGCGGCATTGCGGGAGAGCACGCTGGCATTGTCGGCGATGGCGGCTTCGCCCGCGAAGGCGCGGCCCATGCCGGTGGCGGATTGCTCGGCCAGCTGGAAACCTGCCGCCTGGGCCTGGCTCGACAGCACCAGCAGGGCGATGAGAGACGGCTTCATGATGGAGTGCATTGCATTGTCCTTGAAAGTGAACCTTGGGTTCGAACGTTGTTCTGATTGGATGCAGGATTTTATATGGTACGACCAGTAAGGCAACGGGCGCGGAAGCCGGCGGTTCAAAACGGGATTAAATGCTGGAGGATGTGCTGCTAATAGCTTGATAAAAAAAGAAAAGCGTACAGTTGTTTACTACAGATGTACGCTGAAACAGGCATTGAGCATAAAAAAAGAGCGCCCGCAGGCGCTCTGGTTAATTCGCTGATGATCAGAATTTCATGTTGAACTGAGCGGAAGCGAGGAAGGCGTTGCCGTGGGAGGTGCCTTTCCAGCGCAGGGCTTCGTTGCTTTCAACCAGCTTCTCGTTGACGTCCACTTTCTTGCCGTCCAGATAGGCCATGCCGAAATCGACGCTCATGTCCTTGTCGATGTGGTAGGTGGCACCGGCGCTATACCAAACGCGGTCGGAGTCCGGGATGCTCAGGCTGCGGTATTCCGGCTCGATCGGGGTGTTGTCGTAGGCAAAGCCGATACGCGCTTCCCAGGACGGGTTGACGTACCAGGTACCGCCCAGGGAGTAGCGGGTGGAGTCCTTGAACTTCTCAGGCTTGTAGAGGCAGACACCGGCACCGTCGGTGCTGTTGCACTGACCGCTGGTGGCCTTGAGCTCCTGGAAGGCGCTCCAGTCGGTCCAGTTGACGGAGTAGTGCACCGCAAACTGCTGGTTCAGACGGTGGTAGCCGGCGAACTCGGCCTGGGCCGGCAGATCCAGCGGCAGTTCGCCACCGACGGTCTTGAAGCCGGAGGAGGTACCCTGGTAGTCACCCTTGAATTTCAGGTCCACCTGGGAGCGGTAGGTCAGGGCGAAGCGGTTGTTTTCGTTGACTTCGAACATGGTGCCCACGTTCCAGCCGTAACCCCAGTCGTCACCCTTCAGGTGGCTGACGATGGTGTCCTTGCCGACACCCGGTACGCTGCTCAGCGGCGGCACGGCGGCCAGCACGCCGGCACGGCGGTTCAGTTCAGCCTTGGCATAGACCAGGTTCACACCGGCACCGAAAGTGAAGTGCTGGTTGACGCGGTAGGCGATGTTCGGGTTGATGTTGAAGGTCAGCAGTTCGGTGTTGCCGGCAATGGAGCCACCGTTGAAGTTCTCGGTGTACTCGGTCGACAGACCGTAGTTGGAGAACAGGCCGATACCCCAGGCCCACTGATCGTTCAGCGGCTGGATGAAGTAGGTGGCGGGCACGAAGGCGCTCGGTGCGATGCCGCTCTCGCTGGCGCCGGCCATCTTGGCGGAACCTGCATAGATGTCACCATTTACATCCACGTCCGGCTTGATGTAGGTGCCGGATACGGAGAACGCCATCTTGTCAAACTGGGTCATGGCTGCCGGGTTGCGGGACAACACGGAGGCGTTGTCTGCCACGGCGGCTTCCCCGGCGTACGCACGGCCCAGACCGGAGGCTGAGTGTTCGTTCAGCTGAAACGCGGCGGCGAAGGTTTGGGTACTGGCCAGAGTGACGGCGGCAGCGATCAGGCTCTTTTTGAAAAAGGCAGTTGTCATAGTGTTCTCTCTTGTAGGCAGATTTTCTGTCAGCATCGGGGCTTTTTTGCCTCCGTATGTGACAAGATCTGTTGTTATTTCAGCTTCTTCCCATTCAATTCTGGCGTGATTCTATGGATCTGGTAGGAGGTAAGAAATCAGACCAGTGACAGCAGAATACATAAAAGTTTCTGGAGTGTTAATCATTTGTTTGAATGTGCCGCATAAATAGTCTCTTTTACCATTTATTGGATAAAAAACACGCACATAGGGCGATCTGCATCACAAAAATATTTTTCGGCACTTGCCGTGAATGAGCCGGAAATGGCGGCAAATCGTGGGGGATAAGGGCGGAAACGGGCAGCCAAGTTGTCTGGTCTGCCCGTCGGATTGACCCGAGGTCGTTCGGGTCAGGATTGCGTTAACACCTGTTAAATCGACCAGTGCAGCCGGGATTCCAGCTGCTGCGCCACCGGTGCCAGCTGCTCCTCCATGTCACCGATCAGTACCATGTTGGCCCCCTTGAGTTGCAGGATCTCCCCCTTGAGCTGGCCATCCTCGAAGGTGGGCTGCAGGGTGAGCGGCACATGTTTGGGCACCAGGAACAGGGTGACCGGGCCCATCTTGCCCTGCAGCACCATGTGCAGCGCCGGCCCCTGATAGAAGGAGCAGTGGTTGACATAGGTGATCTTCAGCCCCTGCATGCCCATCAGGGTGGCGCCATATTTCTCCATCTTGGCGTTGATGGTGCGCAGGCTCACCTGCTCGTCCACATCCTTGATGAAGGGCTCCTCGCCATAGACGTGGGCCATGGCGACCTGGGCCAGCGAGAGTTCGTCCGGGGTGGCCTGCGGCCAGCTCAGCCAGCGGGTGCTCATGCCGAGCAGGAAGGCGACCGAGGCGGCCATCGCCAGCGCACGCCAGTTGCTGCGCGGGCGCACCGGCAGGGGAACCACCTGCTCCTGATCCGCTTCCAGTGCCTGCCTGAGCAGGATGCGCTCGGCCAGGCCGGCCGGCACCTCGACCTCCATCGCCCGCTGCAGGCTGCGATCGAGCTGCTTCATCTCCTCCAGATGCTTGCGGTTGGCGGGGGAGCGCTGGGCCTGCTCGAGAAACGCGGGATCCTGCTCATGTGGATGGGCTATGGCCCGACGGCGAAATTCCAGCTCATCCATTGGTGTGTCCTCTCTGTTGGGTCGTTGACTCCATGGCCTCTTTGATCTGGTTGCGGGCCCGAAACAGGCGGGTCATGACGGTGTTCTTGTTGAGCCCCAGTTGCGCCGCGATCTCGTCGCCGCTGAAGCCTCCCAGCACCTGCAGCAGCAGGGGCTCCTGGTATTCTGCCGGCAGGCGGGCGATGTGGCGTCTGAGCCACTCGTTCTCCATCTCCTGCTCGCTGTGCAGCGCCTCCTGATCGCTCTGGGGGTGCTCGTCGAGATCGACGAGATCGAACTGCTTGCGCTCGAAGCGCCGGGCGTTCTCCCGCCGCAGTATGGTGATGAGCCAGGCCTTGGCGGCCTTGTCATCCACCAGGGTGTCTATCCCCTTCCAGGCGCGCAGGAAGGTCTCCTGCACCAGGTCTTCCGCCACTTGCGGATCCCGGCACAGCCAGTAGGCATAGCGGTAGATGTCCCCGTGCAGGGCATGCACCAGGGCTTCGTATTTGGTTTGTTTGTCGGCCATACCTCCATAGACCGGGGAGGTCGTGGGATCCTTTCCGACTGTGGCGCCTTTTTTTCTGAAAAATCCTAAAGCCATCGCTGGGCTTCCTTATTTGAATGAAGGCCCGGATCCACCGATCCGGGCCAGTTGCCTGAGGCCATAGGCTATCGCAAAAGTTTCATGGCCGCATAGGGCCGCGGCAAAGCCGCGCCAGTCGTGCCCACTATGGTCAGCGGGGGCGACGGCGGCAAAACAGGCTCGCTCCAGGGCGGCGAAGTGGGGCGCAAGGGCGAGATCGCGGCGACAGGGTAGGGTGTCGAGACGAAGATGGGGCTGAGGCCAGCGCAGGGCGGCCCAACCAAGCAGGTGTTGGCGGATCGGCTCGGCCTCGGTGCGAGCCAGCGCCCGCTGCAGGCGATAAAAGGCGTGCCAGCGCGGCCCGTGGCGCCAGCAGGCGCGCAGCAGCAGGGCCCAGATGACCCAGCGCAGGCTCTCGTCGTTCGGCCCATCCCGGGTCGGTTGCCCCTGCGCCCCTGCGGTGATGTGCAAGGGGACGGCGGGCAGGCGCGCGTATTCAATGCGCTTGTGTTGGGTGTTGAACCAGGCCAGCTCGATGGCGGGCAGCAGGTAATCGCCGGGCTCGTCGACGGTCAGGGCCTGGCGCCACTCGCGCTCGAAGCGCAGCGTCCCCTCGGCGAGATAGCGCTCCTGTTGCTGCTCTCCATCCGGTCTGGCCTGCACGCCGGCGGGCAGGGCTGTGCTCCCGAGCACTCTGGAGAGGGTGAGGCGGTTGCCATCCCCCCCCTCCAGGGTGAGGGTCAGGGTGCGGATCACCGGTTCGCCCGCTCTGGCGCCGGTGGGGGGATCCAGCCGCTGGCTCAGGGTAAGCCGGCTCGCCACCGGTTGCAGCGGGGGCTCGTCGATCTGCACGAACAGGGTGGCGGCCCGGGCCGAGAGGGGGTCGCTGCCGCCGTCATCCTGCGGCAGGCGCCCCTGAAAGCGGGGGGACTCCAGCGGATGGCGCCCGGCCTCCCTGGCCTGCAACAGCCAGCTGCGGGTCAGCCGGCCCGGCAGGCCGGGGCTCGCCGGGGGCTGCCACTGATCGTTGCCGAGACGGCGGATGGTGAAGGCATCACTGGCCGGCTCGGTGAGGTTGGGGGCCTCCATGTTGGCGGGCAGCCAGAGGCTGAGCTGATAGACAAAGGGCTGGCCTGGGTAGAGCGGCCCCTGTTGCAGCACCCGGGCCTGCAACTCGATGGGGGAGATGGCAGGGGCTGGCACCAGGCTGCCGCTCTCGGAGCGCGGCGGAAAGGGGATGGACGGTGTCTGCTCCGTTCCCAGCGACAGAGCCGGCACCTGCTGCTCTGCGTCGTCCAGCAGGTGCAGGGGGATCTGCCAGCGGGTCAGGTTTTGCTGCGGGGCCGTGACCCGGCTCATGGTCACCTTGCCCACCGCAAAGCGGCGCAGCAGGGGGGTGATGGCGAGTTCATCGCTCTGGCGCTCGCCGTCCGCTTCGATGATCAGCAGCCAGTCGCGGCGATCGGCACCTGGCAGCAGCTCGGCCCGGGGCGGGGCGGCAAAGAGCTGCGCCGGCAGCAGCCAGAGCAGCAGAAGGCAGAGCGCATGGCAAGGGGCAGAGAGGCGCGTCACCAGGGATCCTCCCCTCTTGTGGGGAGAAGGCCCTTGTCGGCCTCCTGCTCGCGCCTGCGCTGATCCTCCTTGCGCAGCCGCTGCTCCAGCAGCAGTACGGGGGGAGATGGAGGCAGCGGGACATCCGGGGTAGCGGCCTGCTCGGGGGTATCGACAGGCTTGGGATCCTGCGCCTCTGGTGCTGCCGCGGGCGGCTGGGCGCGCAGCAGCGCCAGGTTGTAAAGCGCGTCTTCATGGTTGGGAACCAGTGCCAGCGCCGCCAGATAGGCCTGCTCGGCGGCGGCCAGCTGGCCCAGCTGTACCAGGGCGTTGCCCCGGTTGTAGTGGGCGGTAGCGTTGTTGGCCCGGCCGTAGGCGGCAACGGCCCGGGCGTAGTCGCCGGCCCGATACCAGGCATTGCCCTGCCAGACGGGGTCGGCAAAGGCGCGGGCCGCCTCCTGATAGCGCCCCTGCAAGAAGGCCTGCCAGGCCAGGTTGTCCCCGACCGGGGGCGTGCTGGCAAGCGCCGGATTGGCCTGCAGGGAGGGGGGCGTCAGCAAGAGTGTCCCCATTACCACCAGCCAGAGGCTGCCGATGCGGGCCAGCAGTGCCAGCGGCAGCAGGGGCAGCAGCAGCCAGGGGCCGAGATCCTGCGCCTGGTGCGCGCCTGTGGTCTGACTCATGGGCAGGGGGGCAAAGCGCGGCAATCCCTGCTGCAGCCACTGCAGCTGACCGCCGAGATCGGTTGCCAGCTGCTGCAGCGTCGCCACATCCGGGGCGGGCAGCTCGCGGCCAAGGCCGCCGCCCAGGGTGGCGGGCAGTTGACTGGCCTGGCCTGCGTTGACCAGCAGGATATCGAGACGGGCTTGCACTTCGGGGTGGCAAAAGAGGTTGCCCTGGCAGGGCCAGCTCGCCTTGATCCGCTCGGCCTGACGCACGGTCAGGTCATCGGTGATCAGCAGCAGGCGGGCTTGCCGGCCGGCGGGGATCTGCGTGAGAGCCAGTGCCACGGCGCGCTCGGGCGCACTGCCCTGTCTTGGCATGATGGCCGGGCGCAGGTCGGGCAGCAGCAGGGCGATGGCTTGCCGATCCCGGGTGGGCGGCATGGCGAGGTAGGCATCTCCGGCAAACAGAATGAGGGCGATGGGATGGGGCGCTTCCTGCCGCTCCCTGTCGGCCAGCAGATCCTGCAGCAGCACCCGCACCCGGGTGGCCCGATCCGGCAGCAGGTCGGTGGCCAGCATGGAGCGGGAGAGATCCAGCAGCCAGATGTCGAGGGCGGGGCTTGGCACGCTCAGGCTCTGCTGGCGCAGGGCCGGGCCGCTCAAGGCCAGGATCACCGGCAGGCAGGCCAGCCAGAGCCAGGGGCGCTGGCGCCGCTGTCCCGGCAGCAGATAGGCCTGCATGGCGGGGGCCAGCAGCGGGGGCTGGTGGCGACGGCGCCACCCCTGCCACAACCAGGGCAGCAGGGTCAGCAACCAGAGCGGGCGCAGCAGGGTGAGCTCCATCATGGGGCGCCTCGGGACGGCTGATCAGGCCGGGCCTTGCGAGTCAGCCGCGCTGGCCAGCGCAACCGGGTGGGCCAGCTCAGCAGCAGCCAGGCCAGCGCCAGCGGCCAGGGGTAGAGCTCCAGGTTGGGGCGATAGCGGGTCTGCGCGGTGGCGACGGGCTCCAGGGTATCCAGCGCCTGATTGATGGCCTCGAGATCCCCCTGGGTGCGCGCGCGGAAGTAACGGCCATGGCCCACCTCGGCCAGTTGCTGCAAGAGGGCCTCGTCCAGCTCGGCGCTGGGATCGCTCTGAGCCGGGGCCAGCGCGGGGGCCATCGCCTCGGCAAAGGTATCCGGATCGGCGCCCACCCCCAGGGTATAGAGGCGAATGCCTGCGGCGGCGGCCTGCTTGGCCTCGCTCAGGGGATCGGCGCTGCCGGCGGTGTTGCGCCCGTCGGTGACCAGTAACAGGGCGGTGGAGCGGTTGGGAGCCTTGTGCTGGCGAGCAAGCAGAATGGCCTCGCCCAGCGCGGTGGTGCGCCCCACCAGCTCGAAATCGAGCTCACGGGTGAGGCCGAGCAGGGCGTTGGTCTCCTGGGTCAGGGGCGAGAGCAGGTAGGCGTGATCGGCAAACACGATGAGGGCGATGCGATCGCCGGGGCGGGCGGCGATGAGCCTGTCTATCTGCTGGCGCACCGCGCTGAGCCGGTCTTTTTGCTCCCCGTCGTCCAGCATGTCCTGGGTGCGCATGCTGTCGGAGAGATCCACCGCCAGGATGAGATCCCGGCTGCTCTGATAGCTCACCTGAGGCGGCTCCTGCCACTGGGGGCGGCAAAGCGCCAGCACCAGGGCGCACCAGCACAGCGCCATCCGCCACAGGGGCTGGCCGACATGGGGGCGCAGCAGAGGAAAGCCGGCATGGTTCAGTACACCGGGGTCGTGTGCGCCGCTGGGGCGGGGCGGCAGACCGAAGCGCACCAGCAGCGGCAGCACCAGCGCCAGGGCAAACCAGGGCCAGGCGAGGATCATGGCTGCCTCCGGATGTGCGCATCTCTTGTAAGGCTTCGCCCGCGCCGCCAGCGAGTGCGCAGCGCCAGCAACCAGGCTGGCGGGCAGATGCAGTGACGTCCCCAGGCGAGGTAGGCCCGGCGCAGCGCCTGGCGCTGCTGCGCATCCGGGCTTTGACCGCCGTAGAGCCAGGCAGACCAGTGCGGGGCCAGCTCGCGAAAACGGCTGCCCCCCAGAGAATCAAGCCCCAAAGAATCAAGAAAGATGAGCCAGGGCTCGCCCTGCAGGGAGGCCGCCTCGGGCCAGCGCGGCAGCACGGCCTCGCGCATCACGGCCTGAAACCTGGGTACCAGATCGGGGGCCTGCCAGTCGAGCTGCCGCCGCCAGCGGCGATAACGCAGCAGGCTCTGCACGCCGAGGATGATCAAGGTGCCGACCAGCAGGGCGATCAGCAGCCACCACCAGCCCAGCAGGCGGGGATCAGAGGCGAGCTGCAGCGGTGGGCCGGGATGAATGTCGCGCAGCTGGGCCGCCAGCGGGGAGGTGGGGACGCTGCTGCCCGGTACGGCGCTGGCAAGCCAGTTCAGAATTGGCGGCATGCCCCCTCCTGCCACTGGCGTTGCAGCGGCTGGCCGTTGTCGAGCCGGTAGAGGCGCTGCACCAGCGGCAGCAGTTGCTGATGGCTCTGGCGGGCCAGCAGCTCGGCGGCTGCTTGATAGCGCCAGGCGAACCCCGCTTCGCCGGCCTCGAGCCAGCCGCTCTGCTGGCCGGCGCGCACCGCCAGGCGGCCCTGGGCGGGCAGGGCTGCCTCCAGCGGATCCCGAATTTGCCAGCAATGCAGGTCGTGGCGCCGACCGAGCAGCTGCAATTGGCGGCAGAGCGCCTCATCGAGAGGGCTGTGATCGGTAATGAGAGTCAATCTGGCGCCGTGGGGCAAATTGAGCCGGGCCAGGGTATGGGCCAGGGCGTGGAGGGGCGGCGTGCGCGATAGTCCCAGCTGGTAATGATGGCAGAGGGCCTCCAGCAGCGGCACCAGCGGGCCACGCTGGTGTTGCAGATGCGGCTCCACGCCGTGGCAGATCAGGGTGTTGGCCTGCTTTTCCCCTTGCCAGAGCAGGGCGGCGGCCAGCTCGCAACCCAGGCGCGCCTTGAGCTGGTGGCAAGAGCCAAAGTACATGGCCGGAGAGAGATCGAGCAGCAGCCAGTGGGCCTGATCCTGCTCTTCGCTGTAGAGGCGGGTATAAGGGCGACCGAGGCGGGCGGTCACCCGCCAGTCGATGTGGCGCACCTCGTCACCGGCCTGATAGGCTCGCAGCTCGCGAAAGGTGAGCCCCGGCGTGCGGCCCAGCCGCCCCTGCGCCACCGGTTGAATGGACGAGCGCGGCCCCTGCCGGGCCCACTGCCTGATCGCCAGCAACCTGGCAAGCGGCAGGGCGATATCTGGATGGGCGAGGGGATCGGCGGCGTCCGTCATGGCAGCAGGGCCTGCGCAGAGGGAGCGAGCGGGCTCAGGGGCATGGGATCGCATCCAGCAGCAGGGTGATGAGCGCCTCGTTGTCGAGGTTGTCCGCCAGCGCCTGATAACTGGGGATGAGGCGATGGCGCAACACGGCCGGCGCCAGCTGCTGAATGTCTTCGGGCAGCACGAAATCCCGCCCGGCCAGCCAGGCCCTGGCGCGGGCCGCCCTGGCCAGACCTATGCTGGCCCTGGGGCTGGCGCCCACCGCGACCAGGGGTTCGAGCTCCGGACACAGGCCGCTGCCAGGGCGGGTGGCGCAGACCAGCTGCACCAGATAGTGTTCGAGGCGCCCCTGCATCTGCACCGCCTGCACCGCGCTGCGGGCCGCCAGCAGATCGGCCTGGCTCAGGGTGAGCGGCGGCGCCGGCAGAGTGTCGCCCTGGGCGTTGAGCTGGAGGATGGCGAGCTCCATGGCGGGGCTCGGGTAGTCCACCAGCAGCTTGAGCAGGAAGCGATCGAGCTGGGCCTCCGGCAGGGGATAGGTCCCCTCCTGTTCTATCGGGTTTTGCGTGGCGGCCACCATAAAGAGCGGTGGCAGGCGCCAGCTCTTCTTGCCCACGGTGATCTGATGCTCGGCCATCGCCTCCAAGAGGGCGGATTGCACCTTGGCCGGCGCCCGGTTGATCTCGTCCGCCAGCACCAGGTGGTTGAAGAGGGGGCCGGGCTGAAACACGAAGCTGGCATCCTGGGGGTGAAACACCTCACTGCCGGTGAGATCGGCGGGCAGCAGGTCGGGGGTGAACTGGATGCGGGCGAAGCGCCCCTCCACCGCGCCGGCCAGCGCCTTGACGGCCCGGGTCTTGGCAAGACCGGGGGCGCCCTCGATCAACACATGTCCTTCACATAACAGGGCGATCAGCAGCCCCTCGATGAGGGGGCCCTGTCCCAGAATCTGACTACCAAGATAGTCCCCAAGCTGTCTGAACTCGGCCGCTGCCATGCAATAAACCCGTTGTTTTCATAGAAGTTGATCTTTTTATACTCCAGTTGGCGCACAAGGGCGAGGGAGGGGGCCAAGATGGCGGCAATTTAGTTTCAATCAGCCGTATGAAATTTGTGAGTGGATTGTTAAGATGTGGCGCAATGAGGTCAGACCTCTCCCTTTTAGTCTTCTCGTTTAACCAAGGAGCCAGGATGAAAGAGCCATTGAAACTGACGACTCGCCAGGGCGAACGGATTGCCGTCGTGGCGGGTTTGCGCACTCCCTTTGCCAAGCAGGCCACCGCCTTTCACGGCGTGCCTGCGGTGGATCTGGGCAAGCTGGTGGTGAGCGAGATGCTCGCTCGCACCGATCTCGACCCCAAGCTCATCGACCAGCTGGTGTTCGGCCAGGTGGTACAGATGCCGGAAGCCCCCAACATCGCCCGCGAGATCGTGCTCGGCACCGGCATGAGCGTCAGCACCGATGCCTATAGCGTGTCGCGTGCCTGCGCCACCAGTTTCCAGGCCGTCGCCAACGTCACCGAATCCATCATGGCCGGCACGGTGGACATCGCCATTGCCGGCGGCGCCGACTCCTCCTCCGTGCTGCCCATCGGGGTGAGCAAGAAGCTGGCTCGCGCCCTGGTGGATCTCAACAAGGCGCGCAATCTGCAGCAGCGCTTCAACATTTTGCGTCAGCTGCGGGTCAAGGATCTGCTGCCGGTGCCGCCCGCCGTGGCCGAGTACTCCACCGGCCTCTCCATGGGCCAGACCGCCGAGCAGATGGCCAAGAGCCACCAGATCAGCCGCGAGGCGCAAGATGCGCTGGCACACCGCTCCCACACCCTGGCCGCCCAGGCCTGGGCCGATGGCAAGCTCAATGGCGAGGTGTTTACCGCCCACGTGCCCCCCTACAAGGCGCCGCTGGAGCGAGACAACAACATCCGCGAAAGTTCGGATCTGGCGAGCTACGCCAAGCTCAAGCCGGTGTTTGACCGGCTGCACGGCTCCGTCACCGCTGCCAACGCCACCCCGCTTACCGACGGCGCCGCCGCCGTGCTGCTGATGCGCGAAGGGCGGGCCCGCGAGCTCGGTCTCGAGCCGCTCGGCTATATCCGCAGCTTCGCGTTTTCTGCCATCGACGTGTGGCAGGACATGCTGATGGGTCCCTCCTACGCCACCCCGCTGGCGCTGGACCGTGCCGGCATCACGCTCAGCGATCTCACTCTGATCGACATGCACGAAGCCTTTGCCGCCCAGACCCTGGCCAACCTCAAGATGTTTGCCAGCCACGAATTTGCCCAGAGCAAGCTGGGCCGTGAGCAGGCCATCGGCGAAGTGGACATGGACAAATTCAACGTCCTTGGTGGCTCGCTGGCCTATGGTCACCCCTTTGCCGCGACCGGTGCGCGCATGATCACCCAGACCCTGCACGAGCTGCGGCGTCGGGGAGGAGGATTGGGGCTTAACACCGCCTGTGCGGCGGGCGGTCTCGGCGTGGCCATGGTGTTGGAGGTAGAGTGATGAGCGAGAAGACTTTTTCCCTGGCGGTGCGCCAGGATGGCATCGGCATTCTCACCATGGATGTGCCGGGCGAGAGCATGAATACCCTGAAAGCCGCCTTCGTAGAGGAGATCCGCGCGGTGCTGGCCGAGGTGAAAGCCAACAAAGAGCTGATCGGCCTGGTGGTGGTCTCCGGCAAGAAGGATTCCTTCATCGCCGGCGCCGACATCAGCATGCTGGCGGCCTGTACCAGCGCCAAGGATGCCGAGACGCTGTCGCGGGAAGGGCAGGTGATCTTCGCCGAGATCGAGTCGCTGCCCATTCCGGTGATCGCCGCCATTCACGGCCCCTGTCTCGGTGGTGGGCTGGAGCTGGCGTTGGCCTGTCATGGCCGGGTGGTCACCGATCACGGCAAGACGGTGCTCGGCCTGCCCGAGGTGCAACTGGGCTTGCTGCCGGGCTCCGGCGGGACCCAGCGTCTGCCGCGCCTCATCGGGGTGGCCAAGGCGCTCGATCTGATGTTGACCGGCAAGCAGGTGCGGGCCAAGCAGGCCAAGAAACTGGGGCTGGTGGACGATGTGGTGCCCCCCTCCATCCTGCTGGAGGCCGCCATCAAGCTGGCCAAGAAGGGCAAGCCCCGTCACGAGCTGAAGCGGGATTTGCAGGGCAAACTGCTGGAGACCAACAAGCTTGGCCGCAAGGTATTGTTCGATCAGGCCCGCAAGGGGGTGAAGGCGAAGACCCGCGGCAACTACCCGGCCCCGGATCTGATCCTGGAGGTGGTGCGCATCGGAGTGGAAGAGGGGATGCAGGCAGGCCTTGCCGCCGAATCCCGCCACTTTGGCGAGCTGGTGATGACCAGCGAATCCGCCGCCTTGCGCTCCATCTTCTTTGCCACCACCGAGATGAAGAAGGAGGTCACCTATCAGGGGGCCGAGCCGCGCAAGGTGGGTCATGCCGCCGTGCTGGGCGGCGGTCTGATGGGGGGCGGCATCGCCTTCGTTACTGCCACCAAGGCGGGGGTACCGGTACGGATCAAGGACGTGGCCAGTGCCGGCATCGGCAACGCCATGCGCTACAGCTACGACATCCTGGCCAAGAAGCTCAAGCGCCGTCATATCCTGCGCAGCGAGCTTGAGAAGCAGATGAGCCTGCTCACCGGCACCCTCGACTACTCCGGTTTCCACCGGGTTGACATGGTGGTGGAAGCCGTGTTCGAAGATCTAGCCCTCAAACACCAGATGGTGCAGGACGTGGAGCGCGAATGCGGCGAGCACACAGTGTTTGCCTCCAACACCTCCTCCCTGCCTATCCACCAGATCGCCTCGGCGGCGGCACACCCGGAGCGGGTGGTGGGGCTGCACTACTTCAGCCCGGTGGACAAGATGCCGCTGGCGGAGATCATCCCCCACGCCGGCACCAGTGCCGAGACGGTTGCCACCACCCTGGCCTTTGCCCGGGCCCAGGGCAAGACCCCCATCGTGGTCAAGGATGAGGCGGGCTTCTACGTCAACCGCATCCTGGCCCCCTACATGAACGAGGCGGCGCGCCTGGTGCTGGAAGGGGAGCCGGTGGAGGTGCTGGACGGTGCCCTGCTCGATTTCGGCTTCCCGGTGGGCCCCATCACCCTGCTGGACGAGGTGGGGATCGACGTGGGGGCCAAGATCTCCCCGATCCTCGAGAAAGAGCTGGGGGGCGAGCGCTTCCAGGCGCCGGCGGCCTTTGACAAGCTACTGCAAAACGATCGCAAGGGGCGCAAGAACGGCAAGGGCTTCTACCTCTACGGCAAAGCCGCCAAGGGCAAGAAGAAGGTGGACGACAGTGTCTACGGCATCTTGGGCGTCAGCCCCCAGGCCAAACAGGCCAAGGCGGAGATCGCCGAGCGCTGCGTGCTGATGATGCTCAACGAAGCGGCCATGGCGCTCGACAGCGGCGTGGTGGCCTCGGCCCGCGATGGCGACATCGGCGCCATCTTCGGCATCGGCTTCCCGCCGTTCCTGGGGGGCCCGTTCCGCTACATGGACAGCCTTGGCATCGAGCACCTGGTGGCGCGCCTTGAGCACTACCAGAAGCGCCATGGCGATCGCTTCGCCCCCTGCGATCGCCTCAAGGCGATGGCGGCCGAGCAGCAGCGCTTCTACTGAGGGTGCGCCGCTCGCGGCAACAGGCAACCGACAAGGAGGCGACCCCGGGGTCGCCTCCTTCTTTTTGGCGCAGCAATGGGAGAGGAGAGGGCCGCAGGCTGACAACGGGTTGAATTGCGTCCATATTTTTCCTCGGCAAGGGATAAATTGTTGATCCAACGCAAAGTAGCCCCCTATTTATTACTTTGGTGGCATAGGACTCAGGCGCTGGTTGGGGTCAAATAGCATCATCAGGAACGGGGAATAACCCCGTCACGAAAGGGACACCCATTTCACTGGATGAAGGACACATAATGAGTCTGCTTGAACAAACCATCTGGACTGTATTGGGATACGGGGCCATGCCCTTTATCTTCCTGAGCGGGTTTGTAGCGGTGGCAGTGACCTGCTGCTTGCTGCTCAATGCCTTCGGGGTCAAGTCCGCCGAGAAGTGATCCGCTTCTTTCGTTCATACCGCCAAATGCCAGTCTTCGGACTGGCATTTGTTTTTTGAGCCTTGGCAGGCCGTTATCTGCGCGAGCCGGGCCAAATCTGTGCTGCTTGAGGTCGAACCTGACGCCGATTTTGATTACACTGGCGCGCAGTTTTTCGTTTCGGCCCGCTTCCCAAGGTATTCAAGGTTTTCTATGGCTCTCAAGGCAACCGTATTCAAGGCTCAGCTCAGCCTGTCCGACATGGATCGCAATCTCTATCAGGACTTCTCTCTCACCCTGGCCCGTCACCCCTCCGAGACCGACGAGCGGATGATGATCCGGCTGGCGGCCTTCGCCTGGCACGCCGCCGAGCGACTGGAGTTCACCAAGGGCCTCTCTGCCGATGATGAGCCCGAGCTCTGGCGCAAGAACTATTCCGACGAGATTGAACTCTGGATCGAGCTCGGCCAGCCCGACGAGCGCCGTCTCAAGAAGGCGTGCAACCGCTCCCGTCATGTGGTGCTCTACCTCTACGGTGGCCGTGGCACCAGCGTCTGGTGGAAGCAGAACCAGGGCAAGCTCAGCCTGCACGACAACCTCACCGTGATTGAGCTCTCCGACAGCCAGACCCTGCCGCTGACCGAGATGGTGGAGCGCACCATGCAGCTCACCTGTACCATCTCCGACGGCCAGCTCTGGGTGAGCAACGGTCGCCAGGAAGTGACCCTGGATCCCGTGCTGCTGATGGGAACCCCCGCCCGCGAACTGTAAAGGACTCGCCCATGTTCAGCGCGCTGCTCAATATCGTCATTCCGGTGTTTGCGGTGGTGGGGCTTGGCGCCCTCTACGGCCGGTTGCGTCCGGGCGGCGCGCTGGGCTATGTCAATCGGGCCAATATCGAGCTGTTTACCCCCGCGCTGGTGTTCTCGGCGCTGGTCAAATACCCGCTGGATCTGATGGCCCACCTCTCGCTCATCGCGGCGGGGGCCCTGGTGATTCTGCTGCCGGGGCTGCTGCTCTCCCTGCTCAGGCTTAGCAGCATCAGCCGACCGGCCCTGATCCTGCCCGCCATGTTTCGCAACACCGGCAACCTCGGCATTCCGCTGATGGTGCTGGCCTTCGGCGAGCAGCAGCTGGGCGCCATCATCATCCTCTTCGTGCTCTCCAACCTGCTCCACTTCTCGGTGGGCATGTTCATCCTCTCGGCCAACACCTCCCGCTGGCTCTGGCTGAAAAGCCCTGTGCTGTGGGCCGCCCTGGCGGGCCTGCTGGTGGCCAATCTGCACATTGCGCTGCCCGAATACCTGGTGACCAGCGCCTCCCTGCTCGGCCAGATCTCGGTGCCCTTGATGCTGTTTGCCCTGGGTATCCGGCTGATGGAAGGGGAGCTGGATCACCTGGGGCTCGCCCTCAAGTGCAACCTGCTCTATCTGCTGGCCGGCGGCATCTCCCTGGGTCTGGCGGTCTGGCTGCTGCCGCTGCAACCGGCCTGGGTCCCGCTCCTGATGCTGTCGGTGGCACTGCCGCCGGCGGTGCTCAACTACATGCTGTGCGAGCAGTACCAGTGCCAGCCCGAGAAGGTAGCCAGTATCGTGCTCGGCGGCAATGCGCTCTCGGTCCTGGTGATCCCGCTGGCAGTCTGGCTGGCCCTGCATTTGAGTGGTTGAGACTGTTCAGTAATAAAAAGGACGCTTGAGGGCGCTACTACGAGAGTCCGATTGCACTTCGCTAATCGAAGCTATAGCCCTTCTGTTGTTAAATCAGAGTCAGTAACTTTGAGCAAGTCAAGGTTGTCCAGCTTTGGAGTCGAAGGATTAGATCGAAGAATGCATTAAACCACTGGATACAACGGATGACGGCGTGGATGGCTGGATGCGCCTTTGGCCTTCAAAGTGCTGGAAGCGCTGAAAAAATGGTCTGCAAGATAATATATTTACCTTGAAGAAAGCCCCGCGATGCGGGGCTGCATTTTACCAGCCTATATCACGATGTGAGGGAGCATCTTAAGCTGTGTATCAAGCTCCTGATGAATGGCTCTGTAGTCAGCCATTATCTCGGTCTCAACCAGCTTTGCTCTCTCTTTTTCTTGGCCATAAATCAAATACATCATTTCTGGCATACCGTAGCGCAGCAGCGTTAAAACGAGTGGCCAGCTAATAGATAAGGGGTTGCTGGTCACTGTTACTTTGCCTGCATTGATCACTCCTGCCACCCCATGTGCAATCAGCAGCTGGCGACGAAGTTGCGGATGCGCTGCATTGGGAAATGCCTCGGCCAGTGTCGCTCCCGCATTGAGCTTTCTAACCATAAAGCCAAGCCGAACAATCAATTCACTGATCGCCAATGGCACTGAGGCCGCAATGAAATGACGCAGGTCGTATCCACTGCGATACATCTGTCTTGCAACTTCAGCGATGGTGTAACCTTGCTTTCCTATCGTTCCGAATTGAAAGAAAGAGAGAAGGGGCATCAGGGGGGCGGGCAGGCCTGCTGGTGTTGCTACATCTGATGCCAGATGACCGCCAACTTTTCTGATGGCCTCCAGGAGCCTTATAATAAAATGCTCACCCTCCAGTAATGGCGCAGCAGTTTGTTGGACAATCACGTTGCCAAACTTATCAATGGCAGTAAATTCACCGCACAACACATCTTTGACCCCAAAAATGAAACCTAGAATGGGGTCATGTCCCAATGATTGGTAACGATGAGTGTGAGGGCCCAATCCAGCAACAGTTTCTTTCAGGTCACTACTAGTCGAGGGATCGAAAGAGACTTTGTACAACCCTTCAAGCTCTTTGATCTTTTCTGGTGGCAGAACTTCGCCAAAAAGCTCCTTGACCTTGTTGGATAACCATCCCCCTTCCGAAGCAGGACTACCCAAAAATCCCGGATGTGCGGGCACCTGGACAAGAAAGATATCGGTAAGCCCGGAGAGGATGCCCGCAGAAACAGCCAGTGCAACATCGTATCGATCAAGGCTGCCGAGCCAACCCAGGTGCTCACCGAGTTTCTGATGTTTTGCCAATACAGCATCAATTTCCGCTGGCGTCAGTACATCATTAAAATCGACCTCACCAGGTATTGCTTGTTTAGCCTCTGCAAGGATTTCTTCCCATGATTTTGTCCTGACAGGGGTAATTACGTGCAAAGAGTTTGACGTGCTGGAGTCTTTTACCGGTAATGCCTTACCCAAGCGTCGGAGCAAGGCTTCACTGGAGTTGATCGCAGCATCGAGGCTATGAAGCTGCTGATCATGTTCGGAGCCCAGTTGATCAAGCATTTGCTTGTGATGAACTGCAACCCTCAATCCATCGGTGAGATAATCACCCTTGTCATTGCTCATCAGGCAGCCACCTTCAAGTCACCCTCAAGGTCAATGATGATTGATTGCAGGAGTGTGTTGAGTTTGGTCAGATAGTCTGCCCTTGCTTTGTTGTCGTCTGAGGATTTGCGCAGTTCTGAAATGATGGCGTTCTGCTTTTTCATCGCTTCTTGCAGCAACATCTCTTTCTTTTCTTTCAACTTGCGTTTGTTACGTTGTGATACTAAAGCGTAAGCGCCAACACCCAGCAGCACTGCAGGTGCCGCCAGAACAGCTACGCCTGCCGCCATACCGCCACCCACGAGGCCGCCAGCTGCAGCCAGACCAGAGGTGATGCCAGCAGCAGAGAGACCAGTCATGCCGCCGAAATAAAGACCTGCAAACCCAATACCCGCACCAGCACCGACACCGCCAGCGGCAGCCAGCACTTCCTTGATATCATCACTGTCAGAATCAATTCGTTCCTTATCGTTTAAGGCTTTGTCCACTTCCCCGAGTACCTTTACGACCGGTGCCAAAGATTCCAGATTTTTATAGATAGCTTCCTTGCTCATTACATATCTCCATATGGCTACAAAAAACACGCAGAGAAGTAATGTATACCCAATTCATGCCTGTTCAATGGCAAATTGATGACATTGTTAATTCGGTCACGATAAGGGACTCACACATGGCAGTTGGATCTAGGGGGGCGGCATTGGCACAACTTAATGTGTGAATAAAATGGCCACTGCTCTAATCGGCGTTCCCTTTTTCTGTTTCGCTGGGAAAGTCATGGAATACAGCCAGGCTCTCTTTGCTGATAATCGTATTTCGTTAGGGCCTCAGTTCGATCGCTTCGACCAACTCTTCATACATAAAAACTGGTGTAAAAATAGCTCATCGCTTTGAATGCTAAATAAAAATTTTATCCTACAAATAGAAAATGAAGGATTCCCATTGAGATGCTGCGCCAGCTCTCACTCCGGGATGCGGGGCGGGTGCAAGTTCCCTTTTCGTGATCCTCGGCGAAGTCGTTGCTGCCGAATTGGCATAGTATCTGGCCAGCATGAATCCCACCCGGGGTGGGAGCCAGGGGATTTACAACATGATGTCCGTCAGTAACCAATGTTTGTTGATGCAGATCCAGCCCACCATTTTGCGCTTTGCCAAGATGCTGGCCAGCGTGCTGCAACTGGAAGTGGAAATCGTGGACGCCAACATGGTGCGGGTGGCGGGAACCGGCCCTTACGGCAAGTTCTTCGGTCGCCAGCTGGAGGGGGACTCCCGCCTGTTGCGCTACGTCATCGAGCATCAGCGCGAGAAGATCGTCACCCACACCAGCGAGGATCCGGTCTGTGAGGGGTGCAGCTGCAAGGAGAGCTGCCGGGAGCGGGCCTTTCTCGGGGTGCCCATCATGGTGGAGGAGAACTGCATCGGAGTGATCAGCCTGGTGGCCTTCAACCCGGAGCAGCAGGCCCGCCTCAACAACAACCTGCAGGAGGTGTGCGACTATGTGCAGCACATCTCCAGCATCTTCGTCGCCAAGCTGCTCGACTCGCGCGGGCTGTCGGACGGGGTCAACAAGGTCTTCCTCAGCCTGATGAACCACATGGATCAGGGCTGCCTGCTGCTCGACGAGAAGAGCCAGCTGCTTTACGCCAACGAGGTGGCGCTCAAGCAGCTCAACTGCCAGCAGGAGGCGCTGCTGGGCTGCGAGATAGGGCTGCGCCCGCTCACCTTTGCCCAGCAGGGGTTGACCGGTCATCTGCAGCACATCGTCACTCTGGGGGATCGTCAGGAGCTGATCATCGGCCAGCTGCACCACGTGCAGGGCCAGCAGCTGTTTCTGATGGCGTTTCACCAGTCCCACGGTACGCCGAGTCAGCCGCTGGAGCCCGACGAGGGAGTCAGCATGCTGATCGGGGAGAGCAAGCCGATGCGGGCCCTGAAAAAGCTGCTCCATCGCATCGCCCTTAGCCCCTCCAGCGTGCTGGTGTGCGGCGAGAGCGGCACCGGCAAGGAGGTGGTGGCCCGCGCCATCCACCGGCTCAGCCCGCGCCGCGACAAGCCCTTCATCGCCATCAACTGCGCCGCCATCCCCGAGCAGCTGCTCGAGAGCGAGCTGTTCGGTTACGTGAAGGGGGCCTTCACCGGCGCCTCCAGCACCGGCAAGCAGGGGCTGATCCAGGCCGCCCAGCAGGGGACTTTGTTTCTCGACGAGATAGGGGACATGCCGCTCACCATGCAGGCCAAGCTGCTGCGGGTGCTGGAGCTGAGGGAAGTGACCCCCATCGGCGCCAGCCGGCCGGTGCCGGTGGACATCCGTATCATAGCCGCGACCCACCAGCATCTGGAGCAGTACATCGCCGAGGGCAAGTTTCGCGAGGATCTCTTCTATCGCCTCAACGTCATTCCCATCCACCTGCCGCCCCTGCGCGAACGGGAGGGGGACGTGGCGCTGCTGACCCACTACTTCCTCAACCTGCACACCAGCCGCATCGGCCTGCTGTATCCGGGGCTGAGCCCGGAGGTAATGGCACTGCTGGAGGGCTACCGCTGGCCCGGCAACGTGCGCGAGCTCAGCAACCTCATCGAGTACCTGGTGAATGTGGTGCAGGCGGGGGAGGTGATCGAGAGCATCCTGCTGCCCCCCAATATCCTGCGCAACCAGCGCAGTGGGACGGACGAGCCGCCTCGGAGCACGGCGCAGATCGCGCGTATGCCGCTCTCACCCGACCCTTATCCCCATGGTGTGCTGGCCGACCCTGCGCTCAGCCCTGCCGCTGGCAACCCGGCATCGGCTAGCGGGACGCCCTGGTCATCGCCAGAGGCAAGCCTGCCAGAGTCGGCTGCCGGCCAGGTCGAGCGCGGGTTGGCGCTGCCACTTGGCGAAAACGGGCTGGAGAACATGGAAAAGCAGATGATAGAGGAGACCCTGCAGCGCCTTGGCAACAAGAAGCTGGCCGCCCAGGCTCTGGGGATCGGCATCGCCACCCTCTATCGCAAGATAAAGAAGTACGAGATAGCCGTGCAGGCCTGATCCCGCTTCGGGTCGCCTGGCGGCCCCGTTTGACCGCGCCGCGACCGACAATCGCGGCGTTATCATTATGAGAATGTGGCCCTGCTTTCTATCAATTGGCAGGTGCTGGTGATAGCCGGACTGATAATTATCAGGGCCGGCTTCGTCTCTTCTCGCACTATTCTCGCGCTATTTCAGCAGCGTTCAGCCATCAGCTGGAAAATAAGCCGACTCACCTGCCTTGGCGGGGCGCCATATAGCCTCAGGCTGTGCGCCGGCTCACATTCAAGACGCCTTTTCTGGTTATTTCCCGCTTATTTATGCGTTGGCACACTTATTGATTGCCCTTATTTGACGCTGACCGATGAACTCACCCAATGGCCCTTGTTTCGGTGACCTGTGAGTGGAAGGGGAGCAATGCATTTCTCATCAACAGATTGGGGCTAACGATGAAAGCAGTGAACCAGTTAATCAAAGAGATCAATGAACTCAAGTCCAACCTGCATGAAAAAGATTTCCTGCTGACCTGGGAGCAGACCCCTCAGGAGCTGGCGCTGGTGCTCAAACTGGCCGAGGCCCTCAAGGGACTGCGTGCCGAAAACATCGCCACCAAGCTGTTCAATACCGGTCTTGGCATCTCGGTGTTTCGTGACAACTCCACCCGTACCCGCTTCTCCTACGCCTCCGCCCTCAACCTGCTGGGCCTGACCCAGCAGGATCTGGACGAGGGCAAGTCCCAGATTGCCCACGGCGAGACGGTGCGTGAAACCGCCAACATGATCTCCTTCTGCGCCGATGCCATCGGCATTCGCGACGACATGTACCTGGGGGCCGGCAACGCCTACATGCGTGAAGTGGGCGCCGCGCTCGACGAAGGGTTCGAGAAGGGGGTGCTGCCCCAGCGCCCGGCGCTGGTCAACCTGCAGTGCGACATTGATCACCCGACCCAGTCCATGGCTGATCTCGCCTGGTTGCAGGAGCACTTCGGCAGCCTCGAGAACCTCAAGGGCAAGAAGATTGCCATGACCTGGGCCTACTCGCCGAGCTACGGCAAGCCGCTCTCCGTGCCGCAGGGCATCATCGGCCTGATGACCCGCTTTGGCATGGACGTGACCCTGGCCCACCCGGAGGGGTATGACCTGATCCCGGACGTGATCGAGGTGGCCAGGGAGAATGCCAAGGCCTCCGGCGGGAGTTTCCGCCAGGTTACCTCCATGGCAGAGGCGTTCAAGGATGCCGATATCGTCTATCCCAAGTCCTGGGCGCCCTATCAGGTGATGGAGCAACGCACCGAGTTGCTGCGGGCCAATGACCACGCCGGCCTCAAGGAGCTGGAGCAGCATTGCCTGGCGCAAAACGCCAAGCACAAGGATTGGCACTGCACCGAAGAGATGATGGCCCTTACCAAGGGGGGTGAAGCGCTCTATATGCACTGCCTGCCGGCGGATATTTCCGGCGTCTCCTGCAAGGAAGGGGAAGTGAGTGAAGGGGTATTCGAGAAATACCGGATCGCCACTTATAAAGAGGCGAGCTGGAAGCCCTATATTATCGCCGCCATGATTGTCGCCCGTAAATTCTCGGCACCGGGCGCCGCCCTCGAAGGCTTGATAAAAGAGGCGCAAAAACGCGTCAAATAATGGCCTGGCCGGGCGGGAAATAAGTCCCGCCCGGCCGTCGTCATCACGCAATGATTGTCACGGGTTCTCTCCCCGGGGCGCTTTTCACTCGATGATCCCCGGCGAGATGACTCTTTGCGAGGTATTCATGTCCCAATTTTCCCTGAAGATGGAGATTGCCGATAACCGTTTCTTTACCGGTGAGTCGCTGCCCCTGTTTTCCTGTGCCGAGGCGCAAAAGGCCCGCGCCTTTCATAAAAAACTGGCCGGTTATGAGCCCACCCCCCTGTGCGATCTGAAGGCGCTTGCCGCCTATATCGGGGTGAAGAACATCCTGGTGAAGGATGAGTCCAAACGCTTTGGCCTCAACGCCTTCAAGATGCTGGGTGGCGTCTACGCCATCGCCAACCTGCTCTGTGAAAAATACGGGGTGGCGGTGGAGGACTTCACCTTCGATCTCATCAAGCGCACCATCAAGGAGCCGATGACCTTCGCCACCACCACCGACGGCAACCACGGTCGTGGCGTCGCCTGGGCCGCCAAGCAGGTGGGTCAGCATGCGGTGGTCTACATGCCCAAGGGCTCGGCCCAGGAGCGGGTGGACCACATCCTGGCGCTGGGGGCCGAGTGCATCGTCACCGACATGAACTACGACGACACAGTGCGCCTGACCATGAAGATGGCCGAGGAGCGCGGCTGGTACATAGTGCAGGACACCGCCTGGGAGGGGTACACCAGGATCCCGACCTGGATCATGCAGGGCTACGCCACCTTGGCCGACGAAGCGGTCGAGCAGATGCAGGCCATGGGCATCAAACAGCCCACCCACGTGCTGTTGCAGGCCGGGGTCGGGGCGCTGGCGGGCGGCGTGCTCGGCTATCTGGTGGACTGCTTCGGGGCGAAGAACCTGCACAGCATAGTCGTCGAGCCGGATCAGGCCGACTGCATCTACCGCTCCGGCGTGGCGGGGGAGATGGTCAACGTGGGGGGCGACATGCGCACCATCATGGCCGGTCTCGCCTGTGGCGAACCCAATCCCCTCGGCTGGCCTGTGCTGCGCGGCTGCACTACCCAGTTCATCTCCTGTCACGACAAGGTGTCGGCGCTCGGCATGCGCGTGCTCGGCAACCCCCTTGGCAATGATCCCCGTATCATCTCCGGCGAATCCGGCTCGGTCGGCACCGGCGTGCTGGCGGCGGTGCGCCACCACCCGGATCGCGCGGCGCTGATGGCCCGGCTGGGGCTCGATGAGCAGTCGGTGGTGCTGGTGATCAACACCGAAGGGGACACCGATGTGGCCCATTACCGGGAAGTGGTGTGGGAAGGCAAGCACCCCGCCTGCGACTAATCCCTGCGAGAACAGAGACACGAATTGAAGAACTGATCGCGCCTCGCCAACGGGGCGCGGTAACGGGCACAGGGCGCTGCCGATGAACAGGTCGCGCACTCTCAGCTGTTATGGAGAATCACAATGAGCAAGCAAATTCCGTTTGAAATGGTGTTGGAGAAGGCCTACCAGTACAAGGCCGAGATGACTCAGTTCCTGCGCGACATGATCGCCATCCCGAGTGAGAGCTGCGATGAAGAGCGGGTGGTGCTGCGCATCAAGCAGGAGATGGAGAAGGTTGGCTTTGACAAGGTCGAGATCGACCCCATGGGCAACGTGCTGGGCTATATTGGCCACGGCCCGCACCTGATCGCCATGGATGCCCACATCGATACCGTGGGGGTCGGCAACATGGCCAACTGGACCTTCGACCCCTATGAGGGGATGGAGGATCACGAGATCATCGGCGGGCGCGGCGCCTCGGATCAGGAAGGGGGCATGGCCTCCATGGTCTACGCCGGCAAGATCATCAAGGATCTGGGGCTGGAAGATGAATACACCCTGCTGGTGACCGGTACCGTACAGGAAGAGGACTGCGATGGCCTCTGCTGGCAGTACATCATCGAGCAGAGCAAGATCCGCCCTGAATTCGTGGTCAGTACCGAACCGACCGACTGCAACATCTATCGCGGCCAGCGCGGGCGCATGGAGATCCGCGTCGAGGTGCAGGGGGTCAGCTGCCACGGCTCCGCGCCGGAGCGCGGTGACAACGCCATCTTCAAGATGGGCCCTATCCTCGGCGAATTGCAGGAACTCAGCCACAACCTCGGCAACGACGACTTCCTCGGCAAGGGCACCCTGACCGTCTCCGAGATCTTCTTCACTTCGCCAAGCCGCTGCGCCGTGGCGGACAGCTGCGCCGTCTCCATCGACCGCCGTCTCACCTGGGGCGAGACCTGGCAAGGGGCGCTCGACGAGATCCGCGCCCTGCCTGCGGTGCAAGCCGCCGGTGCCGAGGTCTCCATGTACCAGTACGACCGTCCGGCCTACACCGGCCTGGTCTATCCGACCGAGTGCTACTTCCCGACCTGGAAGGTGGAAGAGGATCACATCACGGTCAAGACCCTCTCCAAGGCGTACACCCAGCTGTTCAACAAGGCGCCGGTGGTGGACAAGTGGACCTTCTCGACTAACGGGGTCTCCATCATGGGCCGCCACGGTATTCCGGTCATCGGTTTTGGCCCGGGTAAAGAGCCGGAGGCCCACGCGCCGAACGAGAAGACCTGGAAGGAGCATCTGGTCAAGTGCGCCGCCATGTACGCCGTGATCCCCATGCTCTATCTGGCCGAGCTGGACAAGTAAGGGGTCTGCCGGACGGTGATGGCCATCACCGTCCGGCTGTTGCACGTGTGGCCAGTGCCCCGTCTATGTTGAGGCGGGGCCTTGCTGTTTGACGCGAGCTGATGTGCGAGGGGGTGGGGATGAAACGGCTGATCAAGAACGGCGTGCTGGTGGATGCACAGGGAGAATATCGTCAGGATCTGCTGATCGAAGACGGAGTGATCCGCGCTCGGGCCGCCGCTATCGAGCCCGATGGCGAGACCGAGCTGATCGATGCCAGTGGCTGCTACGTGATGCCGGGCGGTATCGACGTCCATACCCACTTCAACATCGATGTCGGGATTGCCCGCAGTTGCGATGACTTTTTCAGCGGTACCCGTGCCGCCGCCTGTGGGGGCACCACCACCATCATCGATCACATGGGATTTGGCCCGGCGGGATGCAACCTGCATCACCAGCTGGCCCGCTATCACGACTATGCCGCCGATCAGGCGGTGATCGACTATGGCTTTCACGGCGTGGTGCAGCACGTGGATGACGCCATCCTCCATGAGATGGCCTGCATGGTGGAGGCGGGGGTGAGCAGCTTCAAGCTCTACCTCACCTACCAGTACAAGCTGGGGGACACAGACGTGCTGCGTGCGCTGACGCGCCTCAAAGAGGTGGGGGCATTGACCGCCGTCCACCCGGAGAATGACGCCGCCATCGCCGAGCGGCGCGCCGCCTTGCTCGCCGCCGGTCACACGGCCCCTTACTACCATGCCTTGAGCCGCCCCCTCGAGTGCGAGGCCGAGGCCATAGGGCGCATGATCAACCTGGCCCGGCTGGCCGTGGATGCCCCCCTCTATATCGTCCATCTCTCCAATGGCTTGGGGCTGGAGTATCTGAAACTGGCGCGCCGCCAGGGCCAGCCGGTCTGGGTGGAGACCTGCCCGCAATATCTGCTGCTCGATGAGCAGTGTTATTACAAGGAGAACGGGGTCGACTATCTGCTGAGCCCGCCGCTGCGCTCACGCCGCGAGCAGGACAAGCTGTGGGTTGGTATCGCTGCGGGCGATATCGACACGGTGGCGACCGATCACTGCAACTTCTCCCACGCCCAGCGCATGACCCTGTCAGGCGGCGATTTCAGCCGCTGCCCCAACGGCTTGCCCGGGGTCGAGAACCGCATGCTGCTGCTGTTTACCCATGGAGTGCTCGGCGGGCGCATCTCGCCGTCGCGCTTCGTGGCGCTCACCAGCGCCAATTCGGCGCGCCTGTTTGGCCTCTGGCCGCGCAAGGGCAACCTGCAACTTGGGTCTGACGCCGATCTGGTGCTGATGGATCCCCGTGGCGAGACACTGATCCGTCACGCCGCGCTACACGACAACGGTGACTACAGCCCCTACGAGGGGATGCGCTGCCCCGGTCGGATCAGGATGACCCTGAGTCGCGGCGAGATCGTGGCCCGCGACGGCGAGTTTCTGGGGCGACGCGGTCATGGCCGCTTTCTGGCCAGAGCGCCGTTTGATCCGGCGTTGGCGCCGGAGCTGCAATCGCCTTGCTCCACAGTGGCCGGCTGACAATCCGTTCGAAACAGGCTAACCCGCAAGCTTATGTGAACAACGAAAGGTGGGCCGGTATCGCGCCGGCTTGTCCCCTCACTGGAGATAACAAGATGAAACAGCGAATCGTACTGGCCCTTGGCGGCAATGCGCTGGGCAACAACCTGCCCGAGCAGATGAAGGCGGTGCAGAGCACGGCGGGCACCATTGCCGACCTGATTGCCCAGGGGCACGAGGTGGTGGTAACCCACGGCAACGGCCCGCAGGTGGGGATGATCCAGCAGGCGTTCGAGGTGGCGGCCCGCCACGATCCCAAGGCGCCCCACCTGCCCATGTCGGTCTGCGTGGCCCTGAGCCAGGGGTACATCGGCTATGACCTGCAAAACGCCCTGCGCGAGGCCTTGCTGGAGCGCGGTATCCACAAACCGGTGGCCACCCTGGTGACCCAGGTTGAGGTGGATAAAAACGATCCCGCCTTCCTCGACCCGAGCAAACCCATCGGCGGCTTCTTCAGCAAGGAGGAGGCCGAGGTATTGATGGCCAGGGGCGAGCGGCTCAAAGAGGATGCCGGTCGTGGCTATCGCCGGGTGGTCGCATCCCCCAAACCCGTCGATATCATCGAGAAGGAGACCGTCTCTGCCATGCTGGCCGCCGGTCAGGTGGTGATCACCGTCGGTGGCGGCGGCATTCCGGTGCTGCGGGAGGGCAATCACCTGCGCGGTGCCAGCGCGGTGATCGACAAGGATTGGGCCAGTGCCAGGCTGGCGGAGCTCATTGACGCCGACATGCTGATCATCCTCACCGCGGTGGAGAAGGTCGCCATCAACTTCGGCAAGCCCGATGTGCAGTGGCTCGATCAGTTGAGCGTGGGGGATGCCCTGCGTTTTATCGAGCAGGGGCAGTTTGCCAAAGGCTCCATGCTGCCCAAGGTGGAGGCGGCGCTCTCGTTCGCCACCTCCATGGCGGGGCGCAAATCCCTCATCACCCTGCTGGAGAAGGCCGCCGACGGCATTGCCGGCAAGACCGGCACCCTGATAAGCCAGTAGGGGCGAGCAAGGTTGTAACCTGGGGGCCGTCGGCCCCCTTTCTGTTGGCTGGTACCAGGGATTGGCAGAGGGAAGCATGGGCCGGCCAGCTCTTATCCGCGGTGGGCAGGGGGGCGGCAGAGGAGTAAGATGGCGCCCCGAATGGCGGACGCACCGACCGCAGCAACAAGGCAGCACAATGAATAGCAAGTTGAACATGGCGGCGCTGGGGGGATTGGTCCTGCTCACCGCCATCTGGAGTTACAGCTGGATCGTGATGAAGCAGGTGATGCTCTACGCGGGGGCGTTCGAGTTCACCGCCCTGCGCTGCCTGTGCGGATTCCTGGTGTTGCTGCTGGTGCAGTGCCTGCGCGGCCGCCGTTATCTCAGGCCCACCCCGTTTCGCTATACCCTCGCCATCGCCCTGTTCCAGACCTGCGGCATGGTGGGGCTGGCCCAGTGGGCACTCATCAGCGGCGGGGCGGGCAAGGTGGCCATTTTGAGTTACACCATGCCGTTCTGGGTGGTGATCTTCGCGGCGCTCTTTTTAGGTGAGCGGATGCGCAAGCTGCACTATCTGGCGGTCGGGGTAGCCGCCTGCGGCCTGCTGCTGGTGATCGAGCCCTGGCAGCTACACCTGGATTCCATGAAGAGCGCGCTGCTGGGGATTGCCTCCGGCATCTGCTGGGGGATCAGCGCCATCATTGCCAAGCGGATGTATGCCCGCCACCCCGCGGTGGATCTGATGTCCCTCACCACCTGGCAGATGATCTACGCCACCCTGGTGATGGCGCTGGTGGCGGCGCTGGTGCCGGAGCGCCCCATCGACTGGCAGCCCTATGTGTTTGGTGCGCTTGCCTACAGCGCCATCTTCGCTACCGCGCTGGCCTGGAGCCTCTGGCTGTTCGTGCTGAAAAAGCTGCCGGCGGGGATCGCCGGGCTCAGTACCCTGGCGGTGCCGGTGAGCGGCGTGCTGCTCTCCTGGTGGCTGCTCGGTGAAAACCCGGGGCCGGTGGAGGGGAGCGGCATCGCCCTTATCGTGCTGGCGCTTATCGTTATCAGCCGCAAGGGCAAGCGCTCTGTGGTGTCGGTGGCGGGGGAGACCCGGGTCAAGCAGGGCTAAGCTGATTAGAGGAACAAGAATGGAAAAGGGCCCGCCATCATGGCGGGCCCTTCTGGTTTTAAGAACACTCTCTTATCTGCGCTGGGCCAGATGCATCATGGCCTCCAGCACGGCGCCGCCGATGGCGCGCGCCTTGTCAGAGACGGTAGTGGGATCGGCCCGCTCGCCTCTGGGGTCGATGTCACCGATCTTGAAGCCGACGGTCACCTCGATGCCATCGCTGAGCAGCCCCCGCACCATGCCAGAGAGCGGCGCGATAATGGGGGCGTCCCCCACATGGGCGATCACGTCTCCCTCCTGCACCAGATCGCCGAGCCTGATCAGGCTCTTCATCACGCCGGCGACGGGGGCGCGCACCACCCGGCGGGCGGAGTGCCCCTCGATCACCCCGGGAATGCCGGTATTGGGCTGGGCAGGGCCCTGATAGATGACCCGCCCCAGATGGTGACCACGGTTGGTCTCGATCACCGCATCGCAGTCGCGGCCCGCCTCAAACCCCGGGCCGAGGGCCACCGTGATGGGAGCCATCTCCCTGTGGGTACCGAGATTCTGCTTGGCGAGGATGGCATCCACCAGATAGCGGGGCTTGAGTTCGGCAAGAGTGGCGCAGTCGGGGTCAACCAGCAGCGGGATAATGCCCCGATCCAGCTGCTCGAACGCCTGCTCGACGCTCTCCACCCGCTTGGCACGTACCCCCTCGACGCGGGTTTCACCGTCGAACATCCCCTGGGCGAAGGCGACGGTGCGGCGGATCACGGTCGGCTTGTCGAGATCCAGCATCACTACCTTGAAGCCGGCATGGTAGAGGCGCAGCGCCACCCCGGTGGCGATATCGCCGGAGCCGCGCATCACCACCAGCTGATCCCGTTTGAGGCGCACATCATCCTGCATCAGACCACCCGCTTTGCCGTTTTTCACTTGAAGCAGCTCGGCGAGGATGCTGATGGCGATCTCCTCGGGGGTCTCGGCACCTATGTTGTAGCCGATGGGGGCGTGCAGCCGCTGCAGTTGGGCCTGACTCACCCCTTGCTGGCGCAGCGCCTGGGTGAAAGTCTGCACCTTGCGCTTGCTGGCGAGCAGCCCCAGGTAGGTGAGGGGACGACTGATGAGCCGATCCAGTGCCTCCTTGTCCTGATGGTTGGTGGCGATGATGACGAAGTTGGCGGGCTCGATGGCAAGCTGCTCGATCACCGCGCTGATGGTGTCGGCCTGTTTGAGATGGGTGCCGGCCGGGAAACGATCTTGGCTGAGGCTCCCCTCGAAGCAATCCCCCACGTGGATATCAAAGCCCAGCGGCGCCGCGGCATGGGCCAGCGCCCGGTTGACGTGACCGGCACCGATCAGTACCAGGCGGGGGCGCAGGCCGTAGACGTCGATATAGACCGACATGGCGCCGCCGCAATCCGAGCCCACCGCATGTTCGCCGTTGCGGGCCATCCGGCCGTGGAAGATACGCGGTTTGCGCTCGGCAATGGCGGCCACGGCTTCCTCTATCACCAGCCGCTCTATCATGCCGCCGCCTATGGTGCCGAGGATCCGGCCATCGGCCATCACCAGCATCTGGGCCTGATGGCGCGGGGTGGAGCCGCGACTCTCGATGATCTGGGCCATGGCAAAGGGGGTGTTCTCCTGCTCCAGTCGGGCAGCGTGTGCAAACAGATTCATAAGGTACCTCGTATCATCCTTAACGGGTCAGCGACTGCGCGGCTTCGGGGGCAGGCCGACAGCAAACATGGTGAATGGCACCGGGTTCACGCACGGCCCCCTGCCAGATGGCGTGGAGCTCGGGGTGACGTTGCAGCAGGTATATCAGGGCGGGTAGCCACTGCTGCTCATTTTGATAATCGCCATTGATAAACCAGACCCGGCGCGCCCCGGGCGGGGTGCCTTTGAACGCCCCCTCGGGGTGGGCGATGAGCCGCTCAAACAGGGCCCAGTCGAGCCGTTCACCGGCCGCAATCCCGCACAGGGCCTGGAACTCGGCCCAGCGGTGGATCTGCGCCGGGTCGGCGCTGGCGCCCACCATGGCGCCGCCCACCAAGGCGATCACCCAATCACTGTGCCGAGGAATGCAAGGTTCGTGCAAAGCGGGCGCTTTCAATAACTTGTGATGGGCGCCGTCCGCCTCCACCAGGATGATGTCGAAGCGTTGCTGCCCCTTGAGCAGATCGATCTGCTGGGGGCTCGGCCCCACCGCCTTGCCGCTGGCCCGATCGAGGTGGCTGAACAGCACCAGCTGCATCGGTTCATCGGGCAGGGCCTGGCAGCGGGTCAGCTGCCGGATGGGGTCGGCCTCGATCAGCAGGGTGCGCCGAGGGGAGGGGGCGGGCAGAAACATCCGGGTGCTGGTGGTGAGCAGCACCTTCTTGCCCTGTTGATGGAAATAGTCGGCCAGCCAGAAGAGGGTGCTGGTTTTACCCCCGGCGCCGCAAAGACTAATTAAAGTGGTACGCCCATCAATATTTTCGGTGAGCGGGTTTAATACACTCTCGATATTTGGCGAGGTGAGCAGAATGGGTGATGAAATAGCCATGGCGACGACCGATGAAAATAGAGGCGCGGTCAGTGAGAAGCACTGGCATTCGCGCGAGCGGTGCGACTGCCTAATTACGGCGGCCGGACTCTCATCACGAATGGGCGCGTGGAAATTGATGCTACCGTATCGCCAGAGCACGATTCTTGATGAGAGTCTCAAAAATGCCCTGGTGCTGTGTGACCGGGTCATTCTGGTGGTGGGGCATCGCGCCGATGAGCTGATCAGCCGCTACGCCAATCACCCCCGTATCCGGCTGGTGCACAACCATGATTATGCACAGGGGCTTGGCAGCTCCATCCGCGCGGGGGTCGCCGCCTGTACCAGCGATCACCTCTTCATAAGCCACGGCGATCTGCCCTGCATCCCCCCCGAGGTGTACCGCACGCTCTGGCAGGCGCGGGGGGACGAGACCCTCTTTCCCTCTTATCAGGGGGAGGCGGGCCACCCCGTGCTGTTGCCCAGAGCCCTTGCCATGGCACTGGCGGCGGCGCCGGCACAGGGTTCGGTGCGCCGCTGGCTGCTGACGCACCCCCATCGTTTCATCGAGGTGCAGAGCGGCGCCATCCTGCAGGATGTGGACACCCCGGAGCGCTATCAGGCGCTGCTGGCAACCGAAGCATTCGAGCGCTGAACCGGTCGGCTGGCAGGAGCTTGCCCGGCCTTGGTTTGCATATTTATCCCTTTGTTTAACCCGTTATCAGGGGCCAACAGCGGCCGTTATCATCCTGGCCGGCCTGATAATGGCGATGGTCTCGCTCTTTATCAAACTGATAGAACGCCGCGCCAAAGTGAGATCATTTTCAGCAACAAGGGCGGCGTTTCCATTATTTAATTTCGGTGTTGATAGCCACTCTCATTGTCGAAACTGGTATCGGCTTTCGATGTTTTATTAATTGGAGGTGCCTCACGTTTTTATGGCTGAAAAATAAAAAGATCCGGCGCTGGCCTGATTGTTGCTCTTGTCAGTTTCAAGGGGCTTTTTATGCGTGGTTGTGGATGGGCCCCATTTATTCACCCTGTCAATGAGCAGTGCCGCTGCAAGGAGATCAACATGGGCGATATTATGCGACCCGTTCCCTTCAAGAACCTTCTGGTCCGTATCTTCTCGGAATATAAAGCGAGTCAATCCATCTTCGGCATTCCCGCCGCGCAATTCTATCGCAAGCAGGACGAGCGCAAGATCAAGGTGTTCGGTGAAACCTGCGAGACCCCCATCGGCCCTGCAGCCGGCCCCCATACCCAGCTGGCCCAGAACATCGTCACTTCCTGGCTGACCGGCGGGCGCTTTATCGAGCTCAAGACGGTGCAGATCCTGGACCGTCTCGAACTGGAAAAGCCCTGCATCGATGCCGAAGACGAGTGCTTCAACACCGAGTGGTCTACCGAGTTCACCCTGCCCAAGGCGTTTGACGAGTATCTGAAAGCCTGGTTTGCCCTCTACCTGCTGGAGGAGGTGTTCGACCCGCGCCTCGACGGAGAGGCCAAGTCCTTCATCTTCAACATGAGCGTGGGGTACAACCTCGATGGCATCAAACAGCCGCCGATGCAGCAGTTCATCCACAGCCTGATGGATGCAAGCCAAAGTCCGAAATTTGCCGAGTATCAGCAGGTGGTGCGAGACCTCGTGGCTGACGAGCAGTTTATCGCCGAGCTGGGACTGGGGGCGCGCCGCGATCGCCTGCAACAGCTGGTGGAGCGCATCCCGGCCAAGCTGGTGCACGGCGTCACCCTCTCTACCATGCACGGCTGCCCGCCGAACGAAATTGAGGCCATCTGCCGCTACATGCTGGAAGAGAAGGGGCTCAACACCTTCGTCAAACTGAACCCGACCCTGCTGGGTTACCCGCGGGTGCGCGAGATCCTCGATACCTGTGGCTTTGATTACATTGGTCTGAGCGAAGCGTCGTTCGATCACGACCTCAAGCTGGATCAGGCCAAGGCGATGCTGACCCGCTTGATGGCGCTGGGGGCCGAGAAGGGGCTCACCTTTGGGGTCAAGCTCACCAACACCCTCGGCACCATCAACCGCAAGGGGGCGCTGCCGGGTGATGAGATGTACATGTCCGGCCGGGCGCTGTTCCCGCTCTCCATCAACGTGGCGGCAGTGCTGTCCCGCGCCTTCGATGGCAAGCTGCCCATCTCCTATTCGGGCGGTGCCAGCAAGTTCAACATCGCCGAGATCTTCGAGACCGGTATCCGTCCCATCACCATGGCCACCGATCTGCTCAAACCGGGTGGCTATCTGCGCCAGATCGAGTGCCTCAACGAGGTCGACGCCTCCGACAGCTGGGCCATGGCTCAGGTGGATGTGGCCAAGCTGGAGGCGCTTGCCGCCAAGGCGCTCACCATGGATTACACCCAGAAGGAGTGGAAGTCCGACGATCGCATTGAGGTGGGTGGCGGCCTGCCGCTGACCGACTGCTACGTGGCGCCCTGCGTCACCGCCTGCGCCGTGCATCAGGATATCCCCGAGTACATTCGCCTGATGGGCGAGGGGGAATATGTGGCAGCCCTTGAGCTGATTTATCAGCGCAACGCCTTGCCCGCCATCACCGGCCACATCTGCGATCACCAGTGCCAGTACAACTGCACCCGTCTCGATTACGACAGCCCTCTCAATATCCGTGAGCTCAAGAAGGTCGCGCTGGAGCGCGGTTGGGAAGGGTACAAGGCCCGCTGGCACAAACCGGCAGGCAGCGGTGACAAGCACCCGGTCGCGGTGATTGGCGCAGGCCCGGCCGGTCTCTCCGCCGGTTACTTCCTGGCCCGCGCCGGTCACCCGGTCACCGTGTTCGAGCGCGAAGCGGATGCCGGTGGCGTGGTCAAACACATCATCCCCGAGTTCCGCATTCCGGCCGAGCTGATCCAGCACGACATCGATTTTGTCGCCGCCCACGGGGTCAAGTTCGAGTTCGGCTGCGATCCGGCGCTCACCGTCGACAAGCTGCACGCCCAGGGCTTTACCTATGTCTTCGTCGGCATCGGTGCCGACAAGAATGGCGGCATGCGTCTCGAAGGGGGACACGAGCGGATTTACAAATCCTTCCACTTCCTGCGCAGCTTCAATCAGGGCAAGCCGCTGCCGCTGGGCCGCCATGTGGCGGTGATCGGTGCCGGCAACACCGCCATGGACTGCGCCCGCGCCGCCCTCAAGGTGCCCGGTGTCAGCGATGTGACCGTGATCTACCGCCGCAGCGAGAAAGAGATGCCCGCCTATCGTGAGGAGTATCTGGAAGCGGTGGAGGATGGGGTGCGTTTTTGCTTCCTCACCAACCCGGAGTGTTTTGAGAAAGATGGCAAGCTCACCGTGCGGATGATGGCGCTGGGGGAACCCGACGAGCAGGGCCGCCGCCGTCCGGTACCCACCGGGCAGACCGAAGTGATGCAGATGGATGCGCTGATCACCGCCATCGGCGAGCAGCCTGACTGCGAGGTATTGAAAGCCATGGGCATTCCCCTTGGCAGCGATGGCTGGCCCGAGGTGGATGGCCAGAGCGGCGAAACCAGCCGTCGCAACGTCTTCCTCATCGGTGACGTGCAGAGCGGCCCGTCCTCCATTGTCGGTGCCATCGGTGGTGCTCGCCGGGCCGCAGATCTGGTGCTGGCCCGCGAGCATATCGCCAGCCAGCAGCGTGACGTGACCATCCAGCCGTCGGGCAAGGACGGGATCTACCGCCGCAAGGGGAGCATCGCCGTCACCCTGGTCGACAAGGGCGAGCGCGATGCCTTCGTGGCGCAAGAGGCGCACCGTTGCCTCGAGTGCAACTACCTCTGCAGCAAGTGCGTGGATGTCTGCCCCAACCGGGCCAACGTCGCTATCGCGGTGCCTGGCTTCAAGGACCAGTTCCAGACCTTGCATCTGGATGCCTACTGCAACGAATGCGGCAACTGCGCCCAGTTCTGCCCCTGGCAGGGCAAGCCCTATCAGGACAAGGTCACCATCTTCAGCCTGCCCGAGGACTTCGACAACAGCCGCAACCCCGGTTTCTATCTGGCCCAAACCGGCGAAGGGTGTGGTGAGCTGCGGGTGCGTCAGGGCGGCGAGACCTATCGCCTGACCATAGACGCCCAGAGCCGCATCAAGGAGGCGCCAGCTGCCCTTGGCGACATGTGCCGCATCATCAGCCATGTCCATGCCCATCACCACTACCTGCTGGGGGCCGTCGAGGCCTGAGCGAACCACGAATAAGCGAAGGAGCCAACCATGTTTATTCTGAAGAACGTCACCGCCGTCCAGCTGGAGCCGACCCTGGTGCTGGAAGGGGTGGATATCGCCATCGAAGGATCGCTCATCAAAGCGGTGGGGCCCAATCTGCGGGCCCTCTACCCGGAGGCCAACTATCGGGAGATGGACGGCAAGCTGGTGATGCCGGGCATCGTCTGTGCCCACAACCACTTCTACTCCGGCCTGTCGCGGGGGATCATGGCCAACATCGCCCCCTGCCCGGACTTTATCTCCACCCTGAAAAACCTCTGGTGGCGGCTCGATCGGGCGCTCGATGAGGAGTCCCTCTACTACAGCGGCCTCATCTGCTCGCTGGAGGCGATCAAGAGCGGTTGCAGCGCGGTGATCGACCACCATGCCTCGCCCAACTTCATCAAGGGCTCCCTGAATGTGCTGCGCAAAGGGTTTATGGAGGCGGGTCTGCGCGGCATGACCTGCTTCGAGACCACGGATCGTAACGGGGGGCTGGCCGAACTGCAGGCCGGGGTGGAGGAGAACATATTGTTCGCCCAACAGATCGATGCGGCCAAAGCCAAGGGGAGCGAACCCTATCTGGTGGAGGCCCATATCGGCGCTCACGCCCCCTTCACCGTGCCTGACGAGGGGCTGGCCATGCTGCGCGAAGCGCTGCAGGTCACCGGTCGCGGGCTGCATATCCATGTGGCGGAAGATAGATACGACATGGCCCACGGCCACCACCATCATGGCAAGGAGCCCATCGCCCGGCTGGACGAGTTTGGCCTTGTCGACAGCAAGACTCTGATCGCCCACGGCATCTACTTGAGCCCGGCTGACATCGAGCTGCTCAACAGCCGCGATGCCTTCCTGGTGCACAACGCCCGCTCCAACATGAACAACCACGTGGGCTACAACCTGCACCTGCCGGAATACCGCAACCTGGCGCTCGGCACCGATGGCATCGGCTCCGACATGCTCGAAGAGCTCAAGTTCGCCTACTTCAAACACAAGGATGCCGGCGGCGCGCTGTGGCCCGACAGCTTTGCCCGGTTCCTCTGGAACGGCAACACCTTGTTGGAACGCAATTTCGGCGCCAAATTTGGCCGCCTGGAGCCGGGTTACAAGGCCGACCTCACCATCTGCGACTACGCCGCACCGACCCCGCTGGCGCCGCGCAACCTCGGCGGCCATCTCGCCTTCGGTATGGGCTCATCCTCGGTCAACAGCGTGATGGTCGAGGGGCGCATGGTCTATCAGGATCGCGAGTTCGCCTTTGACGTCGAGCCCATTTATCAGCAGGCCAGCAAGGTGGCGAGCCGCCTGTGGCAACGGATGGATCAGCTGGCCTGAGGCTACCCTCCGCACGTTTGGACTGGATTGCCCGCCCTGTGGAACTCCCCGGCGGCGGGCAGCAAGAGTAAGGACGACACATGATTGAGCAATTCTTCCGACCCGAGCAACTGGGTCAGGCTTTGGAACTCAAGGCCCGCTTTGGCAACGACGCCGTCTACATGGGGGGCGGCAGCAAGCTCAACGCCGCCCCGACCCGCACCGACAAGAAGGTCGCCATCTCGCTGGACAAGCTCGGACTTGGCCAGATTGAGCAGCAGCACGGCCAGCTCCATATCGGTGCCACCGTCACCCTGCAAGTACTCAAAGACGACCCTCGTACCCCGGCTGCCCTGTGCGAGGCGCTGGGCTTTGTCTACTCCCGCCATCTGCGCAATCAGGCCACCATTGGCGGCGAGCTTGCCTGCCAGCAGCAGGACTCCCCGCTGCTGCCGGTGCTGCTGGTGCTCGAAGCGGTGGTGGTGCTGGAGAACAACCAGCTGCAACCCATCGATGCCTACCTGGCCGGCCAGCGCAAGGAGCTGGTGCTGGGGGTGGTGCTGCCGGAACCCGAGCTGCGCTGCGCCACTCGCCGCATCAGCCGCAACGCCGATGGCCTGCCTGTGATGACAGCTGCTGTGGCCCTCGATGCCCTTGGCGAGATGCGGGTCGCCCTGGCGGGCGTCACGCCGCAGCCGATGCGTCTGCGGGATGTGGAGCGTCATGAGCTGCGGGATGCGGCGCTGGAGGCGGCGGTGAGCGCGCTGATTGCGCCGCGCGCGGATCTCGGTGGCAGCGTGGCCTACAAGCGCTATGTCAGCGGCGTGGTGGTGGCGGATCTGCTGGTGGAGTGCCAGCAGCAGGAGGTACAGGCATGATGGAACTCAACTTTACCCTGAACGGTGCCCTGCGCACCGTCATCACCCCGGCGGGCGAGAATGCCCAGCGGGTGCTGTTCAACCAGTGCCGGATGCACTCGGTGCGCAACAGCGACGACGGCTTCGGTTTTGCCGGCTCCGACGCCATCCTGTTCAACGGCAAGGTGATCAACGCCTCCCTGCTGATCGCCGCCCAGCTGGATGGAACAGAGGTGCGCACCGCCGAGTCGCTGGGCAGCTGGAACCAGCTCAGCCTGGTGCAGCAGGCCATGGTAGATGTGGGCGTGGTGCAGTCCGGCTACAACGATCCGGCTGCGGCGCTCATCGTCACCGACCTGCTTGATCGCCACCCCGAACCCAGCCGTGATCAAATCGACGACGCCCTCTCGGGTCTCTTTCACCGGGACGGCGGCTACCAGCAGTTCTATCAGGCCATCGAGCTTGCCAGCTCGCGCCTCAAGGATCCCGATTACCTGTGCCAGATTGCCCCCGAGTTTCGTGACGACCTGCGCCACATCGGCAAGAGCTGCCCGAAAGTGGACGCCGCCAAGATGGTGCAGGCCAAGCCCTGCTACGTGGAGGATCGGGTCAGCGAGGATGCGCTGGTCATCAAGATGCTGCGAAGCCCCCATCCCCATGCGGTGATCACCAAACTCGACGTGAGCCGCGCCGAAGCCATGCCGGGGGTGGTGCACGTCATCACCCACCTCAACTGCCCGGATGTCTACTACACCCCAGGTGGCCAGAGCGCCCCCGAGCCGTCACCGCTGGATCGCCGCATGTTTGGCCGCAAGCTGCGCCACGTGGGGGACAGGGTGGCCGCCGTGGTGGCCGAGAGCGAAGCCATCGCATTGGCGGCGCTCAAACTCATCGAGGTCGAGTATCAGGTGCTGCCGGCGGTCATGAACATAGACGAGGCGATGGCCCCCAATGCGCCGCTGGTGCACGATGAGCCCATTGTCTACATGGCCGGTGCGCCAGCGGATCTCGAGCAGCAGAACGCCTGCTCGGTGCGTCGCGGCGACGAGCACATGATCATCAACTTCCCCATCGGTTCTCGCCCGCACGAGAACCTGGCCGCCAGCGTCCATGGCCAGATCGGTGACGTGGCCAAAGGCTTTGCCGAGGCGGATGTGGTGCTGGAGCGCACCTACGAATCGACCCAGGCCCAGCAGTGCCCGACCGAGCCGCACATCTGCTTTACCTACATGGATGGGGATCGGCTGGTCATTCACGCCTCCACCCAGGTGCCGTGGCACGTGCGCCGTCAGGTGGCGCGCATCGTCGGCATGAAGCAGCATCAGGTGCATGTGATCAAAGAGCGGGTAGGGGGCGGCTTTGGCTCCAAGCAGGATATCCTGCTGGAAGAGGTGTGCGCCTGGGCGACCAAGGTTACCGGCCGTCCGGTTACCTTCCGCTACACCCGGGAAGAGGAGTTCATCAGCAACACCTCCCGCCATGTGGCCAAGGTGAAGGTGAAAGTGGGGGCCAAGAAAGATGGCACCATCACCGCCATCGACATGGATTTTCGTGCCAACACCGGTCCTTACGGCAACCACTCTCTGACGGTGCCGAGCAACGGCCCGGCGCTCTCCCTGCCGCTCTATCCGTGCGAGAACGTGCGCTTTACCGTCAACACCTACTACAGCAACATCTGCCCGACTGGCGCCTATCAGGGTTATGGCGCGCCCAAGGGCAACTTCGCGCTGACCATGGCCATTGCGGAACTTGCCGAGAAACTCGGCATCGATCAGCTCGACATGGTGGAGCACAACCGGGTGCATGAAGGGGACATCCTCAAGGTGCTGGGTGCCATCGGCGAGGGCAAGATGCCTACCTCGGTGCCCCATGCGGCCAGCTGCGCCCTCGAACCCATCCTCAAGCAGGGCCGCGAGCTTATTGCCTGGGATAGCCCCAAACCCGCTGACGGGGATTGGCGCATCGGTCGTGGCGTCGCCATCATCATGCAAAAATCGGGGATCCCGGACATCGATCAGGCCAACTGCATGGTCAAGCTGGAATCGGACGGCACCTTTATCGTCCACTCCGGTGGCGCCGATATCGGCACCGGCCTCGATACCGTGGTAGCCAAGCTGACTGCCGAGGTGCTGCACTGCCCGCTCGGGGATGTGCATGTCATCTCCGGCGACACCGACCACGCCCTGTTCGACAAGGGGGCCTATGCCTCGTCAGGTACCTGCTTCTCCGGCAACGCGGCCAAGAAGGCGGCCGAGAACCTCAAGGAGAAGATCCTGCTGCACGGTGCCGCCATGCTGGGCGAGCCGGTAGCCGATGTTGAACTGGCGTTCCCGGGCCTGGTGCGCGGCAAGCTGGGGGAGGTGAGCCTCGCCAAGCTGGCCCACAAGGCCGAGACGGGTACCGGCTTCGGCATCCTGGTGGGCACCGCCAGCTACATCACGTCGGAGCTCGCCTTCCCGTACGGCGCCAACTTCGCCGAGGTGGCGGTCAACGTCAGAACCGGCCAGATCCGGCTCGACAAGTTCTACGCCCTGCTCGACTGCGGCACCCCCATCAACCCGGAACTGGCGCTCGGCCAGATCTACGGGGCGACCATGCGGGCCATCGGCCACTCCCTGACCGAGGAGATCTGCTACGACGGCAAGGGCATTCCGCTGACCCGGGATCTGAAGAGCTATGGCGCGCCCAAGATCGGCGATATTCCGCGCGATTTTCGGGCCTTCCTAGTACCGAGTGACGACAAGGTCGGCCCTTACGGCGCCAAGTCCATCTCGGAGATCGGGGTCAACGGCGCCGCACCTGCCATCGCCACCGCCATCCACGACGCCTGCGGTGTCTGGCTGCGCAAGTGGCACTTCACGCCGGAGCAGATCCTGCGTGAACTGGGCAAGCTGGAGCAACAAGCGTCGGCATAACAAAAGAAAAGGTGAGGGGCGGGCACAGGCTCGCCCCCAGCACCTGACAGCGGAATGAGTACTCCGCCCATATTCTGTGTGATGGGACAATCAAGATGTCTAAAACAACACGCAAGCACTCGGACCTGATTTACGCGCTCGAAGACAAACCTCCCTTTTACCAAACCCTGATGGGGGCCGTGACCCACCTGCTGGCCATTTTCGTGCCCATGGTGACGCCGGCCCTTATCGTGGGCGGGGCCCTTGGCCTCTCCACCGAGACCACCGCCTACCTGGTCTCCATGGCGATGATCGCCTCCGGCATCGGCACCTGGCTGCAGGTGAACCGTTACGGCCCCATCGGCTCGGGGCTGCTCTCCATCCAGTCGGTCAACTTCTCCTTCGTCACCGTGATGATCGCGCTGGGCAGCGCCATGAAAAAAGATGGCCTGCACGAGGAGCTGATCGTCTCGACCCTGCTCGGGGTCTCCTTCGTCGGGGCCTTCCTGGTGATGGGCTCCTCCTTCGTGCTGCCCTATCTCAAGCGGGTGATCACCCCGACCGTGAGCGGGGTAGTGGTGCTGATGATTGGCCTGAGCCTCATCAAGGTGGGGATCATCGACTTTGGCGGCGGCTTCTCCGCCATGAGCAGCGGCACCTTCGGCAAATACGAGAACATCGGCCTGGGGCTGCTGGTGCTCTGCGTCATCGTCGCCTTCAACTGCAGCAAAAGCCCTTTGCTTCGCATGAGCGGCATTGCCATCGGCCTGCTGGTGGGCTATGCGGTGGCCCTGATGCTCGGCATGGTGGACTTCTCCGCCCTTGAGAACCTGCCGCTCATCACTGTGCCCATCCCGTTCAAGTACGGTTTTTCCTTCGATCTGCACGCCTTCGTGCTGGCCGGCACCATCTATCTGTTGAGCGTGCTGGAGGCGGTGGGGGACATCACCGCCACCGCCATGGTCTCCCACCGGCAGATCCAGGGGCCCGAGTTTCAAAAACGGCTCTCCGGCGGCGTGCTGGCGGACGGCCTGGTGTCGGTGATCGCCTCGGCGCTCGGCTCCCTGCCGCTCACCACCTTCGCCCAGAACAACGGCGTCATCCAGATGACCGGGGTGGCCTCGCGCCACGTGGGCAAGTTCATCGCCGTCATCCTGGTGCTGCTCGGCCTCTTCCCGGTGGTGGGGCGCTTCTTCACCACCATACCGTCGCCGGTGATGGGGGGCGCCATGGTCATCATGTTCTCCATGATCGCCATCGCCGGCGGGCGCATCATCATCAGTCACGGCTTCGATCGGCGCGAGACCCTGATCGTCGCCACCTCGCTCGGGCTGGGGCTCGGCGTCTCCTACGACCCGAACGTCTTCAAGGTGTTGCCCGCCGGCATCTACATGCTGGTGGAGAACCCCATCTGCGCCGGCGGCATCACCGCCATCATCATGAACCTGGTGCTGCCCCAGAGCCGCAGACGCCAGGCTGCCGCCAATGCCGCCGAGGCGGTGGAGCTGATCCAGCTGAGCGACAAACCCGACACCCGTTTTGCCACCCGGCCCGCCCCGTCGGCCACCGCCCGCCAACAGGGGCTGGCGACGGACGAGGCACAGGTGCGCGCCCCGCAAGTGGATCGCGGCTAACGAACAACAAGAGGGAATTGAGAGATGAAAAACGACAACTCCGTCAAGGCGGTGCGCGGCAGCTTCTTCGACATCACCCGGGTGGTGAGCCAGCCCGAGGAGATAGAGCCCAATGCCCGCCTCATCGAAGACGGCCTGCTGATCATTCGCAACGGCTGCATCGACTGGTTCGGCCAGTGGGAGGAGGGCAAGGAGCGGATCCCGGCCCAGGTGCGGGTGCGGGATTATCGCGGCAAGATGATAGTGCCGGGCTTTGTCGACACCCACATCCACTACCCGCAAAGCGAGATGGTGGGGGCCTATGGCGAGCAGCTGCTGGAGTGGCTCAACCGCCACACCTTCCCGGCCGAGCGGCGCTACAACGATCTCGAGTATGCCCGCGAGATGTCCACCTTCTTCATCAAGCAGCTGCTGCGAAACGGCACCACCACGGCGCTGGTGTTCGGCACCGTCCACCCCGAGTCGGTGGATGCCCTGTTCGAGGCGGCCAGTCGCATCAACATGCGGATGATCGCCGGCAAGGTGATGATGGATCGCAACGCGCCAGATTATCTGCTCGATACCGCCGAGAGCAGCTATGCGCAGAGCAAGGCGCTCATCGAGCGCTGGCACGGCAATGGCCGCTTGCTCTACGCCATCACGCCGCGCTTTGCCCCCACCTCGACCCCGGCGCAGCTGGCGATGGCGCGGCGGCTGCGCGAAGAGTACCCGACCACCTATCTGCACACCCATCTGTGCGAGAACAAGGACGAGATAGCCTGGGTCAAATCCCTCTTCCCAGAGCATCAGGGCTATCTCGACGTCTATCACCAGCACGGCCTCACCGGCCACAACTGTGTGTTTGCCCATTGCGTTCATCTGGAAGAGCAGGAGTGGGATTGCCTGCAGGAGACAGGCTCCACCATCGCGTTTTGTCCCACCTCCAATCTGTATCTGGGCAGCGGCCTCTTCAAGCTGCACAAGGCGTGGCACAAGCAGGTGAAGGTGGGGATGGGCACCGACATCGGCGCCGGCACCACCTTCAACATGCTGCAGACCCTCAACGAGGCCTACAAGGTGATGCAGTTGCAGGGGGAGCGCCTCTCGGCCTATCAGGCCTTCTACCTGGCCACCCTGGGCGGCGCCCATGCGCTGGGGCTGGACGAGCAGATCGGCAGCTTCGCGGTGGGCAAGGAGGCGGACTTCGTGGTGCTCGACCCGGTCGCCACCCCGCTGCAGCAGCTGCGCTACGACAACTCCACCACCTTGCGCGACAAGCTGTTCGTGCTGCTGACCCTGGGGGATGACAGATCCATCTACCGCACCTATGTGGATGGCCAGCTGGTGCACGAGCGGGGCTGATCCGGTTTTCAAAGCAGAGGGGCGGGCATGCTCGCCCCGGGAACACGGCAGCAGGGGCCAGCGTGGTGCCTGCGCCGCACGACAGGCGGGGCGTTTGCCCCGCCACAGCAGGTGAAATGGCCCGGTTTTTTTAGATGGCAAGTCAAACGTTTGCCTTGCCTGCCAACCCCATGATGCCGGCGACCGTGGCAGCAGAGATCCACGGCACCGACCGCCATTTCGTCACGACACATTCAGGGATGCAGGAAGGAGTCGGCCATGAGCCAGACAAACAGGATAAACGAGATGGACGGGGCAGTTGCGGACAAGGGGGCGGCGGCGGGACGACAGCCCGCCGGCGGCGCGCTCGATCGCTACTTCATGATCAGCGAGCGGGGCAGCAACGTGCGCCAGGAGGTGCTGGCGGGGCTCACCACCTTCCTCGCCATGGTCTATT
The DNA here is from genome assembly GCF_040907865.1 of Aeromonas sp. s5. Lineage (NCBI taxonomy): Bacteria > Pseudomonadati > Pseudomonadota > Gammaproteobacteria > Aeromonadales > Aeromonadaceae > Aeromonas > Aeromonas sp. s5. Next base: position 603,658 of record NZ_JBFOCO010000033.1, read on the forward strand.
CGGTGATCGTGGTGCCCAGCATGCTCGGCAAGGCGGGCTTTCCCCCCGGCGCCGTGTTCGTGGCCACCTGTCTGGTGGCGGGCTTTGGTTCGCTGCTGATGGGGCTCTGGGCCAAGCTGCCCATGGCCATCGGCTGCGCCATCTCGCTCACCGCCTTTACCGCCTTCAGCCTGGTGCTGGGGCAGCAGATCTCCATCCCGGTGGCGCTCGGCGCCGTCTTTCTGATGGGGGGTCTGTTTACCGCCATCTCGGTGACCGGGGTGCGCAGCTGGATCCTCGACAACCTGCCGATGGGGATCGCCCACGGCACCGGCATCGGCATCGGGCTCTTCCTGCTGCTGATCGCCGCCAACGGGGTGGGGCTGGTGATCAAGAACCCGCTGGAGGGGCTGCCGGTGGCGCTGGGGGCCTTTACCTCCATGCCGGTCATCATGTCCCTCATCGGGCTGGCGGTCATCGTCGGGCTGGAGAAGCTTAAAGTTCCGGGCGGGATCCTCTTGGTGATCATCGCCATCTCCATTTTCGGCCTCATCTTCGATCCGGCGGTCAAGTACCAGGGGCTGTTCGCCATGCCGAGCCTCGCCGACGAGCAGGGCAACTCCCTCATCTTCAGCCTGGACGTTGTGGGAGCGCTCTCGCCGCTGGTGCTGCCAAGCGTACTGGCGCTGGTGATGACGGCGGTGTTTGATGCCACCGGCACCATTCGCGCCGTGGCGGGGCAGGCCAACCTGCTGGACAAGGACGGCCACATCATCAACAGCGGCAAGGCGCTCAGCGCCGACTCCATCAGCAGCATCTTCTCCGGTCTGGTGGGGGCCGCGCCGGCCGCCGTCTACATCGAATCGGCGGCGGGCACGGCTGCTGGCGGCAAGACCGGCCTCACCGCCACCGTGGTAGGGGTCTTGTTCCTGTTGATGCTGTTCCTCTCGCCGCTCTCCTACCTGGTGCCGGCCTATGCCACCGCACCGGCGCTGATGTACGTGGGGCTCTTGATGCTGAGCAACGTCGCCCGGCTCGACTTCGATGACTTTGTCGGGGCCATGTCCGGCCTGCTGTGCGCGGTCTTTATCGTGCTCACCTGCAACATCGTCACCGGCATCATGCTGGGCTTCAGCGCCCTGGTGATCGGCCGCATCTGCTCGAAGGAGTGGCGCAAGCTCAACGTCGGCACCGTCATCATCGCCCTGGCGCTGGTGCTCTTCTACGCTGGCGGCTGGGCCATCTAGTCCGGATCATTTCCTTCTCTATGGCGGGGCCAGCCTCTCTTGGCCGGCCCCGCCCTTCAAACCGTACTCATACCATTTTGATAACGAGGCTTACCAGATTGATAACGCCGCCCGGCAATGGCGCTGCCGAGTCCTCCATGGGGAGCTGCTGCGGGGCCGGTCACGGCCATGACGGAGAGCCTGATGGGCGCCGGATGGGATCTTCTTCACACTTCTTCCCTTTGCTCGCCGCCTTTGCCCCCCGCTTGGCCCGAGGTGCCGGAAATGGGCGCATATCTTGCTGTTTTTTATACCGGTTCTGATTTTTTCTGCCTGACAAAGGACTTGCATATGTCCATAGGATTACCGCTCAAGCGGGTGGATGCCGAGGCCAAGGTGACCGGCAGCGCCCGCTACACCGACGACAACATCATGCTCGGCATGCGCCACGCCAAGTACGTGCGAAGCCATATCGCCCACGGCAAGGTGCTCACCATAGACGCTAGCGAGGCGCTGGCCCTGCACGGGGTCGAAGCCGTGTTCACTCACGAGGATGTGCCCACCACCTGTTTTCGCACCGCCGGTCACGCCTGGTCCCTTGATGAGACCAAGCGGGATGTGAAAGACCGCCGTCTGCTCACCGACCATGTGCGTCACTTCGGCGATGGGGTCGCCATAGTCGTGGCCCGCGATCCGCTGGTCGCCGAAAAAGCGGCAGCACTGGTCAAGGTGACCTACGAGCCGCTGCCGGTGATGACGGATGCGGCCAGCGCCCTGGCCGAGGGGGCCTATCCCATCCACCCGACCGGCAACCTGCTGCGCCAGAGTCAGATCCGGGCGGGAGAGCCGGAGCAGGCCATCGCCGCCGCCGACTTGCAGTTCAAGGGGCACTACCAGACGCCTGTGGTGCAGCACTGCCACCTGGAGACGGTCACCTGCTACGCCTACATGGATCAGCCGGACCACATCATCGTCGTCACCAGCACCCAGATCCCCCAGATTGTGCGCAGCCGAGTGGCCAAGTCCCTCGGCCTGCCCTGGTCCAGCGTGCGGGTGATCAAGCCCTACATGGGCGGCGGTTTTGGCAACAAGCAGGATGTGCTGGAAGAGCCGATGGCGGCATTTTTGAGCTACAAGCTCGGTGGCGTGCCGGTCAAGGTGACCTTGAGCCGGGAGGAGTGTTTCTTTGCTTCTCGTACCCGCCACGGCTTTGCCATCGACGGCACCCTTGGCATCAGCCGGGATGGCACCCTCAAGGGCTATCAGCTGGACGTGCTCTCCAACACCGGCGGCTATGCCTCCCACGGCCACTCCATCGCAAGCGCCGGCGCCAACAAGATAAGCTACCTCTATCCGCGCAGCGCCTTTGGCTACGACGCCAAAACCTTCTACAGCAATTTGCCCACCGCCGGTGCCATGCGCGGTTACGGTGCGCCCCAGGTGGTGTTTGCCCTCGAATGCATGCTGGATGACGCCTGCGCCGAATTGGGTCTGGATCCGCTTGCGGTGCGCATCGCCAACGTGGCCCGCGAGGGGGACGTCAATCAGGTCAACCAGAAAACCATCTACAGCGCAGGGCTCCCTGAGTGTCTGCGCCGTGGCGGCGAGCAGTTCGAGTGGGAGCGGCTCAAGGCCGAATGTCTGGCGCAGGATCCGGCGAGTCGGGTGCGCCGTGGCATAGGGGTGGCCTGTTTCAGTTATGGATCCAACACCTATCCGGTGGGGGTGGAGATCGCCGGCGCCCGCATGCTGCTCAATCAGGATGGCACCGTCAATCTGCAGATCGGCGCCACCGAGATAGGGCAGGGATCGGATACCGTCTTTGCCCAGATGGCGGCCCAGACCTTGGGCATTCCGTTTGAGCAGATCCGGGTCATCTCGACCCAGGATACCGACATCACCGCCTACGATCCGGGCTCGTTCGCCTCGCGCCAGAGCTATGTGGCAGCCCCCGCCATCCATCAGGCGGCTCTGCAGCTGCGGGCCCGCATCCTGTCGCTGGCGGCCCAGCTCTGTCATCAGGATGTGGGATCGCTCACTCTGATCGACGGTTACGTGGTGCTGGCCGGTGCGCCGGACAAGGTGCTCATCAGCGTCGCCGAGGTGTCGGTCAACGCCTATTACCACCTCACCATCGGTGGCCAGATCACCTCCGAGGTCTCCCACAAGACCACCACCAACCCGCCGAGCTTTGGCTGCACCTTCGTCGATCTCAGTGTCGACATCGATCTCTGCAAGGTGACCATCAATCGCATCCTCAACTTGCACGATGCGGGCAAGATTCTCAACCCGCAGCTGGCAGAGGGGCAGGTGCACGGCGGTATGGGAATGGGGATCGGCTGGTCCCTGTTCGAGGAGATGATCATCGACGCCAAGACCGGCGTGGTGCGCAACCCCAATCTGCTCGACTACAAGTTCCCCACCATGCTGGACTTGCCCGAGCTTGAATGCGACTTCGTGCAGACCTACGAGCCCCAGTCGGTCTATGGCCACAAATCCCTGGGGGAGCCGCCCATCATCTCGCCGGGCCCCGCTATCCGTAACGCCATCCGCATGGCGACCGGGGTCGCCATCAACGAGCTGCCCATCACCCCCAAGGCCCTGTTCCGGGAGTTTGTCGCGGCGGGTCTGATTGGCGAGGGAGCTGGGGAGGAGCAACGCCATGTTTGATATTGCCCGTTACTACAAGGCCCACAGCGTGGCCGAGGCGGTCGCTCTGCGCCAGGCCGACCCCGAGGCGCGCCTGCTGGCTGGTGGCACCGATGTGATGATCCAGCTCCATCACCTCAACGCCGCCTATCGTCATATCGTCGATATTCACGACTTGCCCGAACTCAAGGGGGTGAGCGAGCAGGCTGACGGTTCTATTCGCATCGGCTCCGGCACCACCTTTACCGAACTCATCGAAAACGAGCTGGTGCAGCGCCGCCTGCCGATGCTGGCGGAAGCCGCCGCCACCATCGCCGGCCCGCAGATCCGCAACGTGGCCACCTATGGCGGCAACATCTGCAACGGCGCCACCAGTGCCGACTCGGCGGCGCCCACCGTGGCGCTGGAAGCAGAGCTGGAGATCGCCGGCCCCGATGGCACGCGCCGCATCCCCATCGCCGGTTTTCACACCGGCCCCGGCAAGGTCGCGCTGCAACCGGCGGAAATCCTGGTGGCGTTTCACTTTGCCCCGGACGCGCACCCCCAGGTGGGCTCCCACTACTTCAAATACGCCATGCGGGGGGCCATGGACATCGCCACTATCGGTTGCGCCGCCTACTGCCAGATTGAGGATGGTCATTTCAAGCGCCTGCGGCTGGCCTACGGGGTGGCGGCACCGACGCCGGTGCGCACCCCGCACGCCGAAGCGGCGGCCGAGGGGCAACCGCTGACTCGCGCCACGCTGGCAGCCATTGCCGAGGCGGTGGTGGCCGACGTGGCGCCGCGTTCCTCCTGGCGGGCAGAGAAGGAGTTTCGCCTGCACCTGATCAAAACCCTGGCGCAGCGGGTGATCACCTGCGCCGTCGAACGTGCCGGAGGCAAGATCCTATGATGCAACCGCAAAGCTGTCCCACTGTTGCGATCCAGTGCGAGATCAACGGCAAGCCTTACTCCTATGCTGTGCCGCCCACCATGTCGCTGCTTCACTTCCTGCGCGGGCAGGGGCTCATCAGCGTGAAAGAGGGGTGCAGTGTCGGTGAGTGCGGCGCCTGTACCGTGCGGGTGGATGGCACGGCCATCGACAGCTGCCTCTATCTGGCGGTGTGGGCCGATGGCAAATCCATTCGCACCGTGGAGGGGGAACGGCAGGGCAATGAGCTCTCCGACGTGCAACAGGCCTTTATCGACGAGGGGGCGGTGCAGTGCGGCTTTTGCACCCCGGGCCTCGTGATGGCGAGCGCGGCCCTGCTCGACAAGACAGAGCGCCGCCCCTTGAGCGAGGCGGAGATCCGCCGCGGGCTGTCGGGGAATCTGTGCCGCTGCACCGGTTACCAGAACGTGGTGCGGGCGGTGAAGAAGTGCTGCAAGGGGTGATGGGGCCCTCCTGCGATGCTCCCTCAGAACGACTCTCTTGCATGGGATTAAATAACCGGGAGGTTATTTCAGGCGCGCAGATAAAGCGCTTATCCCGTTATTTCAGGCGGGCACTGGGGAACAGGCATACTGCACTGCCGGTCTGTCAGCACAAATAATGAACAGCCTGGTCCGCGCAGCGGCCTGGAAATGGCAAGCGACTGTTTTTACGCACTATGTCAATTTGTGTCGCCATCTTGTGCGCCTCTTTTGCATATTGGCGGCAGCAAATGCCGGTGGGCGGGAAATAACGGAAAATAACGGCAAGGGGGCTGAAAAAAAGCCCCTTTTTCGTCACGTGACCGCAACATTTTTCTGTAATTGTTAGCCAGCTCGCGGCGGCCCTGCGCCGAAACGGGCAGAGTAGGCGCCTTGGTTGGCCGAGGCCGCCATGATGCTCAATCAGAATCGTAACAAGGTGCTGCGGCCCGCCTGGCGGGACGCAAAACATAACGTCAAAAAGAAAAGGAAACTGGCATGTCAGGAAGACACTCTCTGGTAGCGCTGGCCGTCGGGCTGGCGCTGGCGGGACAGGCGCAGGCACAACTGCTCATCAGCGAATACCTGGAAGGCTCGGGCAACAACAAGGCGGTGGAGCTGAGCAACCTCGGCAGCGACGCCGTCGATCTCTCCCAATACCGGCTGGCGCTCTACGCCAACGGCAAACCCATCAGCGAATCACCTACCAACAGCCTGGCGCTGCAAGGCACCCTGGCCCCGGGCGCCACTCTGGTGCTGTCCAACCCCTCCGCCAGCAGCGAGATCCTGGCCAAGGCCAACCGCACCAGCGGCAACCTGGTGTTCAACGGTGACGACGCCCTGGTGCTCTATCGCGGTAGCGAGATAATCGACAGTTTCGGTCAGGTCGGTGTGGACCCCGGCACGGCCTGGGTCTCCGGCAACGTCTCGACTCTGGACATGACCCTGCGCCGCAAGGCCACCGTCACCACCGGTCGCACTGATGCAACCGCCCCCTTCGATCCGGCGCAGGAATATGTGGCCGCCCCGAAAGATGACGCCAGTGGCTTGGGTTGCAGCGGCGATGGCCCCTGCGATGGCACCCAGCCGCCCGCCTTCGTCTGCCCGGTGGACAGCCTGGTGCCGGTGCCCGCCATTCAGGGCCCAGGCACCAGCAGCCCGCTGGTGCCGGCCGGCAAGTTCGAGTCTGAGCAGGCCTATGCCACCCGCGGTGTGGTGACTCAGGTAGTGAGCGGCCTCTACAAGGGCTTCTTCATTCAGGATGAGCAGGGGGACGGCGATCCGGCCACCTCCGACGGCCTCTTTGTCTATAGCACCAAGGCCAACGCCGCCGTTGTGCCGGGGGCCGAGGTATGCGTCTCGGGCAAGGTGAAAGAGTATTTCAACCAGACCCAGATCAACGCCGACGAGCTGGTGGTGACTCGGCCGCAAGGCGCTGTTCCGGCTGCGGTGGATCTGGTGCCGGTGGCGGGGGAGAGCCTGAGCCAGCTGCTGGAGCGTCACGAGGGGATGCAGGTGCGGCTGGTGCCGGAATCCAGCCTGGTGGTGACCCGCAACTTCAGCTTTGATTACGACGGCAAGCGCAACAACCTGGTGCTGGCCTATGGCGCGCCGCTCATCAAGTCGACCCAGAAATTTGCCGCCATGAGTCAGGAGGCGAGCAATTGGGCCCTTCGCAACCAGCAAAACCAGCTGGTGGTGGAGACCGACGCCAAGGCTCCGGATGGCGTGCTGCCCTGGTTCCCCGGCTTCAACGCCGAGGACGGTTACCTGCGCATCGGCGACAAGCTCAACGGGCTGGAAGGGGCGCTCGGTTACTCTTACAACCTGTTCCGGCTGGTGGCCAGCAACCGCATCGACGCCAGCCAGATAGATCACAGCGGCTGGGATCGGGTGGAAACGCCGGAACTGGCCGAGGTGGGGGATCTGCGGGTCGCCAGCTTCAACGTGCTCAACTTCTTCACCACGGTCGTGGGGGGCGATGCCAACCCCACCGGCAGCAACCGGGGCGCCTTGACGGTGGCGGAATTCGAGTTGCAGCGCACCAAGATCGTCAGCGCCATCACCCGTCTCAACGCCGACGTGGTGGGGCTGATGGAGATAGAGAACAACGGCTACGGCGACAACTCCGCCATCGCCAACCTGGTGGCGGCCCTCAACGCGGCCCTGCCGGACGAGGCGGATCACTACCGCTGGATTGCCTCGCCGGATGGCAAGCCGATAGGCACCGATGCCATCACGGTGGGCCTCATCTACCGGCCCGCCAAGGTGACCCCGGAGGGGGCCGCCAGCCTTATCGCGCTGCCGGTGCAGCAGGCCGAGGCGCAGGACGCCAGCGGCAAGCCGGTGACCATCAACCAGGGGATGCGCGAGTCGCTGGTGCAGCGCTTCAGCTCGCCCAAAGGGGATGCGCCGCTGACCCTGGTGGTCAACCATCTCAAGTCCAAGGGCTCTGCCTGTTTCGAGGATTACCCCGACTACGCCACTGCCGATCCGCTGGATGGTCAGGGCCACTGCAATGCGCTGCGGGTCTCCGCCGCCAAGGTGCTGGGGGAACATCTCAAGGATTTGGCCGGGGATCTGCTGCTGATCGGCGACATGAACGCCTACGGCATGGAGGATCCCATCCGGGTGCTGACCGACTATGATCCGGCCGCCCAATCGCGCCAGATCATGAGCGCCTCCTTCACCACCTTGGCGGGCCAGCCCTTCGAGGAGAGCGGCAGCGCCCTTGGCAAGGGGTATGGCCTTGTCAACCTCAACACTCGCTTCCACGGCACCGACACCTACTCCTACAGCTATGAAGGGGAGCTCGGCAACCTGGATCATGCCCTGGCAAACCCGAGCCTCGCGGCCAAGGTGATCGGCATCGAGGATTGGCACATCAACTCCGCCGAGAGCAACTTCTTCGAGTACGGCAGCAAGTACAGCGGCCAGCTGGCGAAATCCGAAGGGCCCTTCAGCGCCTCGGATCACGATCCCGTGCTGGTGGCCATCCAGTATCCGCTGCCGCCCGCCGGGGTCTTGAGCCTCGAGAGCGCAGCCGCCAGCGTGGAGGAGGGCAACAACCTGACCCTGAGCGTGGCGCGCCGTGACGGCAGCTATGGGGAGGCCAGCGTCAGCTATCGCATTGCCTACGGCAGCGCGGACGCAAGCGACGTGGCGCCACTCACCGGCACCCTGCACTGGGCCGCTGGCCAGAGCGACAGCCAGACCATCAGCATCCCGGTGAAGAGCGACACCCTGCACGAGGGGGACGAGACCTTTACCCTGGAGCTGTTTGATGCGAGCGGCGCGACTCTGGGCGAGCAGCACCAGACCCTGGTGACCATCAAGGACAAGCTGGCACCGTCCACTATTTCGCTGGCGCGCGCCAGCCTCACGGTGAACGAGGGGCAGTGGTTTGCCGAGATCCCGCTGGTGCGCAGCGGCGATCTGAGCAAGCCCGCTCGGGCCCGGGTGGCCCTTGACGGGATCACGGCGCGCTGGGGGCTGGATTTCCTGCCCTGGTTCAGCCAGACCGTGAGCTGGGCCGCGGGCGAGGGGGGCAGCAAGTCGGTCAAGGTGCTGATCATCGATGACTGGTTTGTCGAGCCCACCGAGCAGTTCAAGGTGAGTCTGGCCGCGCTGCAGGGTGGCCAGCCGGGCAACCTGCAGGAGACCCGGGTCGACATTCTGGACAACGACAAGTCCTGGTGGCCCTTCGGGCGCCACTGAGGATGACTCCTCAATATAAAAAGGGGCCTGCGGGCCCCTTTCTGTTGTCAGCCACCTTGCTGTTGCAGGCCAGAGTGCCAAAAACAGCGAGGCCCATCATCAGGATGGGCCTCTGAGCTTGGACAGGCCGACGGGATCAGCTGCCGCTCTGGGAGCCGTCGATCACCAGCTTGCCATCCTTTACCGGGATGGTGGCGCCGGGGGCCTTGTTCATGCGGATCACCCCTTCCTGACCGGCGAGGCGGTAGGTAACGTCATAGCCCAGGGTGCGGGTGCTGCTCTCCTGCACCGTCTTGCAGCGCTGCTCTGTGGTGGTGTAGGTATCACCGGCCTGCATGTTGCCCTGCACCTGGTTGCCGGCATAACCACCCGCCACGGCGCCGGCGGCGGTCGCCACCTTCTTGCCGTTGCCGCCACCGAACTGGTTGCCGAGCACGCCGCCCAGCGCCGCACCGACCACGGTACCCAGGATCTTGTGCTCGTCCTGCACCGGCTTGCGGTGGGTCACGGTGACGTTGCGACACTCCTGCCGGGGGGTCTTGATGGTCTCGGTCACCGCTTTGCTGGCCAGCACTTCGGCGAACTGAGGCTGTGATGAAAACAGGGATCCGCTGGCGGCGGCTGACAAGGCCAGCGCAGAGGCCACACCGATCCCGACTCCTGCCAACATGGATTTGTTCATTTTCTCTTCTCCTCAAATGCATCACGGGATGCGTCTCTTGCTTGCGCTCATCTTGGCACAAGGGCAAGGAGGCACAAGGCAAAGCCCGTGCGGGCACGACAGCCCCTGACTGCACCGAAAAGTGCCTCGCCAAAAAGGTGTCTGGCTTTGGCGACAAAGGCGGGGTGAAGGGAGAAAAAGCGATCTGCGAGTGGCATTTTGCTATTCAGCTGGGCCTATTTTCCCATTTTGCGCCAAGCTTCTGCCGCTGCCGACTGGCGCAGTGGCAAACAAGGGGGGCTCGTCGTCAACAAGGACCAGTCAGGGTGCGCCAACCGCTTGATAAATCACTGTTGCCAGAATGGCTGGCGGCCGATAACAGATCACGGCAAGCATTATGCTTGCTCTGTTGGCAGAGAGGATCAATCGCGTGTCTCTGGCGGCCCGCAGCAATGCGAGCCGGCAGGCGCCACCCGCAGTCAGGCCAGATTCGGCTGCGGTCATCCGGTCAGCAAGGGGGTTCATATGTCGATGCTGCCAAGATGGATACAACCGGCCGTGCAGGCCGGCATCATCACCCGGGAACAAGCCCAGCGGCTGCTGGACTCCCTCTATCAACCCCTCTGCGAGACGGCGCAGGAGCTGCCCGCCGACCTTGCCGACATCAGCCTCAAGCTCTTCTGTTTTCGCCAGCAGCACAGGGTGCGCCACTAGTTCCCCCGGATCTGCACCGCAGTTTAAGCCTGACCCCGCCGCCGGGGTCAAGGGCTAGAGCATCATCACCTGCGCCACCAGCATCAGGGCGCCGAAGCCCAGCACGAAGCCCACCATGGGCAGCACGAACCTGACCCACTGGTTGAACTGGATGCCGAGCATCTGCAGGGTGACCAGCACCAGCCCGGTGGGGGCCAGGAACAGCATGGCGTACTGTCCCCAGTTGTAGGCCGACACCACGATGTAGCGCGGGATCATCACGGTATCCGCCAACGGCGCCATGATGGGCATGGAGAGCACCGCCAGCCCCGAAGAGGAGGGCACCACCAGCCCCAACAGGGTGAACACCAGCATCTGCGCCACCGCAAACACGCCGCCGTGCATGCCGGCCACCAGACTGGAGGCATAGGCCAAAATGGTGTCCGAGATCATCCCTTGATCCAGCACCAGGTTGACCCCCCGCGCCAGCCCGATGATGAGCGAGACCGCCACCAGCTCGGACGCTCCCTGGGTGAAGGCCTCGACAGCCTCTTTCTCCTTGAGGCCGGAGATAAGGATGATGACGATGGCGACGGCCAGGAAGGAGGCCGCCATCTGCGGGAACCACCAGCCAGCCATGGAGACACCCCACACCATCAGGGGGAAGGCGAGGATGAACAGGGTCAGGATGATCTTGCGGCGCAGGGTGAAGGGGACCCCTTCATCGAGGGAGCCCTCTTTCAGGAAGCGGGCCCGAAAGCTCTCTCTGTCTTCGTAGGTGTAGGAGAAGGCAGGGTTGGCCTTGATCTTCTTGCAGTACCAGTAGAGGTAACCGATCACCACCAGGGTGCCCACCAGACAGCCGACGGCGCGAAAGCTCAGCCCCTCGGTAAAGGGGATGCCGGCGGCGTTGGAGGCGATCACCACCGAGAAGGGGTTGATGGTGGAGAAGGTGGTGCCCATGGAGGCGGCAAGGAAGATGGCCCCCACGCAGACGATGGCGTCATAGCCGAGCGCCAGAAAGATGGGCACCAGGATGGGATAGAAGGCGACCGCCTCTTCCTCCAGCCCGCAGGTGGTGCCCCCTAGCGCCATCACAAAGCAGACCAGCGCCACAAACAGGAACTCGTTGCCGCGGGTCTTGCGCGACAGCGCCACCAGTCCGGCATTGAAGGCGCCGGTCTTGTTGATGACGCCGATAAGCCCACCCAGTACCAGGATGAAGACGATGATGTCGGCCCCCTCTATGGTGCCCTTGACCATGCTCACTGCCACGTCGGAAAGCCCCTTCGGCGCCTGGGCCAGCCGCTCATAGGTACCGGGGATGGCGATGGGCTTGCGGATGGTGCCATTGACGAACTGCTCCACCCCGATATTGATATCGAGTCTGGTCAGCTCATCCTGAGTGGCGGGCACTCGCCGGGTTTCCCCTTGCGGCGTGTTGATGGTCAGCATATGGCTGGCGGCATTATAAGAGAGCTTGGCATAGGCGCCCGCCGGAATTATCCAGGTGAGGGCGATGGCCAACAACATGATCAAAAACAAGATGGTAAACGCGGTGGGAAATTGTCTGCGGGTCTGGTTATTCGGCTCGGCACACATAAAATGCTCCTCGATAAAGCAGGTTCGGGCTCGGCGGAATATCGGGTCGATAGGGTTCCTTCGTCATGCAGCGGGAGTACGCAAACTCACTGGTTATGGCGCATCGTATGGCGAGAAATCTGGCCTGATATTGAACATCCGGTAGATTGTTTCACCAGGAAACCATAACCCGCCGAGGGGAAGCATGAACAGCGCTGCGGGCCTGCTTTATGGAAGCCGTCACAAAATATATTTCATGAGGAATCTGTCATTAATTTATTGGCAATAAACCGATGCGCTTGATTATGCCATAAATATCCAGTTGGCGATGTTTGTAAATATATCGATATCGGCAAGCCTGCAACCAGCTATGGCCAGCTTGCATGCCAACATCAGCATATTCATTATTTGCCGGGTTTTATGCCGAGGATATTGGCCGTCGACATTTGTCGCTGAAAAAACAGGCACCGACATGCGGCGCGGTCAGATTGGCGGCGCCGGCGTAGCGCCTCTAAGACGTTTTGCTAATACCTGTGGCCATCGCCTCGCGCTAGGCTGTGATCCCCGATACGAGCACCCTCTGGCAGGACGCCAGAGGATGGTTGCCGGCGCTCCCGGGAGCGCACCGCTTTTGCTACCTGCGAGGAAGGAACCCGATGACAGAGCAGAACATCTACGAGACCGGCCTTGGCAAGACGCCCGCCAACTTCGAGGCGCTGACCCCCTTGAGCTTCCTGGGGCGGGCGGCCCGGGTCTACCCCGACTATCCGGCCCTGATCCACGGCCCCCTGCACCAGACCTGGGCCCAGACCGAGCGCCGCTGCCGCCAGCTCGCCTCGGCCCTGCGCCTGCGCGGGATCGGGGAGGGGGACACCGTCTCCATCGTCGCCCCCAATGTCCCGGCGATGTTCGAGGCGCACTTCGGGGTCCCCATGAGCAGCGCCGTGCTCAACACCATCAACACCCGGCTCGATGCGGACGCCATGGCCTTCATTTTTCAGCACGCACAGAGCAAGGTAGTGCTGGTGGACAGGGAGTTTGGCGCCGTGGTGCGAAAGGCGCTCTCCCTGATAGACAGCCAGCCCCTGGTGATCGCCATCGACGATCCCCTCTACCGGGAGGGGGAGCTGGTCGGCGAGCTCGGCTACGACGACTTCCTCGCCACGGGCAACGGGGACGAGCCCGGCTGGCTGCCAGCGGACGAGTGGCAGGCCATCTCGCTCAACTACACCTCGGGCACCACGGGCAACCCTAAGGGGGTGGTCTATCACCATCGCGGTGCCCACCTGAATGCGGTCAACAACGCGCTCTCCTGGGAGCTGCCCAAGCACCCTGTCTATCTCTGGACCTTGCCGATGTTCCACTGCAACGGCTGGTGCTTCCCCTGGACCCTGGCGGCGACCGCCGGGGTGAGCGTCTGCCTGCGCCATGTGCAGGCGGCGGCCATCTACGGGGCGCTGCACGAGCACAAGGTGACGCATTTTTGCGGCGCACCCATCGTGCTCAACATGCTCAACAACGCCGATCCGGCCCTCAAACGCGGGCTCGACCACCCCATCAAGGCGATGACGGCGGGGGCAGCCCCGCCCGCCACCGTGATCGCCGGCATGGAGGCGATGGGGATCGCCGTGACCCACGTCTACGGCCTCACCGAGACCTATGGCCCCTGCGTGGTGTGCGAGCCCCAGAGAAGCTGGCAGGGACAGGATGCCATCACCCTCTCCCGGCTCAAGGCGCGCCAGGGCGTCGCGTCTCCCCTGCAGGGGGAGATGCGGGTGATCAACCCGGTCAGCGGCGAGCCTGTTCCCATGGATGGCAAGACCATGGGCGAGATAGTGCTGCGCGGCAACATCGTGATGAAGGGCTACCTCAAGAACCCGGCGGCGAGCGAGGAGGCGATGGCGGATGGCTGGTTCAGGAGCGGGGATCTCGCGGTCTGGCACCCGGACGGCTACGTGGAGATCAAGGACAGATCCAAGGACATCATCATCTCGGGCGGGGAGAACATCTCCAGCCTGGAGGTGGAAGATGTGCTCTATCGCCATCCCGATGTGGACGAGGTGGCGGTGATCGCCATGCCGGACGAGAAGTGGGGGGAGGTGCCCTGCGCCTTCGTCAAGCTCAAGGAGGGGCGCGAACTCAGCCAGGCCGAACTCATCGAGTTTTGCCGCGAGCAGATGGCCCATTTCAAGGCCCCCAAGCGCATCATCTTCACCCCACTGCCGAAAACCTCCACCGGCAAGGTGCAGAAATTTATGCTGCGCCAGCAGCTGGGGTGACTCTGACGAGAGCGCCAAGTCAATCAACGGGCCTGCGGGCCCGTTTTGCTTTACGAGATGCAGGAAGCAAGGCCTCGCCGGTAGCGGTTGCCAGCCAACAATACGTGCCTTTCGAGCCCGTCCCGGCTTACCATGGCCGGCATGTCCCGCCAGCCTGAGGATACCCGTGAGAAAATCGGATCGACTGTTTCAATTGACCAACCTGCTGCGGGCTCACCAGCCTCTGACCGCCCGCGAGCTGGCAACGCGTCTGTGTGTCTCGGAGCGCACCATCTACCGCTATATGGACGATCTCTCTCTGGCTGGCATTCCCGTTTATGGTGAAGCCGGGCTGGGCTATCGGCTGAGCGAGGGGTTCGAGATGGCCCCCTTGCAGTTGAGCGCAGCCGAGCTGGAGGCCCTCATCACCGGGGTAAACCTGGTGGCGGTGCTGACCGGCAAGGGGATGGCCGATCCGGCCCGGGCCCTGCTCGCCAAGATAGAGGCCGCTTTGCCGGCTCAGGGTATTCAGGTGGACTGCGACCCCGTGGTGCGGGTACCGGACTATCGCACGGCGCATCCGGTATACGCCCGCTGGGATCAGTTGCACGAGGCCATCACCGCCGGCCGCTGGCTGGAAATAGGTTATCAGGATGCCAAAGCCTGCAAGACGGGCCGCCACATCTATCCCCTCGGACTCTTTTACTGGGGCGGATGCTGGACGCTCGGCGCCTGGTGTGCGCTGCGTCAGGCCTACCGGGATTTCAGAGTGGATCGCATCGATACCCTGGCACAGTGCCGTCAGGGGGAAGGGGCACCTCTTGGCGTGACCCTGGCCGATTACCTCACCCTGCGGCAGTCGGACGAGTTCACTCATGCGCGCAGTGGTGCCGAAACGGCAATTCAGGACTGACACAAGGCTGTCAGTAGCCCTTCGTTATGCTGTTTTCTCCAGACCATATACAACGGAGAGAACAAGATGATCATCAAGGGCGACATGCAAGGGGCAGGGGGCGTCGAGTTTGCCACTTTCAGGCTCAAGGAGGGGGTGACGGAGGCGGATTTGCTTGCCCTGGCACACAGGGTCGAGTCCGAATTTCTTGTCCAGCAGTCCGAACTCATTGTGCACTGCCTGCTGCGCGGCGCCGACGGTGTCTATGCCGATCTGGTGATGGCCCCCAGCCAGTCACTGGTCGAAGCCTATTGCCAGCAGTGGTTGCACAATGCCGTTGCAGGGGAGTACCTGACTCTGCTGGATCCTGACTCGGTGAGCATGAGCTTCTGGACCCGTATCGGCTGAGAGAGTGTGCGGCCTGCCGGCTTTCGTGCCGGTGCTGACCATTAAAGGAAACGGGCCCATCAGGGCCCGTTTGTGCTTCACCGGTTGGTCATCACTTGGTGTGGCGCTCATAAAGCCGCTGCACCACATCCTTCAACGCCAGCCCTTCGTTTTGCAGCAAGACGGTCAGGTGGTAGAGCAGATCGGCGGATTCGTTGATAAGTTCCTCCCGATCCTTGGCCATGGCGGCCAGCGCCACTTCCACACCCTCTTCACCCACCTTCTGGGCGATGCGTTTGGTGCCCTTGGCATAGAGGCTGGCGGTGTAGCTGGTGGCCGGATCCGCGCCTTTGCGTGCTGCCAGGATCTGCTCGAGCTCGGCCAGGAAGCCAAGGGGCGGCACGGGGTGGCCGTCAAAGCAGGAGGGGTTGCCCAGATGGCAGGTGGGGCCGACGGGGTTGGCGGCGATCAGCAGGGAGTCCTGATCGCAGTCGGTGGTGATGGCGACCAGCTGAAGCACATGGCCCGAGCTTTCCCCCTTGGTCCAGAGGCGCTGCTTGCTGCGGCTGAAGAAGGTGACCTGGCCGGTCGCCAGGGTTTTATCCAGGGCTTCCCGGGTCATGAATCCCTGCATCAGCACCTCGCCGCTGGCGGCATGCTGGACGATGGCGGGGATCATGCCGTCACATTTCGCCCAGTCCAGGCGCTCAGCCAGCGATACGTCGTTGTTTACAGCTTGATTATTCACGGATGGCGACTCCTTCGGTTTTCAGCCAGCGTTTCAGTTCGGGAATGGGGATAAGGCCTTTGTGGAACACGGAGGCGGCCAGCGCTCCGTCCACGTCGGCGAGGGTGAAGGCATCGCGAAAGTGCTCCATGGCACCGGCGCCGCCGGAGGCGATGAGCGGCACCTTGCAGACGGCCCGCACCAGCTTGAGTTGCTCGAGATCATAGCCCTGGCGCATGCCGTCCTGGTTCATCACGTTCAGCACGATTTCACCGGCGCCACGCTTTTGCGCCTCCTCGACCCAATCGAGGGTATGCCAGGCGGTGGTGCGAGTGCGGCTCTCGTCGCCGGTAAACTGCTTGACCTGATAGTGACCGCTCTGGGCATCAAAATAGGAGTCTATGCCCACCACCACGCACTGCACGCCGAAGCGCTCGGCCAGGCGGGTGATGAGGGTGGGATCGGCCAGCGCCGGCGAGTTGATGGAGACCTTGTCGGCCCCGAATTCCAGGATCTGGCGGGCATCTTCGACACTCTTGATGCCACCGGCGACGCAGAAGGGGATGTCGATGACCTCGGCCACCCGGCTCACCCAGCTCTTGTCCACCACCCGCTCATCGCTCGAGGCGGTGATGTCGTAAAACACCAGCTCGTCGGCCCCCTCGCTGGCGTAGCGGCGGGCCAGCTCGACGATGCCGCCCATCACCTCGTGATTACGAAACTGCACTCCCTTGACCACCACGCCATCTTTGACGTCGAGGCAGGGGATAATACGCTTTGACAACATGCTCGTTGCTCCATGTAAAGCACTGTTAAAACTAACGTTGTTGCTAACGGGCCCGAGAGCCCGGTGGCGAGTGAAAAAATGTCAATGGCATGCTTTAACAGCGGGTTCCTGTACGGGAGAAAAGACCGGATCCGGACGGTGTTTTCACGCGGGGGAACACCACTATATGCACGACTTTATTCAGTGATTCAACCCTTTATCCGCCCTGTTGGCCCCCTGAGATCCCTTGCTGCCATCGGGCTGGCGTGCCAGGGGTTCCCCATGAGCATCATCCGTTGCCAGCAGTGCCCGCAGAGTGAGCAGGGCCCCATCAAAGTCGAACACCTTGAGCTGGCGTGCCAGCGTCTCGCCCTGAGTGCCCAGCGTGAGCATCAGGGGGGCGGCATACTGCTCGAACAGCGGCAGCACAGCGGTGTCGCTTTGCAGCAGCAAATCTTCCATCTGACGCAGCAGCGGTTGTTGCCACTGGCCGCCAAGGGGGGCCGAGGTGGCGGGGACCAGGCGCTCCTCCTCTCCCAGCAGGTTGAGCAGCTCAGAGAGGTGGCGCTCGATGGGCATCATCAGCTCGGCCGGGACCAGGTTTCCTTTGGCAAGGGCCTGCTCCAGCTGCTGGCAGAGCGCGGCCAGCTCGACCAGCCCCAGGGTGCTGGCCACCCCGCGCAGGGTGTGAACCAGCCGGGTGGCGGCGGGCTTGTCACCGGTTTGCAGCTGAGCGGCCAGCTGCTGCATGTCCAGGCTGTGTTCGCTGGCGAAGTGGCGCAGCAGGGTCACGTACTTGTTCTGGTTGCCCTGCAACACCGCCAGCCCTTGCTGCAGGTCGAGCCCGGGCACCCCTTGCAGGCGGGCGAGGGGGCCGATCAGCAGATCGTTGGCCCGGCGCTGATAACCAGGTTTGGCGGCTGAGCTGTTGGGCAGCCACTGTTGCAGTGCTGCAAACAGGCGGGTCGGGGTGACCGGTTTGGCGATGAAGTCGTTCATGCCGGCGGACTCGCAGGCCCTTCTGTCCTCTTCGAAGGCGCTGGCGGTGAGCGCCAGAATGGGCACCTTGTCCCAGCCCGGCAGCGCCCGGATGGCGCGGGTGGCGCTGTAGCCATCCATCAGCGGCATCTGTATGTCCATCAGGATGAGATCGAAGGGGTGCTGACTGACGCGCGCCAGCGCCTCCTGGCCGTTCACCGCCGTCTCTATGACCAGGCCGCTGTTGCCGAGCAGTTCCAGCACCACCTCGCGGTTGATGGCGTTGTCCTCCACCAGCAGCACCCTGGCGTGGTTGGCGAAAAAGAGAGCCTGCTGCACCGTCTGCTCCAGTCGGGCGGGCTGTTGTGGCTCGCCCACTCCTGCCGAGAGGCGGGCGGTAAACCAGAAGCAGCTGCCCTTGCCAAGGGTGCTGCTGACCCCCACATCCCCGCCCATCAGGGTGGCGAGCCGGCTGGTGATGGCGAGCCCCAGCCCGGTGCCGCCATATTTGCGGGTGGTGGAGACGTCCGCCTGCTCGAAGGCCTGGAACAGCTTCTCGGTCTGTTCCGGGTTGATGCCGATTCCTGTGTCCTCCACCTCAAAACGCAGCAGATAGTCGCTGCCAAGCTGGCGCTCCGGTCGTACCCGCAGGGTGACCGAGCCCTGCTCGGTGAACTTGATTGCATTGGCCGTGTAGTTGAGCAGCGCCTGACGCAGGCGGGTGATGTCGCCGTGCACCCAGGCCGGGGTGTCGCCGATGTCGACTATGATGGTGAGCCCCTTGGCGCGGGCCTGCTCGCTCATCAGGGCGCTGACGTTGTCCAGCATGGCGGTGAGGGAGAAGTCGCTTTGCTCCAGCGCCATCTTGCCGGCATCGATTTTGGAGAGATCCAGAATGTCGTTGATGATGGTGAGCAGGTGCTGGGCGGCGTTGTCGATCTTCTCCAGCCGCTCCTGCTGGGTGTGATCCGGCGTGTCGCGCTTGAGCAGATAGGTGAGCCCCAGAATGGCGTTCATGGGGGTGCGGATCTCGTGGCTCATGTTGGCCAGAAACGCACTCTTGGCGCGGTTGGCGCTCTCCGCCCGCTGATGGGCCTGGGCCAGTTGCAGGGTGCGCTCGTCAACCATCTCCTCCAGGTGATAGCGGTATTGATCCAGCTCCTCGCCGAGCTGCTTCTTCTCGGTGATGTCGGCCTGTACCGTCACGTAGTGGGTCACGACCCCATTCTCCTGGCGGATGGGGGAGACGGTGGCCAGCACATGATAGTGGGTGCCGTCCTTGCGTTTGTTGATGAACTCGCCGTGCCAGCGCTGGCCGTGCTTGATGGCGTCCCACAGGGCGATATAGGTGGCCCTGGGGGTGAGGCCGGAGCGCAGCAGGGTCGGGGTCTGGCCGATCACTTCGCTCTGCTGGTAGCCGCTGTTGGTCAGGAAGGCGACGTTGACATACTCGATGCGGGCCTGGGTATCGGTGATGAAGACGCCGTCCGGACTCTGCTCCAGCGCGAGCGACAGCTGGCGCAGCTGCTGCTCGGCCAGTTTGCGCTCTGTGATGTCCAGATGGATGCCGAGCAGGCGCAGCGGGCGCTGCTGGGCATCCCGATAGACGCTGCCCTTGCTGCTGAGCCAGCGCACCTCGCCATTGGGCAGCAGGATCCGGAACTCGAGTTCGACCGGCTTGCCGCCGGCGGGGAGGTCTGCCAGCAGCTTGTCGATGCGTGGCTTGTCGTCCGGGTGCAGGCAGCGCTGCCAGGTGTGGATCTCGCCGAGCTGCTCGGCGCTGCGGCCATAGAGGCGGGCGCACTCGGGGGAGAAGTAGAGGCGACCACTCTGGATGTTCCACTCCCAGATCCCGATGTGCGCCCCCTCCTGGGCCAGCAGCAACCGTTGTTCACTCTCGCGCAGGGCGCTGCTGGTGGTCTCGGCGCGGATGCGGGCGCTGATGGCGTCATCCATCAGATTGAGCGCCGCCAGTCGGGCGCGGCGCTGGGTATCGAGCGCTATCTGCTGGTTGTGCAGCAACTGCTGCTCTGCCAGTTTGCGCTCCGTGATGTCCTGTACCGTGCCATAAAGCTCGACTATGGTCCCCTCGCTGTCTCGAAGCGCCGCCCCCCGGGCGATGATCCAGGCTGGCTCACCCTGATCGTGGATCACCTCGGCGTCGCACTCGTAGGGTTGACCATCCTGCAGGCAGCGCTCGACCGACTGGGCAATGGTTCGCCACCCCTCCTGGGTGAAATACTTCTTCACTTCGGGATAGATGGCAGGGGGCAGGGAGGGATCGCGGCCATAGATGCGGTAGATCTCCGGCGACCAGAAGTGGCTGTCATCGGCGATGTGCCAGCGCCAGTTGTCGATCTTGGCCAGGTGCTGGGATTCACGCAGGATCCCCTCGTTGCGGCGCAGGGCCTCCTCCGCCTCCTTGCGCTGCTGGTTGTCCTCGATCACCGAGATGAAGTAGTCGGGCTCCCCCTTGAGGTTTTTGACCAGCGCCACCGTCAGGGTGATCCAGAGGATCTCTCCCCCCTTGCGCAGGTAGCGCTTCTCCAGGGTGTACTGCTGGCGTTCGCCGGCCAGCATCTGGGTCACATAGGTCTGGTCGATGAAGAGATCGTCCGGGTGGGTGATCTGCTGAAAGGTCATTCCCATCAGCTCGTCGGCCTGATAGCCCACCATGTCGCACAGCCGCTGGTTGACCCGCAGCCACTTGCCGTCGGGGGCGACCAGGGCAATGCCGACCGCCGCCTGTTCGAAGGTGGCCTGGAAGCGGGTTTCGCTCTGTTGCAGACGGGACTGGATGCTTGCCAGCTCTTGCCAACGCTGGGTCTCCCGGCTGCGGGAGTGGTGCACCGCGGCGCTCAGCAGGCTGATGAGGATGCCGTTGACCTCCAGAATGCCCCACTGCACCAGATCCTGGCCGGAGCCGATGCGCAGCGCGTGAACCGGGAGCAACACGAAGTAGGCCGTGAGCAGGCCGCTCATCAGGGTGCAGAGCAGACCGGGCAGCAGGCCCCCCAGCAGGGCACAGACGATGATGGGCAGCATGAACAGCACCAGCAGGGGGCGCTCGCCAAAGGCGATGGGCAGCTGGACCCGGATCTGCAGCATCAGGACGGGCAGCAGCAGTGCCAGCAGGCAGACGCCCCAGCGCTGTTTGGTGGGGCGAAGATGCCACAGCGAAGACCAGTTCATCATAGGGACTCTTCCGGTGGAGTGGGGGTCTGCGGGTAGGGGGGCTGCTCTCCGAGCTGGAGCGACAACTCATTGATCTTGTGCTTGAGGGCCAGCATGGCGAGCTCCCTGTCCACCATCACCTTGTTGAACCGCTCCAGCTCGTTGTTTTGCTGGCGCAGTTCGCTCGCCTGGCGGGTCAGGGCCTGTTCGACCTGCTCCCGCTCCGTGATGTCCAGCAAGAGGCCGAGTACTGCGGGCTGGCCACGGTAGTCGACACGCCGGCCGTACAGCTCCATCTCGATGTTCTGGTGATCGTGATGCAGGGCGGTGAAGCGGGTGTGGATCTCGCTGTCTTCCTGCTCGCAGCGCTGCAGCTGTTCGGCCACTCTGGCGCTGTCCTTGGCACTGGCCAGGGCTGGCAGGGAGCCAATCTTCAGCAGTGCCGCAGTCGAACCGTAGCCGAACAGGCGGGCAAAACCGGGGTTGATGTAGCAGAGTTGACCCTGCTGGATGATGTAGATGCCGGCCAGGGATTGCTCCACCAGGGCGCGGAACAGCCCTTCACGCTCGCGCAGGCCCGCTTCGGCCCGCTTGAAGTCGGTGATGTCGCGAGAGATGCCAAAGATACCGATCACCTCGCCATCGCTGCCCTGCAGCGGCCCCTTGGTGGCGAGAAACACCCGCTCGCCGCCTGGCAGGGTCAGAAACTCCTCCTGGGTCTGCACCCGGTTGCTGGCAATCACCTGGCGGCCAATCTCCATCAGCATGCGCGCCTGATCGGGGGGAAAGATGGCCGTGTCATCCTGGCCCAGCATCTCGCTGGCCGACTTGCCGACGAACTGGCTGGCGGCGCGGTTGAACAGGATGTACTTGCCCTCCAGATCCTTGGCGAAGATGGCGTCTTCCGAGCTGTCGGCGATGGCGGAGAGCAACTGCAGCGCCTGCAGCCGGCCGGCCTGGGACTGGCGAACCTGCTCGGCCATCTGCAGCCGGGTGTGCTGGCGCAGCAGTACGATGCCCGCATTGGTAATGAAGAGGGCAAGCAGGCCGATGAGCCCGATCCAGATGCTCTCTTTCAATACCGCGCGGTTGAGCTCTGCCTCGTCTATCTTGGCCAGCAGGTACCAGTCGGTGCCCAGCACCGGACGGGCGGTGCCAAACACCGGCACGTTGCGATAGTCCCGGCCAAAGAAGATCGCTTTGTCCTGGGCGTCGTGATCATGGCGCAGGTACTGGGCCGCCAGCAGCTCCTTGCTGCTGGCCGGCAACTGCAGGGTGAGGGCCGAGTCCGGACGATAGCGGACGTCATTGATGAACTGGATCTGCTCGCCGTTGCGGCGAAACAGCAGGGCTTCGCCGCTGCTGTCCGGCACCGGCCAGGTCTTGAGAATGCTGTTGAGGGGATCGCTGCTGCTGATCTGCAGCACGATCAGGGGGGGCTTGCCGTCGGTCACCGGCAGGGGAGCGATGAAATCGAGCCGGGCATGCCCTTGCTCGTCCAGGTAGGGGCCCACCCGGGTGATACGCCCGGCGCTGACACTGGCCAGGGCATTGCGCAGCGCGCGGTTGAGACCGCTGGCCCCTTGCGTCTGCCACAGCACCTCGCCACTCGGCGCCAGCACGGTGGCGGCGCTGAAACGGCGGATGGAGAGAAACTCATCGAGCCTGGCCATCAGGTCGGCTTGGCCGGCATGGCTGGTCTGGGCTTCGCGATAGAGGGCGCCATAGAGCGGGTTTTCGAGCAGTATGTGGGCGTCGAATTCGCGGGAGTTGAGCCACTCGGTGATGCGCTTGCCTTTGAGGTCGGCGATGGTCTCGAGCCGGGTCGCCTCCTTGTCCTGGGTCAGATTGATGTTCTGGGCGATGGCCATGGCGGTCAGGGCGATGATGAGGCCATTGAACAGCACGAAGGGAAGCAGTTGGCGCCTCGATGGCGTGCTGCTGACGGTGGGCTGATCGATGCGCCGGCGCAGCATGGCGTAGAGCAGGGTGGCGGTGATGACAATGAACAGCCACCCCTTGATGGTACTGGCCAGTGCGAATTGCGCCGGGGTGCTGAACAGCCACTCCACCGCCTTGTCGGAGAGCAGGATCCACAGGCTCGCCACGGCGGCATAGGTGAGCACCACATTGAGTACATGGGCCCGGGTCAAGGGCGGCCGTTCAGCCATGAGGGACCTCGTTGTCGTCCTTGTAGCGCTCGGCGATGGCGATGAACTCGTCGAAGTGGCTGTCAAAGGCGGTTACCACGTCCGGGTCAAAATGCTGGCCGCTGCCGGAGAGGATCAGGGCGCGCGCCTCGTCATAGGGCATGGCCGCCTTGTAGACCCGCACGTTGATGAGGGCGTCGAACACAT
Organism: Aeromonas sp. s5; assembly: GCF_040907865.1. NCBI lineage: Bacteria > Pseudomonadati > Pseudomonadota > Gammaproteobacteria > Aeromonadales > Aeromonadaceae > Aeromonas > Aeromonas sp. s5. Next base: position 627,095 of record NZ_JBFOCO010000033.1, read on the forward strand.
CCGCCAGCGCCATCAAGCGGGCCGAGAGTGGAATGGCGTCTCCCTTCAGACCGTCCGGATAGCCGCTGCCGTCCCACTTCTCGTGGTGCCAGTGGGCGATCTCCTTGGCCAGGGTGAGAAATACCAGTGGCTGATCAATGTCCCGTTCAGCCTCCTCGATGGCATCGCTGCCGAGCTTGGCGTGGGTGCGCATGATCTGCCACTCCTCGGGCGTCAGCTTGCCCGGTTTTAGCAGGATCTGATCCGGTATGCCCACCTTGCCGATGTCGTGCAGCGGGGCCGAGCGGCTCAGCAGGTCGATGTAGCGGGGGGTCAGGGTCTCGGCAAAGCGGGGATGGGTCGACAGCGCGCTGGCCAGCTGCCTGACATAGCCCTGGGTGCGCAGGATGTGATTGCCGGTTTCGGGATCGCGGATCTCCGCCAGATGGGCGAGGGCGCGGATGGAGACCTGCTGGGTCAGATCATTTTCCGCCATGCGCCGTGCCACTTCGGCCTCCAGCGCGGCATTCTGGTTCTGCAGACCGTCGCGGGCCTGCTTGGCCTCCAGCTGGGTGCGTACCCTGGCCTGGACGATGGCGGGTTTGATGGGTTTGGTGATGTAGTCGGCGGCTCCCAGCGACAGGCCGTACTCTTCGCTCTGGGGATCGGCGAGGGCGGTGAGCAGCACGACCGGGATGCGGCTGGTTTGCCCGTTGAGACGCAACTGCTTGAGCACCTCGTAGCCGTCCATGCCAGGCATCATCACATCCAGCAGGATGAGGTCCGGTGTGATCTTGCCGGTGGCGATGCGCAGGCACTTCTCTCCGCTCTGGGCCGCGAGCACCCGGTAGGTGGAGGAGAGCAGGTCGGTCAGCACCATCAGATTCTCGGGGGAATCGTCGACAATCAGGATGGTGGCGGAGTGAGATGTAAACATAGATCCTCCGTGACGTTGTCTCAGTGAGTTGGAGTATAGAGTCAATTGTTACCAAGTAATAAGGACTTACCCCGATTTACCCCTTGCTGGTGAAGGCCCACAGGTGGGCCTTCACCAGTCAACGTCAGGAGGTTGTCTACTGTGGCGGGATCAGCCGGTGCTGCCGTGACTGCCCCAGCAGGCGATGGCGTCCCCCACCGAGAACTTGCCCTCCAGCAGGGCGCGACCGAGGATGATCCCCTTGACCCCTGAGCCCTTGAGCGCCTCGATATCCTCGATGCCGCCAATGCCGCCGGAGGCCTGGAAACCGACGCTCGGGTAGCGGGCACAGAGATCCCGGTAGAGCTCGACGTTGGTACCGGCCAGGGTGCCGTCACGGCTGATGTCGGTGCAGAGCACGTGCTTGAGCCCGGCGGGCAGGAAGCGCTCGATCAGTGCCTCTATGGTCACCCCGCTATTCTCCTGCCAGCCGGCTACCGCGATATGGCGATTGCCCTGGGCGTCGATATTGACGTCCAGTGCCAGCACGATGCGCTCGGGGCCGTACTTCTCCATCCAGTTGGCCACCAGATCCGGCGATTTGACGGCGGTGGAGCCGATCACCACCCGGCTGGCGCCGGCGGCCAGCAGGTCCGCCACATCCTGCTCGCTGCGCACGCCACCCCCTACCTGTACCGGTGCCTCGGTGGCCGACAGCAGCTGGGCGATGAGGGGGAGCTGGCGCGCCTTGGCATCCTTGGCACCGTCCAGATCCACCAGGTGCAGCTGCACCGCCCCTTGGGAGACATATTCATCGAAACGGGCCTGCGGGCTGTCGCTGTAGGCGGTCTTCTGGCCGTAGTCGCCCTGATAGAGCCTCACGACTTGGCCGTTAATCAGATCAATGGCTGGGATAATCATCCTTGTTAAAGCTCCAGAAAGTTTTGCAGTAGGCGGGCACCGGCCGCGCCGGAGCGCTCCGGGTGGAATTGGGCGCCGAAGAAGTTGTCACGACCGACGATGGCGGTAAACGGCTGGCCGTAGTCGCAGGTGGCGATGGTGGCGTCGGTCACCTCCAGGGCGTAGGAGTGGACGAAGTAGAAGTAGCTGCCGCTTGGGATCCCCTTGAGCAGCGGGTGGCTCTCGTCGTGCTCCACCTGATTCCAGCCCATGTGAGGCAGGCGCAGGTTGCCCACCTCCATCAGCCGGATCTTGCCTGGGACTATGCCGAGGCAGTCGATCATCCCGCCCTTGTCTTCGCCCTCACTCATGGTCTCTTCGGAGGCCTCCGCCAGCATTTGCATGCCGAGGCAAAAGCCCAGCAGCGGCTGTTTGGCGGCGCGAATAAGCGGCACCAGATTGCGCTCGTTGAGGTTCTTCATGGCGGCCACGGCGGTGCCGACCCCGGGCAGGATCAGCTTGTCAGCCGCTTCGATGTCGGCCGCCTCGCGGGAGACCCGCGGTTGCACGCCGAGGCGCTCGAACGCCATCCTGACCGAGGCGAGGTTGGCACACCCCGTGTCGATGATGACCAGCTTCTGTTTGTTCACTTCCATCACAGCACCCCCTTGCTGGAGGGCAGCTCGCTCCCTTCCACCCGGATCGCCTGGCGCAGGGCGCGGCCAAAGCCCTTGAACAGCGCCTCCACCTGGTGGTGGGTGTTGCCGCTGCCCACCTTCATCTGCAATGTGATGGCCATGGCGTCCGAGAGGGAGCGAAAGAAGTGGGGCACCATCTCGGTGGCCATCTCGCCCACGTTGTCGCGGCCAAAACCGCTCGGGCAGTCGAACACAAAGTAGGGGCGGCCGCTCAAATCCAGCGCGGTGGCCACCTCCTGCTCGGTGAGCGGGGTCTCTTCATCCGCACGCGGGCGGCCGTCGATCACCGCCTGTACCTCGTCCATCGCCAGTACGAAGCCGAAGCGGCCGATGCCGCGCTTGTTGCCAAGGGCCTGGCGCAGGGCCTGACCGAGGGCGAGGCCGACATCTTCCACCGTGTGGTGATCGTCGATGTGCAGATCGCCGCTGACCTTGAGCTTGAGCCTGAAACCGGCGTGGGTCGCTATCTGATCCAGCATGTGATCAAAAAAGCCTATGCCGGTTTCAATCTGGTTGCCGCCGCTCTTGTCTAAATCCACAGCCACCTGGATGCGGGTCTCCTTGGTATAGCGCTCCACCTCGGCAACTCGTCCTTTGGAAAGTAACTGATCACGAATGGCGAGCCAGCCGTGATCTTGCGGGTGGTAGCGAATCCCGCCAATGCCCATGTTCTCGGCAAGCTGCAGATCGGTCTGTCTGTCACCAATCACGAAGGAGTTGGCAAAGTCGATGCGACCCGAGGCGAGATACTCCTTGACCAGGCCGAGGTGGGGCTTGCGGCAGCTGCAGCCGTCGGTGGGGAAGTGGGGGCAGATCAGCACCTGCTCCCAGCTCACTCCTTGCGATTCGAACAGGTGCATCATCAGATCGTGGGGCGGCTGGAAGTTCTCCAGCGGCAGGCTGGTGGTGCCCAGCCCATCCTGGTTGGTCACCATCACCAGCACGTAACCGGCGGCCTGCAGCTCGCGCAGCACCGGGATCACCATGGGCTCGAAGCGCAGCTTGGCGAGGCTGTCCACCTGCTTGTCGGTCACCGGCTCTTCAATCAGGGTACCGTCGCGGTCGATAAACAAAAACGGGGTCTTCATCGCTACATCCTTGTCTTACAAAGTGGGGGGCAGATCACGCAGCACGGCCAGCACGGCGTCCATCTCGCCCTGATAGCCGATGGTGACGCGAATGCTGTTATCAAGGCCCGGCTTGGTCGAGAAGTCCCGCAAGATGATGCCGGCGGCCTTCATGGCGGCAAACACGCTGGCGCCATCCACAAAGCGCACCAGCACAAAGTTGCCCTTGTCCTCGAACACTTCCTTCACGCAGGCAAGCTTGGCCAGCTCAGCCTTGAAGGCGGCCTTTTGCCTGTTGAGCTCCACCACACGCTCGTGCATCAGCTCGAGCCCCATGGGGGAGAGGGCCTGCGCCGCTATCTGGGCGATAGGCTCGGGAATGGGATAGGGGGCGATCACCTTGGCCAGCATGGCGATCACCTCCGGGTTTGCCAGCGTAAAGCCGCAGCGGATCCCCGCCAGGGCAAAGGCCTTGGAGAGGGTGCGGGTCACCACCAGATTGGGGAAGCGAGCCAGCAGGTCCACCACGGAAGCCTCGGGGCAGAACTCGATATAGGCCTCGTCCACCACCACGATGGCGCGATCCTGCGCCTTCTCCAGCAGGGCGATGAGCCCGTCGCGACCCACCAGATCCCCGGTGGGGTTGTTGGGGGAGCAGAGAAACACCAGCTTCACGTCGCCGAGGCGATCGGCGATGGCGGGCCAGTCGGGCTGGCGGTTTGCGGTCAGCGGCTGCTCGACGATACCGACACCACAGGTCTCGGCGCTGATGGCGTACATGCCGTAGGTGGGGGGGCAGATGAGGATCTGATCCTGCCCCGCCTCGCAGAAGGTGCGGATCAACAGCTCGATGGCCTCGTCGGCACCGCGGCTCACCAGCACCTGATCGGGATTGACCGCGGCGTAGGCGGCATAGCCGTTCACCACCTCGGCCGGTTGGCACTCGGGGTAGCGGTTGAGACGGCTCCCCTCGATGGTGAAGGGATAGGCCAGCGGGGCCTCGTTGGCGTTGAGCCAGACGTGGCCCTTGCCGCCGATGCGGCGGGCGGATTGATAGGGGGTGAGGGCCCGCACCACGCGGCGCGCCAGATTGGCAATGCTCATGACAAATCCTTCTGCTGTGCTGTTTGTTGGGACGCGGCGGCCAGGGCGTTCAACCGCAGGGTGACGGCGTTCTTGTGGCCATCAAGCCCCTCGGCCTGGGCGATGTGCTGGACTATGGGGCCAAGGCCCTGAATGCCGCGCTCGCTCAGCTCCTGCACCGTGTAGCGGCGCTGATAGTCGGCGAGGCCAAGGCTCGAGCAGGTGCGGGCATAGCCGTAGGTGGGCAGAGTGTGGTTGGTGCCGCTGGCGTAATCGCCGACCGATTCCGGTGTCCATGCACCGAGGAAGATGGAGCCGGCGTTTTCAAGCCGGTCCAGCAGCTCGCGCGGGGCGCGGGTCTGCACGATCAGGTGCTCCGGCGCGTAGGCGTTGGAGATGGCGCACGCCTCGGCCAGATCGTGACAGAGGATCACCAGGCTTGAACCCAGCGCCTTGGCGGCGATGTCGCGCCGAGTCAGTTTGGCCAGCTGGCGCTTGATCTCTCCGTTGATGGCGTCGGCCAGCAGCGGCGAGGTGGTCACCAGCACCACCTGGCTGTCGGGGCCGTGCTCGGCCTGGGAGAGCAGATCCGCCGCCACGAAGGCCGGGTTGGCGCTCTCGTCGGCGATCACCAGCACCTCGGAGGGGCCGGCCGGCATGTCGATGGCGGCGCCGCGCCAGTCGCGGGACACCTGGCCCTTGGCTTCGGTCACATAGGCATTGCCCGGGCCGAAGATCTTGTCCACCTTGGGAATGCTTTCGGTGCCGTAAGCCATGGCCGCGATGGCCTGGGCACCGCCGATGGCGAACACCTTCTCGACCCCGCAGGCACGGGCGGCAAACAGGATCTCGTCGCTGGCCGGGGACGGGGTGCAGAGCACCACTTCTCGGCAACCGGCGATCGCTGCCGGAATGGCCAGCATCATCACGGTGGAGGGGAGCGGGGCGCTGCCACCCGGCACGTAGAGGCCGACCCGGCCGATGGGCTGGGTGCGCAGCTCGCACACCACCCCGGGCTGGGTTTCCACCCGCACCACGGGTTGCGCTTGCGCGGCGTGGAAGGTGCGAATGTTGGCGATGGCCGCCTCGATGGCGGCCTTGATCTCGTCATCGAGGCGCTCACAGGCGGCCTCGATTTCGGCATTGCTTACCTGCAGTTGCTGGCGCGGGGCACGCTCGAAGCGCTGGCTCAGCTCGCGCAGGGCCTCATCTCCCCGGCTGCGTACCGCGGCGATGATCTCCCGTACCACGGCGCCGATGTCGGCTTCGTCACTCAGGGCGGGTCGGGTCAGCACGTCGGCCTGCTGGGCGGGGGAGAGGGTCTTCCAGATCAGGGTCTGCATGATATCCCTTCCTTATTCCATCATCTTCTCGATGGGCAGCACCAGAATGGAGCTGGCACCCAGCGCCTTGAGCTGCTCCATGGTCTCCCAGAACAGGGTCTCGCTGGAGACGACGTGCAGCGCCACCTGATTGGTCTCGCCCGCCAGCTGCATGATGGTGGGACGTTCGGCCCCCGGTAGCAGATCGGTGATGGCATCGAGCTTGTCCTTGGGGGCGTGCAGCATGATGTACTTGCTCTCGCGCGCCTGCTGCATCCCCTGAATGCGGGGCAGCAGGGTGTCGATGATCTTCTGCTTGGCATCGGACAAGGGGTTGGGCGCCTGTACCAGTACCGCCTTGGATCGGTAGATCACCTCCACCTCTTTGAGACCGTTGGCCTCCAGGGTGGCACCGGTGGAGACCAGATCGCAGATAGCGTCGGCCAGGCCCGCGCGCGGTGCCACTTCCACCGAGCCGCCCAGCATCACGCTCTTGAAGCCGAGCCCCTTTTCGTCGAAGAAGCGCTTGAGCAGCCCAGGGTAGGAGGTGGCGATGCGCTTGCCGGCGAGGCTCTCTGGCCCGGTGTAGTTGACGTCGTCCGGCACCGCCAGCGAGAGGCGGCAGCCGCCGAAGTCGAGCTGTTTGAGGGTCTTGACCGCAAAGGGCTGGTCCTGGGAGGCGCGGATGAGCTGCACCTCTTCCAGCACGTTCTCGCCTATGATGCCAAGGTCGACCACCCCTTCCATCACCAGCCCCGGGATGTCGTCATCGCGTACCCGCAGGATGTCGATGGGCATGTTCTCGACATGGGCGATGAGGCGCTGTTCGCGCAGGTTGATCTTGAGGCCGCAGCTCTTGAACAGAGCCTGGGAGTCCTGGCTCAGGCGACCGGATTTTTGCATGGCGATGCGCAGACGTTGTGTTTCCATTGCTCGATTTCCTTCTAGTCAAAAACGAAAAAACCCTCGGAAGTGGGTGCTTCCGAGGGTTTATGAATCTTGCGGTCCTTTTGGAAGTCACCAGTTAAGTGTCTTCCAGCAGTCAACCTCCTGAAAGACTATTCGGGATGATGATGGTGGTGATGAGTCTTCAGGCTGGTGAACTGCATGTAATCAATCCTTTACAAATAAGATGTCGTAGTTGACGCCCGATTTAAACTACCTGCCTTGACGGAAAAAGCAACCGGAAAATGTGATTTGGTCGATTAAAGTTGAGAAAACGGTTTTATGGTCGATAACTAGACAAGGTGAGCCAGAGGAGGCGACATCATGCCCAGCCAGGACCTGTTATTCCCCATTCTGCCCAGGGCGCCGGCCGCGCCGAGCAGTGACGACATCAAGCGGGAAGTAACCCAGATCAGCCAGAAGCATCAGCTGCGCAAGACCAGCACCGACAACGGTGACTCCCAGCAGCGCCAGCAGCCTTACCCCTCGGCCAAGCGTGATCAGGAAAAGCCTGAAGAGGACGATCACAAGCCGGACCCAGATCACCAGATCGATCTCTTCGTCTAGGGGCAGAAGTCAGTCCCGCTTTTGCCACCTTTTTGGCATAATGCCCCTTTTTGTTGCAGCGGGACGCCCCTTTGACCATCCAGACCCTGTTCAAGCCAGACGGCCCTCTGGCCAGCCACATCGACGGTTTTGTCGCCCGCGCCCCGCAACTGGAGATGGCCGAAGCGGTGGCCAACGCCATCAAGTCACACGGTCGCTTGCTGGTGGAGGCGGGCACAGGTACCGGCAAAACCTACGCCTATCTGGTGCCGGCGCTGGAATCCGGCAAGCGGGTGGTGATCAGCACCGGCTCCAAAAACCTGCAGGAGCAGCTCTTCTATCGAGACCTGCCGACCATCACCGGCGCACTCTCCTATACCCCGCCGGTGGCTCTCCTTAAGGGGCGCAGCAACTATCTGTGCATCGAGCGGATGAACCGGTTGCTCAGCGAATCCCACCTGCAAAAGCCCGAAGTGCTCAACGATCTGGTCAAGGTGAAGTCCTGGTCCACCGCCACCGACAACGGCGACGTGGGGGACATTCCGGGGCTGCAGGAGAATGCCGAGATCCTCGCGCACGTCACCAGCACCAATGAAAACTGCCTTGGCCGCGATTGCCCCTATTACGACGATTGCCATCTGGTGGTGGCGCGCCGCCGTGCCATGGATGCCCAGGTGGTGGTGATCAACCATCACCTCTTCTTCGCCGACATGGCGGTCAAAGACACAGGTTTCGGCGAGCTGGTGCCCGAAGCACAGCTCTACGTGTTTGACGAAGCGCACCAGCTGCCCGAGATCGCCACCAACTACTTCGGCAAGTCGGTGGGCAGCCGCACCATCCAGGATCTGGCGCAGGATATCCAGCTTGCCTATCGGGCCGAGGCCCACGACATGGGTCAGCTTGGCAAGGCGGCGGACAGGCTCGCCATCGCGAGCCAAGACTTGCGGCTCGCCTTCGGGGTGGACGGCGGTCGTGGCAACACCCGTGACATGTTGCGCCAACCGCTCTGGGGCCAGGCGCTGGCCCGCCTCAACGATGCCCTCGGTCTGTGTTACGAGGTGCTGAAGCTGGCGCTGGGGCGAGGGGAGCAGCTTGACCACTGTTTCGAACGCATCAGCGAGCTGCGCACTCGCCTTGGCGAGGTGCTGGCGGTCAACCAGACCGGTTTCTCCTACTGGTATGACTGCTCGCGGCTCCATTTCACCCTCAATCTGACCCCGCTGTCGGTGGCTGAGCGCTTCGGCGCCGAGGTGCTGCGCCCCGAGGTGGCCTGGGTGTTTACCTCGGCCACGCTGACGGTGGACATGCGCTTTGATCACTTCAAGGCGGAGTTGGGGCTGGCCGGCAGCGCCGAGCTTATCCTCGACAGTCCGTTCGATTATGGCGAGCAGGCGCGCCTGTGCGTGCCGCGCTTTCTGCCCGAGCCCAATGCCTTTGGTCGGGGCGAGCAGCTGGCCAACCTGATGATCCCGCTTATCAACAAGACGCCGGGCGGCTGTTTCTTCCTCTGTACCAGTCATCAGGTGATGCGCCAGGTGGCCGAGGTGCTGCGCCGGGAGATCGGTCGCACCGTGTTGCTGCAGGGGGAGGACAACAAGCAGCGGCTGCTCAAGGAGTTTGTCGAGAATGGCCGCGCCGTGCTGGTGGCGACCAGCAGCTTCTGGGAGGGGATCGACGTGCGGGGTGCCGCGCTCTCCTGTGTTATCATCGACAAGCTGCCGTTTGCCAGCCCCGACGATCCGCTGCTGAAGGCGCGGGTGGATGATTGCAAGCTCAGGGGCGGTGATCCCTTCGCCGATATTCAGTTGCCCAAGGCGGTGATTGCCTTGAAGCAGGGGGTGGGGCGGCTCATCCGTGATCGCAGTGATCACGGCGTACTGGTCATCTGTGATCCCCGCATGGTCAACAAACCCTACGGCGCGACCTTTATCAAGAGCCTGCCCGCGATTCCTCGGACCCGGGAGCTGGCCACCCTGGGCGGTTTTTTCGATCGCAAGGGCTGAGCTTGCCGAAGATGCTGTTCACCCGTGCGATGGCGTGACGACCACGCTGCCGATAGGGGCCGAGGCGGCCCGCAATTCGCGCACCAGAATGTGAAAACTGCTGGCAGAGCCTGCTTGCAGATTATGTAATTGACTGATTTTATAGAGATTGGAAAGCATGAACGAGTTGAAGATCCTGGCCGTAGATACCGCCACCGAAGCCTGCTCCGCCGCCTTGTTGGTGGGGGAGAAGGTATTCTCCCGTTGGGAAGAGGCGCCGCGGGATCACACCCGTAAAATCCTGCCCATGGTTCAGGCTGTGTTGGACGAGGCCGGAGTAACCTTGGACGAGCTCGATGCCATCGCCTTCGGCCGTGGTCCCGGCTCCTTTACCGGGGTGCGGATCGGCATCGGCGTGGCACAGGGGCTGGCGCTGGGCGCAGGCGTACCGCTGATCGGCATCTCCACCCTGGCCGCCATGGCACAGGGGGCTCATCGGCTGGACGGCGCCGAGCGGGTGCTGACCGCCATCGATGCGCGCATGGACGAGGTCTACTTCGGCCAATATGAGCTCATCGATGGCCGCATCCAGCTGGTTGGCGAAGAGATGGTGAGCGGCCCCGCCGCACTGGTGGCGTTCCGCGGCACGTTGCCGGGCAGCTTTACCCGCGTCGGTACCGGATTTGAGACCTATGGCGAGACCCTCGCGGCGCTGGCCGACGAGCTGGTGACCAGCCAGGTACGCTTCCCGGCGGCAGAGGACATGCTGCCGCTGGCCCGCAGCGCCTGGCTGGCCGGCGAGGCGGTGGCGGTCGAGCAGGCGACCCCGGTATATTTGCGTGACAAGGTGACCTGGAAGAAGCTGCCGGGTCGCGAATAAGGGCAGGAGTGGCAGACTTGTCGCTCATGCCGGTCGACACAGGCCCCACGCGGGCGGTTGAGAGGTCGGGCCCAGCCCGACCCAAGGAGAGTGACATGTTGAAGCGTGCAATGGTGATGGGGGCCGCAGGGCTCTTGCTCGGTGCCTGCAGCTCGGTCCCGCAAGAGCTGGCCTATGAGCCCGCCAACCAGCTGGTGGCCTACCAGCCGGCCCTTGCCGGTCTGGAAGGCAAGCCGGCCCGCTGGAGCGGCGTCATCTCGTCGGTACACAACAAGGCGGATCAGAGCGTCATCGAGGTGGTCTATCTGCCGCTCAAGTCCAACGGGGTGCCGGAGCAGACCGAACAGAGCCCTGGCCGTTTTCTGGCCATCATGCAGGGTTTTGTCGACCCGACCCTCTATGCCAAGGGGCGCAGTCTGACGGTGCTCGGCACCATAGCCCAGCCGGTGGACAGCCAGATTGGCGAGCATAAATATCGCTTCTCGGTGCTCAAGGTGACGGGCAGCAAGCTGTGGCCGCCGGTCAAGGAGGTGGAGATCCGCTACATGGATCCCTACTTCTACGACCCCTTCTATGATCCCTACTGGCCGAGACGGCCGCTGCGCCGCTAGGAGCTAGGCATGAACACCTTGCTGCAAGAGCGCTTCCTGACCCTGGCCGACGGCCGCCGGGTTGCCTTGCTCGAGAGCCTGCCGGCGCAGGGAGAGCAGGGGGACAAACCGCTGCTGCTTGCCCTGCATGGCTGGCTCGACAACAGCGCAAGCTTTGTGCCCCTGGCCCCCTTTCTGACTCACTTTCACCTCGTTTGTGTCGATCTGCCGGGGCACGGTCGCTCGGATCACAAGAACACACCCTATGTCTTTGTCGACTGGCTGGACGATCTCTATCAGATCACCCAGGCCGCCGGCTGGTCGCGTTTTGTGCTGCTGGGCCACTCCCTGGGGGCGCTGATTGCCTCCGCCTATGCTGGGGTCTTCCCCGAGCAGGTGGAGCGGCTCATTCTGCTGGAGGGACTCGGACCCCTCAGTCAGCCGGACGACGCCGTGCCGGAGCAGCTGCGCCGAGCCATCCTCAACCGCAGCAGAACCCGCGAGCGAGCCTCCCAGGGCTTTGCCTCCATCGACGAGGCGGTGGCGGCGCGCTGCAAGGTGGCGGACATCACCCCGAGTGCGGCACGCCTTATCTGCGAGCGGCAGCTGGAAGCGCGGGCAGGGCGCTGGCACTGGCGCAGCGATCCCCGTCTTAGGGATCTCTCCCCCATGCGCATGAGCGAGGGGCAGGCCCAGGCGCTGATCCGGGCCATCCGTTGCCCGGTGCTGTTTATCGCCGGCGCAGAGGGATTTGCCAGCCTGCAGGTGCAGTGGGGAGAGCGTCATGCCGCCTTTACACGCATTGAGCGTGTCGTTTTGGCGGGAAACCACCATTTTCATATGGAAAATTCGGCAGAGACCGCGGTTTGTATCGAAAAATTTTGTCAAATTCGGTAGAATCGGCGGCTTTCAATAATTCTAGGTTTGTCTTCCCCCTCACATTTTTCTGTTGTTAATTCGCTGTTAATTGATGTTGCCCTATGTAAATATGGGCGGCATTAGAGTATGAGCTTAAAACAACTGCTTGAAATGGATGTGAACAGGGACGGAGGCAACACAGTGAGCGCACAGGTGCTAGTTATGCAGGAGAAGTTCGTGGAAAAAGTCTGGCTGAAGCGTTATCCAGAAGGGGTGCCCGCCGAGATCAATCCAGACCAATACAGCTCCCTGGTCGAGATGTTTGAAGAGTCGGTGAACGAGTTTGCCGACCAGCCTGCCTTCGTCAACATGGGGCAGACCATTACCTATCGTCGTCTTGAGGAGCAGTCCCGCGCCTTTGCCGCCTACCTGCAAAACGAGCTCAAGCTGAGCCAGGGTGACCGGGTCGCCGTGATGATGCCGAACCTGCTGCAGTACCCCATCGCTGTGTTCGGCATCCTGCGTGCCGGCATGATAGTGGTCAACGTCAACCCGCTCTATACCCCGCGCGAGCTGGAGCACCAGCTCAAGGACTCCGGCGCCAAGGCCATCGTCATCGTCTCCAACTTTGCCCACACCCTGGAAAAAGTGGTCTACGACACCCCGGTCAAGCACGTGATCTTGACCCGCATGGGCGACAACCTGGGGCTGGCCAAGGGGACCCTGGTCAACTTCGTGGTGAAATACGTCAAGAAGCTGGTGCCCAAGTACAATCTGCCCCACGCCAGCACCATGCGTCAGGCGCTGGCCAAGGGTCGTTATCTGCAGTACATCAAGCCCGAGATCAACAACGACGATCTCGCCTTCCTGCAATACACCGGCGGCACCACCGGCCTCTCCAAGGGGGCCATGCTGACCCACCGCAACATGATCGCCAACGTGGAGCAGTGCCTCGGTGTCTATGGCCCTGTGCTGGAGCGGGGCAAGGAGTTCGTGGTCACCGCGCTGCCGCTCTACCACGTCTTCGCGCTGACCGTGAACTGCCTGCTGTTCATGCGCCTGGGTGGCTACAACCTGCTGATCAGCAACCCGCGCGACATCCCGGGCTTTGTCAAAGAGATCAAGAAGTACCCCTTCACCTGCATCACCGGGGTCAACACCCTGTTCAACGCGCTGGTCAACAATGGCGAGTTCCAGAGCATGCCGTTTGACAAGCTCAAGCTCACCATCGGCGGCGGCATGGCGGTGCAGCGGGCGGTGGCCGAGCAGTGGAAGGCGTTGACCGACACTCCGCTGCTGGAAGGTTACGGCCTGACCGAGTGTTCACCCCTGGTGAGCGTCTGCCCCTATGATCTGGTGGACTACAACGGTTCCATCGGCCTGCCGGTCTGCTCCACCGACATCCGGCTGGTGGATGACAACGGTCAGGTGATCCACGAACTCGGCAAACCGGGGGAGATGCAGGTACGCGGCCCGCAGGTGATGAGCGGTTACTGGCAGCGGCCGGAAGCCACCGCCGAGGTGATGCAGGATGGCTGGCTCTGTACCGGCGATATCGCGGTGTGCGACGAGCAGGGCTTCTTCAAGATCGTCGATCGCAAGAAAGACATGATCCTGGTCTCCGGTTTCAACGTCTATCCGAACGAAATTGAAGACGTGGTGGCGCTCCACCCGAAAGTGCTGGAAGTGGCCGCCGTCGGCGTGCCGCACAAGGTTTCCGGTGAGCTGGTGAAGATCTTCGTGGTGAAGAAAGATCCAAAGCTGCTGGAAGACGAGATTATTGCGCACTGCCGCAAACATCTGACTGCCTATAAGGTCCCGAAACTGGTAGAATTTCGTGACGAACTTCCCAAGACCAATGTGGGCAAGATCCTGCGCCGCGTGCTGCGCGACGAGGAGATTGCCAAGCAGTAACCGGCGTGGCGCTGCCAAGCAGCATGCCGTCGTTATGCAAAACCGTGGGTCAGCCCACGGTTTTTTCTTTTGGCCCTGATCAACGCGCAGGCACAGATGCATTATCAACTCATTTCACAGCAAGCCGAACTGGATCAGTATCTCGCCTCCCTGGCCGACGTTCCCCTGGCCATCGATACTGAATTCGTCCGCACCCGTACCTATTACCCCCAGCTGGGCCTGTTCCAGATCTATGACGGCCACCAGCTGGCGCTGCTGGATCCCTTGACGCTGGATCTCTCCTCCCTCTGGCAGCGACTCGGTCGGGCAGGGCAGATCGCCATTTTGCACGCCTCCGGCGAAGATCTGGAGCTCATCCAGCATCAGGCGGGCCATCTGCCCAACCAGATGCACGATACCCAGCTGGCGGCAGCCTTTCTGGGCCACGGGGTCTCGGTGGGCTTCGGCGCCTTGGTCAACGAGTTTCTCGGCGTGACCCTGGAAAAGGATCAGGCCCGTACCGACTGGCTGGCGCGTCCGCTCACCCCCCGTCAGCTCGAGTATGCGGCGGCCGACGTCTTCTATCTGCTGCCCCTCTACGACAAGGTGATGGCGGCGCTGCGTGACAGCGGCAAGTTCGCCTGGTTCGAGCAGGAGTGCCAGAACCACTCCGCCCGCAAGACCCAGACCAGCGACCCCCGCCAGGCCTATCTCGACATCGTCAACGCCTGGCAGCTGGGGCGCCGCGAGCTGGCGATCCTGCGCGAGCTGGCCGCCTGGCGTCAGCAGGAGGCGGTGCGCCGGGATCTGGCCCTCAACTTCGTGGTCAAGGAGCTGCACCTGTTCAAGGTGGCGGAGCGCAAGCCCACCTCCCTGCGCGATCTCAACGAGCTGGGGTTGGCCCCCATCGAGATCAAGATCCACGGCAAGCGGATGCTGGATATCGTGGCCGCTGCCCAGCAGAGCGATCCCGCCGGCTGGCCCGAGCCCATTCGCCGGCTGGTGGATTACCCCCAGTACAAGGCCGAGCTCAAGCGCATCAAGGGGATGGTGGAAGAGAAGGCCAAGGCCAGCAATATTCCGCCCGAACTAGTGGCCAGCAAGAAGATCATTCACCAGTACTTCACCTGGAGCTGGCGCATGAGTGACGAAGAGCGGGCCCGGGCCGACAAGCCCATGCTGCTGCAGGGCTGGCGCTTTGAGCTGGTGGGCCATCTGCTGGCCCAATGAGATAGCGCACAAGAGAACGGGCCCACTGGGCCCGTTTTTTTTCATCTGATGGGCGGCAACTGATAACGATAGCGGGCCAGGATCTGGGTGTATTCCGGGCTGGTGAGCAGCGCCTGGATGGCCTCGTCCAGCCGGTGCAGCTGGGCTGGTGTGGTGGTGCGCCGGCTCAGCATCAGATGCACCGGTGTGCGCTGGATGTTGAGCAGGGGGGTGAGGTCATCGAGCGGGATACCGGCCAGGCTTATCTCCTGCAGCCCCATGGGGTCGATGACCACCCCCTGAATGCGGCCGGCCAGCAGCAGCTTGAGCAAGGGTTCCATCCGCAGGCGGGCCAGCAGCCGGTCCTGCATCTGGGGGGATTGCATGAAGGTGCGAAAATCGGTGCCGTAATCAAAATCACGCATCATCCCTATGGTGAAATCCTGCCGTGGCAGCAGATCCGAAAGTTGGGTTATCCCTTGCCAGCGCGCCCTGTCCTGACGGCGCACCAGCAGCACAGTCTCTTCGTTGCGATAGGGCAGGCTGAAGCGGGCGTAGCGCTCGCGCTCGGCGGTCTGGTTGGCGGACATGGTGAGCTGGATGGTACCGAACTCCAGCTCGCGCAGCACGCGGGCCCAGGGCATCTCGCTGTAGCTGGCGCTAAAGCCGGCCCGGCTGAAGATGGCTTGCAGCAGGTCGATGTCCAGCCCCTGCAGCTGCTGCTGTTCGTCGCGAAAGCTGAACGGGTGCCAGCTGGCCCAGCCCACCTGCAGTGACTCCTGCGCCCAGGCGCCGGTGCACAAACACCATAACAACAAGACTCTGTACACGGAGCTATCCCTGTTCAGCGTGGTTGTTGTTGATTATTGAATAGAAATGTCGGGCTGACCAGCCCGGGGGAAAGGATGCACGAAGGTGCATCCCTCAGAGCTCGTGGGCGTGGAATCCCTTGCGATAGCGGGCTTCGCAGCGCGGGCAACGTTGCAGGGTCGGGTCCTGCTCCAGCCGTTCGATGGCCAGCGGTTCCTCGCAGTCGGAGCAGAGACCATAGAGGCCCAGATCCATCTGGCAGAGGGCGGCATCGATCCGCTTGAGCCGGGCCACGCTCTGCTCCACCTTGGGCAAGTCGAGGCGGCTGGTGAGATCGACCAGCTGATCCCGCTCGCAGTGATCCACCTGCTCCGCCCACTCGTCACGCCGACAGGCTTTGAGCTGACCGATCAGCTCTTCTCTTACTTGCGCCCAGTCAGTCAGCAGGCGATCACGCCACACGGCCAACTGAGCTTGCGTCATTTCACACACACTAGCCCCCAACGGACGAATAACAAATTGTGGGCAGTATAGGGAAGCGACAGGATTATCAAGATGATATGCGTCAAGTAAAGAACGGTTAGATCACAGTTTTCGCGGCCTGCAGCAGGGCGTCCCGAATGGGATGGGTCTCCTTGAGTACCCGGATCTCCTGAAACAGCTGGTCTGCCTCGGGATACTCCCGCTTGAGGTAGCTGAACCACTGCTTGATGCGACTCGGGTAGTAGTCGGCCTTCTCGCTCGCCAAATCCTGCTCGGTGTAGTTCACCATCAGCTGCAGCACCTCGGCCCAGCTCATGTGGGCACAGCCGGTCTTCATCACGTTGGCCAGGTTGGGCAACGAGATGGCGCCGCGGCCCACCATCAGGGCATCGCAGCCGGACACCCGGGCGCAGGCGAGGGCATCGGCATGGTTCCAGATCTCGCCGTTGGCGGTGACCGGGATGGGCAGTGCGCGGCGAATGGCGTCCACGTACTCCCAGTGGGCCGGCGCCTTGTAGCCTTCGCGCTTGGTGCGGGCGTGCACGGCCAGCTCGTTGGCCCCGGCCTGATGAACCGCCTGGGCGTTCTCCAGATAGAGATCCTTGTCATCGTAGCCGAGGCGGATCTTGGCGCTCACCGGCAGATGGGCCGGCACCGCTTCGCGCACCGCCTTGACGATGCGATAGATGGTCTCGGGCTCCTTGAGCAGCACGGCGCCCCCCTTGCTCTTGTTGACTGTGGGGGCGGGGCAGCCAAAGTTGAGATCGACGCCGGGGGAGCCAAGCTCGATGGCGCGCAGCGCGTTCTCGGCCAGCCATTCGGGGTGTTGGCCTAGCAATTGTACCCGCACCGGGGTGCCGGCCCGGGTCTTGCCGTCCTGCTTGAGCTCGGGGCAGAGGCGATGGAACACCTTGGCGGGCAGCAGCTGATCGACCACCCGGATGAATTCGCTGACGCAGAGGTCGTAGTCGTTGACGGAGGTGAGCACCTCCCGCATCAAGTGATCCAGCACCCCCTGCATGGGGGCCAAAATAACGCGCATAACCGGTTCCGCAGGGCAAACAGAGAAAAAAGAGCGCAGATTGTAGTAGCAATGGCCGGGATTGTCAGCCGTTTGCCCACTCGATGAAACCAATCGACGGCCACCGCCTGGGCCAGGCTGTCAGCTTCCAGGCCAACTCTGTTAGGCTAAAGGCAGAGATACATTCAGAGGAGTACCCATGAAACGCTGGTGTCTGATGGCCCTGGGCTGGCTTGCCTTCGCCACCGGGATAGTCGGGATAGTCCTGCCCCTGTTGCCGACCACCCCCTTCATGCTGCTGGCGGCGGCGCTGTTTGCCCGCACGTCCCCTCGTTTTCATCGCTGGCTGCTAAGCCATCCCTGGTTCGGACCTCCCATTGCTGACTGGCAGCAGTATCGCGGCATTCGCCGCCATGCCAGACGGCGCGCTATTTTCTTTATTCTGCTCTCCTTCTCGGTGTCGCTGGCGGTGGTGCCCCTGCTGTGGGTCAGGCTGCTGCTCATTGCTATAATGGTGATCCTGCTCACCTGGTTAATGCGGCTGCCGGTGCTGGAGCCAGTTGCAATGGAGAAGTGAAGTCCCTAAGCTATTGCGGCAATAATGCTATGGAGTCGGCCCGTCATTTTTGCGTGACGGGCCTTTTTATTTCCCGCTGGCGGGAAGCTGAGAGAAACGACCATCTGCGTCGAAAAACAAACGGTCAAACCATGAATCCGGAAACCCTGAAATTTATCGAAGCGAGCATCAAGACCATTCCCGACTATCCGAAGCCGGGTATTCTGTTTCGCGACATCACCAGCCTGATCGAGAATGCCGAGGCCTTCAAGGCCACCATCGATCTGCTGGCCAATCACTATCGTGATCAAGGGATCACCAAGATTGTCGGTACCGAAGCGCGCGGCTTCATCTTCGGCGCGCCGGTTGCCTTCGCCATGGGTCTGGGCTTCGTGCCGGTTCGCAAGCCGGGCAAGCTGCCCCGCGCCGTCATCGAGGAGTCCTACGCCCTCGAATATGGCACCGACACCCTGCAACTGCACACCGACGCCATCGTGCCCGGTGACAAGGTACTGGTGGTGGACGATCTGCTGGCTACCGGCGGCACCGTCGATGCCACCGTCAAGCTGATCCGCCGTGCCGGCGGCGAAGTGGCTGATGCCGCCTTCATCATCTCCCTGCCGTCGCTGGGTGGTGATGCCCGCCTGACCGCCGCCGGCGTCAAGGTGGTCTCCCTGGTCGAACTGCCGGGCGAATAAGCCGCCAGTCCGATCACGCAGACGGGCCTCGTCAGCCCGTTGCCTGCGTCCAAACCGGTGCCCGAGCGGGCATCGGTTTGAAATTCAAGCGATCCCTCCCGCCTCGGCCGATAGCCGATACAGCCCGCCCCGCATTTGTGTTAGCATCCAGCCTCAATGCCTTGTCATCCCTGCATCGAGATCTATGAGCTATCAGGTTCTGGCGCGTAAATGGCGCCCCCATACGTTTGAACAAGTGGTAGGCCAGCATCATGTGCTGACCGCCTTGACCAACGCCCTGGATCAGGGACGGCTGCATCACGCCTATCTGCTGAGCGGTACTCGCGGGGTCGGCAAGACCACCATTGCGCGCATCCTGGCCAAGAGCCTCAACTGCGAGCAGGGGATCAGCAGCCATCCGTGCGGCGTGTGCGACACCTGCCGCGAGATCGATCAGGGCAACTTCGTCGATCTGCTGGAGATAGACGCGGCGTCACGCACCAAGGTGGAAGATACCCGCGAGCTGCTCGACAACGTGCAGTACCGACCGGCCCGTGGCCGTTTCAAGGTCTATCTCATCGACGAAGTGCACATGTTGTCGCGCCACAGCTTCAACGCGCTGCTGAAAACCCTGGAAGAGCCGCCCCCCTATGTGAAGTTCCTGCTGGCCACCACGGATCCTCAGAAGCTGCCCATCACCATCCTCTCGCGCTGCCTGCAGTTTCATCTGAAGAGTCTGGATCAGACCCAGATCGCCAAGCAGCTCGAATGGGTGCTGGATCAGGAGGGGCAACCCTTCGAGCCGCGCGCCCTGCTGGCCCTGGCCAAGGCGGCGGACGGCAGCATGCGCGATGCCCTGAGCCTGACCGATCAGGCGCTGGCCCACGGCAATGGCAGCGTGCGCACCGACAGCGTGCTGGCCATGCTGGGGACCCTGGATCACCGCCATCTGCATCAACTGCTGGAAGCTGTGCTGCGCCAGGATGCACCCGCCACCATGGCCAAGATCACCGAGATAGCGACCCTGGGCCCCGACTTTGATCAGCTCCATGCCGAGCTGGAAGGGCTGCTCCATCGCATCGCCATGGCGCAGCTGTTGCCCGCCACCGTGCAGGAGCAGGGGGCGGATGCCGATGCCCTGCTGCAGCTGGCCCAGGCCATGAGCCCGGAAGAGGTGCAGCTCTGCTATCAGATCGTGCTGGGTGGCCGCAAGGATCTGCCCTGGGCCCCCGATGGCCGCACCGCACTGGAGATGACCTGCCTGCGGATGCTGGCCTTCTCGCCCCGGCGCGAGGTGCTGCACCCCGCCAGCCTGACGGCCCTGCCTCCGGCACTCGGTGGCCTGCCCGCCGCTGGTGCGAGGAGCCCGGCCCCCACCTTGGGAAAGCCCGAGGGGGTTGAGCCACCCCCGGCCACCGGCATGATGCCGCAGGCTCCGTCAACCGACGCCGCGAACTCGCCCGCGCCGGTCACTTCTTCTGCACCAGCCGAGCACCAAGGGACGCAGGAGGCCGGACAGGCAGCCCAGCCTCACCCACAGGTGGCTGACATGGCGGAGCCGGAAGGCGGCGCCGAGCTGGATCCGCTGTTTGCCGAGCAGGCGGAGCTGCTGCGTGAGGCCGAGCAGATGGGCTATGAGGCTGCGCCCGAATCTATTGCGCCCACGGCTCAGCCTGCCGCAGCCGAGCCCGCGTCCTCCGTACAAGGCGCCGTACCAACGAATGTGGCTGACGAAGTGGCTGACAGCGGGGAGGGGAGTGTCTCTTCAACGGTGGCCAGCATGCAGAGCCTGCTGGGCAAGCGCAATCTGCTGCGAAGCCGCCTGCGCGGCGAGCCGAGCGGCAGTGCGGCGCCAGCCCGGGCGACACCGGTCAAGCCGATGGCGACCGCCAAACCGGCACCGGTGGCACCGGCTGCGGCCATGCCGCCCTCGGCGCCCCACTCCCCGAGTGCCCCCCGGGTGCAGGCACCTGCCCAGGCGGTCCAGTCAGGTTACGATGAGTTGCCGCCGCTCGATGCCTATGAAGAGAGCGGCAGCGACTACGAAGAGTATTTGAATCAGGGTTTCAACGATGCGTTCGCCAGTGCCCCCTTGCCGGAGCGAACCACCCAGGTGATGCAGCCAGCGCCTGCCGCGCGTCCCCAGGCGGATGATCTGCCGCCCTGGGATCTGGATGGCAGTGCCGGCCGGCAGACGGTTGCTGCACCGAGTGCCCCGGCCACCGTTGCAACGCCCCCTGAGGAGACCATCAGCGAGCCAGCCGCCTCGGTCATGGAAACCATCGACTGGAACGAGCTGGAGAGCGACAACCAGCCGCAGGGGAGTGAGGAGGCGGCCAGATTGATCCCCTCTTCGCTGCTGGCCAATTGCGGCGACCATTGGGCCGAACTGATTGCCCGCACCGGTGTGGGCGGCCGCCTGCGCCAGCTGGCCATCAATTCGGTGATGGAGCAGCAGGGCGACAAGGTGCTGCTGACTCTCAAACCCGAGCAGCGCCATCTGGTGAGCGACAGGGCGCGCGCCGATCTGGCCGAGATCATCGGCCCCGAGCTGGGGCTTGCGGTACAGGTGAACGTCACCCTGGGCGTGGTGCCCGAGCGGGAAACCCCGCTCGAGATTGAGCACCGCCTCTACCTCGGGGTGCGGGAGCAGGTCACCCGGGATCTGGAGCAGGATCCCAACGTGCAATTCTTGCAACAGCGGTTTGGCGCCATGCTGCACCACGACAGCATAGAGCCGCTGAGCAACTGATCACACCATCCGGGCCTGGTGCCCGGTTGAAAAACGGTTTGGCCGTCCCCACTTAGGACGGGTAAACCCACGGCCCGGCGCTGGATGCCGGATTTCAAGACGAGAGACGACATATGTTTGGTAAAGGTGGAATGGGGAACCTGATGAAACAGGCCCAACAGATGCAAGAGCGCATGCAGAAGATGCAAGAGCAGCTTGCCCAGATGGAAGTAGTCGGTGAAGCCGGCGCTGGCATGGTCAAGGTCACCATGGCCGGCAGCCACAGTGTGCGTCGCATCGAAATCGACCCGAGCCTGATGGAAGATGACAAAGAGATGCTGGAAGATCTGGTGGCTGCGGCCGTCAACGATGCCGTGCGTCGCGTCGAAGAGCAGAACAAGGCCAAGATGGGCGAGCTGACCGGCGGCATGCAACTGCCTCCCGGTTTCAAGATGCCCTTTTAAGGACTCATTTCCAGTCGCAGCAATAGGCTGCGCGTGATGGTCTGCCCGTCGGTCGTGATGGGGCACTTGCCCCGACTTCCCGGTCAACTCTCTCCGGTAACGCTGGAGCGTCGTTGCCGACCCATGGGCCAGGATGGGGCAGGTGATTTCCTCCCGTTGTCAGCCAGTGGCTTGTGCAGCGATTCAAATGCCTTCACCATCCGGATGCATCGCGAGTAGTCATGACGCAGCTGACACTTTCCCCGTGTCAGCTGCGTTTTTATGAGTAGGGGTCCACGTCTGTCACGTCGCGCACCACATCGAATCGGTGCAAGGCCTGTATTCTCTGCTTGTATCCCTTCCGCCCCCTCTTGCTTCACTTGCCTGTACCTCGTTCGTGAGGGGGCTGATGCACCGCCGCTGGCGGCGCGTGCCGACAAAAAAGAACGCCAGCCTCGCGGCTGGCGTTATTTCTACGGACCTGGCGGATTATTTCAGGTCGAAACGGTCGTTGTTCATCACCTTGACCCAGGCCTTGACGAAGTCGCGCACGAACTTCTCCTTGCCATCTTGCTGGGCATAGACCTCGGCGTAGGCACGCAGCACCGAGTTGGAGCCAAACACCAGGTCAACCCGGGTGGCGGTCCACTTCACTGCGCCGCTCTGACGATCCACGATCTGGTAGCTGTTGCGGCCAGTCGGCTGCCAGCTATAGGCCATGTCGGTCAGGTTGACGAAGAAGTCGTTGCTGAGCACCCCGACCCGGTCGGTAAAGACGCCATGGGCCGAGCCGCCATAGTTGGTGCCAAGCACCCGCATACCGCCGACCAGCACTGTCATCTCGCGGGCGGTGAGCCCCAGCAGCTGGGCGCGGTCGAGCAGCATCTCTTCCGGCTGCACCTTGTAGTGTCCCTTCTGCCAGTTGCGGAAACCATCGTGCACCGGCTCCAGGAAGGCAAACGACTCGGCATCGGTCTGATCGGCACTGGCATCGCCGCGGCCCGGTGCAAAGGGGACGACGATATCAACGCCGGCCAGCTTGGCCGCCTGCTCTACCGCTGCGCTGCCGCCCAGCACAATCAGGTCGGCGATGCTGACCGGCTTGTTCAGGGTGGCTTGCAGGGCAGTCAGGGCGTTGAGCACCTTCTCGAGGCGAGTCGGTTCGTTGCCTTCCCACTCCTTCATCGGCGCAAGACGAATACGAGCACCGTTGGCTCCGCCGCGATAATCGGAGCCGCGGAAGGTGCGGGCACTGTCCCAGGCGGTGGCGATCAAATCGGCTGGCGCCACGCCGCAGGCCAGCAGCTTGCCCTTGAGCTCGCTCACCTCCTGCTCGGAGAGCTGGTAATTCACCGCCGGCACCGGATCCTGCCACACCATGACTTCGCTCGGCACTTCTGGCCCCAGATAGCGGCTGCGCGGCCCCATGTCACGGTGGGTCAGCTTGAACCAGGCGCGGGCAAAGGCGTCGGAGAAGAGGTCTTGATCCGCTGCGAAGCGCTCGGAGATCTCCCGGTAGACGGGGTCAAAGCGCAGTGCCATGTCTGCGTCCGTCATGATGGGGTTGCAGCGCAGGGAGGGGTCTTCCACGTCCACCGGGCGATCTTCCTCCTTGATGGCGACGGGCTCCCACTGCCAGGCACCGGCCGGGCTCTTCTTGAGCCACCAGTCATGGCCCAGCAGCATCTTGAAGTAGCCGTTGTCCCAGCGAGTCGGATTGCTGGTCCAGGCACCCTCGATCCCGCTGGTGACCGTGTCGCGGCCGATGCCGCGGCTCTCGTGGTTGATCCAGCCAAGCCCCTGTTCATGCACATCCGCCCCTTCTGGGGCGGGCCCCAATTTGGCAGCGCTGCC
The DNA here is from genome assembly GCF_040907865.1 of Aeromonas sp. s5. Lineage (NCBI taxonomy): Bacteria > Pseudomonadati > Pseudomonadota > Gammaproteobacteria > Aeromonadales > Aeromonadaceae > Aeromonas > Aeromonas sp. s5. Next base: position 650,538 of record NZ_JBFOCO010000033.1, read on the forward strand.
GTTACCGTGGGCCTTGCCGACAGTGTGGCCACCGGCGGTGAGGGCGACGGTCTCTTCGTCATTCATCCCCATGCGGGCAAAGGTGACGCGCATGTCGTGGGCGGTTTTCAGGGGATCAGGGTTGCCATCCACCCCTTCCGGGTTGACGTAAATAAGCCCCATCATCACCGCGGCCAGCGGGTTCTCCAGGTCCCGTTCACCACTGTAACGGCTCCCTTCACTGCCGCTCGGCGCCAGCCACTCTTTCTCGGAGCCCCAGTAGACATCTTTTTCCGGATGCCAGATGTCCTCGCGGCCACCGGCAAAACCAAAGGTCTTGAGCCCCATGGATTCATAAGCGACGTTGCCCGCCAGGATCATCAGGTCGGCCCAGGAGATCTTGTTGCCGTATTTCTGTTTGATGGGCCACAGCAGGCGGCGTGCCTTGTCGAGGTTGCCGTTGTCTGGCCAGCTGTTGAGGGGAGCGAAACGCTGGTTGCCGGTGTTGGCACCGCCACGGCCATCGGTGGCACGATAGCTGCCTGCGGAGTGCCAGGCCATACGGATCATCAGGCCGCCGTAGTGCCCCCAGTCGGCCGGCCACCAGGGCTGGCTGTCGGTCATCAGGGCATGGAGGTCGGTCTTGAGGGCGTCGTAATCGAGGCTGCTGAAGGCATCAGCATAATTGAAAGACTCATCCATCGGATTGGTCTTGCGGTCATGTTGGTGCAGGATGTCGAGGTTGAGGGCATTGGGCCACCAAACTTGAGGCTCCTGGCCGGCGGAAGTATTGGCTCCGTGTGCAAAAGGGCACTGACCGGCCCCATGAGTGTGTTTGTCCATTCACTATGTCCTCTTATTAACGTTATGACGGTGAAACAGTGCTCTTCGTTCCTAAGATCAATCTAACTCTGAAATAGCGTTACTGAACATAAGGTTAAAACTCTGGCATTCATCGGCAATGGCGATTGAAGATCAGCTTTCATGCGACAATTTCTGCTTGAACCACCCGTGACTCCCTTGCACACGAGAGCGCCGGCGTGCAGACATGCGCGTCATCTTTGGCTGCCTGTCAGTATGGTCAAATCGTGGAGACATAGATGATAGTTGAGCGTCGAACCGGCGCCTTGCCTCAGCCCGGTCATGGATGAGCGGGGGCGTGAAGAGTCTGCGCCTTATCGCAGGCTATCTGATCACGACTCTTTATTGAATACTCAATGTCTATAGCCTGAACCGAGGGCACCTGGTTGAATCGAATTGATGGCGGAGGGAGCTCTTCATTAAAAAGCCGGTCATGTTGATAGCCCGGGCAAGCAATCATGGCCGGGTTTTCGGCTGCGATTCTTATATGAAGGACATTGGCAAGGGAATAATGTGCAGGCGTGTCATGTTGACAGGTGTTGAGCACGGGTAAGCGCGTAAAAAGCAAAGAAGCCAGGAGTGCGATAGTCCTGCTTCTTTACTTTATGCGGCCTGATCTGGTGATGCTGGAGCAGGCTGTTCAACCGGCGTTGGCAAATTGACTGGCCACCTTGAGCCAGCGTCTATCTCAATGGCCTTTCTCCGATGGGGTCTATCTCCGTGCAATTCATCAATGGTCGCAGCGCCCCTTAACCCAGTAGATGGCGCGGGCATCTCTGTCCACTCTGGGGTGTCCCGTGGCCAGCAATCGGTAGGTATGCCCGGCCAGCAAGCTGGCCAGCTGGAAGTTCTTGTCGTCCTGATTGATGAGCAGGCTGGTGAAGATGGGGTCACGGCAAGTCAAAATGTCATGAAGCCGCGCCGTGTCGACGTTTTTGATCTGCCAGTCGCCGTACACCGAAAAGAGTCCCCGCTCGGTTTCACCAAAGTTCCAGCCGGCAATCCGGGCGCGCTGCTCGATGGGGATCTTCAGCAAGAAACGTTCTGTATCGCCTTTCATCGCTTTGGCGGCATCAATGGCGGGATAGGCCAGGGTAAATGCCAGCAAGAACATGATGCCGGATGCACTGGCCAGCAGGGTGGATCCCTCAATTTCACGCCAGCGCCACAACTGTTCGGCCGCGAAAATAAGCAATACCGCCGCCAGCACATGACGCCAGCCGAGGGTGCTGATGACGGAAAGGGTCTGGTCGGGGATCTCCACCGGCAGCAGCGGCAGGTAGAAAGGGGCCATGAGCAGGGCCAGAGCGAACAGGAACATGAACAGGGTCCAGCCACGGCCATAGCCATTCAGCCAGCGAGGCCAGCTGAGACTCAGTTGCCCGATCATCATGGCAAAGACCGGCATCAGCGGAAAGAGGTAGAGGGTCCGTTTGGTGGAGGCCACGCTGAGCAACAGCAGGGTGCCCACTGTCCAGATGAGCAGAAACAGGCGGGAGGCGCTCCACTGTTTCTGCCTGATGGTTTGCCAGCCCCAATAGAGCACGAGGGGTAGCCAGGGCAGGGTGTATTCAGTCAGCCCGGCAAGGTAGAAGAAGTATTCGCCGGACTTGATGTGGCCCAGTTCGGCGGCGCTGCCTGTCAACCTGCCCACCTGATTTTGCCAGAACCACTGTTGCCAGAGCGCGTCTCCCTCGGGATGTTGCCACAGGGCTAGCAGCCAGCCTGCAATGGGCATGACGAACAGCAGGCTCATGCCGAGGTGCTGCATTACGAAACGGCCTCCCTCGTTAGCGGCAAGATGACGCCTGAGTGCCGGGATGAACAGCGCCAGCCAGCCAAAGAAGAGGGTGATGGGGCCGATGGGCCCCTTGACCAGAAAACAGAGGGAGAGACCGAGCCCTGCGCACCAGAGCATCCGTGATCGAGCACCCAGGTACCATTCGGCGAATGCCCACATGGTGAAGGCGACGAAAAAGGCGAGGCTGGTGTCTACCCGGATCCAGTGGCTGTTCATGATGAAGCCTTCCATGGTTCCCAGTGCAATGACCGACCAGAGCGCCGCAGTGCCGGAACCCAATACCCGCTTGGCCAGCAGGCCGGTGAACAGCAGTGTGCCCAGGGCCCAGAGAGCCCCCACCAGACGAAGCGTTGCCGTGATGCCCAGGGTATCGTGCAGCAGGGCCAGCAAGGGGATGGCCAGAATGTAATAGAGTGGGGGTTTTTCGATGAAGCTGCTGCCGGCCAGGGTCGGGATAGCCAGCTCACGGCTGTTGAACATTTCCCAGGCGATGGCGGCTTCGCGAGGTTCGTCTGGCGTCCATAGCTGGTGGCCAAACTGACCCATCAGCACGATGACGAAGACCATGAGGAGCAAGGCACCGAGATGAGTCTCGACTGCGGGTCTAGTGGGCAGCATGAGACCCTCCTGACCGCATGAATTGAGGTTGCCTGTCGACCCTGTCGAAAAATGCATGGCGATGATGTGTCATGACAATATCCATATTTAATTTGTGTCACCAAAAATAAGAGATCGGCAGTCAACTGTAGTATCACAGCCATGGGGGAATGATAATGAGGAAGTTGTTACCAAATATTGCCTGTAAAAATAAAAATGGGGTACTGCTGTTCTGCTGTCAGGTTGGTTCGTCAACCTAAAAGACGGCTGCATTGAGGCCTGCTGCGGGGCTGACGTAGCTGTCACCGTGAGCTCGCGGGCGACATGACAGGCCTGATTCAAGACTTGCCTTGGTCACGCTCGCCATATTTTTTTAAATGGATATCTATTGTTTATAAATTTTTCAAGCGGCCATCATGTGCCTGACCCATTGTTGTTCATTATTGGTGATGCTCAGACGGTATCAATTTGATGATCGTGAATGGGCTGGCCATGTATTATTTTCAGTGTTGGAGAGGGGGTCGATAAATTAAATAAACAGGGAGGCTTGCCTCCCTGTTTAGTGTTTCAGCCAACGTGCTGATGCGCGATCCTCTTCGAGTCTTCACGCCAGCCAGCCGAGTGCAATGGCAAGGCGACCGCAAAGCGCAGCCAGCACAATGCCAAGCAGGGTACGCAGCAGCCAGATCACCACCAGTTGTCCCACACTCACCGGGATCCGGGTGGCCAGGATGCAGGGGATGGAGGCCGAGAAAAAGAGCACCGAGCTGACCGAGACCACGGCCGCGACATAGCGCACCAGCAAATCTGCATCCTTGAGCAGGATGGCCGGCAGGAACATCTCCGCCAGACCGGCCGAGAGCGCCTTGGCGGTAGCCAGCGGCTCTCCCAGATCGAGCAGCCAGGTGAGCGGCCAGAGCAGCCAGCCTATCAGATCGAACAGGGGGGTGTGCTGGGCCAGCAGCAGGCCCAGCAAACCGACCGACAGTATGGTCGGCACCACGGCGGCAGCCATGTGAAGACCGTCCCTGAGGTTGTCCCGCAGTTGGCTCAGCAAGGGTTCGGCCTGGCTGGATTGGGTGAGCCCGGCAGCCATGGCCGCTTGCCAGCGGCGTTGGCCGGCAGGCAAGGGTTCGTCGGTGTCGCCTTCATGAGCCATGGTGGCGATGGGAGGCACGCGCGCCAGGATGGCGGTGATGATGAAGGTGATGATCAGGGTGGACCAGAAGTAGAAATTCCACTGCGCCATCAGGCCAAGGGTCTTGGCCACGATGATCATGAAGGCGGCCGACACGGTAGAGAAGCCGGTGGCGATGATGACGGCTTCGCGCACCGTGTACTTGCCTGCCAGGAAAACCCGGTTGGTAATGAGCAGACCCACCGAGTAGCTGCCGACGAACGAGGCCACGGCATCAATGGCGGAGTGGCCTGGCGTGCGCCAGAGGGGACGCATCACGGGCTGCATCAATACGCCGATAAGCTCCAGCAGACCGAAGCCGAGCAAAAAGGTGAGGGCCATGGCGCCGATGGGCACGATGAGGCCCACCGACATGGCCAGCTTGTCGAACAGAAAAGGCAGTCGATCCGGGGTCATCAACCAGGCCGGCCCTATCCCGGTGACATAGATCAAGGCCACTCCCAAGCCCAGCAGCTTGAACAGGCTCAATACCCTATCGATGGGGCGCGCACGCCAGCGGCCATCGAGCAAAGGCATCACGGCACCATACCCGATCAGCAGCAGGATGAGGCCGGTCGCCAGGGGGCGTTGGGCTATCACCAGGCCGGCCAGATGATCCACCACTATGGTGCTGCGCCCCCCCAGCTCGACCGGAATGAAGAAGATGGCGATGCCCAGCAGACTGGTCAGCAGCAGCTTGATGCCTGCGCCTGGCTTCATGGGGGTTAACAGTAGGTTGTCCGATTCCATACCTGCTCCTTGCGGTGGGTGTCAGTCCGTGTGTCGGGTTGTTATTTGTATATACATTAAGTGTTTCAGGAGTGAATTAAACACAAAATTAACCAAAATGAAACACCTTGAGCGGCGACGACAGCGAGTAAGCGATGAGGTTGGCGGCAAAGGGAGTCGGTTGGATTTGATAAATGATCAGGGGCGCAGAGATCGGTCGGGCAGGGGGCCTGCATGGCCGAGGGCGAGAGGTGGCGGGCGCTTAGGCGTGGAGAGGCCCAGAATAACCAGGTCTGTGGAGTGACATAGTCGCGTTGATTGGCACCCCTGGGCAACTTGTCGCAGCAAATGGCATGAGAGGGCTGCTTTGTTGCACCATTGTCGCATCGATAGTGCCTGTGGCTTGCCACAGACAAGCACAACATCAGCGACAAAAATCATAAAAAACATTAACTTGGATTTAAGATTTTCGCTTTCGAGCTCTCTTATGTCGTTTCATCATTACTATTTATGGATCAGTTATAAAACCTTTGTTCATTTGACTACTTTTCGCGTTTCTCATTGCAGAGTAAGATGCCACTTCAATAAAAATAAGAAATTAGGAGTTCGGGTGTGAAGGCATTAGTAAAAGAAAGGGTATCGCCCTATATAAGCCAGTTATATGAGTGCGGTATTAATGATTCTGACATTAAGTTGGTGGTGGATCAGTTCCGCTCCGACGTGTCAGGCAGCTCGTCGCTGTTCTTGTTGCGGGATGACGACAAGAGCGACGGCATCAAGCTCTTTTCCAGTGGTTTGACCGAAGCCCAGCAGCAGTTCTATGTCCAGCACCATCGCCAGGATGTGTGGTTCAATCACTATCTGGACAAGGGCTGCCAGGGGATCGTCAGTGCCAACAGCCTCTCCAATTCGGCGGGTTTGCTGGCCAGTTTCGGCGCCCAGTTTGCGGCCGGCGGTGTCTGCCGGGTGAAGGGGCGGGGGCTGAGCAGCCTGTCTACCTATCGTGCGGCGACGCAGGATGATTTCAGCGCGCAGGAAATTTCTTCCCTTGGCGAAGTTTATTCTGGCCTGGCGGCCTGGAGCCAACATTATTGGAACTTGCTGGCCCTGGAAACCCAGAACTATCAGCTGCAACAGCTGGTAAAAAACCATAATAAACCCAGCGCCATCGTCGATGACAAAGGGCATATCCATTATTCCAACGTGGCCTTCAATCGTATTGCCGACGAGAACGTGGAACTGCGAGCGGGCAATGGTATTTTCTCGCTGCAAAATAAGGAGCAGCAGCGCCAGTTCAAAGAGATATTGAATGGCTTCGCCTATCTGCTGCCCGGCGCCAGCGCCTATATGTCCATTCCTCGTCAGCCCAATCTGCGGCCATTGCTGATCCAGTGCACCCTGATGAGCGGTCTCAATCGCTTCGAACGGTATGTGGAGGTGGTGCTGCGGGATCCCGAACACTCCTTCAACCCCGACATCGAAGCGCTGGCCAGCCTCTATCCGCTCACCATCGGCGAGAAAGAGCTGCTGGTGCTGATGAGCAAGGGTTACAGCAGCAACGACATCGCCGAGCTGCGTGGCGTCAAGGTGGAAACCGTGCGCTCGACCCTGAAAGGGGTGTTCAAGAAGACCGACTGCCACAGCCAGAACGAGCTGCTGCTGTTGCTGCAATCCATCTCCTGATCCATGCGAGCTATGCTTGGAGTGAGCCGGACATAGTGCCCGGCTCGCGCCTCCCGCCCGGGAGGCAGGTTGGGGGAACGCACGATGGAATCACTCAAGGCAAAGGATTACATGCAGACTCGTCCCATCACCTTCAGCGCGGAGATGATGGTGCAGGCGGCGGTGGAAAAGTTTCTCAACAGTCGCCAGCTTGGCGGCCCCGTGGTGGATGAACGGGGTCACCTGGTGGGTTGGGTGTCAGAGCAGGACTGTATCGCCGTCATGTTGAAAGAGGCCTATCACTGTGAACAGGTGGCCCAGGTCAGGGATGTGATGCGCAAGGAGGTGCTGGCCGTCGGCCCCGACACCAGCATCCTCGAGCTGGCCGAGATGATGATGGGACAAAAGCCCAAGATCTATCCGGTTGTGGAGGAGGGGCATCTGCTCGGGGTCATCAGCCGCCACGACGTGATGCAGGCCATCCACGCCCAGCTGGGGACCTGTTTCGTACACAAGGCTCGTGCCTGAGGACGCTGTTTTCACCTCGTCAGCACGTTGGCAGCACAGAGCAGGCACCATGCCTGCTCTATTTATTGCCGCATGGGGAATGCCGATGCCCGCTGTGATACAGGCCTCACCCCCCTCGGCGCCGCTTTAAGGCTTGCACCGTCCAGCCTCGCTCTTTAGGATCTCCCCCAGCTATCGATATGGCCCTTGATGGGCACTCTTTTAAGGAATTCGTACCTTGTCTCTCTCTATCGAGGCGCTGCGCCGCCGTCTATCTGCCTGCATGAACCTCGACGCCCGCCGTCTCTCCAGCCGGCTGCATGGTGTCAAGAAGCTGCCGGAAGCCAAGCAGGCCGCCGTGCTCGAGACCATTGCCGCCGACCTGGATGTGGCCGAGGCGCGCTACCAGTCCCGTCTGGCGGGCGTCCCCAGGGTCACCTATCCGGACAATCTGCCGGTCAGCCAGAAGCAGGCGGAAATCGCCAAGGCGATTCAAGAGCATCAAGTGGTGATCATTGCCGGGGAAACCGGCTCGGGCAAAACCACCCAGATCCCCAAGATCTGCCTGGCGCTGGGGCGCGGGGTGAAGGGCTTTATCGGCCACACCCAGCCGCGCCGTCTGGCGGCCCGTACCGTGGCGGCCCGTATCGCCGAGGAGATGGAGTCCGAGCTTGGCCACTACGTGGGTTACAAGGTGCGCTTTACCGATCAGGTGAGCGAGCAGACCCACATCAAGCTGATGACCGACGGTATCCTGCTGGCGGAGATCCAGAACGACCGGATGCTCACCCAGTACGACACCATCATCATCGATGAGGCCCACGAGCGCAGCCTCAACATCGACTTCATCCTGGGTTACTTGAAGCAACTGCTGCCGAGGCGCCCCGATCTGAAGGTCATCATCACCTCGGCCACCATAGACCCGCAGCGTTTCTCCCGCCACTTCAACAAGGCGCCGGTGATCGAGGTGTCTGGCCGCACCTACCCGGTGGAGGTGCGCTACCGCCCGCTGTTTGTTGATAAAAAAAGCAGTGACAAGAGCGAGGGGCTGGAGGAGCGCGACGAGCTGCAGGGGATCTTCGATGCAGTCGAAGAGCTGGCCCGCGAAGGGCTGGGAGATATCCTCATCTTCATGAACGGCGAGCGGGAGATCCGCGATACCGCCGATGCCCTGCGCAAGCTCAACCTGCGCGACACCGAGGTGCTGCCGCTCTACGCCCGCCTCTCCAACGCCGAGCAGAACAAGGTGTTCCAGCCCCACGCCGGGCGGCGCATCGTGCTCGCCACCAACGTGGCGGAGACCTCTCTCACCGTGCCGGGCATTCGTTACGTGATCGATCCAGGTACAGCCCGTATCAGCCGCTACTCCTGGCGTACCAAGGTACAACGCCTGCCCATCGAGCCAGTCTCCCAGGCCAGCGCCAACCAGCGTAAAGGGCGCTGCGGCCGGGTGGCGGACGGTATCTGTATCCGCCTCTACTCCGAGGAGGATTTCAACGGCCGTCCGGCCTTTACCGACCCCGAGATCCTGCGCACCAACCTGGCTTCCGTCATCCTGCAGATGCTGGCGCTCGGCCTTGGCAACATGGAGGCGTTCCCCTTCGTCGAGCCGCCGGAGTCACGCCATATCAAGGATGGTCTGACCCTCTTGAAAGAGCTGGAGGCGGTGCGCGAGCTGCCAGCCACCGGCGATCGCGAAGCCAAGCTGCAGCTGACCGAAATTGGTCGCCAGCTTTCGCGCATCCCCCTTGATCCGCGCCTGGCGAAGATGGTGATCAGCGCCGCGCAGACCGGCTGTTTGAGCGAGGTGATGGTGATCACCGCCGCCCTCAGCATTCAGGATCCCCGCGAGCGGCCCATGGAGAAGAAGCAGGCCGCCGACGAGCAGCACAGACGCTTTGAAGACAAGGAGTCCGACTTCCTCGCCTTCGTGAACCTGTGGAACTACCTGAAAGAGCAGCAGGATGCCCTTGGTAGCAACCCGTTCCGGCGCATGTGCCAGAAGGAGTTTCTCTCCTACCTGCGGGTGCGCGAGTGGCAGGACATTCACTTCCAATTGCGTCAGACGGTCAAAGAGCTGGGTTTTAAAGCCAACCAGGAGCCGGCGGATTTCAAGACGGTGCACTGCGCCCTGCTGACCGGCCTCTTGAGCCATATCGGCAACAAGGATCTGGAGAAGCCGGAGTTTCTCGGGGCCCGCAACGGCCGTTTCCACCTGTTCCCGGCCTCGGGCCTGTTCAAGAAACCGCCCAAGTGGGTGATGGCCGCAGAATTGGTGGAGACCTCCCGCCTCTACGCCCGCATCAACGCCAGGATTGAACCCGAGTGGGTGGAGCCGCTGGCGGGCCACCTCATCAAGCTGCACCACAGCGACCCCCACTGGTCGAAGAAGAACGGCGCCGTCATGGCCAAGGAGAAGGTGACCCTCTATGGCCTGACCCTGGTTGCCGAGCGCACCATCAACTTCAGCCGCATCGATCCGGCCCTGTGCCGCGAGCTGTTTATCCGCCGCGCCCTGGTGGAGGGGGATTTCGAGACCCGCCACCGCTTCTTCAGTGACAACCGCAAGCTGTTGGCCGAGGTGGAGGCGCTGGAGCACAAATCCCGTCGGCGCGACATTCTGGTGGATGACGAGGATCTGTTCCGTTTCTACGATGCCCGCTTGCCGGAGGAGGTGATATCAAGCCGCCACTTCGACAAGTGGTGGAAAGAGGCGCAGAAGCAGGACGCCGAGCTGCTCAACTTCGAAAAAGAGATGTTGATGAAGGGGGACGCGGCCCACATCAGCGATCTCGACTACCCCAACTTCTGGCAGCAGGGACGCCTCAAGCTCAAATTGACTTACCAGTTCGAACCGGGGGAGGCCGCCGATGGCGTGACCCTGCATATTCCGTTGCCGCTTCTGAACCAGGTGGAGGTGAAAGGGTTCGAGTGGCTGATCCCGGGGCTGCGTCATGAACTGTTGGTGGCCCTCATCAAGTCGATGCCAAAACCGATGCGCAAGAACTTCGTACCAGCGCCCAACTATGCCGATGCCCTGCTCGCCAGCATCAACCCCGAGCAGGGGCCGCTGCTGGATGAGATGGAGCGCCAGCTGCGGCGCATGACCGGCGTGGCCGTGCCCCGCGAATCCTGGGACTGGGCTGCGGTGCCCGATCACCTGAAACTCACCTTCCGGGTGGTGGACGACAAACACAAGAAGGTGGCGGAAGGCAAAGACCTGGAGGCATTGAAAGAGTCCCTGCGCGGCAAGGTGCAGGAGACCTTGTCACAAGTGGCGGACGACGATATCGAGCAGTCCGGCCTCACCCTGTGGAGCTTTGGCGAGCTGCCGAAGGAGTACAGCCAAAAGCGCAGCGGGTTTGAGGTGAAGGCCTATCCGGCCCTGGTGGATCAGAAGGATTCGGTGGCCATCCAGCTGGTGGAGAGCCCGGTGGTGCAGCAGCAGCTGATGTGGGCGGGCCAGCGTCGGCTGGTGCTGCTCAACGTGCCATCTCCCATCAAGTACCTGCAGGAGAAGCTGCCCAACAAGGCCAAGCTCGGGCTCTACTTCAATCCGTTTGGCAAGGTGGCGGAGCTTATCGATGACTGCATCGCCTGCGGCTGCGACAAGCTCATCGAGCAGCACGGCGGCATGGCCTGGGACGAGGCCGGCTTCGAGGCGCTCAAGGAGTACGTCCGCGCCGAGCTAAACGACGCCGTAGTGGAGGTAGCCAAACAGGTGGAAGCCGTGCTGACCCTCTCCCATGAGATCAAGAAGCGACTCAAGGGCAAGATGCAGCTCGACACCGCCTTTGCCATGTCCGACATCCAGCAGCAGCTCGGGAACCTCATTCACAAGGGGTTCGTGACCGAGACCGGCTGGCAGCGGCTGCCGGATCTCTTGCGCTATCTACGCGCCATTGAGCGGCGCCTCGAGAAACTGGCCATCGATCCCAACCGGGATAGGGTCTACATGCTCAAGGTGCACAGCGTGGAGTCGGAATACAAGGCGCTGCTGGCCAAGATCCCGAAATCCCAGCTGGTGCCCACCGAGGTGGCCAACATCCGCTGGATGATCGAGGAGCTGCGGGTGTCGTTCTTTGCCCAGAATCTGGGGACCCCCTATCCGGTCTCCGATAAACGGGTGCTAAACGCCATCGCCCAGTGCTAATCTGCTGAAGAGAAAGGCCGCGGGTGCGCTACCGGCTGCCTGGACGCTAACGGAGGAGCAAGGATGCTTGGATTCTGGTTAGGGATGGCGATGGTCAACATCAGTGGCTATCAGCCCATTGCCGAGCAAACCTGGGTACAGTTGAACCCGGAGTACTACCCGCTGCATCGGACCCCGCCCGCCATGTTCGTGGCCTGGCGGGGTAATCAATTTCCCACCCTCGAGCTCAAGAAGAAGAAGGGACGCTGGCAGGTGTTGTTTCCAGCCCGGCTGGTGCCCCCCTTCGATCTGTTCGAGGGGGAGGCCGAGCTCTCCAAAGCCTATCTGGCAAGATTGCGGCGCATCGACGAAGCGGCCTACGGGCTGGCACCCATTACCCCGGCGGCCTATCAACCTCATCCAACACAAGAGGTAGCGACCCTGGCCGTGCCCTTCATGGCGGAGTTTGCCGTGCCCCCATCACCGGGCCAGCCGAAAGCAAGTGAGCAAGGTGAACCCCTGCTGGCCTCCTTGTCGCAGCAGGCCAGCTGGCAGGCGCCTGCTACCCGGTTGGCGCAATTTGTGTCATCGCAGGGGGATGGGCAGGGGATGATGGTGCCTGTCAGCAACACGCTGACGCTGGCGGCGCCAGCGGCTGGCGGCAAGCGGGTCTGTCATCAGGTCGCCGCAGGGGAGACCCTCTGGCGCATCGCTGCCATGCTGGCCCAGAACGGGACCGTGACCGGGGTAGCGGGGGATACCTACAGCTATTTGCTGGCCATCGTCGATGACAACCAGGCGCTGATGGGTCAGGGCATCAAGGTGAAGGCGGGAGATACCCTCTACTGCCCGGCGCCGCAGACGCTGGCTCGTTTCGATGCCCTGAGTCCGGCCCAGCGATTGCAGCGTTTTGCCAGATTGGAACAGGGACGCTGAGGTCTCTTGTCACTGCTCGGGGGCCGTGATAGTATTCGCGCTCGTTTTGCGAGGTGCCGACCGGTCGCAGTCTGCACCATAAATTCATCTAAAAGAGATACATACTATGTCTTTCGTATTCCAAGCTGAAGTCCGTTCTGACCTGGGGAAAGGTGCGAGCCGCCGCCTGCGTCACGCTGACCAAGTTCCTGCCATCGTTTACGGTGCAGGCAAAGAAGCCGTGTCCATCACCGTTGACCACAAGAAATTAATCCTGGCCCAAGAAAAGCCGGAATTCTATGAGTCCGTACTGACTCTGGTTATCAACGGTGAAGAAGTTAACGTAAAAGTGAAAGCTATCCAGCGTCACCCGGTACGTTACAAGCTGCTGCACCTGGACTTCGTTCGCGTCTAATCGACCACGAACGTTCCTGTGAAGAGGCCACCCAATCGGGTGGCCTCTTTGTTTTTACGGCATTTTTTCCCGATAAAAATAAAATACTCAACTAGTGCTGTTAGTCTTTACTTGTAGGCATGATTGACAGCAGGACACCAATTGTGGTGCTCTGACATATATAAAGTATTCGAACAAGTCCAATCACGGGGTGGTGTTGACCGTCATGAAGGGAATCATACGGGGATATTTCCTGCTGTTCTCACCCATTCTGGTGCTGGTCCTGGTGGGGGGATACCTGCTGGGGGACGCACTGGTCGAGCGCGAGCTCTATCGTGTTCGCAGTGATGAGAGCACCTTCCTGGCGCTCGCCAGCAGTCGTCTCGATGACGAGCTGGCGGTGCCGTTGCGCCATGTGCGCAGCATGTCTGAAGAGCCCATTCTGCTCGAGGCGGCGGGCCGCGGCGAGCGTGACACCATGGCTGCCCAGTTTACCATTCTGATGAACCGCAATCCCGACTATGCCCAGGTGCGCTGGTTGGCGCCGGACGGTATGGAGCGGGTGCGTATCGATCGTCAGGGTCAGCATCTGCAGCGTGTGGCCGACGATCAGCTGCAAAACAAAGGGGAGCGTTACTATTTTCGCGATGCCATGGCGCTGCCCTGGGAGCGGGTTTACGTCTCTCCGCTCGATCTCAACGTCGAACACGGGGTGATCGATCGCCCCTTCAATCCCATGATCCGCATTGCCAAGCGCATGCGTCTGGGGGGCCGCGATCTGGGCTTGCTGCTTATCAACGTGCAGGCCGCTCGCATGCTCAAGGAGTTCACCAACAGCAGTGGCAAGGCCGCCGATCACTCCATGCTGCTCAATCAGGACGGTTATTGGCTGCGCAGCCCGGATCCGGCACAAGAGTGGGGGTTCATGCTCGAGCGCCCGGACCTCACCTTGAAGCAATCTTCTCCCCGGGCCTGGCAGGCATTCTGGGGCGCCTCGAGCGGCCAGGTTGAGCTGGCCGACGGGCTGTGGAGCTGGACCACCCTGTACCCGGCACTCAATCACGATCAGCTGATCTGGAAAGCCGCTTCCATGGTGCCACGCAGCGAGCTGCTGGCCATCCGTACTCACATCTGGGGGCTCATCTCGGCCAGCTGCGCCACCTTGCTGTTGCTGTTCGGTGCCGGAGTGGCCTCGCTGGTGCACAGTCGGCATCGGGAGCAGTTGGCACAGCAGGAGGCGGCCAGGCTCGCGCGGGTCAAAGGGGATTTCATCGCCAACATGAGCCACGAGATCCGTACCCCCATGAATGCCATCATGGGGCTGACCTACCTGCTCGAGCAGGGAGGGCTTGACGATGGCCAGCGGGCCCTGGTGCGCAAGATCCACCAGGCCGGGCAGGCACTGCTCGGGATCATCAACGACATCCTCGATTTCTCCAAGATTGAGTCGGGCCGGCTCGAGCTCGAGCAGGTGCCATTCAGTCTGGAAGAGGTACTCGATCACGTGGCGGCCATCATGTCCACCTGCGTGGGCGAAAAACACCTCGAGCTGGTGGTGAGCAGTGCCCCCGAGCGGGCCACTCACCTGATTGGGGATGCCTTGCGCCTCGAACAGGTGTTGCTCAACCTGACCGGCAACGCCATCAAGTTCACCGAGCGCGGGGAGGTGGAGGTCAAGGTCGAGCTGGAAGCCGAGCAAGACGGCACGGCTACCTTGCTGTTTCGGGTGCGCGACACCGGGATCGGCATTCCTCCCGAGCAGCAGGCCAACATCTTCAATGCCTTCTCCCAGGCCGACTCCTCCACCAGCCGCCGTTTTGGCGGAACCGGGCTTGGCCTGACCATCAGCCGCCGTCTGGTGAGCCTGATGGGGGGCGACATCGGTGTCACCAGCGAACTGGGCAAGGGGAGCGAATTCTGGTTCCGTGTCCGGCTGGCTCAGGTAGAGCGACCCGAGGTCTTCCACGAGCGCCTGCAGCACGTCTCGTTGCTTATCGCCGACGACAACCAGGTGACCCGCGATACCCTGTCGATGACGGTGGGCTCCCTCGGCTGGCAGTCACGGGTGGTGGAGTCGGGCGAGCAGGCCTTGCATCATCTGCTGCGCCAGGGGGAGCGTTTCGACGTGATCCTGCTCGACTGGATGATGCCGGGCATGGACGGGCTCGAGACCTGCGTGGCCATTCGCCGTGCCTTCGAGCAGCAGGATCGCTCGCCGATCATCATCATGGCGACCGCCTATTCCCAGGAAGAGTTGATGCGCCGCCCCGGCTCGGAGCTGGTGGATCTGGTGCTGCACAAGCCAGTCACCGGCTCCAGTCTCTACAATGCGGTGGCGCGCCTCATTCACGAGAAGCGCGAACATGTGGAGCCGCTGGAAAGCGGTCAGCGCCATCAGCGTCTGCCGGACGTGCACATACTGCTGGTCGATGACAGCGACATCAACCTGGAGGTGGCAACCCGCTTGCTGCAGCGGGAGGGGGCCGTGGTGATCACCGCCATCGACGGAGAGCGGGCTTTGGCCTGTCTTGCCGACTCGGCGCAGCGCATCGATCTGGTGCTCATGGACGTGCAGATGCCGGTGATGGATGGCTACGAGGCGACCCGTCGTCTGCGCCAGCTGCCGGGACGGGAGGATATCCCCGTGCTGGCACTCACCGCCGGGGTGTTCAAGGATCAGCGCGAGGCAGCGCTGGCCTCTGGCATGAACGACTTTATCGCCAAGCCGCTCGACGTGGAGCAGCTCATCGTAACCCTGCTGCGCTACCTGCCCGACAGTGTGGCGCCGCTCACGGTCAGCGACGCGCCGCCAGCCCAGGAGCCGGTGGCCGGCATCGACATCGATACCGGCCTGCGCAACTGGGGCGAGGCGTCGGTTTATCTCAAATACCTGCGGCGTTTTCGCGATGACTACATGACGGTCGGTACCGTGCTGCCGGGTTACATCGCCCAGCACGAGACGGACGCTGCCGCGAGCCTGACCCACAAGCTCAAGGGGGTGGCGGGCAGCCTGTCGCTCACCGATGTGGCGCGCATCAGTGCGGAATTGAACGAGGCCATCGAACAGGGGGGAGACACCAGTCAGCTCATCGCCCCCTTGCTCGAGGCGCTGGAGCGGGCGCAGCAGGCCATTGACATCTATGCCGGGCGCGAGCCAGGTGCCGTCAGCTCCCCGCTGGCGCAGGGGGAGGCGCAGGAGGTGTGCCTGCACGCCCTGCGTCAGGCCCTCATGAGCGAGGATTTGGAGCTGATCGAGCCTGCGCTGGGTCAGGCCAAGAGTTACTTGCCCACTGAGCTGGTGAGCGAGATCAGTGCGGCCCTGGAGCTGTTCGACATTCAGCTTGCCACCTGCAAGCTGGAGGATTATCTGGAGAATCGGGAGGCACCTGGATCATGAACCGACCGCGTGTGCTGATCATCGACGACGAGCCGAGCAACCTCGGGCTGCTGCGACAAATCCTCAAGGAGGAGTACAGCCTCTTCTTCGCCAAGGGAGGCGAGGAGGGGCTGGCCGCCGTGGCGCGCCACGAGCCCGCCCTGATCCTGCTTGACGTGCGTATGCCTGACATGGATGGCTACGAGGTGTGCCGCCGGCTCAAGGCCGATCCTGCCCACGCCGGGATCCCGGTGCTGTTTATCACGGCGAGCGACAACGCAGACAGCGAGAGCCAGGGGTTCGAGGCGGGCGGGGTGGATTATATCTACAAGCCGGTCTGCCCGAGCACGGTGCGCGCCCGGGTGCGCAACCACCTCTCTCTGGTGCGACTCGATCAGCTCGAGCACAGCTACCGCACTGCCATCGTGATGCTGAGCGAAGCGGGTCACTACAACGACACCGACACCGGGGTACATATCTGGCGCATGGCCGCCTACGCCCGCGCGCTGGCCAGTGCGGCGGGCTGGAGTCCGGAGCAGTCGGAGCTGCTGGAGCTGGCGGCCCCCATGCACGACATGGGCAAGATTGGGATCCCCGATCACATCCTCAAGAAGCCCGGTCCTCTCACCGAAGAGGAGTGGGTCATCATGCGTACCCACCCGCGCATCGGCTATGAGATCTTGAGCCGCTCAGACGCCCCCATCTTTCGGATGGCGGCGGAGATAGCCCTGCATCACCACGAGAAGTGGGATGGCTCGGGTTACCCCGCAGGGGAGACCGGCGAAGGGATCCCCGAGGCGTCGCGGATCGTGGCCATCGCCGATGTGTTTGATGCCCTGAGCGTGCGTCGCCCTTACAAGGAGCCCTGGCCGCTGGAGCAGGTGCTGGCCACGCTGCGTGACGGTGCCGGCCAGCACTTCGATCCCCGGCTGCTCGCCCGTTTTCTCGAGATCATGCCGGAGATCTTGCGCCTCAAGAGCCAATGGGACACCCGCGAGGAGCGGGAGATCACCAGATAGGTTGCGTCAGGTAGGGATTGTTTGCCTTCTCGCGGCCGAACGTCGAGCTGGGGCCGTGCCCCGGAATGAAGACGATGTCGTCCCCCAGCGGCAGCAGGGTCTCGGTGATCGACTTGATCAGCGTCCCGTGATCCCCGCGCGGGAAGTCGGTCCGACCTATGCTGCCGGCAAACAGCACATCGCCCACCCAGGCAAGTTGCTCGGCCTGGCTGAGCAGCACCACATGGCCCGGGGTGTGACCCGGGCAGAAATAAACCTCCAGCTCGCTCTTGCCAACCTGCACCTTGTCACCCTGTTCGAGCCAGCTATCCGGTGTAAAGGCCGGAGTATGGGCAAAGCCGAACATCTGGCTCTGCTGGGGCAGCATGTCGAGCCAGAAGGCATCTTCCCTGTGGGGGCCTGTGATGGTGACGCCGGTTCTGTCGCGCAGCTCGGCGGCGGCGCCCACGTGATCCAGATGACCGTGGGTCAGCAGAATGTGGGTGAGGGTCAGCCCCCGTTTGGCGATGGCGGCCAGCAGCTTGTCCGCCTCTCCGCCCGGATCGATGAGGGCGGCCTGATGGGTCTCGTCGCACCAGATGAGGGAGCAGTTCTGGGCAAACTGGGTGACCGGGATCACCTCGAATTTCAACATATGGGGTCCTCTTGTACCGTGAAGATCAGGCACGCTGCTGGGCAAAGAAGTCGAGGCAGGCCTGCTTGTCACCCTGGAAGATGACGCGCTCGCGCTTGTTGCCAAGCTGGTAGAGATACATGGGGTCGTAGTAGCGGGTCAGCAGCAGAGTGATCCAGGCCAGGTGCAGTTCGGTGTGGCCACTGCGGCCTTGCTCTTCGAGGGCCACTTGCATCAACTGATCCAGCTCGCGATGGGCCTGATCGCCGAGCCGGCGCTTGAGTCTGGCCAGGGCATCGGTGAGGTAGGCGGCAAACAGCGGCCAGCCCTCTTCGGCGCCGAAACGCTCCTCATAACGCAGCCAGAGATCATGTACATAGTCCTGGCGGATCTGCTCGGCGCGCTCCTCTTGCGGCACCTCGACCACCACCAGCGGGGCCTGGCTCATGGTGTCAAACAGCGAATTGGGCAGGCAGCAGCGGCCGATGAGGCGGCTTTCGTCTTCCACCACGAAACGCTGCTCCCCCTGCTGGCGGCGCTTGAGCAGCTCGATGGCCATGTTGTTTTCAAAGTTGATGTTGCTGGGCTGGCCGCCAGGCAGCTGACCAAAGGACGACCCCCTGTGGTGGGCGTGCCCCTCCAGATCCAGCGCCTGGGCCACCTTGGCCAGCATGTGGGTCTTGCCGGAGCCGGTCATGCCGGTCAGCACGCTCCAGTGGCACTCGGCTGCCGCCCCGTCGAGCGTGTCGATGAGGAAGCGGCGCAGATCCTTGTAGCCACCGGCCACCCGCGGGCGGGTGACCCCCGCCTCATGCAGCCACTGCTGCACCGTTTGCGAGCGCAGACCGCCGCGAAAGCAGTAGAGCACGGCATCCGGCTGCCGGCGCAGCTGGGCCAGCCAGCCTTCGAGGCGTTCGGCCCGCACCGCGCCACCGACCAGTTGATGGCCCAGTGCGATGGCGGCCGCCTGCCCCTGCTGCTTGAAGCAGGTACCGACCTGGGCCCGCTCATCATCCGTCATCAATGGCAGATTGGTCGAGCAGGGGAAGGCCCCCTCCTTGAACTCGATGGGGGCGCGCAGGTCGATGAGCGGAACGTCATCCAGAAAAATCCGGGCGTAATCCGTGGCCAGTGGCAGTGCACTCATTGGACAACCTCGATGAACTGGTTGCCGGTTTGGGTCTGCAGCTGGCCGATGGGGGAGAGGGTCAGCCCTGCCTGTGCGGCAATGGCGAGGAGCTCGGCTTCACTTTCTTTACCGACGGCTACCAGCAGGCCGCCGCTGGTCTGCGGATCGCACAGGATGTTGCGGGTGCGATCGTCCATGGCGTCCAGCTTGGCACCATAGGAGTCAAAATTGCGCAGGGTACCGCCCGGTACGCAGCCCTCGCTCAGGTAGTAATCCACCTCGTCCAGCAGCGGCAGCGCCTTGAAGTCCAGGCGGGCACTGACGCCGGAACCTTCGCACATCTCCAGCAGATGGCCGGCCAGACCAAAGCCGGTCACGTCGGTCATGGCGTGCACGCCGGGCAGTTCGGCAAAGCGCTGGCCGATCTTGTTGAGGGTGCACATGGCGTTGGGGGCCAGCTGCTCGTGCTCGGGCTTGAGTTTGCCCTTTTTCTGGGCGGTGGTGAGGATGCCGATGCCAAGCGGCTTGGTCAGATAGAGGGTGTCACCCACCTTGGCGGTGTCGTTCTGCTTGATGGCGTTGAGCGGCACGATACCGGTCACCGCGAGGCCGAAGATGGGCTCGGGGGCATCGATGCTGTGGCCGCCGGCCAGAGAAATTCCTGCTTCGTGGCACACCTGGCGGCCGCCGTCGATCACCTGTTGGGCCACTTCGGCCGGCAGGGTGTTGATGGGCCAGCCGAGGATGGCGATGGCGACGATGGGTTTGCCGCCCATGGCGTAGATGTCGCTGATGGCGTTGGTGGCGGCGATGCGGCCGAAGGTGAAGGGATCATCGACGATGGGCATGAAGAAGTCGGTGGTGGAGACAATGCCCTGACCGTTGCCGATATCGACTACGGCCGCGTCATCCTTGCTGCTGTTGCCGACCACCAGGGTCGGGTCGTCAAAGCCGGGGATCTGGCTCTTGAGAATGGTGTCGAGCACCTTGGGAGAGATTTTGCAGCCGCAGCCAGCGCCGTGGCTGTATTGGGTCAGACGAATGGAAGACATACTTTCCCCTTGTGTGTGCAAACGTGCGTGTACAAACAAAATAAGTGCAGCGGCTCTGCGGAGCCGTCAAATGTGCGCATACGCGCGAAACTTGGGTGGCCCAGGCTGGCTGTGAGCGCAGCGATGCAAGGCTTGCCGTGCAAGACAGCCTGGCAGGACGGGGGAGGAGGGGCGACATCGCGCCGGCGCAGCCCCGCCAAGGTCCACAGGACGGGCCATTATGCCACAAATGGCCGCTCTGGTTCGAACTGGAATTCACACAAAGCACAGGGGATTGGCGGGTTTAGAGGAAGGGCGCCGCCTTCGCCATGACGCCGGCAAGGCCTCCCCTGGTATCGCCCCGAAGGCAAGCCATGCTGCCATCGGGGCCATCTTTGGTGGGGAACTTAGCCGGCTTGCTCCATTACCGGCTGGCGAGCCTTGCCGAGCCGGCGCAGGCGCCGTTGCAGCGGCCGCTCCAGCAGGGTGTAGCTCAGCGCCGAGAGACCGATCAGCACCGCCAGCATCAACAGGGTAGCCAGCACCCCCAGCAAGGGGTTGGTCTGGGCATACCACCACGCAGTGAGCCCCGGCGCCAGATAGTGGACAAGCTCGCAGCCGGTGAGCAGCACCAGGGCGTGAAGCAGGTAGATGGAGTAGGAGAGATCCCCCAGCCAGTTGGTGACGCGGTTATCCAGGAGGCGCAGCAGCGGGCTCTGGCGATCGCCCTGGCAGGCGGCAATCCAGATCAGCAACACGTAGGCGCTGATCAGCAGCAGGGTCAGCTGCGGCGTCATGGTGAACTGCATCAGCACGAAGGGGAGCAGAAAGGCGAGCAGCAGCGGCAGATCTTGCTGCATCATGGGCCACTGGCGGGCGGCCTTGACCTTCGGCAGCAGCCAGAGACCGAGCACGAATTCACTCACCCCGCGCCCGATGGCCAGTGCCCCGCTGGTGACATCCAGGGTACCCCGGCTGTGCACGATAAAGGCCAGCACCGTCAGGGCCAGCAGAGGGGCGAGGTTGCTCCAGCGGCTGCGGGTGACGGCGAGCGGAATGAGCAGCGGAAACAGCAGATAGCTAATCCACTCCACGCTGAGCGACCAGGCGGCGAAGTTCCAGGTCAACCCCTGATCGGTCACCACCTGCAGCAGCAACAGGCTGCTTGGCAGCGCCTCGGCCGGGGTAAAGGGGGAGCCGAAGGGGGGCATCCCTTCCCACTCCCACATCTTGAACAGGGGGCCGGCGTAGAAGCCAATCCCATGGTGGGCCTTGTAGAGCTCCCAGCCCACCAGCAGCAGCAGGGTCACCAGGTAGAGGGGATAAACCCGGGTCAGTCGCAGCCAGAGGAAGCGGCCATAACTTATGGTGCGAGGCGTGTAGGTGAAGGCCTCCCCGTAGACGTGGGCCAGCACCAGCCCGCTCAAAATAAAGAAGAGATCGACCCAGAGGTAGCCGTTCTCGATGAGTTGGGTGTGGCCGGCGATGGGCTCCATCCACTGGGGAAAGAGCAGCAAGCGGGCGTGGAACAGCACCACCATCAGGGCAGCGATGCCCCGCAGCGGTGTCAACAGCGGCAATGATTGATTCATGACGGGATCCTTGATGATGTTCAGCTTGGCCTGACATCAATTTTTGTTGTGGTGCCGCTCATCAATGAGTCGGCTGCCCTGGCTTGGCGGCCACAGGCGGGATCACCCTATCTAAAAGAGAGCCATACGGGTGTGATTTTCGTCATGAATGCGCATTTATCATCCAAAAACCAGCAAGGGATGAGCGTGGCATCGGAAGTGGAGAAGG
The DNA here is from genome assembly GCF_040907865.1 of Aeromonas sp. s5. Classification (NCBI taxonomy): domain Bacteria; kingdom Pseudomonadati; phylum Pseudomonadota; class Gammaproteobacteria; order Aeromonadales; family Aeromonadaceae; genus Aeromonas; species Aeromonas sp. s5. The sequence goes on from NZ_JBFOCO010000033.1 coordinate 672,260, forward strand.
GATCTAGACTAGGTGAGTCATCCATCCGCGAGCCAGGAGCATCCCGATGAAACTCTATGCCCATCCTTTCTCATCCTATAGCCAGAAGGTGCTGATCGCCCTCTACGAGAATGCCACCCCGTTTGACTACCGGAATCTGGAAGAGCTGGCGGCCAACACCGAGCTTGCCGCTCTCTGGCCGCTCAAGCGCTTCCCGGTGCTGCTGGATGACGGTCGCTGCATCCTCGAGAGCAGCACCATAGTCGCCCATCTGCAGGCGCACCACCCGGGCCCCATCTGCCTGATCCCGCCTGGTGATGCGGGCCTAGAAGTGCATATGCTGGATCGCGTCTTCGACAACTATGTGATGACGCCGATGCAAAAAGTGGTGCTGGATATGCTGCGCCCGGCCGCTGATCGTGACCGCTATGGCGTAGTGGAGGCCCGCGAGCTGCTCGATCAGATCTACCTCTGGCTCGATCAGCGGCTGGAAGGACGCCACTGGATTGCCGACGCTGGCTTCACGCTGGCCGATTGCGCCGCCGCCCCTTCGCTCTTCTACGCCGACTGGGCCCACGAGATCCCCGCTGGCTATGGCCGCCTGCGTGCCTATCGAGCCCGCCTGCTCAGCCATCCCTCCATCGTGCGGGTGGTGGAGGAGGCCAGACCATTTCGGCACTACTTCCCGCTGGGCGCGCCGGCACGTGACTGAATGGAATGATGCATTCCTGCCGACCTGGTACTTTGACGAGCCGGGAGAGGCAGGGTGTGACCAACCACAGGGGAAAACAGCAATATTCACTCAGGTGAGTGAGCATGCATTTATTGCCGATATTTCCCCGAGATATTTTTAATGTTGATGCGTATTTTTTCATGATTTTGCATAAGACAAATGCCGGGCATGTCTCTGTTGGCGGGCTATGGATGCCATGTCTGGAGTAAGAAAGGCACGGATACCGGATTAGCGATGCGGCAGCCCCGGAGTGAGGATGGCTGTAGTCAGTCGAAGAGGAGAGATGGGGGCGCCAATCGCTGCTGGCGGCAACGTCGGGGGGAGGTTATCTCTTTGGCGGCCGCATAAAAAAAGCCCGCTACAATAGCGGGCTTTTTGATGGCTTGCCGGACCACGGCCCGGATCTGGAGCCGAGGACAAGAGGGGGGTTAACTCCGGTCTGTGCGGCTTAGCGGGCGCGCACCACCAGTCCCTTGAGGTAGAAGCCTTCCGGATAGGCGGTACCGATGGGGTGATCGGATGCCTGGGACAAGAGCTCCAGGATCTGGGCGTCGCGGCCGGCATCGAGCGCTGCATCGGCGACGATCTTCTGGAACAGGCTCTGCTCCATCAGGCCGGAGCAGGAGTAGGTCAGCAGCACGCCACCCGGCGCCAGCAGCTGGAACGCCAGCATGTTGATGTCCTTGTAGCCGCGGCAGGCGCCCAGCAGCTGGGCCTTGCTCTCGGCAAACTTGGGCGGATCCAGCACGATGACGTCAAACTTCTCGCCCTTCTCGCGGTATTCACGCAGCAGCTTGAACACGTCGTGACGGACAAACTGGGTGTTGCTGGTATCCAGCCCGTTCAGCTCGGCGTTCTGGCGGGCGATGTCCAGCGCATTCTGGGAGAGATCCACGTTGACCACCTCCTTGGCGCCGCCCTTGAGGGCATAAACGCCAAAACCACCGGTGTAGCAGAAGCAGTTGAGCACCCGCTTGCCTTCGGTGTACTTGGCGGCGGCCTGACGGTTGTCACGCTGATCCAGATAGAAGCCGGTCTTGTGACCGTTGCGGATGTCCACCAGGATCTTGACGCCGCCATTCTCCTCGATCACTAACGGCTCGTTCGGGGTCTCACCATGGATGACGCCGGTGCGCTCTTTCAGCCCTTCCTTCTTGCGCACCGCCACGTCGGAGCGCTCATAGATGCTGCACTCGGGGTAGAGAGTGCGCAGCGCCTGGGTGATCAGCTCACGCTGGAACTCGGCGCCGGCGGAGAGGATCTGGCACACCAAAAAATCGGCGTAGCGGTCGATGGTCAAGCCCGGCAGACCGTCAGACTCGGCGGCGCACAGGCGATAGCCGGTGAGGCCCTGACGCTTGATGAGCCCGTCACGGGACTCCTGGGCGTATTTCAGGCGACGGATGAAGAAGTCGAGATCGATGGTCTCATCCTTGTCGAAGGTCCAGACCCGGGCGCGGATCTGGGAGCTGCCGGACCAGGCGCCACGGGCGAGCCATTTGCCGTCATGGGTGAGGATCTCGACGGTATCGCCGTCAATGGGGTTGCCCTGAACCCGCTCGATCCCCTTGGAGAAGATCCAGGGGTGGCGACGCAGCAGGGATTTTTCGCGGCCTTTGACGAGATAGATGGAAGCGCTCATGGGAGTTGCCAGATGGTCAAAAGAAAAGGGGCCACATTCTATGTGGCCCGCTGGCAAAACTCAAACAACCTTGGCAGATAGCGTCAGGCTCTGGGCGCTTGTTGTTAAAAAATCAGATCTTTAGCCCTTTCAATGCCTGGGCCAGCTCGGTGGCGGTGGCCTTGAGGCCGGCAGTGCCGGCCACCGAGGCGCTGGCGGACGCTTCCACCTGGCCCGCTTCATGGCGCACCTGATCCAGATTGCGGGTGATCTCTTCGGCCACCGAGCTCTGCTGTTCGCTCGAAGTGGCGATCTGGGTGCTCATCTCCAGCACAGCATCGCTGTGGTTGCTGAGCTTGTCGATGTCTAGCCCCACCTCGCTGATGAGCTGCTGACTGCTGGCCGCCCGCTCCACCGTCTTCTCCATGATGTCGTTCAGTGCCCCGGTGCCGGCCTGCAGCTCTTCAATCATCTGCTGGATCTCTACCGTGGCCTGCTGGGTACGGCTGGCCAGGGTGCGAACCTCGTCGGCCACCACCGCGAAGCCGCGACCCTGCTCGCCGGCGCGGGCCGCCTCGATGGCAGCGTTGAGGGCCAGCAGGTTGGTCTGCTGGGAGATGGCGTTGATGACGTTGACCACTTCATTGATGCGATTGGCATTGTGGGTCAGCCGCTCCACCGCGCCGGAGGCGTTGCCGATCTCGTCGGCCAGGGTGCGGATGGCGGTGATGGTGCGCGATACCCGGGAGGCGCCGTTGGCCGCCTCTTCGCTCGACTGGCGGGTCTGCTGCAGGGTGTCGTTGGCGTTGCGGGCAACCTCGCGAATGGCGGCGGACATCTGCTCCATGGCGGCTGCCAGGGAGTCCATGTGTTGGCGCTGGGAGCGGGCCATGGTTTCGCCTTCGCTGGCATGATCGCGAAACTCGTCGGCGGCCATGGTCAGCGCCTCGGCGGACTCTTCCACCAGCTGTACTATCTTGTGCTGGCGGTCGGTGAAGCGGTCGATGCTGCCGGCCAGGATGGAGAACTCGTCGCGCACCGGGAAGAAATTGAGGCGGAAGGTGAGATCGCCATCCGCCACTGTCTGCAGCGCCTTGTTGGTGGAGTAGAGCGCCCCCGACACGAAGGTCATCAGGTAGTGGGTCACCAGGGCCAGCAGGGCGGCCAGCACGGCTATGATGGTGAGGGGGGTTCCTTGGCCATCCCACAGGGAGTAGCGGGAGGCATCCAGGGTCCCGGTGACGACCCCGGCCTGGCCGGCGCTGGCGCCGTATCGATAGATGTCGCCCTGCTGGGTTAACCCTGTGCTGCCGGTCGGGCTCAGCGTGAGCTCGGCGGGCAGGGTCAGATCGGCGTGCTGGCTGGCCAGCTGGGCGCTCAGTTCGACCCGCTGCTTGAGCTGATCCAGGCGCAGCTGCATCTCCTGCTGATGGCCGTCTGCCAGCAGATACCAGCTGATAAAGGCGATGAACAGCAGCGGGCACCAGAAGGTGATGAGAAATTTTTCGCTGATCGTGAGGTGAATGAGATAACGGTCAACCCACCGAAACTTTACTTCTTTCATAATGGTATTGCGTCCTGCAAGGGGATGAGAGTGTCGCGCTCATTATCGCCTTGGAGGGAAATTTCTTAAGGGGAAGGTGTGAGAAATGGGAGAGCAATCGTTTGTCGTGCGAGTGTGGGGCCTGGTGCAGGGGGTGGGGTTTCGTTACTTCACCCGGGAGCGGGCGCTGCAACTGGGGCTGCGGGGCCATGCCTACAACCTGGAAGATGGCTCGGTGGAGATCCTCATCTGCGGGCCGGAGCAGAGCGTGCAAATGATGCTGGGCTGGCTGGAGCGCGGCCCGCGTACCGCCGAGGTGACCCGGATGGAATATGAGGTGGCACCACCGCCCAAGGGGAGCGGCTTTCATACCAATTGAGCGCCTTGCTACGCCAATGATGCCGAACAACCATGAAAAACGGGAGCCTTGCGGGCTCCCGTTTGCATTGACGGTTTCTTGTCCGCAGGTCAGCCGGCCTGAGCGGCATCGGCGATGGCCTGGGTCTTGGCCAGCACCGCCTGCAGGGCGGGGCGTTTGGCCAGGCGATCCCGATAGGCCGCCAGCTTGGGGGGAATGGTCTGCTCGAAGCGGGTGGCCCACATCAGGGTATGGGCCAGCAGCAGATCCGCGATGGTTACCTGCTCACCCAGCAGGTAACCCTGCTCGGGCACCCAGGATTCGGCGATGGCCGCCGCCTTGTCAAACTCCCATTTGGCGGTGGGGAAGATGGCCGGCAGGCGCTGGGCCTCGGGCAGGGCGAAGCGGTGTTTGCCGATGGTCCACAGTGGCTGCTCCAGTTCACAGGTGATGAAGCTGACCCACTGGGCGTGCAGCGCCGAGGCCTGGGTCCCTCTGGCCGGCAGCCAGTTCGGGCCATACACCTCGGCCAGGTACTGCATGATGGCGGCGGACTCGGTCAACACGAACTCCCCGTCCTTGAGCACCGGCATCTTGCCGCTCGGGTTGAGGGTCAAAAACCAGTCGCTGCGATTCTCGCCCTTGGCGAAGTCGAGAAACTGGAACTGCCATGCCACGTCCAGCTCTTCCAGTAACCAGGATACGCGCAGGGCTCGGCTGACGGGGGTGCCATATAAGGTGATCATGCTTGCTCCTTGCCTGATGAAGGGGGCCATGGGCCCGAAGTGAATCGCCAGTCTAGGTAAATTGATCGGGAGCAACAAGCACCCAAGGGGGGAGGCAAAGCACAAAACGGCGCAATCAGCGGAAGAGGGGGAGGAGGAAAGAGAGAAAATAAAAGGGAGGCCCCAGGCCTCCCTTGTTACTAACGGCTGTGGCAGCGCTTATTTGACGCGCATGCCGGGCTGAGCCCCTTCCTGCGGCTCCAGGATCCAGAGATCCTTGCCGCCCGGGCCGGCGGCCAGCACCATGCCTTCAGACATGCCAAAGCGCATCTTGCGCGGGGCCAGGTTGGCCACCATCACGGTCAGCTTGCCTTCCAGATCTTCGGGGTTATAGGCGGACTTGATGCCGGCAAACACCTGACGGGTCTCGCCGCCGATGTCCAGTTGCAGCTTGAGCAGCTTGTCCGCTTCCGGCACCGCTTCGGCCTTCGTGATCAGCGCCACGCGCAGGTCCACCTTGGCGAAGTCATCGTAGGCGATGGTTTCGCTGATGGGGTCATCAACCAGCGGGCCGGTTGCTTTCGGTGCCTGCTCCTTGGCCAGATCCTCTTTGGAAGCCTCGATCATGGCGTCAATCTTGGCGGGCTCGATGCGGGAGAAGAGCGCCTTGAACGGGGCGACGGTGTGGTCGACCAGCGGGGCGGCGATACCATCCCAGCTGAGGGTCTCGGCCAGGAAGGCCTCGGCGCGCTCGGCCAGGAGCGGCATGACGGGCTTGAGGTAGGCCATCAGCACGCGGAACAGGTTGATGCCAACGGAGCAGACCGCTTGCAGCTCGGCATCCGCCCCTTCCTGCTTGGCGATGACCCAGGGGGCCTTGTCGTCCACGTAGCGGTTGGCCTTGTCGGCCAGAGCCATGATCTCGCGGATGGCGCGGCTGAACTCGCGGCTCTCGTAGGCCTCGGCGATGGCGGTGCGGGCATTGGCAAACTCGGCGTAGAGCTCAGGCTCGGCGCAGGTGGCGGCCAGCTTGCCGTCGAAGCGCTTGGCGATGAAGCCGGCGTTGCGCGACGCCAGGTTGACCAGCTTGTTGACCACGTCGGCGTTGACGCGCTGCACGAAGTCTTCGAGGTTCAAGTCGAGATCGTCGATGCGGCTGTTGAGCTTGGCGGCGTAGTAGTAACGCAGGCACTCCGGATCCAGGTGATTGAGATAGGTGGAGGCCTTGATGAAGGTGCCCTTGGACTTGGACATCTTGGCGCCGTTGACGGTCACGTAGCCATGCACGTTGACCTTGGTCGGCTTGCGGAAGCCCGCGCCTTCCAGCATGGATGGCCAGAACAGGCAGTGGAAGTAGGCGATGTCCTTGCCGATGAAGTGGTAGAGCTCGGCCTCGGAGTCCGCTTTCCAGTAACTGTCAAAATCGATGTCACCGCGCTTGTTGCACAGGTTCTTGAACGACGCCATGTAACCGATGGGGGCATCCAGCCAGACGTAGAAGTACTTGCCCGGGGCGCCCGGGATCTCGAACCCGAAGTAGGGGGCGTCACGGGTGATGTCCCACTGCTGCAGGCCGCTTTCGAACCACTCCTGCATCTTGTTGGCCATCTCTTCCTGAATGGCGCCGGAGCCGCGTACCCAGTCGGCCAGCCAGGTTTCAAACTGCGGCAGGTCGAAGAAGAAGTGCTCGGAGTCCTTCATCACCGGAGTGGCGCCGGAGACGGCAGATTTCGGATCGATGAGCTCGGTCGGGCTGTAGGTGGCGCCACAGCTGTCGCAGTTGTCGCCATACTGCTCCGGGGACTTGCACTTGGGGCAGGTGCCCTTGACGAAGCGATCCGGCAGGAACATGGATTTTTCCGGATCGAACAGCTGGGAGATGGTGCGGCTCTTGATCTTGCCGCCGGCCTGCAGACGGCCGTAGATAAGCCCGGCCAGCTCGCGGTTCTCGTCGCTGTGGGTGGAGTGATAGTTGTCAAAACTGATGTTGAACCCGGCGAAGTCGGCCTGGTGCTCCTGGGAGACGGCCGCGATCATCTCTTCCGGGGTGATCCCCAGCTGTTGGGCCTTGAGCATGATCGGGGTGCCGTGGGCATCGTCGGCACAGACAAAGTGCACCTGGTGACCGCGCATTCGCTGATAACGAACCCAGATATCGGCCTGGATGTGTTCCAGCATGTGGCCAAGATGGATGGAGCCATTGGCATAGGGAAGGGCGCAGGTTACCAGCATTGTACGAGGATCAGTTGCCATATAGTCGTTCTTGATGTGCTTGTTGGGATGATAGAGTGCCGTGCATGTTACCCGAATTGGGGGTAGCCTGCCTAGGGTTGTGGCTCGTCCTACCCGCCGGCGCACGCCGGTCGGCAAGCAGGCAAGCCACTGATTTGTGTGCGGTAACCGTTCACCTCAGTGTGTTGAACGATACCGATGTCTGGAATGTAATCGTTTCACCTCAAGATAATGACAAGATAATGAGGAGTTAATGGTGATTGATTCAGTAAAACAGATCCTGGCCGAATTTAAGCCGACAGGGTGGGGCAAGGATCTGGTGGCTGCCGGCTTTGTACGCAGCATCGACAAACAGGGTTCGGCGCTGACCATCAAGCTGGTGCTGCCCTTCGCCGGCCACTCCCTGTTCGAGCAGATCCAGCAGGACTTCGATGCCCGGCTGCGCAGCGTCACCGGCGCGACCCGTATCGACTGGGTAGGCGAGATCGAGGTGGCCAGCATGCCGCGGGCGCAGGGGCTGGCGGCGGTGCAGGGCATTCGCAACATCATCGTGGTCGCCTCCGGCAAGGGCGGGGTGGGCAAGTCTACCACCGCCGTCAACCTGGCGCTGGCACTGCAAAAGGAGGGGGCGCGAGTCGCCATTCTGGATGCGGATATCTACGGCCCCTCCATCCCGACTATGACCGGAACCCTCAAGGAGCGCCCCGTCAGCCATGACGGCAAGCTGATGGAGCCGGTGATGGCCTGCGGCCTCAAGAGCAACAGCATCGGCTATCTGGTCTCCGAGCAGGATGCCACCATCTGGCGCGGCCCCATGGCGAGCAAGGCGCTGGCCCAGATCCTCCACGAGACCCGCTGGGGTGAGGTGGACTACCTGGTGGTGGACATGCCGCCGGGCACCGGTGACATCCAGCTCACCCTGGCCCAGCAGGTACCGACCACGGCAGCGGTGATCGTCACCACCCCTCAGGATGTGGCGCTGGCGGATGCGCGCAAGGGGGTGGCCATGTTCAACAAGGTCAATGTGCCCGTGCTCGGCATCGTCGAGAACATGAGCTACCACGTCTGCAGCGCCTGTGGTCATCATGAGGCGATATTCGGTACCGGCGGCGGCCAGAAGATGGCCGAGCAGTATCAGGTGGCGCTGCTGGGTCAGCTGCCACTGCACATCGACATCCGCAAACACATGGACGATGGCTGCCCGACCGTGTTCGGCGCACCGAAAGGGGAGCTGGCAGAGGCCTATCTGAAACTGGCCCGTCGGGTGGGGGCTGAACTCTATTTCAGCGGAAAACCGATTGCGACCCCCCTCTATACCATGGCGCTGGATGAATAATCGGCGGTCGGCCGTTTGGGGTGGATTTGAGGGTGGGCAGGGCTCACCCTTTTTTATATAATGGATCGGTTTAAACAATCCCCACTGCTCTTCTCTTTAGGTATTTTTCAATGTCTGATACTCAACATTCGTGTGTGATCATCGGTATTGCTGGTGCATCCGCGTCCGGCAAAAGTCTTATAGCCCAAACCATCTATGAAGAGCTGGTGGCCGAGCTGGGAGCCGGTCAAATTGGCGTGATCACCGAGGATTGCTACTATCGCGATCAGACCCACCTGACCATGGAAGAGCGGGTCAAGACCAACTATGACCACCCCAACGCACTGGATCACGACCTGCTGGTACAACACTTGAGCCAGCTGGTGCAGGGGGATGCCGTCAACATTCCCCAGTACTCCTATACCGAACACACCCGCATGAGCGATGTGACCCCCTTTGCCCCGCGCCGGGTGATCATTCTGGAAGGGATCCTGCTGCTGACCGACAGCCGCTTGCGCGATCTGATGGATGCCTCCATCTTCATGGATACTCCGCTCGACATCTGCCTGCTGCGTCGCCTGGTGCGTGACGTGCAGGAGCGTGGCCGGACCATGGATTCCGTGCTCAAGCAGTACCAGAAGACGGTACGTCCCATGTTCCTGCAGTTTATCGAGCCTTCCAAGCAGTACGCGGACGTGATCGTGCCCCGTGGCGGCAAGAACCGCATCGCCATTGACATGCTCAAGGCGCGGATCCGCCATATGTTGATTGGTTGAGAGATATCAAGCCGGGTGATGCCCGGCTTTTTTAAATGAACAATTTGTCAGGAGAGTCGCCCAATGCGTCTTTGTGATACCGATATCGAACGTCATCTGGATGAAGGCAAGATCGTCATTGAGCCAAGACCCGGTATTGAACGGATCAGTGGCGTCAGCGTCGACGTGCTGCTGGGCAACGAGTTTCGGGTGTTTCGCGATCACACCGCCCCCTACATCGACTTGAGCGGGCCGAGCAGCGAGATGGCCGATGCCATCGATCGGGTGATGAGCGACGAAATTCACATTCCCGATGGGGAAGCCTTCTATCTGCACCCGGGTCAGCTGGCGCTGGCGGTCACTTATGAATCGGTCACCCTGCCGGCGGATATCGTCGGCTGGCTCGATGGCCGCTCCTCCCTGGCTCGCCTGGGCCTCATGGTACATGTGACCGCACACCGCATCGATCCGGGCTGGTCCGGCCGCATCGTGCTGGAGTTCTACAACGGCGGCAAGCTGCCGCTGGCGCTGCGCCCCAAGATGAAAATCGGTGCGCTGAACTTCGAGATGCTCTCCGGTGTGGCGGCGCGCCCCTACAACAAGCGGGAAAACGCCAAGTACAAGAGCCAGCAGGGCGCCGTGGCCAGCCGCATCAACCAGGACTGATCTGGCCTGCATGATCCTTGGCCGTCGACAAGAGACAATATGCTAAAGAAGGGCGCCCACAACGGCGCCCTTATCCATGGTGGTGGCAACCTGCGTCGGCAGGGAAGTTGTCGGTTCCTTGTGCAATTTTCCCTTTTAGGTTGGTCCAGGATTGACGCAGTACGCACCTGTGGAGGGAGATTGAAGGGGCTAGGGACGATGAATTGTTCCCGTTTGGGGACTGTTTTTGTCAGGCAAGGTCTGTTTAATTAATCCAAGACAAGCCGCATGGTGACTGGCGCTAAGCTATTTTTTGGCTGAATGCTCTTTTTTTTTCTTACTGAAATATTTCAACAACGGGTATGGCGTTACCAGCCTTCTGGCATAATCCGCCGCAACTCATAAACAGGTTCGTTTTTTATGTTTGAAATGTTTAGTGGTTTGGGTTTGTGGTGGTCAATCGGTTTGGTATTGGCCGTTTTTTTTGTGTTGGCCTATGAATTCATCAATGGCTTTCACGATACCGCCAACGCGGTAGCAACGGTCATCTATACCAAGGCGATGCCGGCACATACGGCCGTGGTGGCCTCCGGTCTGTTCAACTTTGCCGGGGTCATGATGGGCGGGTTGGGGGTGGCCTATGCCATTGTTCACCTGCTGCCCATCGATCTGCTGCTCGGAATGGACTCTACCCAGGGTCTTATCATGGTGTTCTCCCTGCTGTTTTCCGCCATCGTGTGGAACCTGGGCACCTGGTTCTTCGGGATCCCCGCATCCAGCTCGCACACGTTGATCGGCTCCATCCTGGGGGTAGGCGGCGCCTATGCCTGGATCAACCATCAACCGCTGCAGGAAGGCATCAACGTCGGCAAAGCCATCGACATCATGCTCTCCCTCATCATCTCGCCCACCGTCGGTTTCATCATTGCGGCCATACTGCTGTTTGCCATGAAACGTGTCTGGCAGGGCAGCAAGATCCACAAAACGCCGGAAGAGCGCCTGCTGGTGGATGGCAAGAAGCATCCGCCGTTCTGGGCTCGCCTCACGCTGGTAGCTTCTGCCATGGGGGTCAGCTTCGTGCACGGCTCCAACGATGGCCAGAAGGGTATCGGTCTGGTGATGCTGGTGCTAATCTGCATGGCACCGGCCTACTTCGCGCTGGACATGAACAGCCGCTCCTACGATCTGGATCGCACCCAGGATGCCAACCAGCGCATCATGGAGATCTATCAGCGCAACCATGAGCTGGTTTCCAAGGTGGTGGACTTCAAGGTGCCGGCCCAGGCCCAGGAAGAGCTGATGACCCACTGCGCCGCCTCCGGTGCACTGCAGGCCATGGCCACCCTGGACAATCGTCTTGCCCAGGTGCGCACCTATGAAGAGATGGACCTGACCGATCGCCGTGAAGTACGTCGCCTGCTGCTGTGCATCGACGATACCGCCCGCAAGGTTTCCAAGCTGCCGCTGCCGGCCAAGGAGCTGACCGACCTCGCCAAATGGCGCAAGGATCTGACCGCGACTGCCGAATACGCGCCGACCTGGGTTATCGTCTCCATCGCTTTGGCGCTTGGCTGCGGTACCATGGTGGGCTGGCGTCGTATCGTCTACACGGTAGGCGAGAAGATCGGCTCCTCCGGCATGACCTATAGCCAGGGGATTGCAGCCCAGATCACGGCAGCTGCCTCCATCGGCATCGCCAGTCTGACCGGCATGCCAGTTTCTACCACCCATATACTCTCCTCCGCGGTAGCGGGGACCATGGTGGCCAACAAGTCGGGCCTGCAGAGCCAGACCATCAAGACCATTCTGATGGCCTGGGTGCTGACCCTGCCGCTCACCATGCTGCTCTCCGGTGGTCTGTTCCTGATCAGCAACCATCTGTTCAGTTGAACCAGTTCCATCTGATTGTCAAAAGGGCCCCAAGGGCCCTTTTTTCATGTCTTCAAAACAAACACTCAGCCATACCTTCGTAGTTGACGAGGATGCCAATGCTCTCGTTATATGCCATCAAACTAAATATTTGAAAACAATGTAAAAGACTCGTCACTGATCTCACCCATATCACGACCTTCAAAGAAACCCGTCTACAAAGCGAGGGGATTTGACATCAACAAAAATGTGGCCCGTTAGACCAGTCACTCAAGTCATGGGGAGGCCAATCGGCGCGAGCAGCAGAGTTCAGATGATGTAACGAGGCAGTCAGATGTGCGTTGGTGAATATCCGATAGAAGAAATGGACAGTGTGCAACGCCATGAGCAATGTTCTGCTCCGCTATCACAGCTTCACTGCTTGGAAAGCCGGATGGAGTGGGGGAGCAAGGCGTGTTAATCGCGGTTTCAACTGACCATGTCTGCTGTCGTAAAACGACCGGGGTTATCAGAAGCGTGGAGCCTGGATAGTGGGGTAGGGAAGCATGACGGGTAACCATCAGCAGTGCGAGAAGCCAGGGTTAGGTTTGCACAGAGTGGCATAAAGAAGATGAGCAGACGGTAATGGACCGGGTTGCAGGCGCTGCTCCTGGGTCAATACGAGCTACATAGAGAGATAAAAAAAGAGCCACACACTGTGTGGCTCTTTTATCAGGCTAGCGGGTCAATCAGGGACGACCGGCCGGGCTGGTTGCAACGTTGACGGCGGCAGTACTGCCACCATGACGGCCGGAAGTGGCCACTTCGCTGCGCACCAAGGGTGCATACTCGACCGCCTCGCGTGCCGGCAGGGCAGGGGCGGCGGCCGGAGTTGCCATCGGGGCAGAGGCCTTGCGGGCACCAGCCAGCAGGCTGCCACCGCGCTTGACCTGCTTGGCAGCCGGGGCTGTGGTTGCGGGTTCAACCTTGGCAGTCTCTGCAACGACAACAGGTTCGGCCACAGCGGCAACCGGTTCAACGGTCGGTGCGGCAACGACGTCTGCAACTGCCGGAGTGGTTTCTACGGTCGCTTCCACAACCGGTTTGGTCTCGACAACCGGAGTCTCAACAGCCTGTACGGGCTCAACGACCGCCTCTGCCACGGTTTCCACTGCAACAGGCGCAGCTTCAACAGCAGCAATGACCGGTTCGGCCACCACGGGGGCGGTTTCGACGACGGTTGCTACCGGTTCAGCGGCGACAACGGCTTCGGCCTGCTCGCGGGCTTCTTCGGCGACGGCCTCGGCAACCACGTGCTCGGTCAGGGCGGAGGAGGCCTGCAGGGCAGCAGCAACGGCTTCAGCGCTCGGGATGGTGATCACGGGCACGGCCGGCTCTTCCACTTTGACCTGGGCTGCATCGGCTTGCGCGGCGGCAGTCAGAGTCGGTGCAGCGACTTCGGCAGTCTGCTCTTCATCGTCACGCTGGCTGCGAGCTTCTTCGTTGATGCGCTTGCGGCGTTGGCCTTCGATACGCTGATTGCGCGGAGTACGGCGGGAACGACGCTGGCCTTCGGCCTGCTCATCCTGCTGTTCAGTCGCGTCAACGGCATCGACGGTGGCAACCGGCGCTACATCGGCAGCATGGGCAACAGCGGCGTCATCGGCAGGCGCATCGACGCGGATTTGCTTGCGCAGTTGGCGGCGTTCGCGGCGCTCGGCCACTTTCTGCTCTTTTTCCTGACGCTGTTCCACGTTGGTGGCAACGGCTTCTACGCTGTCCAGCGTGTCGACCACTACCTCGGCACGGGGTTCACGCGGAGCGCGGGGCTCACGAGCCTGACGTGGGGCACGGGGTTCGCGCTCCTGACGCGGCTCACGAGCCTCGCGAGGTTCACGTTCCATGCGCTGTTCGCGCACGTCACCACGGGCTTCACGTTCCTGACGCGGCTCACGCTCTTTGCGTGGGCGACGGTTGCGGCCTTCGCCGTTCTCGCGGCTGGCCACGCCTTCGCGCTTCTCGCCGGCATCGCCGTTGCGGCTGCTGCGGTTGTCGTCACGACGACCACGTTGACCACGGCTGCGGGATTCATCGCGCTGATGACGGTGACCGTCCTCTTTGCGAGCCTCGCGCGTTGCCGGTTTCTCGGCAGGCGCGGTGACCTCGGCGCTGTCAGCATTGCCGCCGAACAGGTTGGAGAGGCTCTTGAACAGCTTGCCGAACAGGCCCGGCTCTTCGGCAACCGGGGTTGCGACAGGGGCGGGGGCCACCGGCGCAGCCGGTTGCGGTGCCTGGACGAAGCCTTGCAGCAGGGGCTGCTCGCGCTCGATGGTCTGGGCCTGTTTGGGCTGGTAGACCGGCTTGGCAATTTCGGTTTTCAGCTCGTAGCTGGCCGCTTCCGGGATCTCATTCTGACGGATGCGGGTCACTTCGTAGTGCGGGGTTTCCAGGTGCTGGTTCGGAATGATGTAGACACGCACATCATTGCGTTGTTCCAGGCTGGCGATGGAGCTGCGCTTCTCGTTGAGCAGATAGGCGGCGACATCGACCGGCACCTGAGCATGCACCTGCTCGGTGTTGTCCTTCATCGCCTCTTCTTCGATGAGACGCAGGATGGACAGCGCCAGTGACTCGTTGTCACGGATCACGCCCTGACCCTGGCAACGGGGGCAGATATGGCTGCTGGACTCGTTGAGGGAGGGACGCAGACGCTGACGAGACATCTCCAGCAGACCGAAACGGGAGATCCGGCCGAGCTGGATGCGGGCACGGTCCTGATGCACGGCTTCACGCAGACGGTTTTCCACTTCTCGTTGATGGCGAACCGGCGTCATGTCGATGAAGTCGATGACAATCAGACCACCCAGGTCACGCAGACGCAATTGACGGGCAATCTCGTCGGCCGCTTCTAGGTTGGTCTGCAGCGCAGTCTCTTCGATATCGCCGCCCTTGGTGGCGCGGGAAGAGTTGATATCGATGGAGGTCAGCGCTTCAGTCGGATCGATCACGATGCTGCCGCCGGAGGGCAGGCGCACTTCACGCTGGAAGGCAGACTCGATCTGGCTCTCAATCTGGAAGTGGTTGAACAGGGCAACTTCACCCTTGTACAGCTTCACGCGGTTGAGGAAATCGGGACGTACCAGCTCGATGTGCGACTTGGCGCGTTCGAAAATGACCGGGTTGTCGATCAGGATCTCGCCCACATCGCGGCGCAGGTAATCACGGATGGCACGCACGATGACGTTGCTTTCCTGATGGATCAGCACCGGCGCGGAGCGGCTCTGTGACGCCTTGTGGATGGAGTCCCAGTGGTTGAGCAGAACGTTCAGATCCCATTCCAGCTCTTCCGGGGACTTGCCCACACCGGCGGTACGCACGATGAGGCCCATGCCGTCCGGCACGGTCAGGCCGCTCAGGGCTTCTTTCAGTTCAGTCCGTTCATCGCCCTCGATGCGACGGGAGATACCGCCGGCACGGGGGTTGTTCGGCATCAGCACCAGGTAGCTGCCGGCCAGACTGATGAAGGTGGTGAGGGCTGCACCCTTGGTGCCACGCTCTTCCTTGTCGATCTGGACGATGACTTCCTGGCCTTCGCGGACCACTTCTTTGATGTTGGGACGACCCTGATAGGAGTAACCGGAGGGGAAGTAATTGCGGGCGATTTCCTTTAACGGCAGGAAACCGTGGCGCTCGGCGCCATAGTCGACAAAAGCAGCTTCGAGACTGGGTTCTACGCGGGTGATTTTGCCCTTGTAAATGTTCGCTTTCTTCTGCTCGTGTCCCGGACTTTCAATATCCAGATCGTAGAGCTGTTGTCCGTCAACCAGCGCTACGCGCAACTCTTCTTCCTGAGTCGCGTTGATTAGCATTCTTTTCATTGAGTTCTCGTTATTTTGTCATTTTGATTTCCTCCACAGGATCCTGCCGGCGCCGGCCTCGGGTCTTCAGCATACTGGGGCAACCTCCCGGTTGGGGTATGCATGAGGCGCAAACTAAGGGCACTCTGGTTCAGCCTTCTCGAGAAGGCATGAAAAGGATACCGGTGTGGAGACAAATAGGCGGTTCTGTTTGCGTTCTCCATGCGCTGTACCTCGCACCCGGGAACCGTCATGTTCTTGTATACACGGTGTTTCGGGATTGGGTGGCATAATTTTTGGCCACTTAGTACAAGGCTTGAACACAATGACAAAACCTTGTTTATTATCCCATTTAAATCACTTTTATAGCAAGGCGCCATTTTTCAACAAAGCATGCAGCCAAGGGCCGTCGGCAGTGTTAAAATCCGCGCCATGACACAGATACAACAACAAGTGCAGCTGCTCACCATCGAAGCTGAGCATGACGGGCAGCGCATCGACAATTTTCTCAAGACTCAGCTAAAGGGCGTCCCCAAGAGCCTGATCTATCGCATCCTTCGCAAGGGGGAAGTGCGCGTCAACAAAAAGCGCATCAAACCGGAGTACAAACTCTGCGCCGGCGACGAGGTACGGGTTCCCCCCGTGCGGGTCGCCGAAAAGAATGAATTGCCCTCGGCCAACCTCGGCAGCATCCAGCGTCTGGAAAGCCAGATCCTGTTTGAAGACGACGCCATGATCGTGCTCAACAAGCCGTCCGGCATGGCCGTTCACGGCGGCAGCGGGCTGAGCTTCGGGGTCATCGAAGGGCTGCGCGCCCTGCGCCCGGAAGCCCGTTTTCTCGAACTGGTGCATCGTCTCGATCGCGACACCTCCGGTGTGCTGCTGGTCGCCAAGAAGCGCAGCGCCCTGCGCAGTCTGCACGAGCAGCTGCGGGTCAAGACCATGCGCAAACAGTACCTGGCGCTGGTGCGTGGCCAGTGGCAACCCCACGTCAAGGTGGTCAATGCGCCGCTGCGCAAGAATGATTTGCAATCCGGCGAGCGGGTCGTGCGGGTCAGTGCCGATGGCAAGCCGTCAGAAACCCGGTTTCGCATTGCCCGTCAATTCGCCGAGGCGACCCTGGTCGAGTGCAGCCCGATCACCGGCCGTACCCACCAGATCCGGGTGCACACCCTGCATGCCGGCCACCCCATCGCGTGTGACGACAAGTATGGAGAAGCGGCATTTGACGAGAAAATGCGCAGCCAAGGCCTGAAACGGCTCTTCTTGCATGCCTGGCGGCTGACCTTTACCCATCCGGCCGATGGTCGCGAGATGCAGGTCGAAGCGCCCCTGTCGCCCGAGCTCGAAACCTTCCTCAACGGACTGGCCCGCTGATGACGCAGATCCGGCTCGCCATTTTCGACTGGGACGGTACCCTGATGGACTCGGTGGGCCGGATAGTGGCCTGCGTGGCTGCCGCCGCCCGTGACTGTGCCGAGCTGGTACCCACCGCCACCGAGACTCATCAGATCATCGGCCTCAGTCTGGAGGTCGGCATCCCCCGGCTGTTTTCCCTGGAGCAGGGCGGTGAGCGAGCCAATGCTCTGATCGCCCGCTATCGCCACCACTATCTGCACGATGCCACTCCCAGCCCACTGTTTGCCGGGGCGAGGGAGCTGCTGCACGGCTGGCACGAGCAGGGCATTGCGCTGGCGGTGGCGACCGGCAAGTCACGGCGGGGGTTGGACAGGGTACTGGATGAAACCGGGTTGCGGCCACTCTTTGCCGCCACGCGCGGAGCGGATGAGGCCAACTCCAAGCCTGATCCCCTGATGTTGACCCAAATCCTGACCGAGCTGGCGCTGATCCCGTCACAGGCGGTGATGATAGGTGACTCCATCCACGACATGGCGATGGCCGAAGCGCTTGCCATGCCGCGCATCGGCGTAAGCTGGGGCGTGCACAACCGGGGGCGCCTGCAGGCCTACCATCCGCTGGCGGTGGTCGATACCATGGCGGAGCTGAGGGCGCTGCTGGGTTGATGACAAGCACCGGGATGCAATAAAAAACGGAAGCCAAGGCTTCCGTTTTTTATTGCCAACATTCTGCCTTCATCAGGGCAGAGAGAGGCCGTGGCGCTCCAGCAGTTCGATCAGTCCGATCAGCGGCAAGCCGATCAGTGCATTGGGATCGCGTCCCTCCAGAGCCTTGAACAGCACGATACCCATGCCTTCACACTTGAAGCTGCCGGCGCAGTCGAGGGGACGTTCGGCCTCCACATAGCGGCGGATAGCCCCCTCATCCAGCTGGCGAAAATGGACGGTGAAAGGCTCAACCAGCTGCTCGACCCGGCCGGAGGCCGCATCCAGTACGCACAGGCCGGTATAAAAGGTGACGCTGCGCCCCTGGGCCGCCATCAGCTGGGCTACCGCTTGTTCGACCGTTCCCGGTTTCCCCAGGATCCGGCCATCGCAGACGCACACCTGATCCGAGCCGATGATCAGTCCTTGATCACGTAGGCCGGCAATGGCGCTGGCCTTGGCATGGGCAAGGCGGGCCACCAGCGCCTGTGCCTCTTCACCTGGCAGCACAGATTCATCTACTTCGGGCGCGGCGCACTCAAAGGGGAGGCCCAGCTTTTCCAGCAAGGCTTTGCGGTAACGGGAGGTGGAGGCGAGGATCAGGGGGCGCGACATGGCAATCAGTTATCCAAGTTCAGAAACGGGCAGGCGCCGATGGTATCGCCATCGTGCGGCGCGGGCAAATATCGCCGCGCTCGCAAGCGGGTGATCCTGCTCGATGCGCTGGCCTTGCTCAGAATACAGTGCGCGTCGGCTACATCTGGCTGATGGAGTGACTTGGTTTGGCTCCCCGTTCACCGACTGTCTCTGTCCCGTCCGAAAACGGCTATAAGCATAAGAGCGGGGTAACGGAGCGATGAGATGAACAAGCTGGGGGCATGGTTGTTGTGGCTGCTCTGTCTGCCCGTCTGGGGACAAGGCTGGCACCTGCAGGCAGGGGAGGAGGGCATACTGCTCTGGACCCGCCCTCATCCACCCGGCGCCTTTCTGGCCTTGCGACTGGAGATGTATGTGGCAGCGCCCCCTGCGGCGTTGCTCGCGGTGCTGCGTGATACCGGTCGACATCAGGAGTGGCTGCCCCAAAGCCTGGAGGTGAGGGTGTTGGCCAAGCCCGCCCCCGATGAGGATATTGTCTATACCCGCCTCGCGGCCCCCTGGCCCGTACAGGACCGGGAGCTGATCACCCACTCCCGCCTGCAACGGCTGCCAGATTGCGGCCTGGTGCTGAGCGTCTGGGCGGCCCCCGATGCTTTGCCGCCTTATCCCGGTCGGGTGCGGATCCGCACCAGTGAAGGACGCTGGGAAGCGCTGCCTCAGCTGAACGGCACGACGCTGGTGCGCCTCGAAACCTATACCAACCCGGGCGACACGCTGCCAGCCTGGTTCGTCAATCCCATGGCTGCCGACGCTGCGCTGCAGAGTTTTCGCGCCATTCGCCGCCTGATGGAGGGCGCCCCGGTGGGGCTCTGTGCCTGTCTTCATCAGCGACGTGGTGGAAAGCATGGTGCTTGTAGCGCCACCCCTTGACTGCGGCAGGGTGAGGAAGCGCGGGCGAATTGGACAAGCAAGTGACGGCGGGACGGTCTGACAACTGTCTGGGGCCTGACGCACCAGCAAATCCGGCCAGGATCCGGTGTCGGATCCGCAGGTTTGTGGCATAATCAGGCACCGGTGAGCGCAAGTTCCGCCATGTGCGGGGGTTGTGAGGTTAAAATCATCGGCGGTAAGGACTTTTTCCTTTGACTATCAGTTGTTGGACCTATAATATTCGCGCCCTATGCAAAAGGTGAAGTTGCCCGTAAAGGTTGATCCAGTCCGTAGTGCCTCGAAGCTGCTCGATTATGTCGGGATAGTGGAAAAGTCGCAGATGCCCAGGCTGGAGGAATCAACCGCAGGCTTGCGGAGTGATATCGATGTATCGCTGCACTTTGGCAAAGATGTCCAGAAGTTGACCGTTATGAAAGGCACTGCCCATGCCAAGGTTGACCTGGTTTGCCAGCGTTGTGGAGAGACATTCGAGCATCTCTGTGAAGCTGAATTTATCTACACTCCGCTGTTCGAAAGAACAAACGAGGAAGAACTGCCGGAAGCTTATGAGCCCATTGAGTTGGACGAAAACGGCGAGATGGATCTTCATCAAATCCTGGAGGATGAACTCATCCTCTCGTTGCCGCAGGTGGCCATGCATCCCATGGATGCTTGCCCGCGCGGTAACATGGAGATGACCTGGGGTGAAATCGAACCTGCTGATGAGCGGCCGAATCCCTTTGCAGTTCTTGAAGAGCTTAAACGTAAGTGAATTTAGGAGTTAGCCTACAATGGCCGTACAACAGAACCGTAAAACCCGTGCCAAGCGTGGCATGCGTCGTTCCCACGATGCGCTGACCACCGCTGCCCTGACTGTTGATCAGACCAGTGGCGAAATCCATCGTCGTCACCACGTGACTGCCGATGGTTTCTACCGCGGTAAAAAGGTAATCGCTTAAGGATTGCCTTTGTCTACGCAAACTGTCGCGCTAGACATCATGGGGGGAGATATTGGCCCCTCGGAAACAGTGCCTGCCGCCGTGCAGGCACTGTCTCTTTTACCCCAGCTGAAATTGATCCTGGTCGGTGACCAGCACCAGACCACCCCCCTCCTGCAGCAACATGGCTTGCTCAATCACCCTCGCGTCCGTTTTGTCCATGCCTCCCAGGTCGTTGGGATGGGCGACAAACCGATCGTGGCACTGCGCACCCTGAAAGACTCCTCCATGCGAGTCGTACTCAATCTGGTCAAGGGCGGCGAAGCCGATGCCTGTGTCAGCGCCGGCAACACAGGTGCACTGATGGCCATGGCAAAATGCGTGCTCAAATCCCTGCCCGGCGTCGACCGACCCGCCCTCATCAAGGCGCTGCCCACCCTGTCCGGCAAACGCACCGTGATGCTGGATCTCGGTGCCAACGTCAGCTGCGATGCCGACACCCTGCTGCAGTTTGCCGTGATGGGCTCAGTGGTGGCTGAAAAGGTGGAGGGGGTTGCCACTCCCAGGCTGGCCCTGCTCAACGTGGGGGAGGAGGAGATCAAGGGCAACGATCTGGTACGCCACAGTGCCGAACTGCTGCGCCAGTGCCAGGCGCTCAACTTTGTCGGCTTTGTCGAAGGGGATCGAATTTTTAGCGGCGATTGTGACGTGATCGTCTGCGACGGTTTTGTCGGCAACGTCGCCCTCAAGACGGCAGAGGGGGTGGTGCGGATGATGGCCCAACTGGCCGGATATCCCCGCAAGAAACGCAGTTTTCTTGGCCGTATCGCCGGATTTATGTTCAAACGACGTTTTTCTTACCTGAACCCCGACCAGTATAACGGTGCAAGTCTGTTAGGATTGCGCGGCATTGTGGTAAAAAGCCATGGGCGTGCCGAACGGCGTGCCCTGTGTAACGCGATCCTGCTGGCCGCGCAAGAGGCCAAGCATCAACTTCCATTGCAAATCGCAGATCGCCTTGAATCTGTCTTTTCCGACAGGGATCTATAAGAACTCTATGCATAGCAAAATTTTGGGTACTGGCAGCTATCTGCCGCACTCAGTACGCACCAACGCCGACCTCGAACAGATGGTAGAGACCAGTGACGAGTGGATTGTGGAGCGTACCGGGATCCGTGAACGCCGCATTGCCGGTGCCGATGAAACCGTTGCAACCCTGTCTCACCAGGCAGCCCTGCGCGCACTGGAGGCCGCAGGTCTGACTGCTGCCGATCTCGACATGATAGTGCTGGCCACCACCAGCGCCGAAAACGCCTTTCCAGCCGCCGCCTGTGAACTGCAGGGGCTGCTCGGGGTGCAAGGGATCCCGGCCTTCGACGTGGCGGCCGCCTGCGCCGGCTTTACGTATGCGCTCTCCATTGCCGATCAGTTCGTCAAATCCGGTGCCGCCCGCCACGTGCTGGTCGTCGGCGCCGATGTGCTGTCGCGCATGTGCGATCCCGAGGATCGTGGCACCATCATCCTGTTCGGGGATGGGGCAGGGGCCGTGGTGATCGGTGCGAGTGACACCCCCGGCATCCTCTCCACCCATCTGCATGCGGATGGTCGTTACGGCGAGCTGCTCAAGCTGCCGCAGCCCCGTCGCGGCATGCCGGGGGCCGAGCTCGAAGCCTACATGTACATGAAGGGCAATGATGTCTTCAAAGTCGCGGTCACCCGTCTGAGCGAAATCGTCACCGAGACCCTGGCCGCCGCCGGCATCGAGCCGAGCGAGCTGGACTGGCTGGTGCCCCATCAGGCCAACTTCCGCATCATCAGCGCCACCGCCAAGAAGCTTGGCATGGGGCTGGACAAGGTGGTGCTGACCCTCGACAAACACGGCAACACCTCTGCCGCCTCCGTGCCCATCGCCTTCGATGAAGGGGTGCGCGACGGCCGGATCAAACCGGGCCAGCTGGTCTTGCTGGAAGCTTTCGGCGGCGGTTTTGCCTGGGGCTCGGCGCTGGTTCGCCTCTGATCGTCAGCGGGATGGGACGAGCGTCTCATCCTGCCGTTCTCATTTTTCTCTTATTTAAAGGAATCAATGATGACCCAATTTGCCATTGCCTTCCCGGGACAGGGCTCCCAAACCGTCGGCATGCTGGCCGAGCTGGCCGAACAACATGCCGTGATCAAGGAGACCTTCGCCGAGGCGAGCCAGGTGCTGGGTTATGACCTGTTTGCCTTGGTCATGGAAGGTCCGGTCGAAGAGCTGAACAAGACCTGGCGTACCCAGCCTGCACTGCTGACCGCTTCTGTCGCGCTGTGGCGCCTGTGGCAACAGCAGGGTGGGGCAACCCCCGCCGTGATGGCAGGCCACAGTCTGGGTGAGTATTCCGCCCTGGTCTGCAGCGGCGCGCTGGCCTTTACCGATGCGGTCAAACTGGTTGAGCTGCGTGGTCTGGCCATGCAGGAAGCCGTGCCGGAAGGCACCGGTGCCATGGCCGCCATCATCGGCCTGGACAACGACGCCATCGCCGCCAACTGCGAGAAAGCGGCTGAAGGGCAGGTGGTTTCTCCGGTCAACTTCAACTCCCCTGGCCAGGTGGTCATCGCCGGTCACAAAGAGGCCGTCGAGCGCGCCAACGTGCTGATGAAAGAGTCCGGAGCCAAGCGTGCGCTGCCGCTGCCGGTCTCCGTGCCCTCCCATTGCGCGCTGATGAAACCTGCTGCCGAAAAACTGGCAGCTGCGCTGGACGGGATCGAGATCAAGGTTCCTGCCATCGCCGTCATCAATAATGTCGACGTATCCTGTGAGCAGGATCCGGCCGCCATCAAGCAGGCATTGGTGCGTCAGTTGTTCAGCCCGGTTCGTTGGACCGAGACTGTCGAGCGGATGGCCAATGAGGGGGTCACCCTCGAGATCGAAATGGGACCGGGCAAGGTACTGACCGGGCTCGCCAAGCGCATCGACAAGCGCGTGGAAGGTATTCATGCCAACGATGCCGCCTCTTTCGAGCAGGCGCTGGCCCAGATCAAGTAAACAGGAGCAATGAATGAGCTTTACCGATAAGGTTGTGTTGGTGACCGGTGCCAGTCGTGGCATCGGCCGTGCGATTGCTGAAACTTTTGCGGCCCGTGGCGCCAAGGTAGTCGGCACGGCGACCAGCGAGAGCGGCGCCGAGGCAATCAGCGCCTATCTGGGTGAACAGGGTTGCGGCATGGCGCTGAACGTGACCAGCCAGGAATCCATCGAAGCCGTCTTCGCCGCTATCAAGGCGCGTTTTGGCGACATCGACATCCTGATCAACAACGCCGGGATCACCCGTGACAACCTGCTGATGCGGATGAAGGATGATGAGTGGAACGAGATCATCGACACCAACCTCACCTCCCTGTACCGTCTGAGCAAGCCGGTGCTGCGCGCCATGATGAAGAAGCGCAATGGCCGCATCATCAGCATCGGTTCCGTGGTCGGCACCATGGGCAACGCCGGTCAGGTCAACTACGCGGCCGCCAAGGCGGGCCTGGTGGGGTTCACCAAGTCGCTGGCTCGTGAAGTGGCCTCCCGCGGCATTACCGTGAACGCGGTTGCCCCCGGTTTCATCGAGACCGATATGACCAAGGCGCTCAATGAAGAGCAGCGTGCCGGCATCATGAGCCAGGTACCTGCCGCTCGGCTGGGCGATCCAAAAGAAATTGCCGCTGCTGTGGTATTCTTGGCATCGGATGATGCCGCCTACATCACTGGCGAAACCCTGCATGTTAATGGCGGGATGTACATGGTGTAATCAATTTGTCGTGAGATCTGTTCAAATTTGCGATAGTACGCCGAAGTTTGGCGAATTTCGTGGTTTGACCAGCGGCAAGCTACTTGCAAACTCACGTCAATTGAATAAACTACCCCAACCAGACGCAATAGCGTATTTTTAAAGGAAAATTCAGGTCATGAGCAACATCGAAGAACGCGTAAAGAAAATCATCATCGAACAACTGGGTGTTAAAGAAGAAGACGTTAAGAACGCTGCCTCCTTCGTCGACGACCTGGGCGCTGACTCTTTGGATACCGTTGAACTGGTAATGGCGCTGGAAGAAGAATTCGATACCGAAATTCCTGATGAAGAAGCCGAGAAGATCACCACTGTTCAAGCGGCTATCGACTACATCACCGCTAATCAGGAATAAGTTCCTGTTCTGAAAGAAGCGGCCCAAGGGCCGCTTCTTTTATGTTTACTCCTTTTCAAAACACCTCTCGGAGACTACCTCAGTGTCAAAACGCAGAGTCGTGGTGACCGGCTTGGGGATGCTTTCCCCGGTAGGCAACACTGCCGAATCCAGCTGGCAAGCCCTGCTCAACGGGCAGAGCGGCATTTCTCCCATCGAACACTTTGATGCCAGCGAGTTTGCGACCCGCTTCGCAGGCCAGGTCAAGGATTTCGATCCCGAGCAGTACGGTATCAACCGCAAAGAAGCTCGCAAGATGGATCTCTTCATCCAGTACGGCATCGCCGCAGGCGTGCAGGCGCTGGATGATGCCGGTCTCGTCATCAACGAGGAGAATGCCGAGCGCGTCGGTGTGGCGATCGGTTCCGGCATCGGTGGTCTGGGTCTGATTGAGCAGAACCACAGCAGCCTCGTCAACGGCGGTCCCCGCAAGCTGAGCCCCTTCTTCGTACCGTCCACCATCATCAATATGGTGTCCGGTCATCTCTCCATCATGAGAGGCCTGCAGGGCCCCAACATCGCCGTCACCACCGCCTGTACCACAGGCACCCATGCCATCGGCATGGCCGGTCGCATGATCGCCTACGGCGATGCGGACGTGATGGTGGCCGGTGGTGCCGAGAAAGCCTCCACCCCGATGGGGATGGGCGGTTTTGCCGCCGCCAAGGCGCTCTCCAACCGCAACGACGAGCCCACCAAGGCCAGCCGTCCGTGGGATAAAGATCGCGACGGTTTCGTGCTGGGTGATGGTGCCGGGGTGCTGGTGCTGGAAGAGTACGAACACGCCAAGGCCCGTGGCGCCAAGATTTATGCCGAGCTGGTCGGTTTTGGCATGAGTGGCGATGCCTACCACATGACGGCGCCTCCCGCTGACGGCAACGGTGGCGCACGCGCCATGCAAAATGCCATCAAGGATGCCGGCATCTCCCCCGAGCAGGTGGGATACATCAATGCCCACGGCACCTCCACCCCGCTGGGTGACGTCGCCGAGCTGCGCGGCATGAAGGCCGTATTTGGCGAACATGCCAAATCCCTGATGGTCAGCTCCACCAAATCGATGACCGGTCACCTGCTGGGGGCCGCCGGTGCCATTGAGGCGATCATCACGGTACTGGCGCTGCGCGATCAGATGGCGCCGCCCACCATCAACCTGGACAACCCGGATGATGAGTGCGACCTGGATCTGGTGCCTCATGTTGCCAAGGCCGGCAACTTCGAATATGCCCTCTCCAATTCCTTCGGTTTTGGCGGCACCAATGGCTCACTGATCTTCAAACGCGTATAATTCGCCCTGGGCGGATAGTATGGGCCCGATACGTCAGTATCGGGCCTTTTTTATCGGAGGGATCCTTTTGCTGATCAATGGAATACCGACAGACAGCGTATCCGCCATGGATCGTGGTCTGGCCTATGGGGATGGTCATTTCACCACCCTGTTGGTCAAGGATGGCCGACCCGTCTGGTGGCCGGCACACCTGGCAAGGTTGCAGCAAGCGAGCGCCAGACTCGGCCTTGCCGAGCTGGACTGGCAACAACTCGGCGACGAAGTGGCCCAATTGGCCCGCGATCAAGCGCTGGCGGTGATCAAGGTGATGTTGACCCGCGGCAGCGGTGGTCGGGGCTATGATGGCACTGCCTGCCATGCGCCGACCCGGATCCTGTCGCTGGCCGCTTACCCGGCCCACTACCCGACATGGCAACAAGATGGCATTCCACTCTTGGTATGCCGGCAGCGATTGGGGGATGCTCCCATGCTGGCAGGCCTCAAGACCCTCAACCGGCTGGAGCAGGTGCTGCTGAAAAGCGAACTTGCGGCCCGTTCCGGGGTCGAAGGTATAGTCTTGAACAGTCGGGGATTTCTGGTAGAAGGGGTCAGTGCCAATCTGTTTTGGCGCCGTGGCAGAACGGTGTTTACGCCGGATCTCTCCCACTGCGGCATAGACGGCATCATGCGGCGCCATGTGATGGCGATGCTAAAACAGATGAGCATTGAACTGCGTGTCGTGGAGGCTCCGCTGGAGTCACTGTGGCAGGCCGAAGAGGTATGGCTGACCAATACCCTGATGGGCATAGTGCCGGTCACCGGCATCGGGGAGACCCAATATGCCAGTCAGGAATTGATCCGCCGTTTACAGGAGCGTTTGGTCATTGAAGTTTAATCGGCTTTACACCCTGCTCGCGGGCGCGGCGCTGACTGTCGCCGCTGCCGGGGGCTATGTACATTACAAGTGGCAACAGGTGGAGACGCTCACCAACAAGGGACCGACCCGTCTCTTTACCGTCGAGAAGGGGGCCCATGCGGCGCGTCTGATCGCCGAACTGGGGGAGGGGGAAGCCAGCCCCTGGGCGGTGCGGCTCTGGCTGCGCGGTCATCCCGAGCTGGTTGCCATCAAGTCCGGTACCTATGAGATCAAGGAAGGGGCCCCGCTCAAGGATACCCTCTCCCTGTTTGCTTCCGGCAAGGAGTTTCACTTCAGCCTGACCTTCGTCGAAGGATCCCGTTTCGAGGATTGGTTGAAGCAGCTGGCCAGCGCCCCTTATCTGGAGCGGCTGACCGTCGAGTTGCCCGAGACCGATCTGGCTCAGGAGCTTGGCATCGAAAACGGCAAGCTGGAGGGCTGGTTCCTGCCGGAGACCTACGCCTATACCACTCATGCCAGCGATCTCTCCATTTTGCGCCGTGCCCATCAGGACATGGAGACCTTCCTGCAGCAGAGCTGGGAGAAGCGTCAGGCCAATCTGCCCTACAAGACTCCCTACGAGGCGCTGATCATGGCCTCGATCATCGAAAAAGAGACGGGGATGCCGGAAGAGCGGGCGCGGATCGCCTCGGTGTTTGTCAATCGTCTGCGCCTTGGCATGAAATTGCAGACTGATCCCACCGTCATCTACGGGGTGAAGGACAGGTATGACGGTAATATCCGCCGCAGCGACCTGACCGACGTGAACCCCTACAACACCTATGTGATCGACGGCTTGCCGCCCACCCCCATCGCCATGCCGGGCAAGGCCTCCATCGAGGCGGCGCTCAATCCCCTGTCGACCGACTATCTCTATTTCGTCGCCAAGGGGGGCGGAGCCCACTATTTTTCCAAGACCCTCGATGAACACAATCGGGCGGTGCGTGAATACATTTTGAAGAAACCCTAATGTCTAAATTTATCGTGATTGAAGGACTGGAAGGAGCAGGAAAGAGCTCCGCGGTGCGTTACGTGACCGACTATCTGTATGCCCACGGCGTGACGCGGATCGAGTGTACCCGTGAACCGGGCGGCACGCCGTTGGCGGAGCGGATGCGGGCCATCGTCAAGGAGGTGCACGACGAGCGGCTCACCATCGAAGCCGAATTGCTGCTGATGTACGCCTCCCGGGTACAACTGGTGGAGACACGCATCAAGCCGGCGCTGGCTGACGGCGTCTGGGTGGTGGGCGATCGCCACGATCTCTCCTCCCAGGCCTACCAGGGCGGTGGCCGTGGCATCGATGCCAACCTCATCGGCGCCATCAAGCGGGCCGTGCTCGGCGATTTCAAGCCGGATCTGACCCTCTATCTCGACATCGATCCCGCCATCGGCCTGCAACGGGCTCGTCATCGCGGTGAGCTGGACCGGATCGAGCTTGAGCAGCTCAGCTTCTTCGAGCGTACCCGCCAGCGTTATCTGGAACTGGCTGCCGCCGATGCGTCAGTCAAGGTGATCGACGCCGGCCAAGCGCCGGAGCAGGTCAAGGCGGCCATCGAGTCGGTCTTGTCCCACTACCTGAAAGACGAGTCCTCATGTATCCCTGGTTGATCCCGGACTGGCATGCCTTGAGTCAGACTGCCGCCGCCGGTCGGCTCGGTCACGCCTGGCTGCTGCTGGGTGATCCCGGTCTTGGCAAGGAGCAACTTGCACAGCAGCTGGCCCGCCTGCACCTGTGCCATCAGCCTGATCGGGGCGAGCCTTGTGGTCAGTGCCACTCCTGCCAGCTGTTTGAAAAGGGTCATCACCCGGATCTGGGCACACTCACCACTGAGGGCAAGACCATAGGGGTCGAGGCCATCCGCGAGATCTGTGCGCGCCTACAAAACTCGGCCCAGCTTGGCCGCGGCAAGGTGGTGATCATCCCGGATGCGGAGCGCATGACCGAGTCGGCCGCCAACGCCCTGCTCAAAACCCTGGAGGAGCCGGCTGGCGACAGCTTGCTGCTGCTGATCGCCTCCCAGGTTTCCCGCCTGCTGCCCACCATTCTCAGCCGTTGCCACAAGCACGTTTGCCAGTTGCCGGCGGAAGGGGAGACCCTGGCCTGGCTCGCCGAGCAGGGTCATCAGGCCACCCAGGCTCAGGTGCGGATCTGCCAGGGGGCACCGCTGCGAGTGCTGGATTACTTGATGCAGCAGCAGGACACGGATCGCCGTGAGCTGCTTGAGAGTTTTCTCGCCCTCTCGCAAACCCCCACCCGGACCAACCATGTGTGCAGCCTGCTGGCGAGCGATACCC
This sequence comes from Aeromonas sp. s5, assembly GCF_040907865.1. Classification (NCBI taxonomy): domain Bacteria; kingdom Pseudomonadati; phylum Pseudomonadota; class Gammaproteobacteria; order Aeromonadales; family Aeromonadaceae; genus Aeromonas; species Aeromonas sp. s5. The sequence continues at coordinate 701,080 of NZ_JBFOCO010000033.1, forward strand.
AGGTCAGACTGCACTGGGTGCAGCTGTTCTTGTGCGATGCGCTCAAGACGCAGGCCGGCTGTGGCCCTCACCAGCTGGCCATGCCGGATCTGGCCGCGCTCAGTCAACAACTGGCGGAGCGTCACTCCAGTGAAAAGCTGCTGGAGGCGGAGCAGCAGCTCGTTGGGCTCAAGGCGGCCTGCCAGCCCGGGCAGCTCTCCAACCCCACCATTCATTTGATGAACTGGCTCACTCGCTGGTTATAGATCCAAAAAGGTTTTGTATGTTACTCGTTGATTCCCATTGCCATCTCGATCGTCTGAGTTATGGCAGCAAGCAGACCGACATGGCCGATGTGCTGGCCAAGGCGGCCAGGCAGGACGTGGGATATTTTCTCTGTGTGAGTGTGACCCAGGCACAGTTCCCGACCATGCTGGAGGCGATCGCCCCTTACCCTCAGGTGTTTGCCTCCTGCGGCGTGCACCCTCTCAACCAGGAGCCTGGCGTCGATGCCGATTTGTTGTTGGCTCAGGCGGCGGATGAAAGGGTGGTAGCCATCGGCGAGACCGGGCTCGACTACTTCTATTCGCCGGAGAACAAGGAAGTACAGCAGGCTTCCTTTCGCGAGCATATTCGGGTGGCCCGCGCCCTGAACAAGCCCCTCATCATCCACACCCGCGATGCCCAGCAGGATACCCTGCAGATCATGCGCGAAGAGGGGGCCGAACAGGTCGGCGGGGTGCTGCACTGCTTCACCGAGTCGCTTGAAATGGCAGAAGCGGCCATGGCGATGGGCTTTTATATTTCCATCTCCGGCATCGCTACTTTCAAGAACGCGGCTGCGCTGCAATCTGTAGTCAAGGCGCTGCCACTGGAACGACTGCTGGTTGAAACCGACTCTCCCTATCTGGCGCCGGTTCCGCACCGGGGCAGGGAGAACGAGCCGGCCTTCGTACGCGACGTGGCCCAGTTCATCGCGGATCTGCGGCAAATACCGCTGGCCGAATTGGCGCAGGCGACCAGTCACAACTTCTTCGAGTTGTTCAAGTTGGCAAAGCGATAACAAACAACGCCCCGCATAGCGGGGCGTTTTACTTTGACAATCAGCACGATCGTGGCCCATCCCAAAACGATAATGGTGGTTTGTTATCTCTCACTAGGTATGGTGGATACTGATGAGGCAAAGCCCTCAACCCTGATAAAACGAAGCAAGAAGAACAGTGTGCTCGAGGAATAAATGAGGGGGGGAATGGGTTAAAAGCACTCTTCATAAATATCGATAATATTCATTATCGATACTTGATAGATCTGCAAGATCCTGTAAGATCCAACGAAACTCCGCATTAAATCATAGAGTTAAGTGAACTACCCACGCATTTCAAGCCCAGTTCAGCAGCCCTTGCAAAGCGTCTTCGATCCTCAGCTGAACAGCAGGGCCAGACGTTTCTTGCGCAGCGCCAAAGCCGACTCTACCCTCAATGCCTACCAGGCCGATACCCGCATCTTCGTGTTCTGGTGCCAGCTGCATGGGCTCGATCCGCTGCAAACCACCCATCATGACATCATGAACTTCCTGGCGGATCAGGCCGACGGCATCCTGGCCGATTGGGTCTGGCTGGACAAGGAAGAGGGGAAGGGGGAGCTTCGCAACGGCGATCCCCGCAAGCCAGCCACCCTGGTAAGACGGCTCGCCGGCATTCGTTATGCTTTCAAGCAGAAGGGGATCCACCCCATGCCGACCGAGCACGCGGAGATAAAGGAGATGATGCGGGGCATAGTGCGACTCGGTGACAATCGCAAACGAAAAACGGGGGCGCTGACCCTGCAACCGCTGGCCTGTGTGCTCGATGAAATCGACACCGGCAATCTGGCGGGGCTGCGGGATTACACCCTGCTGTTGCTGATGTTCAGCGGCGCCTTGCGACGCTCGGAGGCGGCAAGGATTGAAGTGGATGATCTCGACTTTGTGGGGCAGGGGATCCGTCTTCGGCTCAAGCCCAGCAAACATCAGCTGCATGAAACGGAGATCGCCCTGGTGCCAGGCAAACAGTATTGTCCGGTGTCGGCACTGGCGCGCTGGCTCAAACAGAGCAGGATCAGCGAGGGTGCCCTGTTTCGCCGCATGAATCGCTGGGGTCAGCTCATGCAGGAACCGCTCGGTCCGCAAGGTATCAACCTGATGATCAAGCGGCGCACCGGTCAGGCCATCGACGATCTCCAGGTCAGCGGCCACAGTCTGCGCCGCGGCTTCATCACCTCGGCGGTCACTGCCGGCAAACCGATGAACAAGATCATCGAGGTCACCCGCCACAAGGACATCCGTACCTTGCAGGAGTATTTCGACGATGCTCACAAGTTCTCGGATCACGCCCTGGATGGTCTGCTGTAATATAACCGCGTCACTCTATTTTTTATGTTAAATGATATCTTGTTGATCCAATGATATATTTGCAGCGCACTGGATCTCACCCCATCAAGAAGGGGAGAGTCAGGCTCTTCGGTGTTGGTCAGCGAATATAGAAGACTTGGTGAGAGATAACGGGCTGTGAAAATCAAATTTGCAAGGTGATATGAGCCAGGAAATGAAAGTGAGCGGGGCGCAAGACAATGCCGAACGGCAGCGCCAGCACGTGAAACGCAAACAGGAAACTCACAGCCGGTTGCAATGCTGGATCAGCAATCGTCATGCCGAGCGGTTGGCCATGTTGGGGCAGTTGCTCGAAGACAGCCAGGCATCCCTCATCGAACAGGCCATCGATCTGCTCTATCAGCAAGAGCTGCAGCATGAGCAGAAACAGGACAGGGCGCAGATCGATGCACAAGCACCGGCGGAGATGCTCGAGTAAACGCGCCGGCAATTGAGGCAAAGATCGAGAAACCGGGACATAAAAAAAGCCAGGTACGAATTCCTTGTACCTGGCATAGGGGAATTGGCTCCTTGCAGAGCCGTGCGCTAACTGGTGTTCGGATTGCCTTTAAGCTTAGACAAGGCTCAAGGCTTTTCAAGATCCGCGCAAAGGTTCAACCGGAGTGTGGGTTTTCCTGCTCCGGCACAACTTGCTAGACGAACAGATTGTTGTCGCGCACCAGCTCGCGGGGCAGGGCATTCTTGACCCGGCTGCCCACCCATTTCCCCATGCCCAGGGTATGCCCCTGATAGCGGACGATCACCTCGCCAGTGCCGGCGGCTTGCTCCGGCCACACGTCCCGCCCCATCATGAACTCCCGCGCATTCGCTATATCGAGCTCGACGAATCCTTTGCTCGCGCCGTCACCATAGGCCAGTGCCCACTCATGGGTCAGCCGATACCCTTTCTTGAAAGTCTCCGCCAGTTTCAGTCCGATGCGATCAAAACGCAGCTTGCCCTGTACCTGCTCGAACAACTGGGGGAAGAGCCAGATCTCCTCGCTGCGGCCAAACAGATTTCCCTGCGGCACCACCCCGAAAGCGGCTTCAATCTCGCGCAGCATGGGTGCGGACTCCTTGGCCGGCAGCGGCGAGAAAGGGAATTTGCCGAGCTTGCCCGGTTTGAACATGGTGTTGGGCACTGAGTGGTGCTTGCGCAATCTGGCGACGAAAAAGCCTTCACTGTCGAAGATCTGGGGCCAAACGTGCAGGTATCCCTCGGGCGTACAGGCCTGCTCTGCCGCGGGGAAGAGATCGGCCAGCGAGTCAAAGCTGAACGCATCGCCGAACTTGTCTTGCAGTGACTGACAGACGGTCTGGTTCTCCTGCAGGCTCAAGGTACAGGTGGAGTAGACCAGTACGCCACCCGGTTTGAGGGCATGGAAGGCGCTCTCCAGCAACCCTTGCTGCACGGCGGCGATCTCGTCGATGCTCTCGATGCTCCAGTTGCGCAGGGCGTCTTCATCCTTGCGCACCGTGCCCTCGCCGGAGCAGGGGGCGTCGAGCAGGATGGCATCGAAGGTCTCCGGTAACCACTGGCCAAAGACCTTGGCATCGAAATGGGTCATGCCCACGTTGGTCACGCCGCAGCGCTGCAGATTGGCGCTGAGCACCTTGAGCCGGCTGCTGGAATACTCGTTGGCAACCAACATGCCCTGGTTGTTCATCAGGGCCGCAATCTGGGTGGTCTTGGAGCCGGGGGCCGCCGCCGCGTCCAGCAACATGCCGTCACGCCGGGTCTGCTCACAGGCAAACAGGGCGGTGACCGGCAACATGGAGCTCGCCTCCTGAATGTAGAAGAGGCCGCTTAAATGCTCGGCGGTGTTGCCAAGGGGCACGCTCTCGTCTTCGCGACTGAGCCAGAAGCCGGTGTCGCACCAGGGCACGGGATCGAGCTGCCAACCGAGCGGCTGCATCCGCGCCACAAACGCCGCCACCGATATCTTCAGGGTGTTGACCCGGATGCTGCGCCGCAGCGGTCGTCGACAACTGGCCACGAACTCATCCATGGAGAGGTGCGCCGGCATGATGGCCGCGATATGGCGCAAGAAGTGATCGGGAAGATAGGTGTTGTCGTGCACGGAGCCGTCTCGTTGACCGAAAAAGAGGGGCGACATCTTATCACAAGGGCAGGAATTTTCTGAAAACGCGGCAACTAAAAACAAGCCCGGCAGCGTGCCGGGCTTGAGTGAGCGTGAGTGAGAGGAGAGATCAGGGCTGGATGCGGGGGCTCCACTCCTGCCACTCTTTCTCGGCCTTGGCATGCAGCGGGTAGCTGTGGCCGGCCTTGACGGTCGGCCCCATCTCTTTCTCCGGAGTGTTGAAGGCGATGCCGCCCGCCAGCAGGCTCTGCACCGTCTCCACCTCTATGGTGCCACCGGTCAGGCCGATATCCGCCTTGACCCCGGAGACGTTCCAGAAGCGGGTGTTGGCCCGCACCAGATGGGCGTACTCCTGCTCCACGTTGACGTCGATCAGCACCTCGCTTCCATCGCGGGCCAGCGCCACCTTGGTCACGCTGCCCACCACCATCTTGCGAAACAGCAGTGGACTGCCGACGCTCAAACCGTTGACCGATGCGCTCTTGAGGGTGAGCGCCAGGCCGGCCGGGCCGCTCTGGCTGAGGGGGAAGCGATCCTTGCCCGCCCCTTGGCCAGGCTGCGCCTCCACAAAGGCACCCTTGATCAGGGTATCGAGGTGGGCCACGCCGCCCAGCCCCAGCTTGGCCTGAACCAGGGTGAAGCGGGCACCGGACTGCAGGAAGCGCGTGGCATACTGGCCATCCAGCTCGGCCTTGAAGATCACCTGGCCCAGGGTCGGCTCCAGCTCAATCTGTTCAATCTTGCCGATGTCGACCCCGCGGTAGCGGATCGGGCTGCCGACCCCGAGCCCCGGGTTGCTGTCAGCCACCAAGGAGAGGGTCCGTACCTTGGCCTTGGCCTGCTCCTTGCTGTCAAACAGCTGGTGACTGCTGCGGCCTGTGCCGAGCCGATCGAATTCGATGGCGCCGCGCAGCAGGGTGGCGAGATTCCCCACCTTGACCTGTACGCCATCCACCCGCACCCGGGTATCCAGCGCCGGCTTTTTCCAGAATTGCGGCTGCTGCTCGAGCAGGGGGGCATAGACACCGGCGATCTCGAGTTCGATCTCCACTCCCTCCTTGGCGGCGCGCAGCGCGTTGACCTTGCCGGCCTCGAGCCCCAGATAGAGCACCGGGGAGCCGATACCGATGCCATCGGCTTGTTCAGCCTTCAAGATCCAGCGACGGGGTTTGGCATCGCGGGTACCAAGCAGTGCCAGCTCCTGGCTGGGATAGAGCCGGTTGACCCGCTCGCCAGAGGGGGCCTGCACCAGCTTGATGCCGCCGCCAATCCAGGCGCTGGCCGGGCTGGTTTCCACCTTGATGCCACTCAGATCGGCATCGATCTGCAGCGGCGCCGCCCGATAGAAACGGGCCCGGTTGAGCAGATGCTGATACTGGCTCTGCACGATCAGGGCCACGCTGGCGTTGCCACCGCCATCCAGGGTGAGCTGGCTGATCTGGCCCACCTGCAAGCCCTTGTACCAGAGTGGCGCTCCTTCGTTGAGGCCGACCAGATCATCGGCTTGCAGCACCAGCTTGATGCCGCCCGGTTGCTCCTTGCTACTCAGGATCATGGCCTTGACCCGCTCGCCCGCCACATAGTCGAGGCGAATGGCCGGGCCCGCCAGCAGGCGATCCGCATGCTTGATGCCGCCGGCGCCGAGGGAGACGCTCTCCCACACCAGACGGCTGTTGCCGGTGATCCGAAACGCCTGTTCCGGGTTGATCAGTGCGGTCACCACCCGGCCCTTGTCGGTCAGGCGAATGGGGTCGATGCGGCCGATCTCGATACCTTCAAACAGGATGGGCATCCCCTCCTTGATGGGCAGCTCCCCCGCCTGGATGTCAATTCGCTCGCCGCGGGCCGCCTCGGCCAACCCTTTGTAGAGGGTGAAGACCTGGCCTTTCTCCGGCTCCGGGGAGTCCTTGGGAGAGTCGAAGGCGATGCCGCCGCTCAGGATGGAGGTGAGGCTGCCGGCCTCCACATTGACCCCGGCCAGGCTGAAGGAGCCCTTGATGCCGCTGATGTTCCAGAAGCGGGTGTCGGCCTTGATGAGGTGTTCAAAACGCGGCTCGATCACCAGATCCAGGATCACGTTCTGGTTCTCTTCGCCAAGGCGGGTGTTGATGACGCTGCCCACCTCGATGCCGCGAAAATAGAGCTTGGCACCGATGCCGACCGAGCCGAGTGAATCGGCGGTCAGGTGCAGCATCCGCCCCTGGGCCTGATAACCGGGGGGAGGGCCGTCCAGCGCGTCGAACTCCTCCTGCGGCGGGTTGTTGTCCCGCCCGGGCTGCAGGTTGATGTAGTTGCCGGAGACCAGGGTATCGAGGCCGGAGATCTCGGTGAGCGATGCTTTGGGGCTCACTAGCCAGAAATCCGAACCTTTGCGGATGAGCGGGCGGGCCCGGCTGTCAATCTTGGCCAGCACGGCTATCTTGCGGCCATCCTCGGCCAGCGCCAGCTCCTGCACCACCCCGATGGCGACCCCCTGGTAACGCACCTGGGTCTTGCCCGGCAAGATGCCGTTGCCCTGGGCGAAGTTGATGCGAATAAGCTGGCCACTGCTGACAAACTGCTGGTAGATGAAGCCCCCCGCCAGCAACAGGGCGATAAAGGGCAGCAACCAGACGGGTGACAACCAGCGACGCTTCTCAATGACGGGTTCAGCCCCGATCATACCGACTCCTTAATTGGCTGAGATAAACAGCATTCAGATAGAAGAAAACAGGTTCGGATTACCGCGCCCTAGCGGGCCGCCTTGTCCCACAGCAGGCGCGTGTCCAGCATGCGGGCCGACATCATGGTCAGCACCACCACACCGGCAAAGGCGGTGGCGCCGGGGCCGGCCCGCACGTTGAGCAGCACGCCGCGATCCACCAGGGCCACCATCAGCGAGATGACGAACAAGTCCAGCATGGACCAGCGCCCGATGAAATCGATGATGCGGTACATGATGAGCTGGCGTTTGCGCCGCACCGGCTTGCTGCGCTGCAGTTGCCAGCAGATCCAGCCCAGCCCCAGGATCTTGCCCACCGGCACTATGATGCTGGCGGTGAGGACTATGGTGGCAATCCCCGACATCTTGCTGCGATAGAGCATCATGATACCGCTGAAGATGGTGTCGGACTGCAACAATCCCTTGTTGTAGAAGTGGGTGATGGGCAGCAGGTTGGCGGGCAGCAGCATGAAGCTGGCCAGCGCCAGCAAGCCCCAGGACCAGGCCAGGGAGTGGGGGATGCGCACCTGCAGCCGGCTGTGGCAGCGGGGGCAGACGCTGCCCGCCTGATAGCGCACCAGCAGGCCGCAGGTGTGGCAGCGGCAGAGCCCCAGTTCACGGGCGCTGGTCTGGGACATGGTCCGGCTCCTCCAGCGGTACCCGCTCCCAATAGGGGGTGGGGTCAAACAGGATCAGCAACGTCAGGTTGAGCAGCATCAGGATCCCCAGGCTGAGCAGGCCGCCGCCGAGGCGCACGTCGGCGATGTCGACCAGCTTGAACAGGGCGACCAGCAGGCTGACGATGTAGACCTCCAGCATGGCCCAGTGGCGAAACACCTCGACCGCCTGCAGGGTCGGCGCCAGTATGTGCCAGCGTTTGGCGAGGCCCGAGGCCAGCGCAAAGATCCCGAGCAGCAAACCCACCGGCGCCAGCACGGCGCACCAGAACACCAGCCCCGCCACCCAGATCTCGTGTTCGAGCAGCAGCACCAGGATCCCCTTGAGCAGGTTGGCGTCCGAATTGACGCCGGCCAGGCGCAGGTAGATCAGCGGTTCGAAGAAGGCGGACGGGAGCAACAGGAAACCGGTGATGGTCAGCGCCATCAACTGGGAGGGGCGAAATGCGTAGCGCCCGTACAGATGCTGATGACAGCGGGGGCAGTGGGCGTGGCGCCTCAGCGGCAATAACTTGCGTTCGATCAGCAAGTCGCAAGCCGGGCAGACGATCACGGGATTGGGATCCGACATTACGATTCAACCTGTTGAAGGAATTGGTGAAATTTACCCTAAAAGCCGCGTCCTGTCTTGCCTGGCAGGGGTCTGCCACGAAAGTATGATTGACGTTAACGTAAACGTGATATTAGATAGTCAAACCAGACAAGTGAAAGGAGTCATGATGTCCAGCCTTACCCCCTCGGCAGGTCTGCGCTTTCGCACTGCCCTCGCCAATGAACGCCCCCTGCAGATCGTCGGCACCATCAATGCCTACATGGCGCTGATGGCGGAGCGCAGCGGCTTTCAGGCCATTTACCTCTCAGGCGCCGGCGTGGCCAACGCCTCCTATGGCCTGCCGGATCTTGGCATGACCAGCCTGAACGACGTCTTGACCGACGCCGAACGCATCACGGCGGCGACCCGTGTGCCGCTTTTGGTCGACATCGACACCGGCTGGGGCGGGGCCTTCAACATCGCCCGCACCGTGCGCGCCTTCGAGCGAGCCGGGGTAGCGGCCGTGCACATGGAAGATCAGGTGGCCCAGAAGCGCTGTGGCCACCGGCCCAACAAGGCGGTGGTCTCGCAGGAGGAGATGTGTGATCGCATCAAGGCGGCGGTGGATGCCCGCGAGAATGGGGAGTTCGTCATCATGGCGCGCACCGACGCGCTGGCGGTGGAGGGGATTGGCCCGGCGCTGGAGCGCGCCGCCGCCTACGTGGCCGCCGGGGCCGACATGATCTTCGCCGAGGCGGTGACCGAGCTCGGTCAGTATGACCTGTTCAAGCAGGCAGCCGGAGTCCCCATTCTCGCCAACATGACCGAGTTCGGCAAAACCGAGCTGTTCGACAAGGAGGCGCTCGCCGCCCACGGCGTCGACATGGTGCTCTATCCCTTGAGCGCTAGCCGGGCAGCCAACCAGGCAGCCCTCAATGTCTATCAACACCTTCGCCAGGATGGTCATCAACGGGCCGTCGTCGACACCATGCAGACACGGGAGTCGCTCTATGACTTCCTCGGTTATCACCACTACGAGCAGACGCTGGACCGTCTGTTTACATCCAAGGATTAGGAGGAAGAATGGGACAGCAAAAACCGTTGGGTGGCGCCGGCCTGCGTGGCCAGAGCGCGGGGGAGACCAGCATCTGCACCGTGGGCAAGAGCGGCACCGGGCTCACCTATCGCGGCTATGACATCCAGGAGCTGGCCGACGGCGCCCAGTTCGAAGAAGTCGCCTACCTGCTGCTCAAGGGCGAGCTGCCGGACGAGCAGCAGCTCGAGGATTACAAGCAGACGCTGCGCAGCCTGCGCACCCTGCCAGCCGCCTTGCTGGAGGTGCTCGAGCGCATTCCTGCCGACGCCCATCCCATGGATGTGCTGCGCACCGGCTGCTCCATGCTCGGTGATCTGGAGCCGGAGGATGGCTTCGAGCACGAGCATGAAGTGGCGGATCGGCTGCTGGCTGCCTTCCCTGGCATTCTCCTTTACTGGTACAAGTTCAGTCACGACGGGGTGCGCATCGCCCTCGACACCAACGAAGAGTGCATCGGCGGCCACTTCCTGGCACTGCTGCACCAGAAGGCGCCGAGCGAGCTGGAGCGCCGGGTGATGCACGTCTCCCTCATTCTCTACGCTGAGCATGAGTTCAACGCCTCCACCTTTGCGGCGCGGGTCTGCGCCTCGACGCTCTCGGATATGTTCTCCTGCGTTACCGCGGCCATCGGCACCCTGCGCGGCCCGCTGCACGGCGGCGCCAACGAAGCGGCTATGGCGATGATCGAGCCCTGGCAGGATGAGGCCCAGGCGCGGCGCGAGCTGCAGGCCAAGCTGACAGCCAAGGAGAAGATCATGGGCTTTGGCCACGCCGTCTATCGCACCTCGGATCCGCGCAACGTCATCATCAAGAACTGGTCGGCCAAGCTGGCCGAGGCGGTGGGCGATGACCGGCTCTATCGCGTCTCCTGCGAGGCGGAGAAGGTGATGTGGGAGGAGAAAGAGCTCTTCCCGAACGCCGACTTCTTCCACGCCAGCGCCTATCACTACATGGGGATCCCGACCAAGCTGTTCACCCCCATCTTCGTCTGCTCGCGGGTCACCGGCTGGTGCGCCCACGTGATGGAGCAGCGCGAGCACAACCGGATCATCCGCCCGAGCGCCGATTACGTCGGCCCGGCGCCCCGGCATTTCGTCTCGCTGCAGCAGCGATAACCATGGGCAGCCCTGTCACTCCCTTGTCGCACCCGGCCCCGGCCACAGCGGGGTCGATGTGCGCAGGCGGGCGGGCAGGGCGCCGTTTCATCACCCTGTTTCATTCACAACAACGATAAGGAAGTCACGATGTCCGCCAACGTCGACGTCAACCACAGACCAGACCCCGACCAGGTGCTGGTCGATATTGCCGATTACGTCTGCAATCACCCCATTACCAGCCAGGCCGCCCTCGATACCGCCCGTTACTGCCTGATGGATACCCTGGGCTGCGGCCTCTTGGCCCTGCGTTTTCCCGAGTGCACCAAGCACCTTGGCCCCATCGTGCCCGGTACCCTGGTACCCCATGGTGCCAGGGTGCCCGGTACCCAGCTCTGCCTCGACCCGGTCAAGGCAGCCTGGGATATCGGTGCCATCATCCGCTGGCTCGATTACAACGACACCTGGCTGGCCGCCGAGTGGGGTCACCCTTCCGACAACCTGGGCGGGATCCTGGCCACCGCCGACTGGCTCTCCCGTACCCGCGTAGCCGAAGGCAAGGCGCCGCTCACCATGAGCGATGTGCTGACGGCCATGGTGAAGGCCCACGAGATCCAGGGGGTGTTGGCGCTGGAGAACTCCTTCAACCGGGTCGGTCTCGATCACGTGGTGCTGGTGAAGGTTGCCAGTACCGCCGTGGTGACCCACATGCTGGGGGGTACCCGCGATCAGGTGATCGATGCGGTCTCCCAGGCCTGGGTCGATGGCCAGAGCCTGCGTACCTACCGTCATGCCCCCAATGCGGGTTCGCGCAAGAGCTGGGCGGCGGGGGATGCCACCTCCCGGGCGGTGCGCCTGGCGCTGATCACCATGAGCGGCGAGATGGGTTATCCCGGCGCTCTGACGGCTCCCAAGTGGGGCTTCTACGACGTGCTGTTCAAGGGCAACCAGTTCGCCCTGCATCAGGGGTACGGCAGCTATGTGATGGAGAACGTGCTGTTCAAGATCTCTTACCCTGCCGAGTTCCACGCCCAGACCGCGGTGGAGTGCGCCATGAAGCTGCATGAGCAGGTGAAGGGACGCCTCGACGAGATCGACCGCATCGAGCTCACCACCCATGAGTCGGCCATTCGCATCATCAGCAAGGTGGGTGCCCTCAACAACCCGGCGGACCGGGATCACTGCCTGCAGTACATGGTGGCGGTGCCGCTCATCTTCGGGCGTCTCATCGCCGAGGATTACGAGGACGCCGTGGCCGCCGATCCCCGTATCGATGGGCTGCGCGCCAAGATGGTGGTGCAGGAAGACAAGCGTTACAGCCGCGAGTATCTGGAAGCGGACAAGCGATCCATTGCCAACGCCATCCAGGTCTTCTTCAAGGACGGTACCCACACCGCCAAGGTGGAGGTGGAGTACCCGGTCGGCCATCGTCGTCGCCGCGAGGAGGGGATCCCGCTGCTGGTAGAGAAATTCCGCCACAACCTGGCCACCCGCTTCCCTGCCAGACGGTCCGAGGCGATCCTGGCCCTCTGCCAGGATGGCAAGCAACTGGCCGCCACTCCGGTGCACGCCTTCATGGATCTGCTGGTGATCTGACCGCTATCCATCGGTACACATCAACAAACGAAAGCGGGCCACTCGGCCCGCTTTGTCATGTTTGACTGCATGTGTGCCTGCATGACTCCCAAGGTCAATCCAGCACTGTGTCATCGCCCGCCAGCAACGCCTGCATGATCGCCGTCTCGCGGCTGGCGATGGTCTCGAGAAACTCGCTGGCCCGCCCCATGTGGTGACAGACCCGGTAACCCCGCTCGACAAAGGAGAAGAGCTCGCCCAACCCCGCCAGATGGGCCGGCCCCGATATCAGCTTCAAGGTCGCCCCGAGCAGCGGCTTTCTGGCCAGCCGGTCCAGGGTCATCCCCAGCTCGTTGACCAGTTGCAACTGATGACGGCGGCGCGCTTCTTCACCCACCTCCTGATAGGCGAGGGCATAACCCCTGGCGTTTAGTCGCGCCATATTGCCGCTACGGCGCAATGCCACCACCATCAGGTAGTCGAGCTCCTCGGAGAGGGCGTCGAGTTCAATGGCCTGCGCCAGCACCTTGAGGCCGGATTCCGGCAACAGCCGCTCGGCAGTCGGCATCACCCGCATCACGTCCGCATCGCGGCGGGCACAATCCCCCGGCCCGTAGAGGTCGGTCAGGAAGAACTGCGCGGCCGGGCCGTAGCGCTTGCTCTCCAGCAGATCGCGGTGGGTACGCCCCAGCCGATCGGCCTGCCATTGGCGCAATGCGTCCCTGTCTTGCTGATCCTGCGGATGGGTGCGCATCTGCTCGCGCAAGGCGGCCACCTGGTTGAGCTGACGGTAGAGTCGCCCCAGGGTGCTCTCTTCATCCAGGTGGTGGTCATCGGATGGTTGTTTCTCTTGGGTCATCTGCTGCTCTCTTGACCTATGTTCTCTGGTGTATCCCATGGCCTGTGACGGATAAAACGGGCGGCCGGCGAGGGGCGGGAGTCACTCGTCATGAGCCGCCAGCCCAGTGTAACGCGGCGGCAACCCAGGCGGAATCGATGGAGCTTTTACTCGACAGCCTTTGTTAAGTGAGTCCCAAATATGTTGCAAATCACTTTCACTTGTTTGATTCATGTGTTTAATATCAGTAAATGTCGTCACCGCTCAGAGAGTTAGCATGTTTCTATACGATCCCCTTGCCGGCAGCAACCTGTCGACCATCCAGGTCAGCCGTCAACACCCGCTCGGCCTCGCCGGCGCTCGGCTCGCCGCCGAAGCCATCGCCCAGGACATGAGCGAAGAGTACGAACTCGACTGCGAGTGGGAAGACGAGGAGGAGACCCGCTTGCTGTTTCGCGGCGCCGGGGTCAATGGCTCCCTCTGCCTCACCGAGGATACCCTGTCGCTGGAAGTGCGCCTCGGCCTGATGCTGTTGCCGGTACGCAGCGTACTGGAGCAGGAGATCCTCGAATATGTCGATCAGCGCCTGCCTTGTCCCGCGCGGCGATAACCAATCCAATAAAGACTGATCCAGCGCAATAAATAATGGTGAAATAGCGCACTTTATATTCTTTTGACGAAATGGCCGACCTGGAGATTATTATTCAGGCGGCATATCACAAGTCTGATTTTTAATTTTCACGGGGCAACAAGATCCTCTGCCTTTGTCATGGATGGCTGGCGTGAATTAATCGCCGTGCAGTTTCACCAACATAAGAAAACATTGTTTGTTGCTTCCGTTCTGGTCGCCGACGTCCAGAACGAAATGTGGCACAAATAATGCGAAACGATAGGAATAATACATGTCTGTGTGTGAACTCATCTCCTGTGTCGATACCGCCTGGCTGCGGATGGACAGACCCAACAACTTGATGCAGATCGTCGGCGTGCTGATGTTCGACGGTCAGCTGGATGAAACCAGATTGCGCGAGAGCCTGCTGCACACCGTACGGGTACAGCCGCGCTTCGCGCAGAAAGCCTGCCTGGAAGGAGGGGAGTACTACTGGCGTACCGACCCCGACTTCGATCTCGACCTGCACCTCAAGCGGGTGATCCTGCCAGGCAAGGCCGGCAAGGCCGAGCTGGAGCGGCTGGTGGCCGACTTTGCCTCCACCCCCCTCAACCACCAGCGTCCGCTCTGGGAGATGCACCTGGTAGACACCTCCCTCGGCGGCCAGGCGCTGGTGGTGCGCTTTCATCACGCCATGGGGGACGGCTTCTCCCTGGTGCGGGCCATGCTCACCATGATGGACGAGAGCCCAGTTGCCCCTCCCAGACCGCAGCCAGAGCCGGTGGCCAACGACGACGGCGATGAAGAGCACGATCATCAAGGCAGTCGCCTGCTGCGGGCCGGCCTCAAGCTGACCGGCACCCTCTGGTCCAAATACGTCGAGGTGCTGACCCACCCCACCAAGGCGATGGACTACCTCAAGACCAGCAGGGACGTGACCGCCGAGCTCTACACCATTGCCACCCTCTCCGATGATGCCGATACCCGGCTCAGGGGAGAGACCGGCTGCACCAAGCGGGTCGCCTGGTCAGAACAGATCCCGCTGCCGGATGTGAAGGCGGTGGGGCGGGTGCTCGGCTGCTCGGTCAACGACCTGCTGATCGCCGCCACCGCCGGGGCCTTTCGCCACTATCTGCTGGAGAAGGGCGACGAAGCCGACGTCGACATCCGGGCCCTGGTGCCGGTCAACATGCGCGCCCCGGACGACAAGGGGGCCCTTGGCAACCGCTTCGGGCTGGTGGCCCTGGATCTGCCCCTCAACATCGAACATCCGCTGCAACGCCTCTATGCGGTGCGGGATCGGATGCAGGCGCTCAAATCCTCCCTGCAACCGGCAGTGGTGCTCAACCTGCTGGAAGTGATGGGCATGGCCCCCAAGGCGGTGCAGCAACAGGCCATCGACATCCTCTCCGCCAAGGCCAGCGCCGTCATCACCAACGTGCCTGGCCCGCAGCAGACCCTCTATCTGGCCGGCGCCAGGTTGCGCCAGCCGCTGTTCTGGGTGCCCCAGGCCGGCGACATCGCGGTCGGCGTCTCCATCCTCTCCTATGACAACAAGGTGCAGGTGGGCCTGATCACCGACAAGAAACGGGTGCCGGACCCCGACCTCATCGTCGAGCGCTTCGCGGTGGAGTTTGAGCAGTTGCTGCTGCTGGTGCTGATGGAGCCGGATCTGCTCTACGACCTCGCCATGCTGGATCAGCTGCTGCACGGCTGATGCGCCGCGCTTCAAACGCAAGAGGCCAACCCGGGGTTGGCCTCTTGGTTTTGGGGGACTGGCGAGTTACTCCTCCTCCAGCTCCTCACGGGCGGCTTCCACATCGAGCCGCTCCATGGCATCCAGCGCCTCGCACTCGGCGGCCTCGCCGTAGAGTGCCTCGGCCGCCGCCATCTTGCTCTTGCCGTGCATCATCACCATGGCATTGGCGTACTCCATGCGGGCAATGGCGGAGTGGGGGATGATGGCCAGCGCCGCCTTGAAGTGACGCTCGGACTCATCCTTCTTGGCGCCGTAGGTGATGCCGCCGATCATGGCGCCCAGCTTGTCGATGATCTCCGCATGCCAGGCACCGAAGGCGATATGGGCCTCCCCGTGGTCAGGCTCCAGCGCCAGTGCCTGCTCCAGGCTGCTCTTGATCTTGTCACCGATGCCGATGGAGAGTGCCTTGGAGACCGAGATCACCTGGCTGTAACGACCCAGCGCCAGGGCGTGGAAGTACCAGGCGTTGACATTGTCTGGCTGACGTTTTTGCAGCTTCTCGGCGTTGCTGGCGGCCAGCTCGAACGCCTCACGCTTGGCATACTTGTCATCCAGCAGGTAGCTGGCGTGGATCACCAGCGCCTTGTTCGCCACGTTGAGGCCATCCTCGCCGGCGGCCAGCCCCAGGCTGACGGCCCGGGCGAAATCACCGGCGTGATAGGCGCGCCAGGCCTCCTGTACCTGTTCATCTTCCGGCCAGGGCTCGGCATCCCCCTGGTGCAGCCGCTCCCAGTGCTGCTCAAGGCGCTCCCCGGCATAGTCATAGGTGGCTTCCGGCCAGGGGAAGGGGGTGAAATCGAAGTTGGGCTGTGCAGTGGTCATATGATTCTCCCTGTTAAAAACACAATCAAAAAACACGGTTCGGTCAACCCGCCACGGCGGCGGGACGATAATGGCTGGCGATGGCATCGAGCGCGGCGCGGGCATCGGCTCGCAGCCTGGGGGCCACCAGCTCCATCACCTGAACAACGCCGAGGGCGATGTCGGCATCGGCGCGCGGATGCAGCGCCCGCTGATAAGAGATCCAGAAGGTCCCCACCAGTGCAATGTTGGCGGCCAGCGCCGTCACCTGCGCTTCGTCGCCTTCTAGCAGACCGCTGCGCCAGAGGTGGTGGCAGATGGCGGCGGCGGTCAGCTCCTTGCGCCGCAGCAGGGCCGAAAAGCGCTGCTCCACCTTGTGGTTGCCGTTCATCAGGGTGCTGATGTCGTAATAGAAAAAGCGGTACTTCCAGATGAGTTCGAACATCAGGTGCAAGAAGAACCAGATGTCCTCCGCCTCGTTCAACGGCGGGGTAATGGTGTCGAGCAGGTGGGCCATCTCCTGTTCGAACTCGCCGAACAGGGCGTTGACTATCTCCTCCTTGTTGTGAAAGTGGTAATAGAGGTTGCCCGGGCTCATCTCCAGCTCGGCCGCGATGGCGGTGGTGGTGACGGTCGGCTCGCCCAGCAGGTTGAACTGGGCGAGGGCGGTGGCCAGGATGCGATCCCTGGTGCGCCGCTTGGGTTTGCAGTCCATGCTACTCCTTCGGTTGACGCCGACCCTTGTCGCCATAGCGACGGGTCAGCCAGTGCTGCAACTGGGTCAGTGAGGCATCCAGCGCCGCCACCGCGCCGATGCCCGGGGTCAGCAGGGAGCGCTGCTCATCGGCCAGCGCGTCAAGATCCAGCTCCAGCCCGTGTCTGGCGAGGATGGGGCCAAGCTCGGCCCGCCGCTGCCACAGATCCCGGCGGGTATGCTGGAAGGCGTGCTCGCACAGATGGCGCCGGTCCCTATAACTGAACACATTGGTGAAGAACATCTCGCCATCGGCCGGGGAGGGCTCGAACAGCAGGGCATCCGCCTCTGGGTACTGGTGTTTGTAGCGATCCATCCCCACGTGCATGCGCGAGTGGATGATGGCGCGAAACGTCTGGGCCAGCACCACCGGCAGGCCGCTATCCACCAGCTTGGCGGGGCGCTCGCTGGCCAGGCCAGCATCAAAGGGCACCAGCGGATTGATGCAGAACACCAGATCGGCCCCCTCCTGCAGCGCCACCGAGGCGTGCAGCGTCTTGATGAGCGCGCCGTCCACGTAGTAGCGGCCATCGATGAGGGAGGGCGGGAACAGGCCGGGCAAGGCGGCGGAGGCCTGCACCGCGGCGGAGATGGGCACCTGGTCGAGCCCCGGACTGCCGAAGGCCACCGCCCGACCGGTGTCGAGTTCGGTGGCGATGACGAACAGCCGGCTGGCCAGCTCGCGAAAATCATTGCTGCGACCTGGGCGCGAAAAAAACTGGGTCAGGATCCGATCCACCCCGCGGCTGTCGAACATGCCGGTGGGGATCGCCTTGGACAGCCCCTGCAGTGAGCCAAGCAGGCTCTTGTTCCAGGGGGAGGAGAGGTAGTCGGCCAGACACGCCAGCGCCAGGGGCGGCAGCGAGGTGAGCCGTTCAACATACTCCCCGAAGGCGGGGCGCAGCAGGGTAGAGGGGTCGAAGAACTCGCCACTGTCGTCGCTCAGCAGGATCCGCACCAGCTTGTCGGGGGAGATGCCGTTGGCCAGCGCCGAGGCGATCACCGCCCCCGAACTCACCCCCACATAGATATCAGCCTGTTCGAAACGCACTCCCTTGATGCTGTCGGCCAGGGCGGCGCAGGCACCGATCTCGTAGATCCCCCCCAGAGGTCCCCCCCCGGCGAGGGCAACCGCAATCGTGCTCATGATTTGCCTCCCTTATCACGCAAAACCGGCCCAGCAGAGGGCATGGGCCGGTGGATCATCAGTCAGAACAAGCCGGTCAGGATCAGAAGAGTGCGGTTTCACCCTTCTCCTTGATCTCCTTGGCCACGTTCTCTACTTCCGTTGCCAGCTCCTTGACCTCTTCCTTCACCTTGGCGACGGGGGCGGGGGCGGCTTTCTTGACCGGCGGCTTCTTGGCAACAACCGGCTTCTTGGCAGTGGCGGTGGCAGGCTTGGCCTCGTCAGCCGGGGCAGTGTCGTCCTGGGCATCGATCAGCTGCTGCACCACTTCGGTCAGTTCAGCCATCCGCTTGGAGAGCTTGTCGATGTCCTTGCGGGTCGGGATGCCGAGGCTGGCGACGGCGCGGGCCACGCGATCCTCGAATACCTGCTCCAGACGGCCCCAGGTACCGGCGGTCTTGTCGGTCATGGCCGCAATTTTCTCATCGGCGCTCTGACGGGTACGGGTTTGCAGGGCTTCCCCTTCCTGAACCAGGGCTTCAAAGATCTTGCCGCCTTCCTCTTGCGCCTTGGCATAGGCACCCAGGCCAGCCAGCCAGATCTGCTGGGTGGACTCTTTGATGGTGGAAGTGAGGTGGTTGTCGGTCACCGAACTTGCCAGTGCTTTCAATTTTTTGGCCATGACAGTCTCCTTACTCGTGATATAGATGATGGTAATGACAACAACCTTGGTATATTCGTTGTGGCATTACTTAACTTTCATCCTCAGTCTAGGGAGAAAAAATAGAGGGTTCTACCTAATAACGGAACAGGCAACCCTGGTAATTTTGGACTGGGTCACGAAGAATGATATTCGAATGAATATTTTCAGTAAAAGCGTGATATATCTAACAGCAACTAACAGCCCAATCAGTAAGGGATATAAATACCATGGATTATTTCATCACAGGTGGCAGCGGCTTCATCGGCCGTCGGCTGATTAAAAAATTGCTGCAGCGTCCAAATAGTCGGGTGCATTTCCTGATGCGGGCAGCCCATCTCGAGCGGGTACCCGACCTGCTGGCCTACTGGGGCGTTGGTGAGGATCGCGCCATTGCTGTGGTTGGCGACATGACCCACCCCTTGCTCGGCGTCGGCAACGGCGAACTGGAGCCCCTCATCGGCAAGGTTGATCATTTTCTGCATCTCGCCGCCATCTATGATCTCAACGCCAAAGCGGGCATTCAGCAGCAGGTCAATGCCGAGGGCACCCGTCAGGCCCTGCAACTGGCAGAGCGGCTCAAGGTGCGCTGTTTCCATCACTGCAGCTCCATCGCGGTGGCCGGCCTGTTTGACGGCCTGTTCCGGGAAGACATGTTCGATGAGGCCGAACACCTCGACATGCCCTATTTCCAGACCAAGCACGAGGCCGAAGGGATAGTGCGCAAGGAGAGCACCATCCCCTGGCGTATCTACCGACCCGGCATCGTGGTCGGCGATGCCAATACCGGCGAGATGGACAAGGTGGACGGCCCCTATTACTTCTTCAAGACCATCCAGAAGCTGCGCCGCATGCTGCCGCCCTGGATGCCCGCCATCGGGGTCGAGGGGGGGCGCATCAACCTGGTGCCGGTCAACTTCGTGGTGGATGCCATCGATCACATCTCCCATCTGGAGGGGGAGGACAACAAGGCGTTCCACCTGACCGACTCTCACCCCATGCGGGTCGGCGACATGTTGAGCACCTTCTCCCGGGCGGCCCATGCCCCCGAGCCGGCCATTCGCATCAATGCCGCCCTGTTCAGCTTCATTCCTCGCCATCTGATGACCATGCTGATGGCCCTGACACCGGTGCGACGCATTCGCGATGCGGCCATCGCCGATCTCGGCCTGCCCAAGGATATCTTCCGGCTCATCAACTATCCGACCCGTTTTGACAACCGCGAGGCCCAGCGGGTGCTGAAGGGGACCGGCATCGAAGTGCCGCCGCTGCATAGCTATGCCTGGCGCCTGTGGGACTACTGGGAGCGTCACCTCGACCCGGATCTGTTCATCGACCGCACCCTGCGCGGCCGGGTCGAGGGCAAGGTGGTGCTGATCACCGGTGCCACCTCCGGCATCGGCAAGGCCACCGCGAAGAAACTGGCAGAGGCGGGGGCCAGGGTGCTGACCATCGCCCGGGACGAGCACAAGATTGCCGAAACCCAGGCCGAGTTTGCCGAACTGGGCCTGACCCTGCAGGTCTATCAGGGCGATCTCGCCGATCTGGCGCAGGGGGAGGCGATCACCCGGCAGATCGTGGCCGAGCATGGCGGCGTGGATATCCTGGTCAACAACGCCGGTCGCTCCATCCGCCGCGCCATCGAGGACTCCTTCGACCGTTTCCACGATCTGGAGCGCACCATGCAGCTCAACTACTTCGGCACCCTCAAGGTGATCATGGGGGTACTGCCCACCATGATCGAGAAGAAGAAGGGGCACATCATCAACATCTCCTCCATCGGGGTGCTGACCAATGCGCCGCGCTTCTCCGCCTACGTCGCCTCCAAGTCGGCGCTGGATGCCTGGGTGCGCACCGCCGCCTCCGAGTTTGCCGACAAGGGGGTCAACTTCTCCATCATCAACATGCCGCTGGTGAAAACTCCCATGGTGGCGCCCACCAAGGTATATGAACAGGTGCCCATGATGACGCCGGAAGAGGCCGCCGATCTGGTGTGTGACACCATCATCAACAAGCACGTGCGCCTCGCCACCCGGCTCGGGGTGTTCGGCCAGGTGATCCATGCCCTGGCACCGCGGGTGGCCCAGGTGATCATGAACACCAGCTTCCGCACCTTCTCCGACCCCAAGGAGGGCAACGAGTCCAAGGCTTCGGCGGATCAGATGGCAGTCTCCACCCTGATCAAGGGGATCCACTTCTAGTGGTGACCACAACGAGCTGATGTAGCAAAAACGGAAAGGGCCTGAACAATCAGGCCCTTTTCATTTGCGGTTGCGTGCGGGAGAGCAGGGTCAGCAGCAGGGCCGTGGTGCGGCGGGAGTAGAGCAAGGAGAGGTGGCCAAGGGCGGCAAGCTCCACGTCCTCCATGCCATCGAGACGCTGGCGGGACTGGGGCAGCACGAAGTTGTCGTGACTGGTGCGCACCGAGACACCGGGTACGCAGAGCGGCACGGCGGCAAAGCGCTGCAACCAGCCGGAGCCTGGCTCCATCTCGCGGGCATTGTCGCCCAGTCCCAGGGTGGCGAGCTGGCTGCCCTGATGAGGGGTGGCCAGGGTGATGAGCTGCGCCACCTTGTCACCACCCGCCACCGCCAGATAGTCGCGGCACACCAGTCCGCCCATGCTGTGACCGATCAACACCAGTTGCGATGCGCCGGTGGCGACCAACACCTCGTCGATACGCCTGGCCAACAGCGGCACCATGTCGTCGAGATGGCCAAAGGGAGGAGTCAGGGTGACGGTTGCCACCGTGTGACCGGCGGCCTCCAGCCGTGCCCGCTGCACCCGCCAGATGCCGCGACTGCAGCCATAACCGTGGATCAGCAGCAGGGGCAGGGGAGAGGGGGGCAACTTGTCAGGCGGCATTAACCAGCGCTCGAACGGCAGCAGCCAGGTGAAGGTCAGCAGGTAGGCGGCTATCTCCCGCCCCACCATGGGCAGCCAGGCTCGCCAGCCGATGGCTGGCACCGGGTAGAAGCGGGAAAAGCCCCAGGTCAGCAATACCACCAAGGTGCGCAGCCCCAGCAGGGCTACCACCACAAACAAGATGGAGGGCACCCAAGAGAGGCCGATGGCAAGGTGGGCGATGCTCCCAAGGAGCGTCACCTCAACCAGCAGCAGGATCAGTAATTGCTTTGTTATCGTCATGACTCAATCATCCGACCAGTTTGGCGTGGAAGTCAAATGACCCTTTCATCAATGTGACGGCCAACCCGCTCTCGGTCAGTCTCGGCTCAAACCTACCTGCCTGTGGCTATTTGCAATACTGTATATCCATACATATACTTGTATTCACCATCAGAAGGAGGACGCCACTATGGCCGTTGAGATCAAATATGTTGTGGTTCGTGGGGGAGTGGAGAAGATGACCTTTACCAGCAAGAAAGAGGCTGACGCCTATGACAAGCTGCTGGACACTGCCGATGAGTTGATGACGTTGCTGGCCGCGGCTCCCATTGCACTCGCGCCGGAACAGCAGGAGAGCCTGGCCTTCTATCTGGCCGAACAGCGGGACGCACTGCAGAGCGTATTGCGTGGTGGAAAGGGGCAGGGGAGCAACAAGACAGAGAGCCAGGAAACCCAGAGTGAAGCAACCGACCCCAAAGGCAAGTCACTCAAGCGGGTTGCGTAGCAAGGCGTCTGGATAACAGGGTGAGGAAGGACAGGGAAAAGGGGCGAGCCATCACGGCCAAACACTTTCTTATTCAAAAAGATAGAATTAACAGTCAACTTTCAGGCTATTTACCCCGAGAATTTTCTGACAAGAGTGCATATTCATTGAATGGGATAAGAATGTGTTCGCAGTGATTCCACGTGGTGACTGCATCCATGTTTCCTGACCATGTTCCCACCACCGATGATGCCGATAACCCCATTTATCGGCATTACCCTTGAGCAGGCCGCAAGCCAGAACCATTTCAAGCAAGACCATGACCACAACCATACTTCCACCCGCCATGCCGCTGTTCGATGGCTTGGCATACCTGGAGGCGGGCAACCCCCAGGTCAATCAGTACCTGGCCAACCTCAGCCTCACCGACGTACCCGATGCCGGGATCGTCTACGAACTCGCCGTCGACTGGCTGCTGGAGCAGCGCAACAACGAGAATAACTACAAGACCTATCGCAGTGAGCTGACCACGTTCTTGCACTGGTGCTTTGGCGAGATGCGCATCAGCCCAAAGGATCTGACCCGGCGCATCATGATGCGCTACCTCGATTATTGCCAGTCACCGCCAGCAGCACTGATTGCCTATCGCAATGTGGCGCAGTTCGTGCTCGACAAGGAGTGGGGAGAGCGCCTGCCCAATCCCCAGTGGCGACCCTTCCTTGGCAAACGGGAGCTGGGCCGTGAACTGCCGTACCGACTCAGTGAACAGGCCATGAAGACCAAGCTCGCCATTCTGTCGGCCTTTTTCCAGTTTTTGATCCAGGAAGAGTACATGGACCGCAACCCGGCGCTTCTGCTGCAACGGGTGAAGCGCACCGTCCAGCAGGAGCCGGATGATCAGGGCCAGGCCTTCAGCGAGCTGCAGTGGTCCTATGTGATGCAGGCGGCCGATCGGCTGGCCACCGAGTCACCGGAGCAGCACGAGCGCAGCCGCTTTCTGATCAGCCTGATGTATGCCTGCTACCTGCGTATCTCCGAGGTGGCGGCAAGGCCGGGTTTTACCCCCGTCATGGGGCAGTTTCGCCGCGATGGGAAAACCGGCGTCTGGGGTTATTACATTCCCCGCAGCAAGGGTGGCAAGCGCCGCACCGTGGCGGTCTCCCATGCCTTGCTGGAGGCCCTCAAACGCTACCGGACCTTTCTCGGTCTCTCGCCACTGCCGGTACCCGATGAACAGACGCCACTGTTTGTGCGTCACAAGGCCGCAGCCCACGGCCGTGAACAAGGTGAGCTCAATGCCAATCTCGGCATCCGTCAGCTGCGCGAGCTGGTGATGGCCGTCATTCAGACGGCCGCCACGCAGGCAGAACAAGATGGCTTTGCCCAGGATGCCGCAGAGATGCGCAACCTGACACCGCACTCCATTCGTCATACTGGTATCACTCACGACATCAATCTCAACGGCCGGCCCTTGTCCCATGTGCAAGCCGATGCCGGCCACGACAGCATAGATACCACCTCCAAATACCTGCACACCGGCAACAGCGAACGTCACGAGAGTGCCAATCACAAGCCACTGGATCGGCTACATGATTAAGTTCAACAGTGAGAGATAACAGAAAGAAAAAGATTCGTTCATGGCAAACCAATCCAGTGCTGTTGAACCAATCCAGGACACTCAATTGCTCCATGCCGAGAACCGCGCATAATGCCGTGTTTAGTTAAATGCCCATCTGAAACCTGCCGATAAGCCAACCCACGCAATTTTGCTGGTTTATCAGGTATTTACTTGGATGGAACGAGAGTTGACCAAAAACTTCATTTTTCGTTGGTTTGAGTGCGGTTTATCGAAAGAGGAGACGGCAAATCTATGTTTCGTTTCTGTGAGACAGGTCACATATTGGGATAAGGGTACAGAGATCCCTCCTGTTTATAAACGGCTTATGCGGATGGCATCAGGGCGGGAGCTGCCCACGATTTTCAAAGCCTGGGAGGGGTGGCGAATGGCGAACGATTGCCTGATCTCCCCAACCGGCGTGAGGTTCGATAGACGAAGGATTGAAGCCCTGGCCATCATCCAGGTAGAGCGGTCAGAGAAGCAGAAAGAGGCGTTCTACTGGAGGAAGAAACTAGGCATCAACTAACGGAAGGGGGCGAAAGCCCCCTTTATGCAGACATTGGCCCATAGAGGATATCAAAGACAAGGATCACCAGAGGTCCAGCACACTTCCTAAAATGAGCAATATGACAATTAACCACGGCTTGCTCAGTTGAATCGGTTAACCGCATCCAGAGAGGTTCCCTTCGTTTACTCAAAACGAAATCATGTAAACGCTGAAGCGAGCGCTCATAACCGTAAAAATTCGCATTACATGTAAGCGAAGTAAAGGACGGGTCATAGGAGGCAAGCGCAATTGCTAGGGGCTCAAAGGATGCCTCACCTATTGGGCCGACACCATTGTACGAAATCTCGATCATCACGCTCATCAACAAGCAACCTTTGAAGCTCAAAAAATCAGTATAGTTCTCGTTCGAACCTTTTCAATGTTGATAAACATCAAAAGCTGATTGAAGCTTCAGCCATCATCCAGGCAGAATTGTCGGAAAAGCAGAGAGAGACGTTCTACTGGTGGCAATAATTGGAAACCGTTAACAAAAGAGGGCAATCTACCCCCTACTCATAAAGGTTATCCAGATGACATGCTTTGCAACAGTGGGCACAACCATTGGTTTTTAGATAAATTCTTTTCGCTGCAGCTACTGCACCAGAACAAGACGGAAAATCACCAAGGAAATGACGATTCTCTGGCCAAGGAAGATTCCTACAGTTAGTCGCATGAACTTCGTGATCACCGTTCGGTTGAGCCCTCTTGTTTACAAGATATGATGGCACCTTCACCTCCTATCTGCTTGTGTGCCTCTGAAGATTATCAACCACAGCATAGTTTGTTCAGAAAACTCTCGCCGGTATATCAACTCTTGGCCTTCTAGGTCACCTGGATATACTTGTAAAGCAAAGATTGTAAATGCAAGATCCAGCCACACATGCATCGTAAGACCGTGGAGCTAAAATGGAGCCTAACCAGGTTCATGGCCAGCACACCGCCATCATTTCCGGACAAATTATCAAAAGCAAACTGATTGGAGCCTTCAACACGGAAGGATGTAGTCATTGGGTAAGCAGTGTCAAAGCCCTCATTGAGAGGCTTGAAGGAAAGCCCTTTTGCTTGTTAATAGACACCAGAGACTACAAGGGAGGGACTGATGAAGCCCTCGCTATCGCCAATGACTTTAACGGCTGGCTCAACAATCAAAGACTTGTCGCAAAAGCCCATGTCATCACCTCCCAAGTCCTGCACAACATCGCAATGCAGCGTGTACCTCAGCTAAAGCACCAACATGTGCAGACTTTCAAGAACACCGAGGATGCCATGACCTGGCTAACTGAACAGTTAGAGCAGGCCAATAAGTAGCAACGTGAATTCCCCCCGTATTACTACACGGGGGGCAAACCGACTGGTGCTGTGAGTGCAGCTTGTCTTCGACAGGAGGCATAGAAAGGCGCTGGACGTGCCCCATAGCCTTCGGCTGGGCACTCTAGCGGGGCAGTAAAGACGGTTTAGCAGGGAAGGGGGAGGCACAGCCTCACAGGAGCATTCCAAAGAAGTTTCGGCGAGCCTACCACCTTCCCGACAATGGGCCTCAGTGTGTCGCCTTATAGGGGCTCACGCCCCTGGGGTTCAGTGGCCGACCTGAAGAAAGGCGGCCACCGGCAGGAGAGGGGAGTTATGACCGGTCATCAGTATTTGCTGGCTTGTTACTGCCACCCGCAAAGAGGGTGGCATTGTATTTCCGGCGCAGAGCGTCCCCCTCGGGGTCACAGTACACGTCCACAGGCTGCCCCTGGTACTTTACTACCGCATGGCATGCACTCATGGGATCCACCCTGGCGAGTTCCTCCGGCCAATCGTCCCTGTCGAGCGGCTGCACGTCATCGCCCTTGCGCAGCGAGAAGCAATACTCGACCCGATACTCGCCCAGGTGATCCTTTATCAGGACGTGACAGCTGATAATGAGCTGATGGCCGGCAAACGGCCCTACAGCAAGGACGCCAGCAGCAGACGCAGCAGGAGCGCCACCAGGACGTACATCAGCAACGGGCGAAGCACCCACCGCCCCAGCAGCCGGAACAGCGGCAGAAGCGGTTTCATCGGCCTTAGCAGGAGCATCAATATATTCAGGCTTGATGAAGCCAAAGAATACGCAGAGTCCCCAAATCGCCAGAATAAACAGAATTTTAGGGTCTCGAAATATCGAGCTGCCCGCGATTGTATCCGAGACCTTACCGGTTGTAGTCGAGTCATAAAGCTTGAAAACATACTTGGGCACCTTATTAAATGGCTTGGCTTGCAGTACGTCATTCATGGACGTACCGGAGTTATCAGAGAGGTGAAGCACCGTCTTATATCGACCACCAATCCCCAATATCGCCATATTGGTATGACGAATGGCCGTTTCGGCAGCTGCCCGGATTACCTGGTGCACCTTTTTGATGTTCGGGGTCGTAAATACAAAGTCCCAGTTATGATGACGGTGCATATCAAAGGCCACATCAATCGTCTCTGGCCGGCCATTGGCTTTGGCCACATCCGGCCCGCCAGGATAATCGAGCCGGTCTAAATCACTCTGTCGCCAGGAAGGCGGGAATATTCTTTGCACTTCATCGACCAGGAAGAACACCCCTTTGGGCGCCCAGTGATAAAAGCGGGCGAGGTGATCACGTCCTTCCTGGGATTCTGTCTCGATATAGGTGACCTGGAACTCGTCAGGCACTTCCTTGCCCAATACTTCTTTGCACCGTTCCGCGGTAAAGCCACGCACGTTGGTGACGATATGGCGACCCGCCTTGATGGCCGGTATCACATCGGTATGAATGGCCCCTGACGACTTATAGGAGCCTGGTGCGCCGTGGTGGATCTTGATAGACATGGCTTACCACCCCAACATGTTCAGTAAAAAGCGGGTCACAAAGGCTTGCGTCAATATCGACAGCCCTTTATCAACGTGCAAATAGAGCAAGATCCCCCTCATTTGAGAGGGCAGGTTATTAAAGGAGGCGGAGATCAGGTCGCTGAATTGCAGGTTAATCAGTATCTGCTTGGCAACGTCCCAGGAAAAAGTGAGCAGGAATATTTTGAACTCGACCCACTGAATAGCCAATTTAACTGTTATCCAGGCTGCAAACTGCACCGCCAGTTGATATATATCGTTGAAAAATCCGTTAAAGAAATCACTCATCCATTCCATATATCACCTCTTAGCCACAATCATCAGCGCCAGAAAATAGAAGATGAACATCATGATGGCCGCTATCATTTCCCAATATCCCTCGACCTCGGGGCAGACGGAATAAGAGCGACCAAACATCGAGAACATATCAAAACACTTGGGCACCGCCGCCGACCCGCTCAGGCTATACCGGAACATATCGACCATATCTTCTTTAATACCGTTATGGGTATTCTTGAGTTGTTCCTTATGTTCCTGGAACTGCTTATTAATGGTTTCCAGGTCAAAGAAACAGTGCGCACCACCTTTACAGAGCTGGGATGTATATTCAGACCCTGTTACATGCAGCGGATTTTCTGCAGAGCCAGGCATTTGTGAGTAATCAATGCCTGGGCCATTATTGCCATTACCATTGCTGCCGTTACCTGTGCCGCCGGTGCCATCACCACCATTTGCACCGCCATTTTGCAGGGCCTCAGCAATGGCCTTAATATTGCGGTTCATTTCAATGCTATTATTTCGCATATCTTGCATGGTGTAGGAATAAAGGTTGTGCATGTCGCTGGCGGATTCATGCACTCGGCCTTTCATCGACTCGATATCATACTGCATTGTCCGCATAAGCCCATACATGGTGTTACCACCATAATTCTGAGCAAAATCAGGCCCAAAGAAATTATCCCGCAACTCTTTCAAAACACGATACTCACCCGTGCTTTGACCAAAGCCGTCTTGCGGATTAATCATGGCATTCTTTAATCCAAGGAACTCGTCATAGAACTTATGACCTAACGCCGTCTGCTCCCGAATACTGTTCTCCATGCCAACCTGACCATTATTAGTGGCCTTCATATAACGAAGAACATCTACCATTTTGCCATCAATATTTTGAGCTGATCGACTCGCACCCGCAGAGCTCGACATCAAGCTAGTAAAACCCGTTATCAAGGTATTATTCACCTGACGCAAGGCGTCCGTGGTCATTTCCTGCTTATCACCACCGACACGAATCCCGTTGGGCGGCAGATTGGGAATTACATCGCCATTATTGCCGTTATTGCCATTGCTACCGTTACCATCGCCATCCGAGCCGCCATCCCCATCGGATCCACCGCCCACCGAGCACTCCTGGCCGGTACTCTCAATCGGCCCCATGGTGCCGGCATCTGGGAACTGCAGGCAGATACCTGGACACCCAACAAAGCAGCCTCCCTGGGAGGAACTTTCCCATTTCACGCAGAACGGCAGCACAGTAGAAATCGGCACGTTAGACAGGCGGAGCCCGACAGGACAACCCGCCGAAGCCCCCAGCGGAAACAGCAATAAAAGCCAAGCAATGCGCACAGTACCCCCAATAAAAAAGGCGACCGGAGCCGCCTTTGTGTCATATCGAAAACGATGACCTGTAGCCTTCAACAAAGAACAGGAACCACAGCGTTCCGATGAGCAAAGACATGCTTAGGCTTTGCGCATCAGGCTGATCAGGATGCCCACGCCCACACAGGTGGCCACAACCAGCATGACCTTGGGAGAGGTTGCGGTCACGTCCGACTGGGTGGCGTCCAGGGCCTTGGCAGCGGCATCAGCAGCGGCTGTACCTTCGGCAAAGGCCGCACCGGTAGACAGGGAGCACACAGCAGCGATACAGCCATTACGGAAATAGTTTTTCATACTCGTTTATCCTCTTTTTGCACTTACGATGACACGGGCAATTGCGCCCAGTTTGAGGCCAGTGATCCAGATTAATAATCCGAAGCCAAAGGCCATCGACACAGTGGATACATCAAATTCAAACCAGCTCGATATATCCGTTAATTTGGCGTGCTCCTGGACAGTCAAGAGCACGTAATTACACGAATCCCCCTCAGCTAAGCGGGCATATCCTTCAGAGGTAATATCTAGACAAAGCATTATCGCGCCCTCGTCGTCGCTCGCTGCGCGCTCTCGCTCCTCCTCCTCGCGGCGCGGTGGTTATACCGGCTGCTTTTTGGTGGGTTGGAAGCCAACAACCACGTTGCGGGTCGGATTCTGGGGATCCGCTTCCAGGACAAGATCCACTGCCACCAATTTCGGGCAGTCGGCCAGCTCTTTAATAGTGGCCGCATCGTTACGCAAGGCTAATTGGCGCACTTCATAGCCCCAGGAGGTGATATTGCACTCGGGCTTGTTCACGTTATTAGCCACTGCCAGGTATTCCACCTGGGCAAAGTCATAGGGAACCGGCGAGCCAGATTTACGGGAGACGCCATAGCCGTGAGTAACGCGGGTAACCAAAATACCAGTCAGCAGAGACATATTATTTATCCTTTGAAGAACCATTGTTAGGTCGAAAATAATGGCAGTTCGTCCAGGTCAGGAGGAACTGGCATTCTTAACCGCGCAGGAATATCGGTTTCTTCCAGGTGCGCTGTTAATTGGTTAACAATCTTCTCAGGGGATAGCCCCTCGATGTTTGCTAACCAATTGACAAGGCGACCGGCCATTCTGGACATATTAAATACGGCGTTGTCCCTGGACGTTTTGAATTTATTCTTAAAGGTGGTCACACGTACCGGTGTTATTTCTTCCTGGCAAACCGCATCCAGCCATTTGGCAAATTGCGGATACATCCCCGCAAAATAAGGGTCAGGGTTTACCAGGACATCTAGCGGAATGACTCTATCCTTATTGTGTAATTCGCCTTCGGCGCGTACCCAGTTTGGGAACTCGGCCGATTGCATCTGTTTGCCTTTCTCATATATCCGCGCACACTTGCCGTTGATACGGCTGCCCACGTAGAAAGAGCAACCCTTGCTCGGCACCATGCCGAAACGCTTGGCGATGCCCTTGGCCACCTCGGTGATCACGAACTCGCCCGACTCAATCTTCATCCAGGAAGGCGCACGGCCACGCTGCGGGTGAAACTCGCCGGCTTCGGCGCCGGCTATCGCGCCCTGGTAAGTGATGTGTTTGCCGCTGTAGTCATCCAGGGCAAGGTCGACCCGAGTGATGCGCAGACCTGGCACGTGAGAGATAACGGAGTGCAAAGCCTGGAAATCGAGGGCCGCACAACCCACACCGGAAAAACTCACCATACAGCCATGGTTAGCCGCACCCCAACCAATCAGCCCGCAGGGCATCCCGTCACACAGCAGGTCAGCCGAGTTGGCGTAACCGTGCAGACCGGAGCGGCGAGGGCGCATGGTAAAGCGCGGCTCGGGGATAGGGACACCGATGCGGGTATTGAGTTCTTCCAGCCACAGCTCGATCTCGTTGCAGCAGAGGGCATCCAGGAACTGGACGCCGTAGCAGTCGATAAGGTCGTTATAGGCTTCCCAATACTTGGCACCCTCGACCACCTCGAACTGGGAGAACTTGAGCAGGTCAGCGCAGACGGCTTTGAGCTCCTGGCGCATGTCGGCGCGGGACTGGTAGCCGGAGTGCAGGGCACGTTCCATCATGTCGGTCATGGAAGGCGTCAGCACCGGGGCAGGGGCCTTGGCTATCCCCTTGAGACTCAACCGCTCAGTGGCCTTGTCAAAGACCCGAGCAGGGGCAGGGGAGACGGCAGGCTTCTGGCGCTCGGCTTTGTCATAGAGGCGCTCAGTCACCTTGTCGAAGCGGGTGAGGGGAGCGAACCCGACAGGGCGCTTCCACAGATAGCGCAGGCCCTCGACCGGCTGGGCGGCAAAGGCGGCCTGAATGGCCTTGCTCTGGGTCTCGAAGCGCGGGATGGCCTTGAGCAAAGCGCCTTGCTTGGCCAGCTCGGTCATCTGGCGCAGTTCGGTTGGCGCCCAGGTAAACGACAGATAGTCGATCAGGGTTTTGTTGCCGATAACGCTATTTATCGGCATCACGGCGCTATGACCAGTCATCGAAAAACACTCCCTGGTCATAGAAGCCTTGCCATGTGTCCTCGGTCACCTCGACCAGCTCAAAGGCGGTGTCGGGGTACGTCATGGACAGATAGACCCGCATCTCGTGCAGGTCGCGGAACATCTCGACCTGACCGGCCACACAAGCGGAGACATCGCCGGTGGGCTCTGCTTGCCAGTAGACCTTGCGCTCGGTGAGCGCGGGCAGATCCTGGTTTTGTGGGCTACAGTAGGTCATGGCTCATGCAATCAAATGGTTGGTTGATTGCATTCAACCATGTGATCAGTTGAATTGAAACAAGGTGCTTTTCGTCAAAATCGGTATGATGGTTCCATTGTCGAACTACTCAGGAGACAGAAACATGGACTCGAAAACGCTCATTCAGGCCTACATGAGGGCCAAAAAGTACAGCCAGTTTCAGGAAGTCGCCGCAGACCTGGGATTTACAACGTCCTACATCTCAGCCGTGAACAAAGGTAAGTCGCAACTCACTGATGCCACTGCA
This sequence comes from Aeromonas sp. s5, assembly GCF_040907865.1. NCBI lineage: Bacteria > Pseudomonadati > Pseudomonadota > Gammaproteobacteria > Aeromonadales > Aeromonadaceae > Aeromonas > Aeromonas sp. s5. Next base: position 733,090 of record NZ_JBFOCO010000033.1, read on the forward strand.
AAAAAGCTGGCTGAGGAAATTGGCCTGGATGCTAAAGAAGTGCTGTTAAGTCTGGCTGCTGCCAGAGAGACGGATCCCGAGTTGAAACGAGCTTGGTACGACATCCTGGCGAAGTACACCAAAGGAGCCGGCACGGCTGTAGCCCTTGCGGCAGCGGTGTTTCTGGCCCCTAGCCACGGGCATGACCTAACCGCGCATAATGTATATTATGTTAAATATGGTATCTTGTTTCCTGTTACCACTTATTGAACTGTGTATAATGGCAACAATTGATCCTATCTCCGACCGGATGTCTTAAGTGGCTGAATTAACATCAGAACAATTAAAACCTGCTTTTGCGATTGAACAGTTTCCTGCCCTCAGCGAGCTCGAACCCATTCCGTTTGCCGCGCTGCAACCCAGGGCCATCTCCGGCATCAAGCGTCTCGCCAGTTTTGATGGCGACTGCCCGGTCATGCTGCTCAACGGTTTCCCCGGGGTCGACTATGAAGATGTCTGCCAGACGCTGATCGCCGCCTCTAATGGCAAGGATGGCGACCTGTTCGATCTCTGCTACACCGAAAACCTGAACAATCCGTTCAAACCCATCTGGCTGCGCCTGCAACCCGGTACCGGCATCGAGTTTTGTGAAATGGTCGGTGAACTGCTCAAGCTGATGAGCCACCATCTGGATGCCGAGCGTCTGGTCACCCGCATCATGCGCAAGCAGAACAATGATCCAAAGATCGATGACTTCCTCTCCGATCTGGCCGCCCATGTGGCACAGGGGCTCGAATTTCAGCACCCGGTCCTCATCAACCTGCTGATCCATCATGAGGAGCAGGAAGCCCCCGTGGTGTATGGCCGCGATCTCAACTGGGACACCCTGTTCGGCTCCATCAACTACCAGACCGAGCAAGGTTCCGTCTATGCCAACCAGCACCTGCTGGAACCTGGTCTGCTGCGTCAGGCCAACGGTGGCTACCTGATCCTGCAGCTGGATGAGTTGCTGGATCAGCCCCATCTCTGGTTCAAGCTCAAGAACGCGATGCAAAAAGGCGAGCTGGACTGGAACGCCTATCAGGAAGGCAAGACCCTCACCCCCTTCTTTACGCCGGAAGCCACCCCCATCAAGCTCAAGCTGATCCTGGTCGGTGACCGGCTCGATGTGGCCGAGTTCCAGATGCTGGACAGAGACATGTCGGAGCGCATCTTCCTGCGCGCGGACTTGGTCTCCGAGGTGAACATCGAAGAGGAGCTGCCTGACTATCTGCAATATCTGGCCTGGCTGCGCGAGCGCTGGAACCTGCTGGACTTCACGCCGGCCGCCCTCGCCGCCCTCTGCCGCCATGCCAGCCGGCTCTGTGATCATCAGGAGTGGCTCTCGCTCTCCGAGGTGCAGCTCTCAGCCATCATGCGCATGGCCGACAGCCTGGCACGTGAGCTGGAAGCGGACGTCGTCACCGACGAGCACATCCGCGGAGCACTGGAAGAGCAGGATTATCGGCTCAACTACCTGGTCGAGCAGTCCGATCAGGGGGTCATCGACGGCCAGATCCTGCTGCAGACCGATGGTGAGGAAGTGGGTCAGATCAACGGTCTCTCCGTCATTCAGGTCTCAGGGCACCCCTATGATTTCGGCGAGCCGGTGCGCCTCACCGCCACCGTGCATCTGGGGGATGGTGATGTGGCGGACATCGAGCGCAAGGCGGAGCTGGCAGGTCATATCCACGCCAAGGCGATGATGATCATTCACGGTTATCTCTCCAACAAATTTGGTGCCGAGAATCCCTCCCCGCTGTCGGCCAACCTGGTGTTCGAACAGTCCTACCATGAAATCGATGGTGACAGCGCGTCTCTGACCGGTCTGTGCGCCCTGCTCTCCGCCCTCGCCCGCCAGCCTATCTACCAGCACTTTGCGGTTACCGGCGCGGTCGACCAGTTTGGCAACGTGCAGGCCGTCGGCGGCGTCAACGAGAAGATCGAGGGCTTCTTCCGGGTGTGCAAGATCCACGGCCTCACCGGCAAACAGGGGATCCTGCTGCCCGGTACCAACGCCCAGCAGCTCAACCTCTCTGATGAAGTGATCGCGGCAGTAGAGGCCGGCCAGTTCCATATCCACCCGGTGGACCATGTGGAAGAGGCTATCGAGCTGCTGACTGGTTGTGTTGCAGGTGAGCCGGACATGCCGGATACCCTGTTTGGCCGCATCCAGCAGCGCCTGGATGAGCTCAACGGCACCGAGGCCGTCAAGGGGGGCGTGCTGCGCCGCCTGTTTGGCAGGCTGTTCGGGGTATAAACGAAGTGATCGGAGTTGTTTAGCGAACATCTGTACGCTAAATTGGCCCGGCTTTGACCCATTTTAAGGATAACCAGCGTGACCGTAGACAATTCCACCATTGATGCCCGCCTTTCCCTGTGTGAACAAGGCAAAGACTCGTTTACCCGTGAAGAGCTGCTCGCCTGCAGCCGTGGCGAGCTGTTTGGTGAGGGCAACAGCCAGCTGCCCGCCCCCAACATGTTGATGATGGATCGCATCGTCAAGATCAATGACCATGGTGGTGAGCACGGTAAAGGTGAGATCCTGGCAGAACTCGACATCACGCCGGATCTCTGGTTCTTCGATTGCCACTTCCCGGGTGATCCCGTCATGCCTGGCTGTCTCGGTCTGGATGCCATGTGGCAGCTGGTTGGTTTTTTCCTCGGCTGGAAAGGTGGCCCAGGCAAGGGTCGTGCGCTGGGGGTTGGCGAGGTGAAATTCACCGGTCAGATCCTGCCGACTGCCAAGAAAGTAACCTACAAGATTACCTTCAAGCGCGTCATCAATCGCAAGTTGGTGATGGGAATTGCCGATGGCGTGGTGGAAGTGGATGGTCGCCCCATCTACAGCGCCACCGACCTGAAAGTGGGCCTGTTCAAGGACACCACCGCATTCTGATGAGCTGACTGGCCACCTGGTCAGACCGCACAACGTAAAGGGGCCGCCATGGCCCCTTTCCTTTTTGCAATGTGTGATGAAGTACCGACTACTTCATGAAGAGGCCTGAGCCCCGCCCTTCCATGGCATCACGCCAACCACCAAGCCAGTGCCCACGTGCATCCAGGCATTGATACGGACACGCTTCTTTCTGTTTGCCGACCACGCCAGCCTGATAACCACGAGCACGAGCTCTTTCCAGACGGTCCCGTTTTTGTCTCTTCATCATCTACGACCCTCTTCCGTGGAACAAAAAAAGCGACCAATTTTTCATTGGTCGCTTTCATCTTTACCCCAGGGGGTTGGCAGGGTCAAACAAAAAATTTCATGCTATCCGCTCATTGTGACACAAGACACTGAACCGCATTAATTTTTAGTGACACAACTTTTTAGCGCTGGAAACGGCGCAGCCAGGCGAATGGCAGGGCCAGCAGAGTCAACCAGAACAGGCTGCCACCACCGCTGCCGCCATCCTGACCGGTCTGGTTGTTGACCGGTGCGTTGGCGACCACATAACCGGCCGGATCGTTGTTCTTGTAGTCGGTCACGACCGGTGCCAGCTTGACGCTGACCACGGTAGCGTTGGTGCGGTTGTTCAGATCGCTTTCGCTGTTGTAGCGATAGGCGGTCGCGGCCACAGTCCCATTCTCGCTGATGCCGCTGGCATAGGCGATGTGGTAGTAGTAACCGTTTTGGGCACACTGTTTGGCACCCGCATCATCCAGACCGCAGATGAGATCGTTCAGGTACCAGTTGTTGCCGGTCGCCGCGTTGAGCAGGAAGCCTTCCTGCATGCGGTTGGTGCCGTTGACCACGGGTTGGGTCTGATGACGGGAATCACGCCAGCCAACCACCATGTTGTGGTTGTTGATGGCGGCCGCTTCCGAGCCGGAGCCGCTGAGCGGCTTGTCCTGCAGGGAAACCACGGCGTTGGTGGTCGGCGTGTTCAGGTTGAACACGAACATCTCGACCGGGCGGTTCTGGCCCTTGTTGATGCGATAGAGCTGGTTGCCGACCACATAACCGTTGTCGTTGACCCCCACGGCCCAGCTGTGTTGCAGCTTGGCGTCATCTTTACCGGGCTCGCCTTCTGCCAGCGGGATGATCTGGGTGGTGCCCACCTTGCTGCCATCCAGATCCAGTGTCCAGTAGGCGGCCAGGTTGCGGCCATCCAGGTAGTTGGTGCCGATCTCGCCGGTGGAGGAGTACCCTACCCCATACAGCGTGCCGTTGAATTTGCCCACGCCGAGCGCGGAAGCGGTCTGTACCACTTCGTTGCGGCCCCGGGCATACTCGTTGGCCTGCAGCAACTTGTTGAAGGTACCGGTACTGTTGACCAGCCAGAAGCTCGCCTGGGTGTTGAGGCCCGGGCAGTAGCGGTAGTCACCGTACTGGCCGTCGTTACCGGCAAAGCACCAGTTGTAGGTTTCGGAGTTGACGGCGATGTTCTTGCCGGTGGCAGCGGTACCGGTCACCAGATACTGGCCGTTGTCCAGCTTCTTGATGCTGGTCGGCACACTCAGGCTGTGAGTACCGGCGCCATCTTTCAGCTCGACGGGGTTGCCCTCCTCAACCACGGCAAAGGCGGTACGCACCTTGCCACTCATCTTGTAGCCCGCCCGGGTGCCGGGTACATCACCCAGCGCGGTCACCAGGCCGTCGGTCTCGCCCAACTGCACATAGCCTACGTTGTTGCGCTGATCGACACCGTCGAGGAAGTCACGACGCCACTGGTAGGCGAAGTTGCTGTTGTCGTTCCAGAAGGAGTTGCAGACCGAGTTGGAGAGCATGCAACCCTGCTCGAAGCGGAAGCGGTCAACCAGGAAGTCGGCGAAACGCACGGTCGAGAAGTGTTCGGCCATGTTGTTCTTGGTGTTGATCCCTATGAGCCCGTTGCCGTCGCCGCTGATCCCGCTGGCGTAACCCTTGTCGGACGCATCGACAATGGTGAAAAAGGGACTTTGTGCCGCCTGGGCGTTCAGGCTGGCGCTGACCAGAATGGCCAGCATGGATAATTGCTTTTTCATCTACTTCCTTAGTCCTGATGTTTCAACGCTTCCAACTCCTCCCAGCGGGAGAAGGCTTGTTCCAATGCCGCCTCTGCGGCATTCAGGGCATCCAGTTTGGTCTGGGTTTGCTCCGCAGGCAGGGAGAAGAAACCGGGGTGGTTGATCTCCGTCTGCAGGGCATCCAGCTCCGCCTCCAGCTGTTCCAGCCGGGCTGGCAGATTATCCAGCTCCAGCTGCAACTTGTAAGAGAGTTTCTTCTGTTTTGCCGCGACCGTCGCCTGCGTCACGACAGGCTCTGGCGCCTTGCTCTGGGGCTGCTTCGCCGCCGGCTGTGCGGCCAGCTGAGACTGCTGCTGGGCACGGGTGGCCATCATGTCGGCATAGCCCCCCACATAATCACTGATCCGCCCATCCCCTTCAAACAACCAGCAACCGGTCACGGTATTGTCGATGAAACGACGATCGTGGCTCACCAGCAGCAGGGTACCGGGATAGTCCGCCAGCAGCTCTTCCAGCAGTTCCAGCGTTTCGACATCCAGGTCGTTGGTTGGTTCATCGAGGATCAGTAAATTACTGGGCTTCAAGAACAATTTGGCCAACAGTAAACGGTTTTTTTCGCCCCCTGACAAGGCTTTCACCGGGGTGCGTGCCCGTTTTGGCTCAAACAGGAAGTCCTGCAGGTAGCCGAGGATGTGACGGGAGCGGCCGCGCACCATCACCTCCTGCTTGCCTTCGCCCACGTTGTCCACCACCGTCTTCTCGGGGTCGAGCTGTTCGCGGTACTGATCGAAGTAGGCCACTTCCAGGTTGGTGCCCTGCCGCACCGAGCCGCGGGTTGCCTCGAGCTGGCCGAGCAGCAGCTTGATCAGGGTCGACTTGCCACAGCCGTTGGGGCCGACCAGCGCAATCTTGTCGCCACGCAACACCTGCAGATCCAGCCCCTGAAACAGGGTGCGATCGCCAAAGTCGAGACCCAAGCCTTCACTTTCAAATACCAGCTTGCCGGAGCGGCCCGCTTCGTCCAGTTGCAGCTTGGCCTTGCCCTGCAGCTCACGGCGCTGGGTCCGCTCCATGCGCATCGCCTTGAGGGCACGCACTCGTCCCTCGTTGCGGGTACGGCGGGCCTTGATCCCCTGGCGCACCCACACCTCTTCCTGGGCCAGCTTGCGATCGAACTCGGCATTTTTCAGCTCCTCGACCCGCAGCCACTCCTCCTTGCCCTGCAGGTACTCGTCGTAATTGCCGGGCCAGGAGGTGATCACGCCGCGATCCAAGTCGATGATCCTGGTCGCCAGCTTGTGGATGAACTCCCGGTCGTGGGAGATGAAGACGATGGCACCGCGAAAATCCTTGAGAAACTCTTCCAGCCAGTTGATGGCATCGATGTCCAGGTGGTTGGTCGGCTCGTCCAGCAGCAGCAGATCCGGATCGCAGGCCAGCGCGCGGGCCAGGGCCACCTTGCGCAGCCAGCCACCGGAGAGACTGTCGAGGGTCACGTCGGGATCCAGACCGAGCAGGGTCAGCACCTGGTTGATGCGGGTCTCGAACTGCCAGCCGTTCTGGTAGTCGAGCTGCTCCTGCAACTGGCTCATCTTGCGAATGTTGGCATCGGAGGCATCGTGTGCCAGCTCCATGGAGATATGGTGATACTGCTTGAGCAGCTCCCCTACCCCGGCCAGCCCTTCGGCGGCGTAGTCAAACACGGTGAGCTCGCTCGAGGCGGGGGGATCCTGCTCGAGGCGGGTCACTTTCAAGTCTTGCTGCAGTACCAGACGGCCGTCATCGAGCGGCAGTTCGCCGGCGATCACCTTCATCAGAGTGGACTTGCCCGCCCCGTTGCGCCCCACCAGACAGAGGCGCTCGCCCCGCTCGATGGTGAGCTCGGCCTGGTCGAGCAGCGGAAAATCACTGAACGACAGGGAAGCGCCGTGCAATGTCAAAAGAGCCATTCTTGTTCCTTCTTGCTAATGAAAAAACGGGCGGCAGACTGAGTCTCCCCCCGTTTCATCGTCAAATCGCCCACTACTCCCGGGCGGCAAGCCACGCTTGCAGCTCCGCCAGGGTAAAGGGCCAACCCAGTTCACGCCCGGTCTCGTCGCGCACGACCGGAATGCGCACCCGGTAGGCCTCGAGCCAGTCGGCGTCATCCAGGATGTCGCAGCGGCGGGTCCTGCCGGCAAGGCCGGCCTGCTCCACCAGCGCCCAGGCCTGCTCGCACAGGTGACAACCGTCGGTGTGAAACAGGGTCAGCATCAGCCCTGGACCTCGGCATGGGTGATGATCCAGCAGTTGTGGATATGCTGGTTGCGCTCGAAATCCTTCGGCCGGGTCTTGCCGGTGATGTTCTGGGCCTTGAGACCGATGGCCTCGAGACCGGCCAGATCCATCTTGAAGTGGCGCTTGTTGTTGGAGAACACCAGGGTGCCACCCGCGGCCAGCAGACGCTTGAGGTGCTGCATCAGCAACAGGTGATCGCGCTGCACGTCGAAGCTCTCATCCATCCGCTTGGAGTTGGAGAAGGTGGGCGGATCGATGAAGATGAGGTCGTACTGATCGTCCGCCTCGGAGAGCCACTTCAGGCAGTCTGCCTGCACGAACTTGTGCTCGCGGCCCACCAGCGAGTTGAGGCGCATGTTGTCCTGCGCCCAGTTCAGGTAGGTGCGCGACATGTCCACCGTGGTGGTTTCACTGGCACCGCCCAGACCCGCGTGCACGGTGGCACTGCCGGTGTAGGCAAACAGGTTCAGGAAGCGCTTGCCACGGGCCATCTCGCCCAGCATGCGGCGGGTCTGACGGTGGTCGAGGAACAGGCCGGTGTCGAGATAGTCGTAGAGGTTGACCCACAGACGGGCGCCGTACTCCTGCACCTCCATCCGGTGCTGCTCTTCGGAGAGCTTCTGATACTGCTGTTTGCCTTCCTGACGCTCGCGCACCTTCAGGATCACCTTCTCGCCGTCCATGCCGGTCACCTTGATGGCGGCCTGCACCATGTCGAGCAGGCGCTGACGGGTCTTCTGGGCGGGGATATCCTTGGGCGCCGCGTACTCCTGCACCACCAGATAGTCCTGATAGCGGTCAATGGCGGCGTTGTACTCCGGCAGATCTGCGTCGTAGAGACGGTAGCAGTCGAGATTCTCTTTCTTCGCCCACTTCTCGAGGGCCTTCAGATTCTTGCGCAGACGGTTGGCAAAGTCCTGCGCTACCTCTTTTTGGGAGGCCACGGAGTCCAGCGCAATCTGGTAGTTGCGCAGCTGACACTCGAGCGCCCCGTTGAACAGGCGATATTGCTTGTCGGCGCGCAGGCGCAGACAGCTGAGCAGCTCGGGGGAGGCAGAAAGGATCGAGACTTTCCATCCCTGGAAGCTGCGACGCAGGGCATCGCCAAGGGCCTGGTGCACCTCCAGCAACGCCGGGAACTCACCGAGACGCTCGCCATAGGGCGGGTTGGAAATGAGCATGCCGACCTGACGGGTCTCCCCTTCCGCCGCCATGGGTAGCGGGTTTTCCAGGGCGGTCGCATCGGCCTGTTTGAAGGTGATGAGATGGGCCACGCCGGCGGCTTTGGCGTTGTCACGGGCTTTGAGCAGCACGCGGGAGTCGGCATCACAACCGAACAGCTTCACCTCGCAGCGCTGCATGCCGCGCTTGGCGCGCACTTGCGCCTCCATCATCAGGCTCTGCCACAGTTCGCTGTCATGCTGCAGCCAGCGATCGAAACCGAAGCGCTCCCGGCGCAGGGCCGGCGCCATATCGGCGGCGATAAAGGCCGCTTCAATCAGCAGGGTACCGGAACCGCACATGGGGTCCATCATGGGCTCGCCGGCCCAGCCGCTACGGGCGATCATGGCCGCGGCCAGGTTCTCTTTGAGCGGTGCCTCACCGGTGCCCTGACGATAGAAGCGCTGGTGCAGCGCAGGGCCTGACAAGTCCAGCGTGATATTGGCCTTGCCCTTGCCCAGATGGGCCATGATGCGAATGTCCGGGGATTTCTTGTCTACGTCCGGGCGCACGTGACCACGCTTGGTGAAGCGATCGACGATGGCGTCCTTGATCTTGAGCGCGCCGTACTGGGTGTTGCGAATGGAGGCATTGGTACCGGTGAAATCCACCGCTATGGTGGCGGTGCCGGAGAAGTGCTCTTCCCAGGGAATGGTATGGGCGCCCAGATAGAGGTCCAGATCGTCGTTCATCTGGAACTCGGAGAGCACCAGCACGATGCGGGAGGCAAAACGGCTCCACAGACAGGCCTTGTAACCGATGGCCAGCTCGCCGCAGAAATGGACGCCGGCCACGGTCTCGCGGACCTGCTCTGCACCCAGATTGGTCAGCTCGACGGCCAACAGGTTTTCCAGCCCCTTGGGGCAGGTTGCAAAAAATTCTTTCATCACGCTCACGGGGAAGCCATAAAAATAGTGCCGCATTATACCTTAAGCGGCGATCCGGAGCAGCAAAAGCTTGGGCATGTCTGCATAAAGAGCGCGCAGTTGACCCTGAGGCTGTGGTTGCGCCTGTGCAGGATGAAGGCCTGTAATGGTGACATTGATGACAAGCGAGTGACTCCATAACGACAGCACACGCAACGCCAATGCGAGTGATAGCACAAAAAGCAGTATCGGCTATTTTTCGAGCAAGTCTTGATCCGTTATCCGGATATATATTCCCCCTTTCCCTCTTCTAAATTGCCACATCTGACAGGATGTCAAACAAAACTCAAATCGTTATTATTCTTCACGACAGAGCAAGTCCTTTCTGTAAACCCCGTGCTTTGCCCTCCCGTTATCGTCCGTAAACGGGAGGGCTATTTTTTACATCCCCTCCCCCGTTTATGCCGGCATTGTCCCGCCTGTCATATCTATCAGGTTTCAAGAGAAACTACAGGTTTTAGAATAGTCCCGTGTTGTTGATACAACAGCTTATTCCTCCTGTAGTGTGTGTTTGTCGCCCTCGCATCAAATTGATGTGAGGGCATTTTTTCATACGAGCAGATAACCGAAGGGAATAATGGAGCTGGTCAGGATGAGGCTGGATTAACAAGGGAAATACGTGATGACGAGTCATGACAGAATAAAAAACCAGTGCGCCTCGCCAAGTTAACGGTCAACCGACTTGGCGATATTGCGCCTGAGCCGCGGGTCTTGGACTCATGCGATTGTTCATCACCTTGATGACGCCGAACCGGGGCAGTGTCTTGCTGGTGGTCAATATCAGATCGTCGGTCAGGTTCAAACAAACGCTGGCCTGATCGCCGGCTTCAATCACCAGAAACTCCCCCTTGCCATGGGGCGTCCCCATGCACACCAGTGCACCGGTTTCCGGAGTGAAAACCGGATGGGTTTCGCCAAAGAACCAGCTTTGTGGCATCAAGGGTTTGTAAAAGCGGCTGACGGCGATGGCATTGAGGACCAGCTGCACCTGATGGGGCACGCTCCACTCCAGTTCTGCCACCCTGTCCATCAGCTGATAATAGAGCGCGGCATCATCCACACAAAACGGCTGGGTGGTGAAGGAGCTAGGCACCAATTGCCGCCCTTTATATTCGGTGGCAAATATCATGCGATCGGATAAATCCAGCATCAGACGATCGTCATGAGCATCATAATGCCACTGCCAATTGTCATTGGGTTGGATACACATGGAGGTGCCCTTACTGGAAGTCGTTACTCGACTTTATTCCATGTCGAGAATTTCAGCAACTTTAAATAAAGGGCACCGATTTATTTCTTATATATGGGTCACGATCTCTTTGACCAGATCCGGGCCTTTATAAATAAAACCGCTATAAATCTGGACCAGACTGGCACCCGCCGCCAGCTTCTCGCGGGCCGCCATGGCGCTGTCGATGCCGCCGACCCCGATAATGGGCAGCGCACCATCCAGCGCCTTGGCCAGCTGGCGGATCACCTCGGTGCTCTTGTGCTGCAGAGGGCGACCGCTGAGCCCCCCCGCTTCACCGGCATGGGGCATGTCATAAATCATGTCGCGCTCGAGGGTGGTATTGGTGGCAATCACGCCATCGATGCCATTTTTTATCAAGGATGCGGCCACCTGATTAATTTCATCCGGGGTCAAATCCGGCGCAATTTTAACGGCCAGCGGCACGTACTTCTTATATTGCGCGGCCAGCTCCTGCTGACGAACCTTGAGGGCGGCCAACAGTTCATCCAGTGCCTCGCCATATTGCAGCGAACGCAGCCCAGGGGTATTGGGGGAAGAGATATTGACGGCAATATAACCGGCGTGGTCATACACCTTGTCCATGCAGATCAGATAATCATCCTTGCCCTGCTCGATGGGGGTGTCCTTGTTCTTGCCGATATTGATGCCGATCACCCCCTGATATTTGGCCTGCTTGACCTGGGCAACCAGGTGGTCGACCCCTTTGTTGTTGAAGCCCATCCGGTTGATGATCCCCTCGGCCGGAATGACCCGGAACAGACGGGGTTTGTCATTGCCGCTCTGGGGTCTGGGGGTGACAGTACCGACCTCGATAAAACCGAATCCCATGGCCCCGAAGGCATCGATGCACTCACCGTCCTTGTCGAGCCCGGCCGCCAGACCCACCGGATTGGCAAAAGAAAGCCCCATGACGGTGACGGGGCGTTTTGGCAGGGAGTGGCGGAAGAAACAATCGAGCGGTGTACCGAGAAGGCGGGGCAAATATTTGATGGAGAGATCGTGCGCCTGTTCCGGATTGAGCTTGAACAGGAAATGCCTGGCGAGAGGGTACAGCATGTTTGCTCCTTAAAAAAAGCCCCGGCAACTGGCCGGGGCTTTTGGGGTTATGCCGAGGTTCGGCAATTCAACTGGAGCAGGTTCAACTCCCGCAAGGCCACCGAGAACTTGGCGAACTCGTGAGTGCTGGTGGTCTTGAAGTCGGCCAACATGTGGGTCCAACGGGACAAGAGTTGCTCATGCTCCGAAATCCAGTCGGCCAGTATGGTAGCGCATTCTCCCTGATCTTTGCACCCTTCCAGTACCACGGAAGTGAGACTGCGTTGCTGCCAGTCCAGATCTTCGCGGAAGGAGGCCCGCGCCATCGCCTGCCAGTGGTTGCCCACCGGTTGATGATTGATCTGGTCGAGGAACCAGTGCAGATCCAGCTTGGCGCCGAGGCGATAGTAGACGTTGGCGGCGCGCAGGATGTCGGTCTTGTGCTCCGCGGCAATCTGCGCCAGATCCAGGCTGGAGAAGAGGCTGCTCATGTGGGCCACCTGACGGGCGATGGCTTGTGGCACCTGCTTGGCCACCAGGGCGGCGACCGCCTGCTGGTGCTCGGCCACTTCGCTCTCGTCCATCACCTCGTAGAGGTGCTGACCCAGCGTCTCGAAGGCCGGACGGAAGAAGGCGATGTTCTCGCTGATGCTCCAGCTGCGGTTGCGGGCGCGCAGGAACCAGCGGGTGGCACGGCGCACGATACGACGGCTGTAGAACATCAGTTCGAGCTGGGTCTGGGCATCCACCAGGTTGTCACACCCTTCGATGTCGCGCCACAGCGGGTTGAGGCCAAACACCTCGCGCGCCATGGCGAAGCAGCAGGCCACTTCCGCCACCGAAGCACCGGTCTCGTCCTTCATCCGGCTGGCGAAGTTGAGCCCCATGTCGTTGACCAGCATGTTGGCCACCCGGGTCGCGATGATCTCGCCGCGCAGCGGATGCTGGGCAAGCGCCGCCCCGAACTGCTGCTGCAGCTTGGCCGGGAAGCTGGTCACCAGCATGTTGGCGAGGAAGGGCTCGTCGGTCACTTCCGGGCAATTGAGCTGCTCTTTGAGCACCATCTTGCCGTAGGCCACCAGCACCGCCAGCTCGGGTCGGGTCAGCCCCTGCCCTGCCGCCATCCGCTCGGAGAGCTCTTCGTCGGAGGGCAGGAACTCGAGGCCGCGGTCCAACTTGCCTTCCCGCTCCAGCCCCTGAATGAAGCGTTGCTGCTCCTTGAGCTGCTCGGCGCCGCGGAAGCTGGTCACCGAGATAGACTGGGACTGTCGATAGGCGTTGGTGATGACAATCTGTGCCACGTCGTCGGTCATCTCGTAGAGCATCTGGTTGCGCTGCTTGAGGGTCAGATCGCCAGCCGCCACCAGCTGGTTCAGCAGGATCTTGATGTTCACCTCGTTGTCGGAGCAATCCACCCCGCCCACGTTGTCGGTGAAGTCGGTGTTGATGCGACCACCCTGGCTGGCGTACTCCACCCGGCCGAGCTGGGTGAAGCCCAGGTTGCCACCCTCGCCCACGATGCGGGCCCGCAGATCGCGGCCGTTGACCCGCAGCACATCGTTGCTGCGATCGCCCACTTCGGCATCGCTCTCGCGGGCACTCTTCACATAGGTACCGATGCCGCCGTTCCACAGCAGATCGACGTTCAGGCAGAGCAGCGCCTTGATCAGCTCGTTCGGGGCCATGCTGGCCTTGTCGGTGCCGAGCAGGGTCTGCATTTCGGGGCTCAGCTTGATGGACTTGGCCGAGCGCAGGAAGATGCCGCCCCCTGCCGAGATCAGTTCCCGGTTGTAGTCATCCCAGCTTGAGCCTGGCAGCTCGAACAGGCGCTTGCGCTCGACGAAGCTCTTGGCTGCATTGGGGGTCGGATCGACGAAGATGTGCATGTGGTTGAAGGCGCCCACCAGCTGGGTGTGCTCGGAGAGCAGCATGCCGTTGCCAAACACATCGCCGGCCATGTCGCCAATCCCCACGCAGGTGAAGTCGGTGGTCTGGCAGTTGACGCCGATCTCGCGAAAATGCCGCTTGACCGACTCCCAGGCGCCGCGAGCGGTGATGCCCATTTTCTTGTGGTCATAGCCGACCGAGCCGCCGGAGGCAAAGGCATCGCCCAGCCAGTGGCCGTATTCGAGGCTTATCTCGTTGGCGATGTCGGAGAAGGTCGCGGTACCCTTGTCGGCGGCCACGACCAGGTAGTAGTCGTCCTCGTCGTGACGCACCACGGATTTGGGCGGGATCACCTCGCCACCGATGATGTTGTCGGTCACGTCCAGCAGGCCGCGGATGAACAGGCGATAGCAGGCCTTGCCCTCTTCCTGGATGACGGCACGGGGCGCCCCCGCCGGCATCTGTTTGCAGTAGAAGCCGCCCTTGGCTCCCACCGGCACGATGACGGTGTTCTTCACCTGCTGGGCTTTTACCAGACCCAGCACTTCGGTACGGAAGTCCTCCTTGCGATCGGACCAGCGCAGACCGCCACGGGCCACCTTGCCCCAACGCAGGTGCACCCCTTCCACCCGCGGCGAGTAGACGAAGATCTCGAACTTCGGCAGCGGCAGCGGCATGTCGGTGATGCTGGAGGGGGCCAGCTTGAAGGAGACGTAGGGCTTGATGTTGCCCGCCTTGTCCAGCTGGTAGTAGTTGGTGCGCAGGGTGGCGTCGATCATCTCCACATAGCGGCGGATGATGCGATCGTCGTCCAGGTTGGCGACCTGATCGAGCTTGGCGGCAAGCTGCTCGTGCAGCTTGGCGGATGCCTTGGCATCTTGCGATGGCACCTTGGCGTCCTGCTTGCCGGCCGGATCCAGGCGCTGTTCGAACAGGGTGAACAGCAGCTGGGCGATATCCGGGTAGCGGGTCAGGGTCTCTTCGATATAGGACTGGCTGAAGGAGACGCCGGTCTGACGCATGTATTTGGCATAGGCGCGCAGCACCGAGACCTGACGACCGGTGAGGCCGGCGCCCAGCACCAGCCGGTTGAAGCCGTCATCTTCCAGCTGCTTGTTCCAGATGGCCGCAAAAGCCTGCTGGAAGCGCTGCTGACTCTGCTCCAGATCGAACGGCTGCTCCCCATGCAGCAGCATGGAGAAGTCGAGGATCCAGAAGATGTCGCCCGCCGGGGTGCGGACCTGATACGGGGTCTCGCCGATGACCCGCAGCCCCATGTTTTCCAGCATGGGCAGAACATCGGAGAGGTGGATGGGTTCGGTGCGGTGGAACAGTTTGAGGCGTACCCGACGATCGTTCTCTTCCTCCTGGGCGCGGTAGAACAGCATGCCGAGCGGATTGGCCTCGCTCAGGTTGTCCAGCTCCATGATGTCGGCCACGGCGGAACCCGGCAGCACGTCTTCCTTGTAGGCACGGGGGAAGGCGGTGCTGAAACGGCGGCGCAGTTCGTTGCCACGGGCTTCACCGTAGTGAGAGAGCAGCACGGAGTCCAGACGGTCATCCCAGCTGCGGGCCGCTTCAATCAGGTTGTTCTGTACTTCGTTCACATCCACATCCACGTTGTTGTTGTTGACCCGCACTATGTAGTGGGTCCGTGCCAGCACGCCCTCGGTGAAGTAGACGTTGAACTCCACCTCTTCGCTGCTGCCGAAATACTTCTGCAGGATCTGCTGGGTCTTGACCCGCAGCGCCGTGTTGTAGCGCTCCTTGGTGACATAGACCATGCAGGAGAAGAAGCGGCCGTAGACGTCGCGGCGCACGAACAGGCGCAGCATGTCGCGCTCCTGCATCTCCAGCACCCCGAGACCGGTGGCCAGCAGCTCCTCTTCGCGAGCCTGGATCAGCTCATCGCGCGGGTAGGTTTCCAGTACGTTCAGCAGCGCCTTGTAGGCATGGGAACCCTTCTCGTGACCGGAGGCGGCCATGATGCGCTCGAGGCGGTGGCTGATGAGGGGGATCTGGGTCGCGCTGGTGTTGTAGATGGAGGAGGCATAGAGGCCGATGAAGCGATCCTCGCCTACCACCTTGCCATGCTCGTCGAAGCGCTTGATGCCGATGTAGTCCACATAGGCCGGGCGATGCACCCGTGATTTGCTGTTGGACTTGGTGAGGATCAGCAGGGAGGAGCTCAGAGCGGCATGACGGGCACTGGCCGGCATGGTGCCCAGGCGCTGCCCCTCATCCTTGATGGAGTTCTTCATCAGACCCAGGCTCGAATCCGGTTGCGGCAGGATCTCGTGATCCCCCTCCACCGCCTTGACGTCGTAGCGACGATAGCCCATCAGGGTGAAGTTGTGCGCGGCCACCCATTTGAGGAAGGCGATGCAAGAGTCCACCTCGGCCTTGCTGACCGGGTGTTTGCGTTTGGGCAGCTCGTCGATGATCTCGTTCAGGCGTGCCAGCATGGGCTGCCAGTCACCGACCGCCAGGGCCACTTCACCGGCCACTGAGTTGAGCTCGGCGGTCAGCCCTTCCATCTGCTCCTCGCTGGTAAGGTGATCGATTTCGATGAGGAAGGCGGTCTCGACGGAGGTCTGTTCGGCCGTGTTGTCCAGATCCAGAATGGCGCTGATCTTGCCTTCGTTGCCGCGAATGAGGTGCAGCGGCTGGTGCAGCATCATGTGCGCCGTGATGCCCCGGCGCTTGAGCGCCATGCGGATGGAATCCACCAGGAAGGGAGAGTCCTGCAGGATGATTTCGACGATGGTATGGGGAGACTGCCAGCCGTGGCGGGTCAGCTCGGGATTGTAGACCCGGATATAGGGCTCTGTGCTGGTGCGCTGGTTGAGCGCATTCCACAGGCTGAGCGCGGCGCCATAGAGATCGCTGTCATTGCGATCGTGCAGATCGGTGCTCGCCATGTTGCCGTAGAACTTGGCGACGAAGCACTCGACCAGGGAGGCACTCTTCTTGGGCAACTTCTGATGGATCAGGCTGAGAACGTTTTCGAGCAGAACTGAGGTAGGGGCGTCTTTCAATGCCATTTCTATATTCCTTATCGGACGACATTAACCACCGACACAGAGACATCCACCCTGGATGCCCACCGGTACAGAGTTGCTGCGAAGTGTAATGTCTTGGATCAAGGAAGGCGAGCAAAGGTGATAATGAGTTGTTAAAAACAAGGAGCAGATCACGCCTTAAGCTGTGAAAAATTTTGCCGTTCTGGCAAAAAACAGAAAATCCCACTGGATGGTTACGGATTTACCGGATAGATAGTGACTGAAAGCAGTGAATTACGCGGAAATATGTTCAAGTTTTGTTAATTTATGCGTTCGAGGCTGATAAAGCGATAATCGTCCTGGGTTTTGAGGCGAAAGTAGCCATGTACCCCGCTGATGGCGACGAAGGGCCGGATTTTCTCAATGCCCAGTTCCAGGGTCAGCCCCTGCTCGCTGCGCACCACCAGCCGTTTGGCATGGCCCTGGTACATCAGCATGACCTCGTCATGGCTCAATGAGAGGCGAAAGGTAAACTGCTTCACGATGACTCCTCTGGTCGTGGTTGAAGACTCACGGTAAAGGGCGGGAGATGACTCCCCCGCCCGCTCGTGCTTACTACTGCAGCGCCTTGCTCACCTTCTCGAACAGATCCCGCGCCAGCCCCTCTAGGTTGGCCAGACGGGTCAGCTCGGTGCGGATCAGCGCCTTGCGCCCCTCATCGAGCCGCTTGAACTGGATGAGCGGAGTGATGAGGCGGGATGCCACCTGCGGATTGACCTCGTTGAGCTCGATCAGCAGATCGGTCAGGAAGCGGTAACCGCGACCATCGCGCGCATGGAACTGCACCTGGTTGTTCATGGCAAAGCTGCCCACCAGCGCCCGCAGCCGGTTCGGGTTGCGAATGCTGAAGGTGGGGTGCGCCATCGCCTGCTTCACCTCTTCCAGCACATCTTCCGCCGGTTTGGCACCCACCAGCCGCAGCCAGTTGTCCAGCACCAGTCCGTCCTTGGCCCACTTGCCCTCAAAGTCGGCCAAGAGCTCGGCACGGCACGGCAACAGGTGGCTGTTGGCCACCTGCAGTGCCGCCAGGGTGTCGGTCATGTTGTCGGCGGCCGCATATTGCTGGCGCACCAGCAGATCGGCACTGCCGGCGTCGAGGGCCGCCAGATAGCCCAGCACGACCCCCTTGAGCGCCCGCTTGGCCATGTCGGCGTGCACCACCTGATAAGCCGGCAGGCGCAAACTCTCGTAGCAGGCCACCAGACGGGCCCCGAAGGCCTGGGCCAGCGAGGTCTGGATCTCGTTGCGTACCTGATGGATGGCATCGACATCGGCCACCTCGAACAGCTCGGCCAGGGTCGCCTCACCCGGCAACGCCAGGATCTCCGCCTTGAGGGCAGGGTCGAGCCCCTCGTCGTCGAGGATGGCGACAAAGGCCGCCAGCAGGGTCCGGGAGACATCAACCCCCTGCCCTTGCTGAGTCCGGGCCACGCCGTCGATGACCGCCTTGTTGATCAGCATCTGCGCCGCATCCCAACGGGCAAACTCGTTACGGGCATGGCGCATCAGGAAGGCCAATGCCTCGTCGCTGTAGTCAAAATGCAGTTTGACCGGCGCCGAGAAGTCTCGCAGCAGGGAGGGCACCGGCTTGACCGATACCTTGTCGAACACGAAGGTCTGCTCCGCTTCCAGCACGTCCAGCACGTTGCCGATGGCCTTGCCCTGGTACTGCAGCGGGATGATGGCCCCCTGCTCGTCATAGAGTTCGATGTCGAGGGGGATATGCAGCGGCAGTTTCTGCGGCTGATCCTGGGTCGGCGGGGTGTGCTGGCTCACGTGCAGGCAATAGACGCCGCTGTCGGCATCGTACTCGTCGGACACGGTGAGCTCGGGGGTGCCGGACTGACTGTACCAGCGGCGGAAGCGACCGAGATCCACCCCGGAGGCATCCTCCATCGCCTGCACGAAGTCATCGCAGGTGACCGCCTGACCGTCAAAGCGCTCGAAATAGAGGCGCATGCCCGCCTGGAAGGCCTCCTCACCCAGCAGGGTGTGCAGCATGCGGATCACTTCCGAGCCTTTCTCGTAGACGGTCAGGGTGTAGAAGTTGTTCATCTCGATCACCACATCCGGGCGGATGGGATGGGCCATGGGGCCGGCATCCTCGGCAAACTGCGGGCCGCGCACGGTGCGCACGTTGTTGATGCGATTGACCCCGCGCGAACCCAGATCGGAGGAGAACTCCTGATCCCGGAACACCGTCAGCCCCTCTTTCAGGCTGAGCTGGAACCAGTCGCGGCAAGTAACGCGGTTGCCGGTCCAGTTGTGGAAGTATTCGTGGCCGATCACCCGCTCGATGCCGTGGTAGTCGCTGTCGGTGGCGGTAGCCGGGTTGGCCAGCACGAACTTGGAGTTGAAGATGTTGAGCCCCTTGTTCTCCATTGCGCCCATGTTGAAGAAGTCCACCGCCACGATCATGTAGATGTCGAGGTCGTACTCGAGGCCGAAGCGCTGCTCGTCCCAGCGCATGGAGTTGATGAGGCTCTCCATGGCGAAACCGGCTCTGTCCAGGTTGCCCTTGTCGACGAAGATCTCGAGGGCCACCTTGCGGCCGCTCTTGGTGGTGTAGTGGCTGCGCTCCACGTCGAAGTCCCCGGCCACCAGGGCAAACAGATAGCTCGGCTTGGGGAAGGGATCCTGCCACTGCACGAAGTGGCGACCGCCATCCAGATCGCCGCTGTCGACCTTGTTGCCGTTGGAGAGCAGGAAAGGATATTTGGCCTTGTCGGCGGTGATGCGAGTGCTGTAGCGGGCCAAGATGTCGGGCCTGTCCATGTAATAGGTGATGCGTCGGAACCCTTCCGCCTCGCACTGGGTACAGTAGGCATCGCCGGACTTGTAGAGCCCTTCCAGCGCGGTGTTGGCGGCCGGGTTGATGTCGGTGACTATGGTCAGCACGCACTCGGCCGGCAGGTTGAACAGGGTCAGGCTGCTCTCCCCCTGCTCGTACTGGGTAAAGGCAACCCCGTCCACGCTGATGGCGTGCAGGACCAGCCCTTCGCCATCCAGCACCAGCGGCTCCTTGTGGTCGCCGTTACGACGCAGGCGGGAGATGGCGGTGACCCGGGTCTGCGGCTCCTGCAGCTGGAAATCGAGGTCGATGCTGTCGCACCAGTAGAGCGGAGCCTGGTAATCCTGGCGATATTTGGCCGTCATGGCCTGGGAGTGATCGGTCATTATTGTTTGCTTCCACGCTTGTTATTGACGTGTCAGAGGCTGTCATAACCGGTTGGCAGGGTCAAATAGTTTGCATTCAGGCAAAGGAAAGGGCGACCGAAGTCGCCCTTGCTGATTAATTGGCTGTCCCTGTTCAGCCGCGTTTGCTGAGCTTGGCCAGATCCGCCGTGATGTTGGCAGCCTCGACCAGATACTCATCGGGTGCCTCAAAATCGGCAGGCAGATCGTCCAGGCTCTTCACCGTCGGCTTACCCAGGCGAGTCAGGCGTTCGTTGGCGCGCTTGAGCGCCTTCTCGTCCTGCTTGGCCTGATCCGCCAGACGCTCCGCCTCGTTCAAGGAGACCGACTTCTTGTCTTTCTCCTCCTTGTACTCGGCGATGTCCTGCATCACGTAGGCAAACTCCGGATCCTTGTTGATCCGCGCCTCGTGGGCCGCCTGCAGCTTGGGCAGCAAGCTGGCAAAGTTGCCGAGCTTGTCGTACTTGGCCGACGCTATCTTGTCCCACGGCAGGGCGTTGAACTCGCGGCTCTCGCCCGTCTCTTCCGGTGCCACCGCGGTGGGGAAGCTGATGTCCGGGGCGACACCCTTGTTCTGGGTGCTGCCACCGTTGATCCGGTAGAACTTGGCGATGGTGTACTGCACGTGACCAAGCGGCTGCTCGTAGAAGTCATAAACCTTGGCGAGGCTGCGATGCTGCTGCACCGTGCCCTTGCCAAACGAGTTCTCGCCGAGGATCAGGGCGCGGCCGTAATCCTGCATGGCGGCGGCGAAGATCTCGGAGGCCGAGGCGCTGTAGCGGTCGATCATCACCGACATGGGGCCGCCGTAGTAGACGTTGCCGTCGTCATCACCGTTGACGGTGATGCGGCCCATGTGATCCCGGATCTGCACCACAGGGCCGCTCGCGAAGAACAAGCCGCTCAGGGCAGAGGCCTCGGTCAGCGCACCGCCGCCGTTGCCACGCAGATCGACGATCAGACCCTCGATCTTCTGCTTGTTGAGGCTGGAGAGCTCCTTGATCACGTCGTCGTGCAGGTTGACGTAGAAGCTCGGGATCTCGAGCACGCCGATCTTCTTGCCCTCGGCGGTGATCACCTTGGACTTGGCGGCCCTGTCTTCCAGACGCACCTTGTCACGTACCAGCTCGATCTGCTCGGTCTTGGCGCTGGCGCCCTTGCCGCGCTGGATCTCCAGCTTCACCTTGCTGCCCTTGGGCCCCTTGATGAGCTCGACCACGTCATCGAGACGCCAGCCGATCACGTCGACAATCTTGCCGTCGTCCTGCCCTACCCCGACGATCTTGTCATCCGGTTTCAGGTGGTTGGACTTGGCAGCCGGGCCGCCAGGCACCAGGGAGCGAATGACGGTGAAGTCATCTTCGGCCTGCAGCACGGCACCAATCCCCTCCAGCGAGAGGTTCATCTCGGTGTTGAAACGATCGGCGCTGCGCGGAGACAGATAGCTGGTGTGCGGCTCGATGGCGCGAGCGAAGGAGTTCATGAAGAGCTGGAATACATCCTCGCTCTCGGTCTGGGACATCCGCTTGATGGCGTTGTTGTAACGCTTGCCGAGCAGCTCCTTGATCTCGGGCCACTCCTTGCCGCTGAGCTTGAGGCTCAGGGCATCGAACTTGACCCGCTGGCGCCACAACTCGTTGAGTTCGGCCTCGTCTTTCGGCCAGGCCGCCCCTTCCCGATCAAACACGTAGTTGTCGGGCTGGGTAAAATCGAAAGGAGTATCGAGCAGTTTGAGGGCGTATTCGAACCGCTCATAACGCCGCTGCTGACTCAGGTTGAACATCTCGTAGGCCGGTGCCAGCCGCCCTCTTTCGAGGTCGGTGTCAAAGCCGGTACGGTACTTTTCAAAACGGCTGATGTCAGAGGCCAGAAACAGGTTGCGGCTGTAATCCAGATTCTCCAGATACTTGTCAAAGATCACGGAGGAAAAGGCATCGTCCAGCTTGAACTGCTTGTAATGCGAGCGGGTAAACAGATTGGCAATTCGCTTGCTAGCCGTAGCATGTTGGCTCTCCTGAGCCAACACAGGCAAATCACTTTCCTTGAGCACCGGCTCGATGGCCTGTGCAAGCCCGGCAAGCGCCAGGCTACAGGCAACGAGGGAAAAACGAATTACGCCATGCTTCAACATTTGTCTCCTTAGAGAACCAGGTGCTCGAATTTGACCCGCAGCATCATGCCGGTCTGCAATTGAACCTGAACGTCATCCTTGGTCACTTCCTTGATGGTGGCCGGTACCGGCGACTTGCCCAGCACCACGCGCACACCCTGCTCTACTTTCAGGGTAGCGGCATCCACCTTGACCAACGGGGCCTCGTCGGCAACCGGAGCAGCCTTGGGAGCGGCTTTCGGCTTGCTGGACTTGGCGGCGGCATCGGCCTTGCGCGGGGCTGGACGACGCGGCTGCTTGGCCTTCTCTTCTTTATTGTTGGTACGACGGCTGGCAAAGACGCGCTCTTTGCTCTCCTTCAGGGCTTGCTTGGCGTGCTCGATGTGCTCTTCGGTGAGCAGCTCGCCCGGGTTGCCGTCCAGATCGACACGGGCCTGGCCGGCCTTGAGGCCATGCAGGTAACGCCAGCTGGAGGTGTATTGACGCAGAGCGGAGCGCAGCATGGTCTTGGAGACTCTGGCGTCGTCAGCAAGACGCTCGGCCAAATCCTGGAAGATGCCAATCTTGAGCGGCTTGGCCTCTCCTTCAGCGATGAAGCAGGCCGGGAATTTCTCGACCAGGTAGGCAACGATCTCTTTACTGTTCTTCAGCTTCTCAGTGTTTTCCATGTATAACCTTGGCTTTCATATAAACGCACGGGCACGCCCGAGCACAACAAAGGCCCCATTATAGAGAGCTTGGGGCCTTTTGCGAACCATCAAGCAATGACTTAGAGCATGCTTTCCAAAATTTGCACCGTTTCTTCGAGGCCAATCCGGTCCTGCTCGTCAAAGCGGTTAAAGATTGGACTATCGATATCCAGTACACCAATGATCTCGCCACCACGGCGCAGCGGGATCACGATTTCGGCATTGCTGGCACCGTCGCAGGCGATATGCCCCTCAAACTGGTGCACGTCGTCGATGAGCTGGGTCTTGCCCTCGGCCACCGCCGTGCCGCATACCCCGCGCCCGACCTGAATGCGTACGCAAGCCGGCTTGCCCTGGAACGGGCCGAGCACCAGGGTCTCCCCCTGCAACAGGTAAAAGCCGACCCAGTTGATGTCGGTCAGCTCCTGATTGAGCAGGGCGGACAGGTTGGCCAGGTTGGCGATGAGATCCGGCTCTCCCTCCAGCAATGCCTGGGCCTGCTGGTTGAGCGTGCGATAAAATGCTTGTTTTTCAATCATGATTAAATGAACTTCACTCCCTGACAATCAGTGCAAGGTAACGCCCTGCCTGAAAAATTCAAATCAATTTTCACCTTGCCCCCTCCTTTTGCACCTCAGAAGGAGGCTCTCAGCGGGCGACGGAGAGCGCCAGTTGCTGGCGCTGGCCATTGCTCCACTCGATATTGAGCAGCCAGACCATCATCGGCGAGGTGCAGGATCCCACCAGGGTCGTCCCTTGCCAGCCCTGGGCTGTGGCCTCAAAGGTGACCGGAATGGTCCCCATGAACATGTCCCGCCCCTCCAGCCACGCCTTCACCGGCGTGACGGCCGGATCGCCGCCCTGAAGCTGTATCACGAAGTCACGTTCGGCCTGTACCGGCAGCGAGGCAATGCGGGCGGTCAGCGGCTTATTCCCCGCCTGCAGGGGGCATGAGCTGTGGGACAGATCACAAATCTGATCTTTTTCCGAGCTTGCCATCGCCGTCTGCGCGCCATCGAACCAGGTTCGATAGGCAACCAAACCGAGCAAAATAGTCAACACGATCGCCAAATGAATAATTTTGCGTGAAGTGAGTCTCTCTTTCATGAAAAAACAACCTTGTAAGATGTCTGAAAAATGACATTTTCGTGATCTCGCGCAAGGTAAATAATTGAACAGGCGAGACCCAACGGAGCCAAATATATCACTGTTTATACTGTTATTTTACCTGTCAGTTCAGTATCATTCCCATTGAATTTTCATTTAGCTACTTTTTGCTTTTCCTTTTATTAACAGTTGTTAACAAGAGAAAAGGCAGTAGCCAATGAAGTCGGTCCACCTCACTGGACACAAAATCAAACAACAGCAGCATCGGAAGCGGAATACAACGATGAGCCATACAACTAACCATCCTGAGTACAACTACACCGTTGTTCGCCAGTTCACCGTCATGACGATTGTCTGGGGAATTGTCGGCATGTCGGTTGGCGTACTGATTGCAGCCCAGTTGATCTGGCCTGCCCTCAACTTTGATACTCCCTGGCTGACTTACAGTCGCCTTCGCCCTCTGCACACCAACGCGGTCATCTTCGCATTTGGCTGTAGCGCCCTGATGGCGACCTCCTTCTATGTGGTGCAACGCACCTGTCAAACCCGACTGTTTGGTGGCCCGCTGGCGACCTTCGTGTTCTGGGGCTGGCAGGCCATCATCCTTTCTGCCGCCATTTCGCTGCCGCTGGGATACACCACCTCCAAGGAGTACGCAGAGCTGGAATGGCCGATTGATATCGCCATCACCATCGTCTGGGTCGCCTATGCCGTGGTCTTCTTCGGCACCCTGGTCAAGCGCACCACCTCCCACATCTATGTGGCGAACTGGTTCTTCGGTGCCTTCATCATCACGGTGGCCGTGCTGCACATCGTCAACAACATGGAAGTGCCGCTTTCGGGCATGAAGTCCTACTCCATGTACTCCGGCGCCATGGATGCCATGGTGCAGTGGTGGTATGGCCACAACGCGGTAGGCTTCCTGCTGACTGCCGGCTTCCTCGGCATGATGTACTACTTCGTACCGAAACAGGCGGGTCGTCCGGTCTACTCCTACCGTCTCTCCATCGTCCACTTCTGGGCGCTGATCTCCCTCTACATCTGGGCCGGTCCGCACCACCTGCACTATACCGCCCTGCCTGACTGGGCACAGTCCCTCGGCATGGTAATGTCCCTGATCCTGTTCGTCCCCTCCTGGGGCGGCATGATCAACGGCATCATGACCCTTTCCGGTGCCTGGCACAAACTGCGTTACGACCCCATCCTGCGCTTCCTGATCGTGTCCCTGTCGTTCTACGGCATGTCCACCTTCGAAGGCCCCATGATGGCGATCAAGACCGTCAACGCCCTCTCCCACTACACCGACTGGACAATCGGTCACGTCCACTCCGGCGCGCTGGGCTGGGTTGCCATGGTCTCCATCGGTGCCGTGTATCACCTGATCCCGAACCTGTTCGGCCAGGGCCGCATGTACAGCATCAAGCTCATCAACGTCCACTTCTGGCTGGCGACCGTGGGTACCGTGCTCTACATCGTCGCCATGTGGATTTCCGGTGTGATGCAGGGTCTGATGTGGCGTGCGGTCAACGACGACGGCACCCTGACCTACAGCTTCGTAGAAGCGCTGCAGGCCTCTTATCCCTTCTACTTCGTGCGCTTCCTGGGTGGCTGCTTCTTTGTCACCGGCATGTTGCTGATGGCCTACAACGCCTATCGCACCATCACTGCGCCCAAAGGTTCCCTGGAACCTGTCGCACAGCCAGCATGATTGAAGAGGTCAAAGCATGAGCAACAATAACCGTCACGAGATCTTTGAAAAGAGCGTTCCCATGCTGGTGGTCGGCATCATATTTGCCATCAGCCTGGGGGGCCTGGTGGAAATCACCCCGCTGTTCTTCCAGAAGCAGACCACTGAGCCGGTCGAGGGCCTCAAGCCCTACACCGCCCTGCAGATGGAAGGGCGCGACATTTTCATCCGCGAAGGCTGCACCGTCTGCCACAGCCAGATGATCCGTCCGTTCCGCGCCGAAACCGAGCGTTACGGCCACTACTCGGTCGCCGGTGAGAGCGTCTGGGAGCACCCCTTCCTGTGGGGCTCCAAGCGTACCGGTCCGGATCTGGCCCGGGTTGGCGGTCGTTATTCCGACGACTGGCACCGTGCCCACCTGATCAACCCGCGCGACGTGGTGCCCGAGTCCAACATGCCCGCCTTCCCCTGGCTCGACACCAACGTGCTGACCGGTGAGCTGACCGGCAAGAAGCTGGCCCTGTTCCGCGATCACTTCGGCGTACCCTACACGGATGCCGACATTCAGGGGGCCGGTGAGGCCGTGAAGGGCAAGACCGAGCTGGATGCGCTGGTAGCCTATCTGCAATCACTGGGTCATGCCCTGAAATAAAGGAGTCAGGATATGGATTACGGCACTTTTCGCGGCCTGTATACCCTGCTGTTGATGGCCATCATGATCGGCATCATCGTCTGGGCCTACAGCAAGCGCCGCAAGACCTCCTTCGACGAGGCTGCCAATCTGGTATTTGCCGACGACGAGCAACCCAGTGCTGATAACAAGAACGCAGGAGCGAAACAATAATGAGCACTTTGTTTAGCATTTTTGTGACCGTCATCAGTCTGGGGACCATCCTCGGCTGCTTCTTGCTGCTGGTATGGTGCCTGCGCGACAAGATGGGGGTGGAAGAAGGCAAGTCCATGGGACACGCTTTCGACGGTATCGAAGAGATCAACAACCCGTTGCCGAAGTGGTGGACCTACATGTTCCTCTTCTTCATCGTCACCGGTCTGGTCTATCTGATTGCCTTCCCGGGCCTTGGCAACTTCAAGGGCGTGCTGGGCTGGCAGAGCTCCAACCAGGACGTACGCTCGCTGGCCGAGTCCAAGGCGGCGGCGGCTTCCGCCAAGGCTGAAGGCCGTGCGGTGGAGTACGATCGCGAGCTCGTCAAAGCTGACGAGATCTACGGCGCCAAGTTCCGCGAGCTGGCCTATCAGGCCGATGGCAAGACCTATCGCGCCATCGAGGAGATCGCCGCCGATCCGGAAGCCCGCAAGGTGGGTCAGCGTCTGTTCCTGCAGAACTGCTCCCAGTGCCACGGCTCCGATGCCCGCGGCGGTCGCGGTTTCCCGAACCTGACCGACAGCGAATGGCAGTGGGGCGGCGCGCCCGACCAGATCAAGACCACCATCATGGGCGGTCGTCAGGGCGTGATGGCCGCCTGGGGCGAGATCCTCGGCAAGGACGGTGTCCGCGAAGTGGCCTCCTACGTGCTGAGCCTCTCTGGTCGCAAGGTGGACATGGTGGAAGCCAAGAAGGGTGAAGCGCGCTTCACCATCTGCGCCGCCTGTCACGGTCCGGACGCCAAGGGCGGCATCGCCTTCGGGGCACCGGATCTCACCAACAACACCTGGCTCTATGGCGGCTCCCGTCAGGTGGTCGAGCAGACCATCACCCACGGTCGTCACGGCGTGATGCCGGCCTGGAAGGATATTCTGGGTGAAGACAAGGTGCACCTGCTCGCCTCCTACGTTTACAGCTTGTCCCACAACGACCAGCAAAATAAGCAGTAACATGTGATAAACACGTGATTACTCAGCAAAAAGCCTCGACTCTTCGAGGCTTTTTGTTATCTTGTGTTGACTGAAATCCCTCTGTTTCGTTAACCACTGGTTTCACGGTAGTAGCACTATGTCCCAACCCTGGTATCGCCAATTCTGGCCCTGGTTCATCATCGCCCTCCCGACCGCAGCCGTGATCGGCAGCATCAGCACGGCGATCATCGCCAGCAAGGATGGCGTCAACCTAGTGGCCGAAGACTATTACAAGCAAGGCAAAGAGATTAATCAGGATCTCAGCAAGTTTGATCGCTCCGAAGCCCTCAACATCCACATCGCGCTGGAGGTCAACGGCAACGAGCTGACCCTCAAGCCGCTGTCAGGGGATATCCCGGCCGGCCAGGCGCTCTACCTCTCCCTGTTTCACCCCACTCTCGCCGGCATGGACAGCGAGCACATGGTGACCGCCGACGGCAACGGTGTCTATCGCCTGCTGCTCGACAAGCCGCTCACCGGCAAGTGGCACGTGCGGGTGGATGCCTTCAACCACGAATGGCGGCTGCAAGAGACTGTCCAGCTCCCCACCAAGGCCCCCGTCGAACTCGATCCCAAAGGGCGCTGAGTCATGACTGGCCCGCGTCATCCTGACCTGCCGGCCCTGATCGGCGGTCACCGCTTTTCATCCGCAGACCCGGTGGTCTGCGACAATCTGCCATGACTGGCTGCTTTCACTGTGGTGAGCCGGTGCCCGCCGGCAGCCGCTATGCCCTCGAGATAAAGGGCATAGTCCAACCCATGTGCTGCCCCGGTTGTCAGGCGGTAGCGGAAACCATTCTGGAGTGCGGCCTGGCCAGCTACTACGAGCACCGCACCGCCCCCGGCACCAAGGGCGAGCTGGTGCCCGAGGAGCTCGCCGCCCTCACCCACTACGATCTGGCCGAAGTACAGCAGGACTTTGTCACCGACAGCGCCACCGGTAGTCACAAGGTGCGCGAGATCCAGCTGACGGTGGAAGGCTTGACCTGCGCTGCCTGTGCCTGGCTCATCGAACGCCATCTGGGCAACCTGACCGGACTGCACTACATCAACGTCAACACCACTACCCACAGGGCCCGCATCAAGTGGGATCCGGACCGGCTCTCGTTGAGCGACATCCTCAAGGGCTTTGCCAAGATTGGCTATCGCGCCTACCCCTTCCAGACTCACCAGCAGGAAGCGCTTTACGCCAAAGAGGTGCGCAGCTACATGTTCCGGCTGGCATTGGCGGGGCTCGGTTCCATGCAGGTGATGATGTGCGCGGTGGCGCTCTACATGGACCTCTTCATCAGCGTCGAAGAGGAGTTCATGGTCTACTTCAAGTGGATAAGTCTGCTGCTCTCCACCCCCATCATGATCTACTCGGCCCAGCCCTTCTACGTGGGCGCCTGGCGCAGCCTCAGGCAGGGGCACCTCTCCATGGACGTGTCGGTGTCACTGGCGCTGATCGGTGCCTTCGTCGCCTCCATGTGGGCCACCGTGTTCAACACCGGTGAGGTCTATTACGACTCCATCACCATGTTCGTCTTCTTCCTGCTGCTGGGGCGCTTCCTCGAGCTGCGGGCCAGACGCAAGGCCTCCGAGTCGAGCTCCAATCTGGCGCGGCTGGTGCCCATCATGGCCACCCGACTCGATGAGGATGGCGAACACGAGGTGGCCGCCAAGACGCTGCAGGTAGGCGATCGGGTGCGAGTGTTGGCGGGGGCCACCCTGCCGGCGGACGGCACCATACTGCTTGGGCAGGCCAGCCTCAACGAATCCATGCTGACTGGCGAACAGCTGCCGCTGCTCAAACAGGCGGGAGATGCCGTCTACGCCGGCACCATCAACACCGACGCGCCGCTGGAGATCCGGGTCAGTCATCGTATCGAAGAGTCGCGTCTGGCCCAGATCATGCGGCTGCAGGATCACGCGCTGGACGACAAACCGGCCATCGCTCAGATGGCGGACGTGCTCTCCCGCCACTTCATTCTGGTGCTGCTGTTCATCGCCGCTGGCGTATGGACCTTCTGGCACTTCCATCAGCCGGAGCAGGCCTTCTGGGTCACTTTGGCGGTGCTGGTGGCGACCTGCCCCTGCGCCCTGTCGCTGGCCACCCCCACCGCGCTCACCTCGGCCACCGCCCGCCTGACCCGTGCCGGCATCCTGCTGCGCCGCGGCCACGTGCTGGACGTGCTGACCCGGGCCAACCGCATCGTGATGGACAAGACCGGCACCCTGACCACGGGCAACATCAGCCTGACCAGCACGGAGGCCCTGGGCAATTTCGACGAGGCGCGCTGCCTTGCCATCGCCCGCGCCCTGGAGGCCTATTCCGAACACCCCATCGCCCGCGCCTTTCGCAGCAACGCCGCAGACGACGCCGTGCTGCTGGCGGCCAGCAAGGTGACCCCCGTCATCGGACACGGTATCGAAGGGATGATCGAGGGACGTCACTATCGCCTCGGCAGTGCCCGTTGGCTCGGCATCAGCGATGCCCACGAAGCGCAAGCGGACGGGCTGGTCATCTATCTGGCCGACGAGGATCGGGCGCTCGCCCGTTTCCTGCTGACCGACACCCTGCGCCCCGATGCGAAGGCGCTGATCCAGGCCTTCAAGGCGGCCGGCCTCAAGACCACCATCCTCACCGGCGACAGCTCGGCCCAGGCCGACGAGGTGGCCCGCGAGCTGGGGGTCGACGAGCTGGTCAAGGGCGTCACCCCGGATGGCAAGCTGGCCTATCTCAAGGAGCACGAAGCCCACGGCGACATCAGCATCATGGTAGGTGATGGCATCAACGACGCCCCTGTGCTGGCCGGCGCCCACGCCTCCTTCGCCATGGCCGGCGGCACCGATCTTGCCAAGAACAGCGCCGACGCCATTTTGCTGGCCGACGATCTCTCCCGCCTGCTGGATGCCCGCGCCCTGGCGCTGCGCACCCGCAAGATCATCAAGGAGAACTTCGCCTGGTCCATCGGCTACAACCTGCTGGTGCTGCCGCTGGCGGCGAGCGGCTGGCTGCCCCCCTACGTGGCGGCGGCGGGCATGTCGCTGAGCTCCCTCATCGTGGTCACCAACTCCATGCGGCTCAACCGCTGAGCCGTGGCCACAAGGACAGACAGGGTGAAGGGAGCGGGCTCCAGTCAGGCTCCCTTCACCATCAAATCGACGGGCCCGCGGCCACCAACGGGTGTACCATGACCCCTCTTATTGCAAGGTTTGCTGCATGAACATCATCTTCGTCCTCATCCCCATTGCCATCCTCTTCGTCATCATCGCCGGCGCCGTCTTCTTCTGGGCCATTCGCTCCGAGCAGTTTGAAGATCTCGACCGCCAGGGTTCCAATATCCTGTTCGATGAAGAGCAACCCGCCCCCAAACACGCCGAGCACGAGCACAAAGATGACGGCCACCCTTGATCTGCTGGGCGCCCTGCTGGTGGGACTGGCCGGCGCCGGCCACTGCATCGGCATGTGCGGCGGCGTCTCCGCCGCCCTCTCCATGGCCATTCCTGCCGAGAAGCAACACTTCTGGGGCCGGCTCGGTTACCTGCTCAACTACAACCTCGGCCGGATCCTCAGCTATGTGATCGCCGGCGCCCTGGTCGGGGGCTTGCTCGCCACCACCAGCGAGCTCGGCGCGGGCAAGCACGCCATCGCCGGCCTGCGGCTGGTAGCGGCCTTCCTGATGATTGCCCTCGGGCTCTATCTCGCTGGCTGGTGGCAGGGGGTGTTGCTGCTCGAGCGCATTGGCGCCAGGTTGTGGCCCCGCCTCAAGCCGCTGGCGGGCAAGTTCATCCCCTTCACTTCGGCCTGGCAGGCACTGCCGTTTGGCATGGTATGGGGCTGGCTCCCCTGCGGGCTGGTCTACTCCATGCTGACCTGGAGCGCGGCGGCGGGATCGGCCGCTGGCGGCGCACTGATCATGCTCTTTTTCGGCCTCGGCACCCTGCCGACCCTGTTTGCGCTGGGAGGGCTGGCGGATCGACTGCGCTACTGGCTGACCCTGCGCAGTTTGCGCCTTGGCGGGGCCCTGCTGCTCATCGCATACGGGCTGCATACCCTCTGGTTCGGGATTGCATCCTTTTGAAACCCTATCCAAAACGGATGAGTTGATGGTAAACTTGTTTGATATAAATCAATTATTCGTATGAGCCTATGATCCCGGAAAAGAAACCTGGCAGACGTATTCAGAGCGGTGGCTGTGCAATTCATTGCCAGGATTGCAGCATCAGCCAGCTCTGCATTCCCTTCACTCTGAACGACAACGAGCTCGATCAGCTGGACAGCATCATCGAGCGCAAGAAGCCGATCCAGAAGGGTGAAGAGTTGTTCAAGGCCGGCGATGAGCTCAAATCGCTCTACGCCATCCGTTCCGGGACCATCAAGTCATACACCATTACCGAGCAGGGTGACGAGCAGATCACCGCCTTCCACTTGGCTGGCGATCTGGTCGGCTTTGACGCCATCCACAAGCAGGCGCACCCCTCCTTCGCCCAGGCGCTGGAAACCGCCATGGTGTGCGAGATCCCGTTCGACGTGCTTGACGATCTCTCCGGCAAGATGCCCAAGCTGCGCCAGCAGATCATGCGGCTGATGAGCAACGAGATCATGGGCGACCAGGAGATGATCCTGCTGCTCTCCAAGAAGAATGCCGAAGAGCGCCTTGCCGCCTTCCTGCACAACCTGTCGGTGCGCTTCTCCGAGCGCGGTTTCTCCGCCAAGGAGTTCCGCCTCTCCATGACCCGCGGCGACATCGGCAACTACCTCGGCCTCACCGTCGAGACCATCAGCCGTCTGCTGGGCCGTTTCCAGAAGTCAGGCCTCATCAGCGTCAAGGGCAAATACATTACCGTGCTGGATCACGTCGCCCTCGGCGTCATGGCCGGTGCAACCCGTCCCCCCTGCGGTTAAGCCTCCTCTCTCTGGTGCCGGATCGGTTTACCCCGAAATTTGATCCGGCACACGTCCCCCCTTCTCCTCCTGAGCTAAGCTGTAATGGCTAAAGGTCTGCCATCATTGGTATTTTTGCCAAGGAGGAGGAGAATATGGTCAAGTACCGAAAAATCCTGGTGGTCATCAACCCGGAAGAAGAGCGGCAAATCGCCCTCGAACGTGCGGTCAAGGTCGCCGAGCTGGATGAAGGGGCGCAGCTGACCCTGTTACTCACCATTTACGACTTCTCGTATGAAATGACCGCCATGCTGTCGGTGGACGAGCGGGAAGAGATGCGCCACGGAGTCATTTCCCAGCGCCGTGAGTGGCTCGACGACATACTCAAACCCTACCGTGCCCGTGGGCTGGACTGCGAGATCAAGGTGGTCTGGCATAACCGTCCCTTCGAATGCATCATTCAGGAAGTGCTGGAGCAGCGCCACGATCTGGTGGTCAAGGCGACTCACCACCACTCCTTCCTGCAAACCTTCATCTTCACCCCCACCGACTGGCACCTGCTGCGCAAGTGCCCCTGCCCCGTGCTGCTGGTGAAAGAGGGGCATTGGCAGCGGGGCGGCAACATCATCGCCGCCATCAATTGCTCCAGCGACGATCAGGATCAGAAGCTGCTCAACGAGCGGATCAC
Organism: Aeromonas sp. s5; assembly: GCF_040907865.1. Taxonomy (NCBI): domain Bacteria; kingdom Pseudomonadati; phylum Pseudomonadota; class Gammaproteobacteria; order Aeromonadales; family Aeromonadaceae; genus Aeromonas; species Aeromonas sp. s5. The sequence continues at coordinate 765,915 of NZ_JBFOCO010000033.1, forward strand.
CGAAGAGGGGATCGCCATCGCCGAGCTGCTCGGCTCCAACCTCTATCTGGTCAACACCTACCCCGGTACCCCGGTCAACGTGGCCATCGAGCTACCGGAGTTTGACCCCAACGCCTACAACGACGCCATTCGCAAACACCACGAGAGCCTGCTGCTGAGCCACGCCGACAAATACGGCATCGGCCATCTCTGGACCCGGGTGGCGGAAGGCCTGCCCGAAGAGGTGCTACCCGATCTCGCCGGCGAGCTGCAGGCCACCCTGATGATCATGGGGTGCGTCGGTCGCACCGGGCTCTCCGCCGCCCTGCTTGGCAACACAGCTGAACATGTGGTGGATCGCCTCGCCTGCGACATGCTGATCCTCAAGCCCGCCGACTACAGCTGCCCGGTCGATAGCCGCCGTCCAGCATAAGCCTTTCTTGCCCTCCCCCGGGACATGGCTATAATAAGCCGCTTATTTTTGTCCCGGGTTTCAGGTCATGCTAGAAGAGCTTAACGCCAAAGAAAAATACAGTTTCAACAAACTGCAGAAGCGCCTGCGGCGCAACGTAGGTCAGGCCATCGCCGACTTCAACATGATTGAAGAGGGTGACAAGGTCATGGTGTGCCTGTCCGGCGGCAAGGACAGCTTCGCCATGCTCGACATCCTGATGAGCCTGAAGGCCAGCGCCCCCATCCACTTCGATCTGGTGGCGGTCAACCTGGATCAGAAGCAGCCCGGCTTCCCCGAGCACGTGCTGCCCGAATACCTGAGCACCCTTGGCATCGACTTCAAGATCGTCGAAGAAGATACCTACGCCATCGTCAAGGAGAAGGTGCCGGAGGGCAAGACCACCTGCGCCCTCTGCTCCCGCCTGCGCCGCGGCATTCTCTACCGCACCGCCCAGGAGCTGGGTTGCACCAAGATTGCCCTTGGTCACCACCGCGACGACATCCTCGAGACCCTGTTCCTCAACATGTTCTACGGCGGCAAGCTCAAGTCCATGCCGCCCAAGCTGGTGAGTGACGATGGCAAGAACGTGGTGATCCGCCCGCTTGCCTACTGCAAGGAGAAGGACCTGGTGCGCTATGCCGAGGTCAAGGCCTTCCCCATCATCCCGTGCAACCTGTGCGGTTCTCAGGAGAACCTGCAGCGCCAGGCCATCAAGCAGATGATGCAGGAGTGGGATCGCCGCTTCCCGGGTCGTCTCGAGACCATGTTCACCGCCATTCAGGACGTGATCCCGAGCCACCTGCTCGATCACAAGCTGTTTGACTTCAAGAGCATCAACCGCGACTCCGGCATCATCGACGGCGGCGACAAGGCGTTTGATCCGCCCGAACTGCCCAAGGCACCGCTGCTGGACATCGATGAGATGGACATGCTGGACGTGATTGAGGTGCGCTAAGCCCTCACCATCACCAATGAAAAAAGGAGCGCCAAGCGCTCCTTTTTTCATTTTTATGCCGGCCACCCTCAGTGGCGGCTCAAGATGGGCTAGCCCTTGTGCAGCCAGGGCGTCAACCGCAGGATCTCTCCCTGCAGCTGCAGCTTGCCCTCTGCAAACTCCGCCAGCTGGGCGTTGCTCAACAGCAGTTGCCCCTCCTGCCAGGGCAGCGGCAGCTGGCGAGCACCGTCGATGAGGTAGGCGGTGCCGCTTGGCTGCACCAGGCTGACCCTCACCCCCGTCATCTCGGGCAGGAAATACTTGCCGACCACGCCGGCCAGCTTCTCCAGCAGGCTCTGCATGTCGTGCTGACGGCCCGTCAGCTCGCTCACCTTGAGCTCCCACCGACTGTCTGCCGGCGGCGGCACATCCGCCATTACCTGCACCGACAGATCGCAAGCTGCATGAGGCTCGGTGAGCCCCACCACCACGCTTGCCTTGTCGAGATTCAGATCGTCGTCATAGGGCAGTCGCAATTCGCTGTCAACGGTCACCTCAGCCGTCACGTCCCGATCCAGGGTCGAGACACGGGCCGAGGTGAGCAGGCAGCGCCGGCCATTTTGCGGATCGGTCAGATAAAAACCCAGCCTGGCGTGGCCGAACTCCCCTTTGGCGAAGGTCTTCATCTGGCTGTAGAAGGTGCCGTACTGCAGCTCAAGGGAGGGCTGCGCCACTGCCAGCATGGGCGCCATCAACAGCGCGGCTGCCATCCCGTATCGATTGTTCATATGCCATCCTTTTGCATCACGCATCTACACGCGCCGCTATCTGTTGCTGTTGTCTGACGCCCTGCATGCCCGTCAGGCGTTGAAATGATCGGGGCCCTGGCTCACGTCGGTTACTTCGACCGCCACCCCGCACAGATCCCGGTAGAGGATCCCCTTGCAGTTGAAATAGAGCGGTGCCACCCAGATAAGCCCCAGCCCCATGGGGATCAGCGCCAGGAAGAAGAGCGCCATCATGACCCCGTGCAGCAGCACTATGCTGGGCCAGCCGCGGGCAAACAGCCGCAGGGAAACCAGAATGGCCTGCGCCGGCGACAGGCCGCGCTCCAGCACCAGCGGCACGGTAAACACCAGCCCCATGCCGATCAGGGCCGACGGAATGAAGGCCAGCATCACCGGCAGACCCACCAGCTCGAACAGCGGGCCGAACAGGCTGGTGATGAGGCTGCCGAGCAGGCTCAGGCTGCCAAGGCGCAGGAAGTGGCGAAAGAAGTCGAACACCTGGCTCGGCCGGGCATGCACCCCCACCGACTGCTGCAACCCCAGCATGTCGAGGGAAGAGGTCATGGGCGACATGATGACGGTGATGAGCAGGCTCAGCACCAGGGCCACGTCCATACCCCCTTCCTGATTGACATAGGGGGCGAGCAGGGTGTTGCTCAACAGTATCCAGATGGCCGTTACCCCGACGATGGCCAGCAGCAGGCCGAACCCGGTGCGCCGCGTCTGTTGCCAGCTCTCCTGCAATACCCCCTTGAGGTCGAGACGATATCCCTGGCTCAGGGACTGTTCGAGGGAACCACCTATCCGCATTTTGTTACTCAATTGACTATCCAACATCCGAAAGACCACTATTCAGGGAGCACATTATAGCGATTTGACCCGGCATGCGTAGCCGTTTTTCCCGCGCGTCTGCACTCAAAAAGCCTTTGATTTCATCAGCCCTCCTTGTCCTGGCCGGGATCCCGCCCTTGGCCGACGGCCACCAGGGGCGTAGGATGCCAGGCGACAGTGCGGATTTTTTTGCGCGCCCCTCCCCACCCGGGATAACAGGGGGCACGCGCTTCACAAGGAGATGTTCATGTCTGATTTGACCCTCTATCTCGCGCCCGGCACCTGCGCCATGGCCGTGCGTATCGCCCTTACCGAAGCCGGTGCCCCTCACGTTGTCAAACGGCTGGATCTGGCGGCCGGCGAGCAGCGCTCCCCCACCTATCTGGCCATCAACCCCAAGGGACGGGTCCCGGCTCTGGTCACTGAGCACGGTGTGCTCACCGAGACGCCGGCCTTGCTGCTTTATGTGGCGCAGCGTTTTCCCCATGCCGGGCTGGCACCGCTGGACGACCCCTTCCTGCTGGCCCGCATGCAGGAGGTGCACAGCTTCCTCGCCGCCACCGTGCACGTCGCCCACGCCCACGGCCGGCGTGGTAGCCGCTGGGCCGATGACCCGCAGGCCATCGCCGCCATGCAGGCCAAGGTGCCGCACAACATGCGCGAGGGCTTTGCCGAGATAGAGCGCCACTATCTGGCCGGCCCCTGGGTGCTGGGGGAGCGCTTCAGCCTGGCCGACATCTACCTGTTCGTGGTGGCGAGCTGGCTCGAGGGCGACGGGGTGGCCATCAGCGACTTTCCCAAGGTCGTGGATCACTATCGGCGCATGCTGGCACGCCCCGGCGTGCAACAAGGGCTCACCCTCTAATTCCTCTCGTTGCGGGTGCCAGTGCTCTTCTGGCACCTTTTTTCCCCGCTTTCCCCTCGCCATTGAGATCGTTTTCACATTTCTGCCATCTCCTGGTGGATCCAGAACGCCTGAACGCCTATCTTCCACTTCATGACGCAACCGGTTGCGTAACCGATTGCCTAGCTAACATCAGATACGCGGGCATAGCCTGCCGAGGTGCTGTATGAAACGAGGCGTACTGCTCAATGCTCCCCTGAGTGCCCTGGTGGCAAGGATGGGCCACACCGACGAGATCACCGTCTGCGATGCGGGCCTGCCCATTCCGGCGGGCCCCGAGCGCATCGATCTGGCGTTGATGGCGGGGACGCCGAGCCTTGGCACCGTGCTGACTGCCCTGCTCACCGACCTGGTGGTGGAGAAGGTGATCATGGCGAGCGAGATCAAGCAGATCAGCCCCGCCGCCCATCAGGCGCTGGTGGATCAGCTGGAGGCGCACGCCGCTGCCCAAGGCAAGCCCATCACCATCGAATACTGCCTGCACGAAGAATTCAAAGCTCGCTCCCACCAGAGCAAGGCCATCGTGCGCAGCGGCGAAGTGACCCCCTACGCCAACCTCATTCTCTGCGCCGGCGTGGCGTTTTAAGCCTTTTCAAGGAATCAGCCATGAGTACAACCCCCTCGCCCATTCTGTCGCTCACCGGGATCGTCAAGACCTTCCCCGGGGTGCGGGCGCTCGATGAGGCAGGCCTCAAGGTCTACCCGGGTCAGGTAATGGCCCTGCTCGGCGAAAACGGCGCTGGCAAATCCACCCTGATGAAGGTGCTGACCGGCATCTACCAGGCCGACAGCGGCACCATCAGTTATCGCGGTGAGCCGGTTCACTTCAAAGGGCCCCGCGACTCCCAGGATCAGGGGATCAGCATCATCCACCAGGAGCTGAACCTACTGCCGGAGCTCTCCATTGCCGCCAACATCTTCCTCGGCCGCGAGCCCCGTACCCGCTTTGGCAGCATCGACCACAAGCAGCTGCGCGAACGGGCAAGCACCCTGCTGGCACGACTTGGCGTCAAACACGGCCCGGATACCCGGCTCGGGAGTCTCTCCATCGGTGAACAGCAGATGGTGGAGATCGCCAAGGCGCTGTCGTTTGATGCCAACGTCATCATCATGGACGAGCCCACCGATGCGCTGACCGACACCGAGACCGAGCAGCTGTTCAAGGTTATCCGCGAGCTGCGTGAGCAGGGCTGCGGCATCGTCTACATCTCCCACCGCCTGAAAGAGATCTTCGAGATCTGCGATCGGGTCACTGTGCTGCGCGACGGCAAGTGGATCGGCGAGCAGGCGGTGAGCGAGCTCGACGAAGACAGGATCATCGAGATGATGGTGGGCCGCCGGCTGGAGGAGCAGTACCCGCGCCTGGTGCGCGAGCTCGGCCCGGTCAGCCTGCAGGTCAAGGATCTGGCCGGCCCCGGCGTGCGCGGAGTGAGCTTCTCCCTGCGTCAGGGTGAAATTCTGGGCTTCAGCGGCCTGATGGGCTCCGGCCGTACCGAACTGATGAAGCTCATCTACGGTGCCAGCCCCATCAGCGCCGGTGACATCACGGTGGATGGCCACGCACTGGCCCCCAAGAGCCCGGCCGATGGCCTGGCCGCCGGCATCGCCTACATCTCCGAGGATCGCAAGGGCGATGGCCTGGTGCTGGAGCTGTCGGTGCGCGAAAACATGAGCCTGTGCGCTCTCGGCGAGTTCATCCGTGGTGGCAAGATTGACGGCCAGGCCGAACGCCAGGCGGTGGGCGACTATGTGCGCCTGTTCAACATCAAGACCCCGAGTCAGGATCAGCTGATCAAGCTCCTCTCCGGCGGCAACCAGCAGAAGGTGGCCATCGCCAAGGGGCTGCTGACAAGGCCCAAGGTGCTGATCCTGGACGAGCCGACCCGCGGCGTCGATGTCGGCGCCAAGAAGGAGATCTATCAGCTCATCAACCAGTTCAAGAAGGAGGGGATGAGCATCATCCTGGTCTCCTCCGAGATGCCGGAAGTGCTCGGCATGAGTGATCGCATCATGGTGATGCACGAAGGGCGCATCAGCGCAGAGTTCAATACCCGCGACGCCAATCAGGAAAAACTGATGGCGGCGGCAGTCGGCAAACAGTGGCAAGCAGAGCAAGAGGCAGCACAATGACAACCCAAACCCTTTCCCGCCGCGGCATCATGAGCAAGGAGTGGTGGATCGAGAACAAATCCCTGGTCGCGCTGCTGGTGCTGATCGGCGTGGTCTCCTTCCTTAGCCCCAACTTCTTCACCGCCGACAACCTGCTCAACATCCTGCGCCAGACCTCGGTCAACGCCATCATGGCGGTCGGCATGACCCTGGTCATCCTCACCGCCGGCATCGATCTGTCGGTCGGCTCGGTGCTGGCCCTGTGCGGCGCCCTGGCCGCCACCATGGTGGCCATGGAGCTGCCCATCATGCTGGTGATCCCCCTCACCCTGGGGGCCGGCGCCCTGCTTGGGGGCATCAGCGGCCTCATCATTGCCAAGGGCAAGGTGCAGGCCTTCATCGCCACCCTGGTCACCATGACCGCCCTGCGCGGCGTCACCATGGTCTATACCGAGGGGCGCCCCATCTCCACCGGTTTCAGTGACGGCGCCGATCACTTCGCCTGGCTGGGTACCGGTTACCTGTTCGGTCTGCCGGTGCCCATCTGGCTGATGGCCATCGTCTTCCTGCTCGCCTGGTTCATGCTCAACCACACTCGCCTGGGCCGCTACATCTATGCCCTGGGCGGCAACGAATCGGCCACCCGCCTCTCCGGCATCAATGTGGACCGGGTGAAGCTCGCGGTGTATGGTCTGTGCGGCATGCTGTCGGCACTGGCCGGGCTCATCGTCACTTCCCGCCTCTCCTCCGCCCAGCCGACCGCCGGCATGGGTTACGAGCTGGATGCCATCGCCGCCGTGGTGCTGGGGGGCACCAGCCTGATGGGGGGCAAGGGCCGCATCATGGGTACCCTGATCGGGGCGCTCATCATCGGCTTCCTCAACAATGCCCTCAACCTGCTCGACGTCTCGTCCTATTACCAGATGATCGCCAAGGCCAGCGTGATTTTGCTCGCCGTGATGATCGATAACAAAAGCAAGTAAGCACACACAAGGAATGAAATGATGAAAAAGCTCAATACCCTGCTCGCTGCCGCCATCATGTCCGTGCTGGGCACCGCCCAGGCCGCCGATCACACCCTGGCCATGGTGGTCTCCACCCTCAACAACCCCTTCTTCGTCACCATGAAGGAAGGGGCCGAAGCCAAGGCCAAGGAGCTTGGCTACGAGCTGGTGGTGCTGGATTCCCAGAATGACCCGGCCAAGGAGCTCTCCAACATGGAAGATCTCACCGTGCGCAAGGTCAACGCCATCCTGATCAACCCGACCGACTCCGAAGCGGTGGGCAACGCCATTCGCCTCGCCAACAAGGCCAACATCCCGGTACTGACCCTGGACCGCGGCGCGGCGCAGGGTGACGTCAAGGCCCACATCGCCTCCGACAACGTGGCGGGTGGCAAACTGGCCGGCGATTTCATCACCCAGAAGCTGGGTGCCGGTGCCAAGGTGATCCAGCTGGAAGGGATCGCCGGTACCTCCGCCGCCCGTGACCGCGGCGAAGGCTTTGCCCTGGCCGTGGCCGCCAACAAGCTGGAAGTGCTGGCCTCCCAGCCCGCCGACTTTGACCGCACCAAGGGTCTGAACGTCATGGAGAACCTGCTGGCCGCTCACCCGAGCGTGCAGGCGGTGTTCGCCCAGAATGACGAGATGGCGCTGGGTGCCATCCGCGCCGTGCAGGCCGCCGGCAAAGAGGTGATGATCGTCGGCTTCGACGGCACCGACGATGGCAAGGCCGCCGTGGCCAAGGGTAAACTGGCCGCCACCGTGGCCCAGCAGCCTGCCCTCATCGGTGCCATCGGCGTGGAAACCGCCGACAAGGTGCTCAAGGGGCAGCCGGTGGAAAAATCCATCCCGGTTCCGCTGCAAGTGGTCAGCAAGTAAGTTGACGGGGGGAGGTTCGCCTCCCCCTTTTTTCTCAAGGTTTACGGTGCCTCCCGGCCTGGATCCGGCTTTCGTGTCCATGCCAAGATGCATCAGGAGTACTCAACATGAATCGTCTCGTCGTTCTGGGCAGTGTCAATGCAGACCACGTGCTGCGCGTTCCCCACTTTCCTCGCCCGGGTGAAACCCTGACCGGCCACAGCTATCAAGTGGTGCCCGGTGGCAAGGGCGCCAACCAGGCGGTGGCCGCCGCTCGGCTAGGTGCTGAAGTCTCCTTTATCGCCCGCATCGGCGATGACGCCATCGGCCAGCAGATGAAGACCGGCTTTGCCAAAGACGGTATCGACGTGAGCGCCGTAGAGCTCGACCCCAAGCTCCCGACCGGCATCGCCATCATCTATGTGAGCGATGAGGGGGAGAACAGCATCGGCATCTCCGCCGAAGCCAACGGCGCCCTCACCCCGACCGTGGTGAAAAGCCATGAAGCGATGATCGCCGCCGCCCACACTCTGCTGCTGCAGCTGGAAGTGCCGCTGGAGAGCGTGCTGGAAGCCGCCCGGCTGGCCCGTGCCCACGGCACCCGGGTGGTGCTCAACCCAGCCCCCGCTCGCCCGCTCTCGAGCGAACTGCTGGCACTGGTCGACCTCATCACCCCCAACCAGACCGAAGCCGAGCTGTTGACCGGCGTCAAGGTCACCGACGAGGCGAGCGCGGCAAAGGCTGCCGCCCGTTTCCACCAGATGGGCATCGAAGAGGTGATGATCACCCTGGGGTCGCAAGGGGTCTATTGCAGCAAGGGGCAGCAACAAGCGCTCATCCCAGGTTTTCGGGTGAAAGCAGTAGACACCACGGCGGCCGGCGATACCTTCAACGGCGCCCTCTTGGCAGCCGAGCTCGCCGGCGCCGACTTTGACGCGGCCGTGCGCTTTGCTCATGGCGCCGCTGCGCTCTCCGTCACCCGGTTTGGAGCCCAGAGCTCCATCCCGAGCAAGCAGGAGGTCGACGCCTTCCTGCTTGAGCAGACTGCGCAGGGGCACTGATGGCCAATATCAAGGAGGTGGCGGCGCTGGCGGGGGTGTCGACCACCACCGTCTCCCACGTCATCAACGAGACCCGTTTCGTCGCCGAGGAGACCCGCGAGCGGGTCTTCGCCGCCATGCGCGAGCTCAACTATGCCCCGAGCCTGGTGGCCCGTAGCCTCAAGGTGAAGGAGACCAACAGTATCGGCATGCTGGTCACCACCTCCAGCAACCCCTTCTTCGCCGAGGTGGTGCGCGGGGTGGAGCGTTACTGCTTCGAGCAGGGCTACAACCTGATGCTGGGCAACACCGAGGGGCAGGCCGAGACCGCCCTCTCCTACCTCAAGATGATGCTGCGCAAGCGGGTCGACGGTCTGCTCATCATGTGCAGCGAGGGGCAGCAGGAGGTGTTCAACCAGCTCGACTGGCTCAAGAGCCTGCCGGTGGTGGTGATGGACTGGGGGATGGAGAGCGCCGACGTGGATCTCATCGCCGACAACTCCCATCGCGGCGGCTACCTGGCGACCCGCCACCTGCTGGGGCTGGGTCACACCGCCATCGGCTGCATCACCGGCCCCCACAGCCGCGCCCCCGCCAACCAGCGGCAGGCGGGCTTCGAGCAGGCGATGCAGGAAGCCGGTCTTACCGTCAATCCGCACTGGATCCAGGAGGGTGACTTTGACTGCGCCAGCGGCCATCAGGCGATGCGCCGTCTGCTGGCGCTGCCCGAGCGTCCCACTGCGCTGTTCGTCTGCAACGACATGATGGCGATGGGGGCCATCAGCGCCGTGCATCAGGCGGGACTGGTGATCCCGCGGGATCTCTCCATCGTCGGCTATGACAACGTGGCGCTGGCCGAATTCATGTCGCCGCCGCTCACCACCGTCAATCAGCCGAAAGAGGAGCTGGGCCGTCTCGCCGTCACCCGGCTGCTGGCGCGCATCAATGGCGAGGCGCTGTCGGACCATCTGATCACCGTTGACCCTGACCTGGTGATCAGGGATTCCTGCGCTCCCCGTCCCTGACATACACGCTCAATAAAAAAACAAGGCGACCCTGGGGTCGCCTTGCTGCGTTCTGTCTCTGGCAGGTTCAATACCGCTCTTTGTGCTCAGGCCAGCTGCCTTGCCTCACTGCCCGCCAGCACCTGCAGTTGCACCAGCCCCAGTCGCCGGGCCAGCGGCTGCAACAACTCGCCATGTTCATCATCCTGCGGCAACCAGTAGCGCACGGGCCAGCCGGCCGCCAGCTGCGCCGGGGTGGCGCAGCCAATGTCTCTGAGCGCCAGGGTGCAACCCTGCTGCCGCAATCCCGCCAGCAAGGCAGCATCCGGTTGCAGTGCCGGCACCAGCAGCACCAGCGGCGTGCGGGATGTGCCCGGCAGACAGGCCAGCACCTGGGCCAGCTGAGCCTGGTTGTCGAGCGGGACCAACAAGGCACGACCATCGCCACGCAGCGTCTCGTGCGCCTGCAGCAGCCGGGCCAGCACGGGGCCCAGCACGCCGCACTCCTGTAGCCAGCGCATGGGACAGGATGTACCCTGCTCTTGCCAGTAGAGCGCCAGTTGCCACAGGCCGCTGCCCTGTTCATCAGCCATAGCCTGCAGTGCCACCCGCAGCGGCGCCGGCTCGCGTCCGGCCAGCCAGTCGCGCAGCCGATGCAACTGGTGCTGGGTCAACTGCAACTGCTGCTGCATGGCCGGCGCAAACCAGCTGATGTCCCCCTCCTGACTGCGCTTGGCCTGATTGAGGGCAAGGATGGCTTGATCCAGCAGCCGGCCGGCATCCTGCTGCTGCGCCCTGGCCACCCCGAGCCGGCAGGCCAGCTCGAAGCTGCACTCCCGGGTCACGAACTCGAAGTGGAGCAGGCTCATCAGCTGGTGGATGCGCGCTTCCAGCGTCCCGTCCGCCGTGGTCAGCACCACGGCGAACTCATCACCACCGAGCCGGTAGGCGTGACTGCCGTGGGCCTGCTGCAGCTTGTCGGCCACCGTCTGCAACAGCCGATCACCGACCTGATAGCCGAGCAGATCATTGACCTGCTTGAAGCGTTTGAGGTCGAGCACCACCAGGGCGCTCGCCTCGCCGGCATGCAGGGCGCGAGAGAGCTGCTCCTGCAGGGCGCGGCGGTTGCCAAGCCGGGTCAGGGGGTCGAGCAGGGCGAGCCGGCGGTTCGCCAGATTGGCACGAATGAGGGCGGCCACCAGGGCACCGCCGGTCAGCAGCAGGATCAGCTGCCAGATCTGCAGCCAGAACAGGCTGCTGCGGATCTGGCTCACCGAACGTTCCCGCTCCTGACCGGAGAGGATTTGGTTGCCTATCTGCTCGATGAGCCGGGTCTGGCTGGCGATCGCCTCCTGCAGGCGGGCGAGTTGTGCCCCTTCCCGCAGCTCCCCTGCCGCCATCTGGGGCTCGAGCCGCTTGATCTGCTCGAACAGTCCGGCCAGCGCCCTGCCAAGCCCGTGCCGCTCACGCGCCTCGGCGGTTTCACTGCTGATGAGAAAGATGTCGAGCCGGTTCCACAGCAGATCGTAATCCAGGCTCAGGGTCTCCATCTCCACTTGGCCGACCCGATAGAGCCGCAGATCGGCGAGGAAACGCTGGGATTCGAGCATCACCTGGCTGATGTTCCAGTGGATGTTGCGGTAGAAGGTGTCGACCAGCTGCTCCTGGCGATGCTGCAGATAGAGGCTGCTGCCCGACGAGAGCAGAAACAGCAGCGAGACCGCCACCAGCAGCAGTTTGTGGCGGGATAGCCCCATCAATCGACGATCTCGATGCGGGTCACCTGCCACACCATGCAGTTGTGGATGGCGGGCACGTCCAGCTTGGGATAGCTGGTAAACGGGATGAGCAACCAGAGCGGCCCCTTGTTGCGCCGAGTCAGCGGCTTGCCGTCCTCCGCACGCACCAGGGTCAGCGGCACGCCGTCGAACAGGGCCAGATCCACTACCTGTTGATAACCGTTGAGGGCCGAGACGGCGATCTTGCGGGCATCCTGGATCCCTTGCGCCGCCAGCACGGTTGCCAGGGTCGGCCCGCGATAGTGGTGGGAACCCTGGGTCCAGGGGGTGGTGGTGGTAAACTCGGTCTGTGGCAAGGCGGAGAGGGTCGTCTCATCGAGGGCCACTTGCTGGCCGCCTGGCAACACCAGAGTCATCAGGGAGGCCTGTGCCGATGCGCCGGCACAGGCCAGCATCAGGAGGGAAAAAGCGATCCATTGCTTGAGAGTGATCATGTAAGTTGCGCCAACTGCGTCCCATTTTTTGGCTGCCAGTGTGGCGATTTCACCGGTTCATTGCAACTGCGCTGATGCACAATAGCTAGGGGCCGCGCATCTCCATCCAGTTGTGCCCCTCGATCTGCGCCGGCTGATGTACTCCGCAGCGTTGCAGCAGCTCATCCACATAGGCCGGCACCAGCAGGGAAGCCGGACCGTAGCGCTTCTCGTCAAACTGGCTGCCCACTTCGCTCGGCTCCAGGTTGAGCTCTATGGTATGGGCTCCGTTCAATCCCGCTTCGTGCACGAAACCGGCCGCCGGATAGACGGCGCCAGAGGTGCCGATGGAGATGAAGAGATCGCACTGGGCCAGCGCGCCGTAGATGCGATCCAGCCCGAGCGGCATCTCGCCGAACCAGACCACGTGCGGGCGTAGCGGCTGGGGAAACTGGCAGCAGGTGCACAGCTCCTCCTGATGGAGATCGCCGCGCCACTCGATCACCTGGCCCGAGCCTGGGCAGCGCGCCTTGAGCAGCTCACCGTGCATGTGGATGAGGTTCTTGCTGCCGGCGCTCTCATGCAGGTTGTCGATGTTCTGGGTCACCAGGGTGACGCAGCCCGGCAGCAGGCGCTCGAGCCGGGCCAGCGCATAGTGGGCCGGATTGGGGTGAATGTGGGGTTGCTGCAGCTGATGACGGCGAGAGTTGTAAAAGCCCTGCACCAGCTCAGGATCCCGGGCATAGCCCTCCGGCGTCGCCACGTCCTCCACCCTGTGCTCCTCCCACAGACCGTCACAGGCACGAAAGGTCTTGATGCCCGACTCGGCCGAGATCCCGGCACCGGTAAGAATGACGATGTGTTTCGCTGACTGCACCATGACTGACTCCCTCTGGCTAGCTCTCTGGCTGACCTTAGCACAGGGTGACAAACCGGCCTATTCGCCCTTGGTCTTATGATGCGGTTACAGGGTGTCGAGCACGCTCAGATCGAGTCGCACGAACACCAGCTCCCGCCCCGTCACCAGGGTGAGCGGCAGGCCCAGCCCGCGCAGCAGCGCCAGCATGGGGCGATTCTGGGGCAGCACCTCCGCCGTCCATTCGCGGATCCCCTCGCCGCGCGCCAGCAAGGCCAGCGCCAGCAGGATGCGCCGCCCCGCCCCTCTGTGCTGGAAGTGATCGGCGACGATGCAGGAGAACTCGGCCCGATCCGGGTGCAACCGCCGCCGGATGGACTGGGCCTGGGCCAGCGGCCGTCCCTGACCGTCGGTCAGCAGCAGGCCGATCTGGTGTTCCCTGGGGTAATCGAGGAAGAAGGCGAGCTGCTCGTCGCTCAACCTCTGCTTGGCGCGCATGAAGCGCAGGTAGACGCTCTGCTCGCCGAGTTCGTCATAAGCCGCCCGGATGCGGGCGGGATCGGCCCCCGCCAGCTCCTGCAAGCGGCAGGGAACGCCCCCGACCTCCATCATCAGCGGCAGGTCGGCGCGGGTACGGGGATGAAGCCAGCCGGCCAGGGAGCGCCGCAGCCGGGCTTCGTCCGGCGGCCAGCAGAGGTAGCGGGCCATCCTCTACCAGCGCCCCGCCATGCCGCGATCGCGCCACAGATTGTGGTCGAGCAGGTTGAAGGGATCGTCCAGATAGAGGGCGATGCCAAGCTCCCGGGCTCGGTTGATGAAGCGCCCCAGCAGGGAGTCCGGGGTCATGGCCTCCAGGCTCGGCAGCAGGCTCTGCCCCAACAGCAGGTGCTGCAGCGGCATCCGCTCCAGCAAGTCGAACGGAATGTGCTGATCGTTGTCCAGCAGCAGGGCGAGCCGTGCCCCCGCCAGACTGGCCTGCAGCACCAGGGCAAAACGCTCCGCCTGGCTCAACAGGTGGTCGCGCCGGTGGATCAGCAGGGTGAGCTCGCCTGGCTCCCTGCCCCGCTGGACGAGCCACTCGCGCACCAGCTCCCAGCGCGGCGGCAAGCCGGTCACCGCCAGCCAGATGGGCAAGGGTGACGGAGGATCGGACAAGAGCCCGAGCAGCCCCTTCTCCTCCCCCTGCCAGGTGCGGATGGTACGGCGCAGTCCGCTCAGGCGTCGCTGACGCTGCGGCCCCAGATAAAGCCCCTTGAGCAGGCTCAGCAGATCGTCGGCCAGCAGCGGCTTGGCCAGGGCCGCCAGTACGTTGAACCCGGCATCGTGCAGCAGGCGGCGGGCGCCGTCGATCAGGGTCTGGTCGTGGGCGGAGAGCAGCACGATGGGCAGGCCGCTGTGCTGGTATTGGGGCTGGCTCATCAGCAGGCTGATGGCATCCTGATCCACCAGGCTGAGATCGCTCACCAGCAGCTTGATCTCGCCACCGGCCAGCGCCTTGATGCAGGCATTGCCATCCTGCACCCACAGGCAGGGCAATCCCAGTCCCCTGATCTCCTGCTGGATGTGGGCCCCCTGGAACGGGTGATCCTCCAGCAGCAACACCCGGGTCTGGGCCAGCCACTCCTGCCATGCCAGATAGCGGCCATTGACCCCCGCCAGCCAGTCATCGGTGAGGCGATAGATCCCCTCCGCCTGCGCCGTCAATTGCGGCAGGTAGTCGGCACCGGCGTGGGAGTCGGGATCGAACAGGGCGATGGCACCGGCGGCAAACAGCCCTTCCCACTGCCAGCAGGCATCGGGACGAGTGCGGCGCAGGGTGGCAAATTCCGGCAGTTCGACGGCTTTTGCCGCCCGATAGGCAACCCCGTCCAGGGCATAGATGGTCACGGGGTGGAACAGGCGCTCATCCGTCTCTTCCGAGTTCAGCAACGCCAGTAACTCTTCATCTGTGATGATCATGTCAGAGCCTCTCACGTAGTCGCCGGCACACCTCGTCCAGAGCTTGCCGCAGCGGGGGTAGCAGGGGTTGCCGTGGATCCCGTTTCCACTGTTCAATCACCTGGACAAGCGGGGTCGCGCCCACCATTTTGGCGGCCCCCTTCATCTTGTGTAAAGCGGCTTCCAGTGCCATCTCGTCTGCTTGTGTGACACAGCGCTCAATGTCGGCCAGATCCTGGCCGGTCGCCTCCAGATAGAGGGAGATGAGCTCGGGGGTGAGCAGCGGCATCTGGGCTTCTGACCAGGGCGCCGGTGCTGCCGCCTTCTGCTCCGGGTTCGGCTCGGGTGCGGGATCCCCCAGGGTGCGCAGCAGATTGGCGAGATCCTTGAGCAGCAGCGGCTTGTCCAGATGACCACGACAACCGCAGCTGGCCAACTGCGCCGCCGCCGGCTCGCTGAGATCGGCGGTGATGACATAGGTGGGCAGATGTTGCCAGCGCGGGGTGTCTCGCAGTCGGCGGCAAAGTTCGGCTCCGTCCATCACCGGCATCTGCAGATCGGTCAGCACCAGATCGACCGTCTCGTGCTGCAGCATGTCGAGCGCCAGCTGGCCGTTGGCCGCGCTGATCACCTGGGCCCCCAGCTGGGTCAGCTGCATGCTGATCAATACCCGGTTCACCTCGTGATCTTCAACCAGCAGCACCCGCATCCCCTGCCCCGGCAACGTGATCATGCCCTGGGCAGAGGGCACCAGCCGCGGCTGCATCAGGCTGACTACAGAGCCCGGCACCCAGGGTTCGCCCTGCCAGTCCCAGTAGCGCAGCCCCTGTTCATCCTGGCGGGCGCTCAGTACCGGGCCGGCCGGGTCGTCCGGCAGATCGAGCTCACCGAGCCAGGGCAGCAGATAGTCCCGCTCCGCCCCGTCGAGCGCCACATGGACGCTGCTCACCCGCGGGCGCCAGCGCGGCATCTCCTGCAGCAGTACCAGCGGCAGGGCACAGATGAAGCGGCTGCCGCCGGTCGTGCGCGGCTCGACCCGGATCTCGCCCCCCATCTGCTCCATCAGCTGGCGACAGATGGCGAGCCCGAGCCCGGTCCCCTGCGCCCGCGGCTGGCCCTCCTCCCCACCCTGCTCAAAGGGCAGGAACAGGCGCGGCAGCAGCTCGGCACTGATGCCGGGCCCCTCGTCATCCACCCCGCACAGCAGCTGGGTGCCGTCCCGGCGGGCCCACAGCACCACCTCGCCACGGCTGCTGAACTTGATGGCATTGGCCAGCAGGTTGTGCAGTACCTGCTGCACCCGATGGGGATCCAGCTCCACCTGGGCGGGCAGCCGGTGATCCAGATCCAGCCGCAGTTGCAGCCGCTTGGAGCGAGCCTTGGACCAGTGCACGGCGGCCACATGCTCGCACAAGTCCACCAGATCGGTGGGCTGGGGCGAGAGCGCCAGCTGCCGGTTCTCGTTGCGGCTGAAATCGAGCACGTCGTTGAGCAGGCCCAGCAGCTCGTCCCCTGCCTGCCTGACATGGGATAGCGCAGAGTGCTGCTCGGCATTGAGGGGGGTGTGGCTGAGCCACTCCAGCAGCCCGAGGATGGCGTTCATGGGGGTGCGAATTTCGTGGCTCACCGCCGCGAGGAAGCGGCCCTTGGCCAGCACGGCCTGCTCGGCCCGCTCATGGGAGGCCTGCAACGCCTGCTCCTGCTCGACCCGCACCGTCACATCCTGCACCACCCCGTATACCCGCCACCCCTGCTCGGGCAGGCTGCGTCCCCGGCCGTAGAACTGCAGCCAGCGGGTACCCTTGAGCGGATGCTGGTAACGCAGGGCATAGGAGAAGGGCTGGCCGGCCTGCAGCATCTCGCGCATGGGCTGCTGCATCTCGGCCTTGTCCTGCGGCGCCAGCCGTCCCAGCGCCTCGCCCGGGTTGCGACGGATCTGCTGACTGGCCAGCCCCAGCAGCTCATAGCTGCCGCGGCTGATGAACTCCACCTGACGGATCCCCTCCTCGTGCAGCAGGAACTGGATCACCACGCCGGGTACCGTGTTGGTCAACGCCCGCAGGCGCCGCTCGGCCTGGCGCAACAAGCGGGTGCGCTCGCGCAGGGCACTGATGTTGGAGAGCGCGATGAGATCCCCCGCCGGCGACTGCTTGCCGAGCTGGAGCGGGATCTGGGCGTAGGAGTAGACCTGATCGCCCAGGGCCATCTCCCCCTCGCTCTCCTGCAGCTGGGCCTGCGGCAAGTGCAGCTCCGCCAGGTAGCGGGCCTCCAGCCGCTTGGCCTGCTTGTTGCGCTTGATGATCTCGCCCTGATTGTCCCGCAGGAACACGGGCACCGGCAGCGCCTGGAACAGGGACTCCCGGAACTGGCTCTCCAGCGCCAGGGTCTGCTCCATCGCCTGGCGCTGACTCACCTCCCGGGCCAGCTGCTGGCGCGAGCGCCAGATCAGCCAGATGACACCGGCACTGATCAGCAGCGCCAGCAACACCGAACCCAGCCAGATCCCGTAGCTGACCCCGGCCTGCTGGGTCAGTACCAGCCGGTGCCAGCGCAGTTTGAGATCGTCATTCTGCTTGCCGGTGAGGGTCATCAGGCTCTGCTCCATCACCCCGGCAAGCCTGGGACTGTGCCGACTGATGGCAAACCCCAACCCGAAGCGTTGCGGCAGCTCCCGCACCTCCAACCCATCCAGCTGGTTGTTGCGAAGCGGGTATTGCAGCTGATAGAGCTCGGCCAGCATGGCGTCGGCCGCTCCGCTCTGTACCGCCGCAATCCCCGCTGCCAGGGTGTCGCTCTTGCGCCAACGATGTTCGCCCTCCAGGCGGGTCAGCATCTCTTCGTCATAGAGGGTGGCGGGCACCACTATCCTGCCCTTCACCGCCGCCAGCGTCTCGAGCGGCTGCGTCTTGCGGCTCACCAGGGCATAACGACTGACCGCCATGATCCGGGTGAAGTCGAAGGCAGCGGTCAGGGCCGGCGTCTCCAGCAGGCCGACCATCATGTCCGCCTCGCCGCTTTGCAGCTTGGCCAGTGCCTCTTCCCGGCTGGCGGTGGGGATCACGTGGAAGTTGAGCCCGGTCTGCTGGCTCACCAGTTTCAGCACGTCCGCGCTCCACCCCTTGAGATCGCCCTGCTCGTCGAGGCCGCTGTAGGGCATCAGATCCGGGTTGACCACCAGCTTGATGGCGCTGGAGGTGCCGACCAGCCAGGCCTGCTCCTTGTCGGTGAAGTGGAGCGGGTTGATGTCCTGCTCCCCCTGCGCCAGGTAGCGGTCGAGATCCTGATAGAGGGAGCCCGGCGGCAGGTAGCGGATGGCGGTGTCGATCAGCTCGCGCAGCGCCGGTTTGTCCCGCATCATCAGCCGGTAGCTCACCACCAGCTCATCGCTGCGCAGGCGGCGCAGCCGCAGCCCGGTGTCCGGGTATTCGCGCATCAGGTAACGCAGCTGCAGGTAGTCGCCGAGGTAGGCCGTCCCCTTGCCCGCCGCCAGCGCCGCGTACCAGTTTTCCGCCTCGGTCAGGGGCTGCTGGGTTGAATGGGGATAGAGGGCCCGCAGCACCTCGTTCGCCTGCCAGATGGGCGAGACCAGAAACCTGGCCTGCTCCAGCTCGCCGCGATAGAGGATGGCGGACTCGGCCTCCAGCATGGCACGACTGAGCGCCATCCCGGGCAGTGCTTCCAGAGAGGGGCCCACGTTGGGAATGAGATCGCAGCGCCCCTCCAGCAATCCGCTGCGCACGGCAGACCAGTTGGGCAGCTTCTGATAGATGAGCGGAAAGGGGAGCTGTTCGGCCAGTCGCTCCATCTGATCGACCAGCAGCCCTCCCGACTCATCGAGATAAGGCGGTCTGATGAGCGCCGGATAACAGATGGTCAGCGACTTGGTGGCATCGGCAAATGCCTTGGCTGTCGTGGAGAGAGGCAGATCCATCGCCTGCAGTGGCGCGGCCAGCAGCAGACCTAGCAAAAGACTGGTTTTTATCATGAAAAAGTAAAAGCCAGGCGGTTGCCTGGCTTTTTGTCACTCGTTGGGTTCAACATTTTCGACCCTGGCCTTGAGTTTCTGACCAGGGCGGAAGGTGACCACCCGCCGGGCGCTGATGGGAATATCTTCGCCGGTTTTCGGGTTACGTCCTGGACGCTGGTTCTTCTCACGAAGATCAAAGTTACCGAAGCCTGAAATCTTGACTTGTTCACCACGCTCAAGCGCTTGTCTGATCTCTTCAAAGAAGGCTTCCACCATATCTTTGGCTTCACGCTTGCTCATCCCGAGCTGGGTGAACAGGTGCTCTGCAATGTCGGCTTTGGTAAGCGCCATAGATCAATCCCTCAAGGATGCATTCAACTCTTCACCAAGGGCCCGCACGACATTGTCTACGGTCTCGGCAATCTCTTTCTCCTCCAGAGTGCGCTGGGTGTCTTGCAGAACAAGACTGATGGCCAGGCTCTTCTTGTCCTCGGCCATACCAGCACCCTGGTATACGTCAAACAAGTTTATTCCAACTACCTGATTTCCGCCAACTTTTTTAATTACTGCCAGCACATCGCCGGCCAGAACCTCAACATCAACCACCACGGCGATGTCACGACGGTTGGCCGGGAAGCGGGAAACTTCGGCTGCAACCGGCACCTTGGCCGGGGTCAGCTTGTCCAGCTCCAGCTCGAACATCACGGCGCGGCTCTTGAGGCCCAGCTTCTTCTCGAGGCTCGGGTGGATCACGCCGATGTGGCCGATGACTTCGCCATTGCGCAGGATCGCCGCGCTCTGGCCCGGGTGCAGGGCACTGTGCTCGGCACGCTCGAAGGTGAAGGTGGCGCCTTCGGCGGTCAAGTCCAGCACAGCTTCCAGATCCCCTTTCAGATCAAAGAAGTCGGCAGCGCGGCTCTTGATGTCCCAGTGCTCGTCGCTCTGGTTGCCGGTGATGATGCCGGCCAGCATGGGCTCCTGACGGATGCCGTTCTCGGCATTTTCGTCCTTGATGAAACGCAGGCCCTGCTCGAACAGACGCACGCGCGGCTGCTGGCGGTTCTGGTTGTAAACCACCGCCTGCACCAGACCCGGGAACAGAGAGACACGCATGGCGGACATCTCGACCGAGATCGGGTTCGGCAACACGATGGCATCGCTCTGCGGGAACAGGGTCTGCTGAGCCTTGGGATCGACGAAGCTGTAGGTGATCGCTTCCTGGAAGCCGCGATCGACCAGCAGGTC
Organism: Aeromonas sp. s5; assembly: GCF_040907865.1. Classification (NCBI taxonomy): domain Bacteria; kingdom Pseudomonadati; phylum Pseudomonadota; class Gammaproteobacteria; order Aeromonadales; family Aeromonadaceae; genus Aeromonas; species Aeromonas sp. s5. Next base: position 786,035 of record NZ_JBFOCO010000033.1, read on the forward strand.
GCGCACCCGCTTCAGGGTCACCTGCCCTTCTGCCTGCTCGACCATCGCGAGCGATGCGGCAGGTTTGAGGTTCGGGATGTTGTTGTAGCCGTAGATGCGGGCCACTTCCTCGATGAGATCTTCCTCGATGGCGATATCGAAACGCCAGGAGGGAGCCAGCGCGGTCCAGCCGTCGGCATCCACGGTCACCTGCATGCCGAGGCGAGTCAGGATCTCGATCACCTGCGCATCCGCTACGCTGATGCCGATCACCTTGTCGAGCTTGGCACGACGCAGCTTGATGGGGGCAGCCTTGGGCAGATGGGCATCGGATTTGACCTCGATGACCGGGCCCGCTTCGCCGCCGCAAATATCCAGCAGCAGACGGGTGGCGCGATCCATCACCTTGGCCTGCAGCTCGGGGTCAACCCCGCGCTCGAAGCGGTGGGAGGAGTCGGTGTGCAGGCCGTAGGCACGGGCACGGCCGGTGATGGAGAGCGGCGCGAAGAAGGCGCACTCCAGCAGGATATCGGTGGTGGTCTCGGAAACACCGGTGCGATCGCCGCCGAAGATACCAGCCATGCAGGCAGGCCCCTTGGCATCGGCAATCACCAGGGTGGTCTCTTTGAGCTTCACCTCGTTGCCATCGAGCAGAGTCATCGGCTCGTCGACCTTGGCGCGGCGCACCACCAGTTCCCCTTCAAGCGTCGCCAGGTCGAAGGCGTGCATCGGCTGGCCGTATTCCAGCAGCAGGTAGTTGGTGATGTCGACGATGGCGTCGATGGAGCGGATACCGCCGCGGCGCAGCTTCTCCTGCATCCAGAGCGGGCTCTGGGCGTGCAGGTTCAGCCCCTTGATGACACGGCCCAGATAACGGGGGCAATCTGCCGGCGCTTCAACCCGGATCGGGAAGGTAGCGTCGATGGTGGCAGCAGCAGGGGTCCAGGTCGGCTCGACCACGTCCACGCTGTTGAGCACGCCGATTTCACGGGCCAGACCCGCGATGCCGAGGCAGTCGGCACGGTTCGGGGTCAGATCCACGTCGATGCTGACGTCGTTGAGCGCGAGGTAGTCGCGGATATCGGTACCGATAGGAGCGTCAAGCGGCAGCTCGATGATGCCATCGGCCTCGACGTCGATACCCAGCTCGCTGAAGGAGCAGAGCATGCCGTGGGACGGCTGGCCGCGCAACTTGGCTTTCTTGATTGTGAAATCACCCGGCAGGGTCGCCCCGACCTTGGCCACACAGACTTTGAGGCCCTGGCGGCAGTTCGGCGCGCCGCAGACGATGTCCAGCAGCTCTTCTTCGCCCACGTTGACCTTGGTCACCCGCAGCTTGTCGGCGTCCGGGTGCTGGGCGCACTCGACCACTTCACCCACCACCACGTTGTTGAACTGGCCGGCCACCGCTTCCACGGCGTCCACTTCCAGACCGGCCATGGTGATCTGCTCGGCCAGTGCATTGTCACTCAACTCGGTGCGGACCCACTCCATCACCCAGGATTTACTGAATTTCATGTTCTCTCGCCCTTACTTGAACTGCTTGAGGAAGCGCAGGTCGTTTTCGAAGAAGGCACGCAGGTCGTTGACCCCGTAACGCAGCATAGTCAGGCGCTCAACGCCCATGCCGAAGGCAAAGCCGGAGTATTTTTCCGGATCGATGCCGACCGAACGCAGCACGTTCGGGTGCACCATGCCGCAGCCCAGCACTTCCAGCCACTTGCCGTTCTTGCCCATCACGTCCACTTCGGCGCTCGGCTCGGTGAACGGGAAGTAGGAAGGACGGAAGCGAATGGTCAAGTCTTCCTCGAAGTAGTTGCGCAGGAAGTCGTGCAGGATGCCCTTGAGCTCGGTGAAGCTGGCATGCTCGTCAACCAGCAGGCCTTCGACCTGGTGGAACATCGGGGTGTGGGTCATGTCGTAGTCGTTACGATAGACGCGGCCCGGCGCTATGATGCGGATCGGCGGCTGCTGATGTTCCATGGTGCGGATCTGCACGCCCGAGGTGTGGGTGCGCAGCATCAGATCAGGATTGAAGTAGAAGGTATCGTGATCGGTACGCGCCGGGTGGTGAGCCGGGATATTCAGCGCATCGAAGTTGTGGAAGCCATCTTCAATCTCGGGACCACGGGCAACCTTGAAGCCCATCTCGCCAAACAGGCGCTCGATGCGCTCGATGGTGCGGGTCACCGGGTGCAGACCGCCATTCTCGATGCGGCGGCCCGGCAGGCTGACATCGATGGTCTCGGCGGCCAGCTTCTGGTTCAGCACGGCAACTTCGAGGGCTTCACGACGCCCGTTCAGGGCATCCTGAACCTGCTGTTTGGCCTGGTTGATCACGGCACCCGCGGCAGGACGTTCTTCAGCGGACAGGGCGCCCAGGCCCTTCATCTGCTCGGTAAAAAAGCCCTTTTTACCCAGATATTTGACCCGGATTTCGTCAAGGGCGGCGATGTCGCTTACGCCCTCAATTTCGGCCCTGGCTTGGCCGACTACTTCTTCAAGCTGTTGCATGTCTTCCTCGTCACCACTCCCGGTACAGGAGCCTTTAGGCTAAATAAGGTCAAGAGGGGAATAATACAAAAAAAGCCCCTTCACTGACCATAGTTAAGGTGCCCTTTTCTCCCTAGAAATCATTTTGTTATCAAGGGAGGTTTCAACCAGAGCCCGCCACTTGCTCGATCGGCGATCAATATTTCTTGTTTGTTGGCATATTAAATGCTTTAAATATCGCCAACCCCGCGACATTCATTCGTTTGTCCATCGAGACCGGACAGCACAGATTGAGCGCGGCTGCCGCTTACATCGCGTGCAAAGGAAAGGCGTTGGCAAACCATCGATTCTGCCCGGTTCAATACCGGCAAGCGCCGAGACAACTAGAGCTGGAACCTGGCCCATCCCCTTGATTGGCTTGTGGAAGCTCCCTTTGTATTACTCAAAGCACAGAGATAAGTACCCTCCCCCTTTCTGATCTGAGAGCGCCACCACGACTGCTCCCCGCACTGGCACCTGCTGCTATTTATGCGCCCGCAATATTGGGCCTGGGTGAGCGGCATCCTGCAACGCTATGCCCTGACCGATGACCACGATGAGCGAGTACGGAATATCAAGGGCGCCCCACCCTTTACCGACTTTACCCCCGCTTTGACTGGAAAGAGATAGATCCGTCCAAGGGGGATGCCGCGGGCTATATCGCCAAATACATCGCCAAGAACATCAACGGCGCCTACCTGGACGACGACGAGGCCGGCACCGCTGCTGATGAAGGCGCCTTGCATGCCGTGGCCTGGGCCAGTTGGTGGGGCATTCGCACCTTCCAGCAGATCGGAGGCGCCCCGGTCGGTGTATGGCGCGAGCTGCGCCGCATCAGCAATGCCAAAAAGAATGCCGATCTGGTTGGCCCGCCCAAGCCAGTTCTGCAAGACCCACGCTTTGAGGCGGCCCGCTTTGCCGCAGATAACGGCATTTTCCGCTGCTATCTGCACGCCATTGGCGGTGCACTAGCTACCCGTGCCGAACACCCCATCAAGCTGGCCCACCTTATCGAGGAGCAGGCCAACGCTCCAGGCGAAGACATCAAGCGCCTGATGGGCATCACCTCGGCTCGCCTGGGCATCAAGACCCGCCTGCAAGGGTGGGAAATTGTGCCCGCAGGCACCCATGAAGCCAGGAAAGCCACCGAGGCTGCAGCGAGGGTGGTTGGGGTTAAGACGGGCGACAGCCCGGCACCTTGGAGCTCTGACAATAACTGTACGCAAGGATCTCATACGGCAGAAAACGGATCCCCGCTGGCTCGTGAGTTACCCCGTTTGGGTCTTGAACCTGACTCAATGACCACAAACTGCTCGAGCAGGGCAGCATTTTTAATAATGGAGACCAATTGGTTCGGCTCGTGGGGGACCGCCTGATGGTGCCCTAGTCATAATCCGAAGTCGCGGCTGGGATAGAAAGCGCTGAGTTCACCGAAACCGAACACCAGCGTAAGGAGCGGCTGAAGCTGCAGGTGCGCAGCGCCGTGTTGACGGGGGACGATCTTGAATTCATAGAAACATTACCTATCGCCGACATAGAGCAAGCCGCTTTTGAATTGCGCGACATTATCGGTCTACTTGAAGAACACTCTAGTTACAAACCAAGCGAACAAGAACTGGCCCATGTGAGCAGCATGAAAGTCGATAACGACCGACATGCGGCAGAAATCGTAACCGCCCGTCAGCGCAAATGCCTTTAACTGAAGAGGTATATGATGAAGAAGATGCTCTGAACCAGCACAATTCAGGGGGGCGCTAGCTATCGCCTCTGATAACCTCTACGGATGACAGAGCTATTCAAAGCCTAATCACAGACAAACAAATGTTAATCAACATGCGTGTAGGATCACTACCTTAAAGCACTAGTCAATTCCCTACAGACAGCGTATATTTTCAATCTTTTTGAAACCACACAGAGCAGTCAGATGAGAACCGTGGCCGATCAGCACGTATTTCTTGAAAACTACCGTCCGGATATAGACGGCTTAAGGGCGTTTGCGGTTATCTCCGTATTGCTTTTTCATGTAGGCTTCACTACATTTAGTGGCGGATTCATTGGTGTAGATGTTTTTTTTGTAATATCTGGCTACCTCATTACCGGCATTCTTATAAAGGACATTGAATTAAATAGCTTTAGCTTCACCAAATTTATCTCAAGACGGTTCTTTAGGTTGTATCCCAGCCTTGTTTTTGTTGTATTCTCTTGCGTAATATTAGGCTTTCTATTTTTCTCACCAGCTCATTTTAAAGAGCTTGGTAGATCCTCTGCTAGTTCTTTATTTTCAGTGTCGAATTATGATTATTACCTACGTGCTGATTATTTCTCTGAATCATCAGCGTCAAACCCTTTGTTACATACATGGTCATTGAGTGTTGAGCAACAGTTCTACTTAATATTTCCATTCATGCTTTCAATATTCTACAAAACATCAAGGGGAATTTCATTTTTCATTATTTTGTTGGTTGGCGTACTCTCTTTAGCTTTATCGCAGCACTATATCTCATCTGGCTCTCCGCTCTCATATTTCTCTACTTTTTCACGAGGCTTTGAATTTTCCGTGGGTGTTTTACTTCATTGGTTACCCAAAAGAAAAATAAACAATGCCTTGTTAGAAGCTTTCCTGATAATAGGTATATCAGGATTGCTTTTTTGTGTGATTTATTTTGATAAGCAGACTCCTTTCCCAGGATGGCATGCATTGATGCCATGTTTATTCTCTGGTCTTTGCATTTATTCTGGGACGGCTAAATATACCGGCAGACTCCTTAGTAACAAAGTGTCAGTTTGGATAGGCCTTATTTCCTACTCACTGTATCTCGTACATTGGCCAATACTAACATTTTACAATTACTACATTTACTCAACTCCATCTTATATTGAAAAAATCTTACTTGTCATTACTAGCATCATATTTGCGTGTCCTTTATATGTTTTTATTGAAAATAAATTTAGAAGAATTACCTTTTCAACCATAAAAAGATTCAAACTCATATCACTTGCTTCAGTGTCTTTATTGACTATGTCTATTTCATTTAATACTTATTTTTCTGATGGAATGCACTGGAGAATTGATAGCAATTCACTAGGAAGATTCGAGAACGCCACAGAATACCACAGTAAAAATTATGGTGGTGCCAACTATTCAGCAGGGAAAATTCATTTTCTTGGCGACCTGAATAGTAAAAAAGTAAGCTATGTTTTATTTGGTGATAGTTTTGCAGGTCATCTTACTGCCGGGCTGGATTCGTTGCTTAAAGAACGTGGACTTAAAGCCGCTGTAATTTGGAGCTCTGGCTGCTTTGTCGGAGTCAAATATGTAAGCACTAGAAATGGCTCTCCAAAACCAGAGTGCTTAGAGGTTTCAAAATTAGCTATTGAGTTACTTTCAAAGTATGATGCAACAATCATATATGCTCAAAGCTGGTCAGCCTACCAAGTAATGCTTTCAAACAAAAGGGGCGACTCTATAAGTTTCAGCAACCCATCAGAATATTACGAATTGATTTTCGAAAATATTAACGACCTACTTGTCGCGGCCGGAAAAAATAAGAAAATAATCATTTTCGGGTCACCTCCAGGGGATGGTTCAAAAAAAGGACTCAGTATCAAGGCATGCCTCGAGAGGCCTATTTTCATACCCTCTGAATGCCAAGACAAATTAGTATTCCCGGAATCGGAAGGGGCTGCATTTTCTGATAACATAGGCATTAGCAATGTCCTAGTTGGACTAAAAAATGTGCATTTCATCAATCCTTATAGCTTCTTTTGCACATCAGGAAAATGCCGACCAATTATTAAGTCAGAGGTCTTGTACTCTGATTATGCACATTTATCTATATCTGGCTCAAAAAGCCTTATGAAACACTTCTCTGATGATGTACTTGAATAAGCTAAGAGTCGTTTAGCATTCAATAATCAATGTTCGTGAAGATTCAGCTTTTTAGATGCACCTTTTTATAAGCCCGCATTAACCGGCTTGATCGCGAAAAGGACATACTAAAAAAGGCTACAACTCTCTTGATGGCGGACGAGTTCACACGTACGCGCTGATAGACCGATTAAGGGAGCAAGCCTCTATCACCTTGGTTAGCCCGCAAGCGGACGATTAACCGTGAGAGGATGAAACAACGAAGCGAGTTGCCCCGTTTGTTTAAAGCAAGCCGGGACTCGGCAGGCAGCCGTGCTTTGATGTCGATGATGCGGGAGTTTGGGGTATCAGATTGGCCGATTCAAAGTCCGTAACCTGATGAAGGAAGCTGGATTGGCATCCAAACAGCCAGGCGCACACCGTTATAAGGTTGCATGTTCTGAACGTCCGGATATCCCGAATCTGCTGGCCCGCGGATTTGATGCTCAGCAACCCAATCAGGAGTGGTGTGGCAATATCACCTACGTCTGGGCAAGTGCTCGTTGGCATTACCTAGCAGTGGTGCTTGACCTTCATCCCCGGCGAGTCGTGGGCTGGGCGATGTCTGACAAGCCTGATGCAGAGCGGGCAATCAAAGCACTGGAGATGGCCTATCAGCAGCGGGATTGCCCATCCGGTGTGTTGTTTCACTCAGACCAAGGCCGTCAATATGGCAGCCGGGCATTTCGGCAACGACTGTGGCGTTATCGTATGACCCAGAGTATGAGTCGGCGTGGAAACTGCTGGGATACCGCCAGCAAGAGCCGAGGATCGGCCTAATCAAGTGTCCGGATTTAGTTGACCATTACACCTCGATGAAGAAATTATACTCGAGGAAACTACCATTACCTCGAATCTGTCAAAGCAGCATTTATAAACCACAATATAAACCTTAATGTGATATCTGGATCTCCGTACTACTTTCAGGTGATATAGTAAGCTCTGGTGATGGCAATATTACTGGAGCATTAACATTCGTGGTTTGGGCTGGTGCAATAACGTTTTCAGATGGTGAAGCAGAAGTCTCAGTTACTATGATTGGTTTTGGTGCAGTAGGAGCAGGCATTGTCAACTCTTTGGCTACATCATTTGATACCGTAACCGATTCCAACTTTTTCTTTTTCAAACTTTCTACATCAACAGTATTTAGGGTAATAACGTAATTATTTGAAAACTGTGTAGAAGCTAGATAAATTTTATTGTTAAATCCAAAAACTGGCCCATAATTTACGGTAGCCCCAGTTTCCACCTCATCAAGAGCTGTTATTTTAATAAGCGATAAAACCGTCCCGGTAATATATACTAATTTTTGATTTCCCTTTGGGGAAACAAGCTCTGATTTTTCTAAAACAATATCTCTAGGTATATCTGCTAGCATTGAACGTGCTTGCTGCCTAATTACAACCTCTGCTTTCTGCTTACTCGACAAGTTAGCATCAACAGAAACTGCTTTTAATATTGAATTTCCACCACCAGATATTATTGAGCTATAAATCAACCCAGCTTCTTCTGGGATTGCTGTGACAATGGGTAGCTTTTGTGGATCCACGGCTTTTAATACTGGGGTTATCTTGCCATGATCATCAACGATTGCTAGTTGACCAGTCAAAGCATTTAAATCGTGACGATAAATCGATGCTGGTATAGAGGATTCAATCTCTGGCGGTACAATTTTGTTTTCAATCACAGTTGTATCTATGAATCTAAATGGTTCTTCCGCACATCCACAAAGCATTGAAGTAAATATTAGCAATAAAACCTTATTATAAAACATATATCCTCCATAAAAATACGGTCATACAAACCCACAAAATCAAGTAACAAGTTATACATCAAATAATTCTACTTAGAAAAAATACATACTACTTTCTAGCTACAATAATAGCTGTAAGTTTAAAGTAATAGCTACTGACAATATAACTTTCCATGAATATTCTATTTCTATGAAACAGATCACATTTCATAAGGATTTATTTTTATATTTATGAAACCAGTGTGTAGTACAGCGGCACATTTACAGTCTCTCGTCTTCTAGGCCATTGCCCAAAACAATGGCCCATGCAACCGAACTCAAACGCCTGATCGACAACCTGATCCGCATAGGCACCGTCACCGCCTGAGAAGGTGAGTGAACCACTATTAATCAAAGACTTGTTGTATTTAGGCCAGTTGGTGATGGGGTGAAGCGACGTGCCCATGATGCAGACTTGAAAAGGATGGTGATGATCAGATCACCAAGTCCTCAGTTAGTTCCATTCAAGCTGCATCGATTTGGGCAACAACGCCTTTCAGCGCCGTACCCACGGCGGCGGTGAAGTATTGCGCCATCTACAAAGACACCGGCAGCGTCGCGACCAGCCCGCTGATCGCCCTGTTCGAAACGGCGGCGGACCTGCCGGTCAGCACCAACGGCGGCGACATCATCATCGCCTGGGATAACGGCTCCAATAAGATCTTCAAGCTCTGATGGCAACCCTCTATCCCATCTGGCGCGGGTCACTGACATATCATAACGGCACTCTCTCACATAACGGGCCACCCTCTATCGGGGCACCTTTCAGGGGCATCCGGCACCAGAATCCATTGCGGGAGTCAGTGTCGGCCTGACAGTGGCTGGGATAGAAGAAGACCAAGCCGGGATGGCATCGCTCGCCCAGTGCGCGAAGCCAACCGGGATCAGCCAGTTTCAACAAGCTGGGCAGCCGCAGCCGCGCCAAGGCCATCGCTATCACCGATGGCGCACAGGGTGATCCAGCAACGACAACCAGGGCTTCACAGTCGACACCATCGAGATCACTCTCGATGATCGCGACTGTCAGCTCGACATGCCAAACCGAGGCGCAATTCTGCGCGCCCTCATCGGCCGGCAAAGCCAGGCCCTGGTCGACAAGGGCACAGACAAGATCGACGAGGTGGAACACGGCGGGACACCGGATGTGCTCACCATACAGGGCAAGTCAGTCGACCTGCGCGGCGGCATGAACAAACTGCGTAAGCAAATTTGGCACCAGACCACCGTGAGCGGCATCGTCAGCGAGGTTGCCGCCCGCTACCAGCTCACCCCTTGCGTAAGTGACTCGCTCAAGGGCCAAGTGATAGACCACATTGACCAGGCCAACGAGAGCGATCTCGCCTTCCTCACCCGCCTGACTGGTCAGTGCGATGGCATCGCCACTGTGAAGAATGGTTGCCTGCTGTTTATCAAGGCAGGCCAAGGTATCACCGCCAGCGGTCAGCCTCTGCCAGCCATCACTATCACCCGTCGGGATGGCGATCACCACCGCTTCTCAGTAGCTGACCGGGATGCCTATGCCGGCGTGACCACATACTGGCAAGACAACAAGACAGCTGAGAAAAAGAAAATCAAGGTGAAGCGCAACAAGAAGAGCAAGCCGAATCAGAAACGGCCCTTACCCCCGGAGGTCATGGTCAACAAGCAAGAGAACGAACTGATGGTCGGTAGCAGCGAGAACGTCAAAGAGCTGCGGCATGTCTATGCCAGCCAGGCAAATGCCATGCTGGCCGCCCAGGCCGAATGAGAAAAACTGCAACGCGGCATAGCCGACTTCCAGATCACCCTAGCGATGGGCCGCCCCGAACTCTACCCGGAGCAACCCACTATCGTCAGAGGGTTCAAGCCCCAGATCGATGAGGCCGACTGGCTACTCACCCAGGTGGTGCACGACCTCACCAATCAGGGCTATACCAACCGCGTACGACTCGAAGTGAAGCTTGTAGAACTGCCGGAGTGATCACATCCAGAAAATGCGTGGACACAGGGAAGGGGATATCAATATAAAACAATAAGTTACAGATACAAAAAAGGAGGCCTAAGCCTCCTTTTAGCATTTATAACAGAACCGGATTAGACCAGAGCTGCTTTGGCCTTTTCAACCAGGGCGGTGAAAGCCAGCTTGTCGTGAACGGCGATATCGGACAGGATCTTGCGATCGATCTCGATGGAAGCCTTCTTCAGACCGTTGATCAGACGGCTGTAGGACAGACCGTTCTGACGGGCTGCTGCGTTGATACGAGCAATCCACAGTTGACGGAACTGACGCTTTTTCTGGCGACGGTCACGGTAGGCATACTGACCAGCTTTGGTTACCGCTTGTACCGCTACGCGGTAGACACGGGAACGGGCGCCGTAGTAACCCTTGGCGGCTTTCATTACTTTCTTGTGACGAGCGCGAGCGGTCACACCACGTTTAACTCTTGGCATTTTTCACATCCCCCCTTATGCGTACGGCAGACAAGCGACAACACGTTTGTGGTCGGCAGCGGAAACAAAGAACTTCGGTCCCAGCTGACGCTTACGCTTACTGCTCTTCTTGGTCAGGATGTGACGCAGGTGGTTGTGCTTGCACTTGAAGCGACCTGAGCCAGTCTTCTTGAAGCGCTTTGCGGCGCCCCGGTTGGTTTTCATCTTCGGCATTTCATACTCCGCATTGTGAGTGACAACAAAATCGCAAGGCGAACCGACTCATGGGGCTGGCCCCATGAGTCAATTTCTTGTGGGCCTTAAGATTTCTTCTTGGGTGCGAGGACCATCACAGCTTGACGGCCTTCGACTTTCGGGAACGATTCGACTACGGCCAGCTCTTCCAGGTCGTTCTTGACGCGCTCCAGAACCTTGATACCAAGATCCTGGTGGGCCATTTCACGACCACGGAAGCGCAGAGTGACCTTTGCCTTGTCCCCGTCTTCCAGAAAGCGAACCAGGTTGCGTAGTTTTACCTGATAGTCGCCTTCGTCGGTGCCAGGACGGAATTTGATTTCCTTGACCTGGACGACTTTCTGCTTTTTCTTCTGTTCTTTGGTGGTTTTGCTCTTTTCGTAGAGGAATTTGCCGTAATCCATGATCCGGCAAACGGGCGGCTCAGCGTTCGGACTGATCTCGACCAGATCCACTCCGGCCTCAAGGGCCAAGTTCAGAGCATCCTGGATGGAGGTGATGCCAATGGCTTCACCATCCAGGCCAGTCAGACGAACTTCTTTCAGACGGATCTCTTCGTTGATCCGGTGAGCGCGGGCTTGCGGTTGCTTGCCCAGTTTTTTTCCGCCTTTTATAGCTTATTCCTCCACTTTCTTTTGTCCGCGGGTCTGAACTTCCTGGGTCAACAGAGCAATCAGCTCTTCAACAGGATAAGAGCCCAGGTCAGCCCCTTTACGGGTACGTACTGCAATCTTGCCGGCTTCTACTTCTTTATCGCCGCAGACCAGCATAAAAGGTACCCGCTTCAAAGTATGCTCGCGGATTTTAAAGCCAATCTTCTCATTTCTCAAGTCCGCTTTTGCGCGAAGGCCCGCATCATTCAATGCTTTGGCTACTTTCACCGCATAATCGGCCTGATTGTCGGTAATATTCATGACCACGGCCTGGGTAGGTGCCAACCAGGTCGGGAACAGTCCGGCGTACTCTTCGGTCAGGATCCCGATGAAACGCTCCAGCGAGCCCAGAATGGCGCGGTGGATCATTACGGGAACGTGACGCTCGTTGTCTTCGCCCACATAGGTGGCACCCAGACGGCCCGGCAGGGCAAAATCGAGCTGCACGGTACCACATTGCCAGGCACGGTCAAGGCAGTCATGCAGGGTGAATTCGATCTTGGGACCGTAGAAGGCCCCCTCGCCCGGCTGCAGGTCGTACTTCAGACCATTCAGCACCAGCGCTTCGGCCAGCGCGGCCTCGGCGCGATCCCAGGCTTCGTCGGAGCCGATACGCTGTTCCGGACGAGTGGAGAGCTTGACCACGATGTTCTCGAAACCGAAGGTGCCGTAGACGTCGTAGACCATGCGGATGCACGCAGACACCTCTTCCATGATCTGCTCTTCGGTACAGAAGATGTGGGCATCATCCTGAGTGAAACCCCGTACCCGCATCAGGCCGTGCAGGGAGCCTGACGGCTCGTTGCGGTGGCAGGAGCCGAACTCGGCCATGCGCAGCGGCAGGTCGCGGTAGGATTTCAGGCCCTGGTTGAAGATCTGCACGTGACCCGGGCAGTTCATCGGCTTGATGGCGTACTCGCGGTTCTCGGACTGGGTGGTGAACATGGCCTGGGCGTACTTCTCCCAGTGGCCTGAACGCTCCCACAGCACGCGATCCATCATGAAGGGACCCTTCACTTCCTGATAGTCGTACTCTTTGAGTTTGCCGCGGATGAAGGTTTCCAGTTCGCGGAAGATGGTCCAGCCATCGTTGTGCCAGAACACCATGCCAGGCGCTTCTTCCTGCATGTGGTACAGGTCGAGCTGCTTGCCGATCTTGCGGTGGTCGCGCTTGGCGGCCTCTTCCAGACGCTGCAGATAGGCCTTGAGCTGCTTCTTGTCGGCCCAGGCGGTACCGTAGATGCGCTGCAGCATCTTGTTGTTGGAGTCGCCGCGCCAGTAGGCGCCGGACATTTTCTGCAACTTGAAGTGGTGGCAGTGACGCATGTTGGGCACGTGCGGGCCGCGACACATGTCGATGTACTCTTCGTGATGATAAAGACCTGGCTGGTCATCACGGGCAATGTTCTGATCCAGGATCTCGACCTTGTAGGTCTCGCCACGGGCTTCGAACACATCGCGTGCTTCCTGCCAGGAGACCTTCTTCTTGACGACGTCGTAATCCTTGGCGGCCAGCGCCAGCATGCGCTCTTCCAGGGCAGCCAGATCTTCATCGGTCAGGGTGCGGTCGAGGTCGATGTCGTAGTAGAAACCGTTGTCGATGACGGGACCGATAGCCATCTTGGTCTGGGGCCAGAGTTGCTTGATGGCATGACCCAGCAGGTGAGCACAGGAGTGGCGCAGAATGTCCAGACCTTCTTCGTCTTTGGCGGTGATGATGGCCAGGGAGGCATCGGCTTCGATCAGCTCGCAGGCATCCACCAGTTCACCGTTTACCCGACCGGCAATGCACGCCTTGGCGAGACCGGGACCTATGTCCGCGGCCACGTCCATGACGGAAACGGCGTGGGCAAATTGACGTTGGCTGCCATCAGGCAGAGTAATGATTGGCATTGTGTGTTTCCTTATACAGTGGTGCCCCCTACCAAAGGGCACATGCGGGATGGAAAGATTCATTCAAAAATGGGTGATGTTCTGGCTCTCCACAGCACTTTGCGAAGACGCCCCGTGACGTAAACAACCCGTTCAACGTCGCAAGACAAACCAAAAACCGGACCATGCTACCAGAAGTAGGCGGAGCTGTATCGGGTTTGCTGAGATTTTCTACAACCAGATGAACCGCTTGGAGGTTATTCCCCCAACAAGGGCTGCCAGTTGAAATCGAACGTGGAGCTCCCCTCCTGAGCCAATTCCAGCTCCTGCAGCACCTTGAGCGCCAGCTGGTTGCCCTGCCTGGCGGCCTGATAGAGCCACTCCTTGGCACGGGGCAGATCGACCCGCCCGCTGACCCCCATCAGATGCAGCACCCCCACCTTCAGCATGGCGGGCACATCGCCGTTCCTGGCCGCCAGCTCCATCCAGTGAAACGCCTCGCGCAGATCCCGCTTCACCCCGGCGCCCCGCAAATAGAGCTCCCCCAGCCGGTATTGGCCGAAGGCGTCCCCCGCCTGCGCCGCCTGACGATAGAGGCTGATGGCGCGTTCCATATCCTGCTCGCTCCCCTGCCCCATTTCATGGCTCCAGCCCATCAATGCCTGTGCCCGTGGCTGGCCTTGATCCGCCAACGGCGACCAGATCCGGGTTGCCTCATCGAAGTGGCCGGTGCGCCAGGCGCGGTTGGCCGAGGCCAGCTCCTGCTCGGTGGAGAGCGGGATCAGGCGCCAGATAACCAGCGCAATGACGGCGATGAAGAGCCAGCGGTAGGTGATGGGTGCCATGATGATTTCCGTGATCCAGTTCGCATTTCGTTTATGTAAACGAAATGTAGCGCCGCGATCAAGCAAGAGATCCTTTTGACATGCTTTTTATGGCGGGATAGGTCGGCAAAACTTGCATTCGGCAATGAGGGTCAGCATGATAACTGTATATATAAACAGTGTTGGTGCAATGCAATGGCAGGACGAGGCAGTTCCCACAATGTTGATCACCGCTTCAGCGGCCCGCAGGTCGATGCGGTCGACGACGGCTGGTCCCAACCCGAGTGGGAAGCGGCATTTGCCGCCAGCGACCCCCGCACCGAGGTGACGGAGATTAGCGCCCGCAGCATCATCAGTTACAACAGCTCCCCCGACGTCCCTTTCAGCCGCTCCATCAATCCCTATCAGGGCTGCGAACACGGCTGCATCTATTGCTACGCCAGACCGAGCCACGCCTATCTCGAGCTCTCCCCTGGCCTCGACTTCGAGACCCGCTTGTTCGCCAAGCTCAACGCCGCCGAGCTGCTGCGCCGGGAGTTTGCCAGACCCGCCTATCAGCCGCAGACCATAGTGCTGGGAGCCAATACCGACCCCTATCAGCCCATCGAGCATCACTATCGCCTCACCCGCCAGTTGCTGGAAGTGATGCTAGCCCACCGCCATCCGGTGGGGATCATCACCAAGAGCGCCATGATATTGCGCGACCTCGATCTGCTGACCGAGCTGGCCCGGGAGGGGCTCTGCCAGGTGATGGTGTCGGTCACCACCTTGAATGAAACCCTGCGGCGACAGCTGGAGCCAAGAGCCAGCACCGGGACCGGGCGGCTCAAGGTGATGGAGAAACTGGCCCGCGCCGGCGTGCCGGTCGGCGTGCTGGCGGCGCCCATGATCCCGCGCCTCAACGAGCCCGAGCTCGAGCAGATCATCAAGAGCGCCGCCGAGGCCGGAGCCCATTGCGCCGACTATATCCTGCTGCGACTGCCCCACGAGCTGGCACCGCTGTTCAGTGACTGGCTGGAGCAATACTACCCAGGCCAGAAGGAGGCGATCCTCAACCAGCTGCGAGCCAGCCGGGACGGCGCTCTTAACAGTCCCGCCTTCGGGACCCGGATGCGGGGAGAAGGCCAGTTTGCCGATCTGCTGGCCCAGCGCTTTCGCTTGATCGCCAAGCGGCTCGGGCTTGGCAAGCGCCACTTTCAACTGCGCCAGGATGCCTTCATCCGCCCGGGCGAACAGCTGCGGCTGTTTTAATTCCCGTCATGACGCCAGTCAGCCTCTGGGACGCACTCCCGCAGCGCGCTCGCGGGCAATCAGCTCGACCGGCAGCCTCGCCGGTTCATGGGCCACTTCCAGCTCCTGTTCGTGCTGCGCCTCGTCCCTCCCAGCTTCGCCCCATACCCGGCTCCACCAGATTTCCCACATCACCCAGCTGGTCATAAGATGCTCCTGTGCGGCAGAGGCCGCCGTTGTGATCGCCGACGCAGGCAAGATGCCCTGCCCCCATGACAGAGGCATGACGCCCCGATGACATCTCGGTTGCCGCTCTGGCGGCAGCCTGGCTGGGGCAGCTAACGGCGGGCATAAAAAAAGAGCGACCTGAAGGTCGCTCTTTCATATCGGGAAAAGGGGGAACGATTACTCGTCGCCCGCCTCCCCTGCATCGACAGCACCGGTGTCTGCGGCGGTATCGGTGCCTTCAGACACCTCACCCTCGACGGCCAGTGCCTCGGTTTCCTCTTCGTCGCTCTCGGCAACACGCTGCAGGCCGACCACGGTTTCGTCTTCACCGGTACGGATCAGACGCACACCGCCGGTGTTGCGGCCGATGACGCTCACCTCGGCAACGCGAGTACGTACCAGGGTACCGCCGTTGGTGATCAGCATGATCTGGTCGGTATCCTCGACCTGGATCGCATCGATCACCTTGCCGTTGCGCTCGTCCACCTTGATGGAGATAACGCCCTGGGTACCACGGCTCTTGGTCGGGTATTCGTCCAGCGCGGTACGCTTGCCGTAACCATTCTCGGTGGCGGTGAGGATGGCACCGTCGCCACGGGGCACGATGAGGGAGACCACCTTGTCACCGGCGCCGAGCTTGATGCCGCGCACACCGGCAGCGGTACGACCCATGGGACGCACGCCCTTGAAGGAGCCCTTGCTTTCGGTGCCTTCGCCGTTGTCGCTGCCATCATCGTCGTTGCCGGCGTCGTCGTCGGTTTCAACTTCGTCAGTGGCATCGGCATCGGCGCGACCGCTGCCTTCCGCGAAGCGAACAACCTTGCCCGCATCGGAGAACAGCATGATCTCGTTGCTGCCATCGGTGATATCCACCCCGATCAGCTCATCACCCTCTTTGAGGTTGATGGCGCGGATACCGGAGGAGAGCGGACGGCTGAAATCGGACAGGCTGGTCTTCTTCACAGTACCGTTGGCGGTGGCGAAGAAGACATACTTGTCGGCGTCATACTCTTTAACCGGCAGGATGGCGGTGATGCGCTCACCCTCATCCAGCGGCAGCAGGTTGATGATCGGACGACCGCGGGCGCCACGGGACGCCTCCGGCAGTTGATACACCTTGAGCCAGTAGACCTTGCCACGGGTGGAGAAGCACAGAATGGTGTCGTGGGTGTTGGCCACCAGCAGACGCTCCACAAAGTCCTCTTCCTTGATCCGGGTGGCCGACTTGCCACGACCGCCGCGGCGCTGGGCCTCGTAGTCGGAGAGCGGCTGATACTTCACGTAACCCTGATGAGACAAGGTAACGACCACGTCTTCCGGGGTGATCAGATCTTCGATGTTGATCTCGGCGCTGGACATGCTGATCTCGGTACGACGCTCGTCACCATACTGTTCGCGCACGGCCAGCAGTTCGTCACGGATCACTTCCATCAACCGCACCGGGCTTGCCAGGATGAACAGCAGCTCGGCGATGAGATCCAGCAGAGATTGGTACTCTTCCAGGATCTTCTCGTGCTCGAGGCCGGTCAGCTTGTGCAAACGCAGGTCAAGGATGGCCTGGGCCTGCTGCTCGGTCAGGTAGTAGTGACCCTCGCGGATGCCGAACTCGGGCTCCAGCCACTCGGGGCGGGCCGCGTCGTCGCCGGCTTTCTCCAGCATGGCAGCCACGTTGCCGAGCTCCCAGCCCTTGGCAACCAGGCCCGCTTTCGCATCCGCCGGGGTCGCGCTGTGGCGAATGAGCTCGATCACCGGGTCGATGTTGGCCAGGGCTACCGCCAGACCTTCCAGGATGTGGGCCCGATCCCGCGCCTTGCGCAGTTCGAACACGGTCCGGCGGGTCACCACTTCGCGGCGGTGCAGCAGGAACGCATCCAGGATCTCTTTGAGGTTCATCACCTTGGGCTGGTTGTTGTCCAGCGCCACCATGTTGATGCCGAAGGTGGTCTGCATCTGGGTGTGCTTGTAGAGATTGTTCAGCACAATCTCGCCGGACTCGCCGCGCTTGATCTCGATGACGATGCGCATGCCGTCCTTGTCGGACTCATCGCGCAGGGCACTGATGCCCTCGATCTTCTTCTCTTTGACCAGCTCGGCGATCTTCTCGATCAGGCGAGCCTTGTTCACCTGATAGGGGATCTCGTGGACGATGATGGTCTCGCGACTGGTCTTCTCGTCTACTTCCACCTCGGCCTTGGCGCGCACGTAGATGGAGCCACGACCGGTACGGTATGCCTGCACGATGCCGGAACGACCGTTGATGATGCCACCGGTGGGGAAATCCGGGCCGGTGATGTAGGTCATCAGCTCGTCGATGGTGAGGTCGCCGTTCTCGATCAACGCCAGACAGCCGTTGACTATCTCGGTGAGGTTGTGAGGCGGAATGTTGGTCGCCATGCCCACCGCAATACCGGAGGAGCCGTTGACCAGCAGGTTGGGAACCTTGGTGGGCATGACAGCCGGGATCATCTCGGTGCCGTCATAGTTCGGCACCCAGTCCACGGTCTCTTTGTCCAGATCGGCCAGCAGCTCGTGGGAGATGCGGGCCATCCGCACTTCGGTATAACGCATGGCCGCGGCGCTATCGCCATCGACCGAACCGAAGTTGCCCTGACCGTCGACCAGCATGTAACGCATGGAGAAATCCTGCGCCATGCGGACGATGGTGTCATACACGGCACTGTCGCCGTGCGGGTGATATTTACCGATTACGTCACCGACCACACGGGCCGATTTTTTATAGGGCTTGTTCCAGTCGTTCCCCAGCTCGTTCATTGCATACAGAACGCGGCGGTGAACCGGTTTCAAGCCATCACGCACATCCGGCAGAGCTCGTCCTACGATCACGCTCATGGCGTAATCAAGATAGGAACTCTTGAGCTCTTCTTCGATGTTGACCGGCGTGATCTCTCTGGCCAGATCGCTCATAGAAAGCCTTAATCCCTAATTAGTTGTTCTTTGGCTTAAACAGCGCGACATGGTAACACACTGAGCCAAATATCTTAAGCCACAAATCCGGTAACAACTCGGGCTGGTGTGACAAAGTCCGTCCGCTATAATGCCCGCCAGGACAATAGATTGTGCGCGCACTCCCCTGCCTGCGCGCCCTTGCCACAGGATCATCAAAAAATGCACAGTGATGCCAATGTCGATCTGACAGAAATCGCCAAATTCGAAGCCATCGCCTCCCGCTGGTGGGACATGGAGGGAGAGTTCAAGCCGCTGCATCAAATCAACCCGGTGCGCCTTGACTGGATCACCGACAAGAGCGGCGGCCTGTTTGGCAAGCGCATCCTCGACATCGGCTGCGGCGGCGGCATCCTCGCCGAGAGCATGGCTCGTCGCGGCGCCCAGGTCACCGGCATCGACATGGGCAAGGAGCCCCTGGGCGTTGCTCGTCTGCATGCGCTGGAAGCGGGAGTAGAGCTCGAGTATCGCCAGATCACCGCCGAGGCCCACGCCGATGAAGCCCCGGGCCAGTACGACGTGGTCACCTGCATGGAGATGCTGGAGCACGTGCCGGACCCCGCCTCCGTGCTGCGCGCCATCGCCACCCTGGTACGCCCGGGCGGCAAGGTGTTCGTCTCCACCATCAACCGCAACCCGAAAGCCTATCTGATGATGATCCTCGGCGCCGAGTACCTGATGAAGATGGTCCCCAAGGGCACCCACGATCACAAGAAATTCATCACCCCGGCCGAACTGTGTCGCATGGGTGAGGCGGCAGGCCTGCTGGTACGGGACATGAGCGGCGTCCACTACGCGCCGCTCTCCAACAGCTTCAAGCTTGGTCGCAACGTCGACGTCAACTACATGGTGGCGTTCGAGCGCCCGGAGCAAGGCTGATGACAACTCCCCCTGCTGCCCCCCTTGGTTGCGTGCTGTTCGATCTGGACGGCACCCTGCTCGACACCGCGCCGGATCTCGGCGCAGCCGTCAACCATGTGCTGATAAGCGAAGGCTTTGCGCCGCTTTCTGACGACATCATTCGTCAGACCACCTCCCACGGGGCGCTCGGGCTGCTCAGGGCCGGTCTTGGTGACGAGCTGCTGGAAGAGCTGGGCGCCACCCGCCTTCGCACCGCCCTGCTCGACTACTACGCGGCCAACCTCTGTGTCGGCACCCGCCCCTATGAGGGCATGGTGGATCTCATCGAGTGGCTCGACGAGAAAAAGCTGCCCTGGGGCATCGTCACCAACAAGCCGGGCTTTCTCACCGAGCCGCTGCTGGCTGCGCTGCCGGCGCTTGCCAGTTGCGGCGTCACCGTCAGCGCCGACACTCTGCCGGTGCGCAAGCCCGACCCCGCCCCCATGTTCTTTGCCTGCGAGCAACTTGGCGTCGCGGCCAGCCACTGCCTCTATGTGGGGGATCATGTGCGCGATATCGAGGCCGGCCGCAACGCCGGTATGCGTACCGCCGTCGCCGGTTGGGGTTACCTCAATGACGACGAGGATCCCGCCCAGTGGGGCGCCGATCTTCACTTTGATACCGTGCAGGCTCTGCATCACTGGCTGCGCTACGAGCTGGATTAGCGGCCGCCGCCTGCCTAAGCAGTCGGGCAAGGCTGCCGTGGATACATATAGAAGTGGATGATCAGGGGGAGCTCCACGCCTGGGTTCTCCTGGATAACGCAGCAGGTGGATAACCCAAGAGATGGATATCAGACGCAGCTTTGCGACCATCCCTTGAGCTGAGCGGTGAAAATGACGCCCATCTGGTCACTCTCGCGGCAAAACGAAGGATCGGCAATTGATCCCCCGTTTTGCCGGTTTGACAAGCAGTGCGGCAGCGGGATCGGACACCTTTTGACCCTTGCTGCACAAGGGATAATCAGGCTGAATTTGCTAGTAAAAACACCCCGTTTTCGCAAGCAAAAAAAGTTATTTAAATTTTCCATGTTCGATCATCAGACTTGCATTTACCGGATCGGACGGATGAAAACCCGTTCGCTGTGAGCGTCCACTAACTCCATCGACAACACCCACAATTTATCCACAGCAATTGCCTTATCCACAGATTGCAAAGCCGGGCAGACCTCACTATCTTGTAGCTCGAATTCAAAATAACACTATATCTTGTGATTCATCGCACAATAGGTACCCACCTCCATCGCCCTTCCCGGGCCGGAGGCCAACGCCGTGCGATGGTTTTTCGGGAATCAACTAAAGGTCATCAGCCAATGAACTTGTTTGTGACGAAGCGTAACGGCCACAAAGAACCCATCGATCTGGATAAAATTCACCGCGTGCTGGACTGGGCCGCCGAGGGTCTCGACAACGTGTCGGTCTCCCAGGTGGAACTCAAGTCCCACATCCAGTTCTATGACGGCATCCGTACCGCCGATATCCACGAAACCGTCATCAAGGCCGCTGCTGACCTGATCTCCGAGCAAAGCCCGGACTACCAGTACATGGCCGCCCGCCTGGCCATCTTCCACCTGCGCAAGAAGGCCTACGGCCAGTTCGAGCCGCCCCACCTCTACCAGCATGTCGCCAAGCTGGTGGACATGGGCAAGTACGACAAGCACCTGCTGGAAGACTACAGTCAGGCCGAGTTCGAGGAGCTGAACGCCCACCTCGACCACTGGCGCGACATGGACTTCTCCTACGCCGCGGTCAAGCAGCTGGAAGGCAAGTACCTGGTCCAGAACCGCGTCACCGGCGAAATTTACGAGAGCCCGCAGTTCCTCTACATCCTGGTAGCGGCCTGCCTCTTCTCCAAGTATCCGAAAGATACCCGTCTGGACTATATCAAGCGTTTCTATGATGCGGTCTCGACCTTCAAGATCTCGCTGCCGACCCCGATCATGAGCGGCGTGCGCACCCCGACCCGTCAGTTCAGCTCCTGCGTGCTGATCGAGTGCGATGACAGCCTGGATTCCATCAATGCCACCGCCAGCGCCATCGTGCGTTACGTGTCCCAGCGCGCCGGCATCGGCATCAACGCCGGTCGCATTCGTGGTCTTGGCAGCCCCATCCGTGGCGGTGAAGCCTTCCACACTGGCTGCATCCCCTTCTACAAGTACTTCCAGACTGCGGTGAAGTGCTGCTCCCAGGGCGGCGTGCGCGGCGGGGCGGCCACCCTGTTCTACCCGCTGTGGCACACCGAGGTGGAGAGCCTGTTGGTACTGAAGAACAACCGCGGCGTGGAAGAGAACCGGGTCCGTCACATGGACTACGGCGTGCAGATCAACAAGCTGATGTACCAGCGCCTGATCAAGGGCGGCGACATTACTCTGTTCTCCCCGTCCGATGCGCCGGGTCTGTACGATGCCTTCTTCGCAGATCAGGACAAGTTCGAAGAGCTCTACGTCAAGTACGAGCAGGATCCGAGCATTCGCAAGAAGACCCTCAAGGCGGTGGATCTCTTCTCCCTGATGATGCAGGAGCGCGCCGGCACCGGTCGCATCTACATCCAGAACGTGGACCACTGCAACACCCACAGCCCGTTCGATCCGAGCGTGGCGCCGGTGCGCCAGTCCAACCTCTGCCTCGAGATTGCACTGCCTACCAAGCCGCTCAACAACGTGGATGACGAGGATGGCGAGATCGCCCTGTGCACCCTCTCGGCCTTCAACCTGGGCGCCATCGAGAAGCTGGAAGATCTGGAAGAGATGGCCGAGCTGGCCGTGCGCGCCCTGGATGCCCTACTCGACTATCAGGACTACCCGCTCAAGGCCGCCAAGAAGGGCAGCATGAACCGTCGCACCCTGGGGATCGGCGTCATCAACTACGCCTACTACCTGGCGAAGAACGGTGCCCGCTACTCCGACGGTTCTGGTCTGGCGCTGACTCACCGCACCTTCGAGGCGATCCAGTACTACCTGTTGAAGGCCTCCGTGCAGCTGGCCCGCGAGTTCGGCCCCTGCCCGGCCTTCAACGAAACCACCTATGCCCAGGGGATCCTGCCCATCGATACCTATAAAAAGGATCTGGACAACCTGTGCAACGAGCCGCTGCATCTGGACTGGGAAGCGCTGCGCGAAGAGATCCGCACCGTGGGCCTGCGCAACTCCACCCTGACCGCCCTGATGCCGAGCGAGACCTCCAGCCAGATCTCCAACGCCACCAACGGCATCGAGCCGCCGCGCGGCCTGGTCTCTGTCAAGGCCTCCAAGGATGGCATCCTCAAGCAGGTGGTGCCCGAGTATGACCGCCTGAAGGATCAATACGAACTGCTCTGGAAGCAACCGAGCGTCGATGGTTACCTGCAGCTGGTCGGTATCATGCAGAAGTTCGTGGATCAGGCGATCTCCGCCAACACCAACTATGATCCCGCCCGTTTCGAAGGCAACAAGGTACCGATGAAGCAGCTGCTCAAGGACTTGCTGACCGCCTACAAATACGGCCTCAAGACCCTGTACTATCACAACACCCGTGATGGTGCGGACGATGCCCAGACCGATCTGCAAGATGACGGTTGTGCCGGCGGCGCCTGCAAGATCTGATGAACCGGGCGGGAGCGACAAGCTCCCGCCCTCCTGTTTCCCCTACTTCGCGATATTCGACAACCATGGCCTATTCAACTTTCTGCCAGACCCAAAACGACCAGCTCAAGGAGCCGATGTTCTTCGGCCAGTCGGTCAACGTGGCCCGTTATGACCAGCAAAAACACGAAGTGTTCGAGCGCCTGATCGAGAAACAGCTCTCCTTCTTCTGGCGCCCGGAAGAGGTGGACGTCTCCCACGACCGCATCGACTTCCAGGCCTTGCCGCCCCACGAGCAGCACATCTTCATCTCCAACCTGAAGTACCAGACCCTGCTGGACTCCATCCAAGGTCGCAGCCCCAACGTGGCGCTGCTGCCGCTGGTCTCCATTCCGGAGCTGGAAACCTGGATCGAGACCTGGGCCTTCTCCGAGACCATCCACTCTCGCTCCTACACCCACATCATCCGCAACATCGTCAACACCCCCGCCCAGGTGTTTGACGACATCGTCACCAACGAGCAGATCCTGAAGCGCGCCGGCTCCATCAGCCACTTCTACGACGATCTGATTGAAGCGACCGCGCTCTACCACCTGCACGGTGAAGGCACCCATCAGGTGGCCGGCCGCGAGGTGTCCATCACCTTGCGCGAGCTCAAGAAGAAGCTCTATCTGTGCCTGATGAGCGTCAACGCACTGGAAGCGATCCGCTTCTATGTCAGCTTCGCCTGCTCCTTCGCCTTCGCCGAGCGCGAGCTGATGGAGGGCAACGCCAAGATCATCAAGATGATCGCCCGCGACGAAGCACTGCACCTGACCGGCACCCAGCACATGCTGAACCTGATGCGCAGCGGCCAGGACGACCCCGAGATGGCCGAGATCGCCCGCGAGTGCGAGCAGGCCTGCTTCGATCTGTTCAAGGAAGCCGCCATCCAGGAGAAGGAGTGGGCCGAGTACCTGTTCCAGGATGGCTCCATGATCGGCCTGAACAAGGACATCCTCTGCCAGTACGTGGAGTACATCACCAACCTGCGGATGGCCGCCGTTGGCCTGCAACCGGCCTTTGCCGGCGCCAAGCAAAACCCGATCCCCTGGATCAACACCTGGCTCTCCTCCGACAACGTGCAGGTCGCCCCGCAGGAAGTGGAAGTGAGCTCCTACCTGGTGGGTCAGATCGACAGCGAAGTGAACGCCGAAGACCTGGGTGATTTCGAGCTGTGAGTGACGCCACCGGCACGCTGACCGAGCCCCTGCACACCGCCCCCGCCAAGAGCGAGACGGGCGCACCGCAGGTACACACCCGGGATGGCGTGCTGCACGCCCACCCCGGCGAGAGCGTGCTGGAGACCCTGGAGCGTCACGGTCATCACGTGGAGTTCCAGTGCCGCAGCGGCTATTGCGGCGCCTGCCGTACGCCGCTGCTGGCAGGCAAGGTGCACTATGCCGCCGTGCCGCTCGCCTTTGTCTCGCAGGGAGAGTGCCTGCCCTGCTGCTGCAAACCGGTGGGCGCCATCCGGCTCGACATCAAGAAGCGCTGAGACCTCCCTCTCTTGATATGTCCAAGCTCACCTCGCCAAACAAAAAGCCGCCGGATTGCTCCGGCGGCTTTTTTACATCCATCTTTATGCCTCATGGGCTGCTGGCTGATACGCCACCCGCCCCCACAAGGCATTACAGCCAGGGCGCGGCGGTCGGCCCATGGTGCAGGCCCAGCTTCCAGACCCGGCCAAAGTGCTTGTAGTGACCGGCCGCGACACCGGCCTTCTCGCCCATGCCGTGGTAGAGGTCGAGGTGGCCCTTCTTCACCGCCCCGCCCACATCCAGGGCAATCAACAGCCGCAGCTGATGCTTGCCGGTCCAGTTGCCCTCTTTGTCCAGCAGAGGTACCTCCGCCAGGATCGGCGTGCCCATCGGCAGCAGGGTCTTGTCGGCGGCCACCGCAGCCATCGGCAACAGCGGGATGCCGGCGGCCCCGATCACATCGTTGGTGGGGCGACGCTCGAAGAAGACATAGGAGGGGTTCTGCTCCACCAGCTCCTTGACGCTCTCCTCCGGCTGACGGTTCGCCCACTCCTTGATGGCCTTCATGGACATCTGCTCCCTGGGCACCTCGCCGCGGTCGATCAGCACCCGGCCTATGCTCACATAGCCGTGACCGTTCTTGCCGCTGTAACCCAGATACTGCAGCCTGTCGTCATCACCATAGTGAACAAAGCCCGAGCCCTGCACGTCCATCAGGAAGTTGTCGATGAGAGACTTGCTGTAGCCAAGCTCCAGCCCGCGGTTGGCCAGCGCCCCCTGATGGATCTGGGCCCGGGTCGGACAACGGCTGCCGCAGTTGGGCATGGCGTAGATGGGGTACTTGTATTTCGCATCCGGGCGGTGGCGCACCTCCAGCACCGGCGAGTAGTAACCGGTGAAGAGCACGTTGCCCATCCGATCCGAGCCCCCCAGCTGGGCCAGGCTGATGCCGTAGCGGGTAATGTCGGCGGGATTGCCGCCGTTCGCCACCCAGCGGGAGAGCTGGTGATAGAGTTCGCCATAGCGGCGGGTCATCTTGCCGGAGCGCTCCAGCACCAGCCTGCTCTGGGGGCCGAACTTGCTGTAGTCGGCGCGCACGCGGCTGTTGACGCGCTCAACCCGCACCAGATCGTCGGGCAGCATGCCGTCCAGATACTGCTTGCCCAGATTTTCCGGCACCTCGCAGTTGAGAAAACATCTGGCATCGGGTTTGTTTTTGGGCACCTGGGCTTGCTCAGAGTTGCCCGCACAACCGGCCAACCCCAGCACAGCGGCGGTCAGCCAGTACGCGTGTTTATTCATATGTCCTCATATAACACCAAGCGTCATGTTCGGCGGGGAAGATGCCAAATTTGCAGGGGGAAAGCAAACGCCTTCAAGCCTGCGACGACGGATTTCTCCAAAGGGGATCTTCTGGGTTATAACAAGGTAACAAGGTGTGAGGGGCTATGGATGGAACAGCTCGAAATCTTCCCGCTGCAGAGCCCCTGCATCGGGGTCTGTGAAGTGAACAACAAGGGCTACTGCAAGGGGTGCCTGCGCAGCCGCGAAGAGCGTTTCAACTGGCTCACCATGACCCCGGCCCAGCAGCAGGAGGTGATGCGTCTGTGCCGGGGCCGCAAGGCGCGGGTGGAAGCCGCCCGCCGCAAAGCGCTGGAGGCCACCCAGAACGAACCGCAAGAGCAACCGGGTTGGGATTTCTAGTTTCTCCCCCCTCCTCCTTTCACGACAAACATAAAAAAGCGGCCTGCAGGCCGCTTTTCTTTTTGACACTATGAGATGTTGCCGGATGACAAGGCTTATGCCGTGGCCAGCTTGGCCTGCTCCTCGCCGCGTTTGAGCATGGCGTAAGCCACCCCGGTCAGCAGCGACCCTGCCGCAATCGCCACGATATACATCATGACGTTGCTGATGGCGTTCGGGATGAACAGCACGAACAGACCGCCGTGGGGCGCCATCAGCTCGCAGCCGAACAGCATGGAGAGCGCACCGGTCAGGGCGCCGCCCGCCATGCAGGCCGGGATGACCCGCATCGGATCCTTGGCGGCAAACGGGATGGCCCCCTCGGAGATGAAGCACAGACCCAGTACGAAGGAGGCCTTGCCTGCTTCCTGCTCCGCCTTGATGAACTTGGTGCGGGCCAGGAAGGTGGCAATCCCCATCCCCAGTGCCGGCACCATGCCGGCGGCCATCACTGCTGCCATGGGGGCGTAGGTCTTGGAGGCCAGCAGGCCGACCCCGAAGGCGTAGGCCGCCTTGTTGACCGGGCCACCCATGTCAAAGCACATCATGGCGCCGATGATGACACCCAGCAGCACGGCGTTGGCAGAACCCATGTTGTTGAGGAACTCGGTCATGGCATTCATGATACCGGCCACCGGGCCGCCCACCACGTAGATCATCACCAGGCCGGTAAACAGGCTGGCAAACAGCGGAATGATCAGAATGGGCTTGAGCGCTTCCAGGGTCACCGGCAGGCGCACCTTGTCGCTCAGGTACTTGGCGCTGTAACCGGCCAGGAAACCGGCGACGATGCCGCCAAGGAAACCGGCACCCAGCGAGCTTGCCAGCATGCCCCCGATCATGCCGGGGGCGAGACCCGGGCGGTCAGCGATGGAGTAGGCAATGTAACCGGCCAGCACCGGGATCATCAGGGCAAAGGCAGAGCCGCCACCGATCTTCATCAGAGCCGCGGCCAGGGTGCCTTCCACCTTGAATGCCTCGATACCGAACACGAACGAGAGCGCGATGATCAGGCCGCCCGCCACCACCATGGGCAGCATAAAGGAGACCCCGGTCAACAGATGCTTGTAGGGGCCAGCTTTTTCCTCTTTCTTGGGCTGGCTGGCGCCGCTGTGGCGATAGGTTTTCGCCTCGTTCCACGCCTTGTCGAGCTCGGCACGGGTTTTCTTGAGCGCCGCGCCCGTGCTGGTACGATAGACCGGCTTGCCGTCGAAGCGAGCCATGTCCACTTCGATGTCGGTGGCGAGGAACACCAGATCGGCGGATGCAATCTCCTCGGCAGTCAGGGCATTCTGGGCACCGACCGAGCCTTGGGTCTCGACGCGGATCTGATGACCCAGCTGTTTGGCCATGGTCTCCAGCGCTTCTGCCGACATAAAGGTGTGGGCCACCCCGGTCGGGCAGGCGGTCACCGCCACGATGCGCTTGCCAGCGGTGGCGGGTTTGGTGGCTGCGGGCGCGGCTTGATGGCGATAGACGCTGGCGCCGCTGGTGGCGGCCTCCAGCAGTGCGGCCGGATCCTGCAGGGCGAGATCCATGCTGCCCTGATAGACCCGCTTGCCGTCATAGGCAGCGAGATCCACCGGGGCGCTGGCGACAACCAGTACCAGCTCGGCGGCGGCAATCTGCTCCTTGCTTGGTACCTGGCGGGGCTGCACGCTGGAGCCGACGTCGAGGGTGAGCTCCCAGCCTGCCAGTTTGGCCTGCTGTTCTATCCGTTTTGCAGCGAGAAAGCTGGTGGCAATGCCCGCCGGGCAAGCCGTAACCAAGATTGCTTTCATTGGGCATCTCCTGAGTTTTCCATTGAGGGGGTATGGCATTGAACCGGTGCCAGCGCATCCAGACGCTGTACGCGCACCTGTTCGAGCAAGGGGTCGAGGACCTTGATATCGTCAAAGCCGACCGCCACCTGGCTGACCGCCAGCGCCGAGACGGCGGTGGCGAGGCGCAGGGTCTGCTCCGGCGTCCAGCCGAGGCTGAGACCATGGGCGAGACCGGCGACCAGGGAATCGCCGGCACCGACCGTGCTGACCACCTGCATGCGCGGCGGAATGGCCTGCCAGACGGCATCGGGTGCAAACCAGATGAGGCCGTCGGCGCCATTGGAGATCACCACGTTGGGGATCCCGCTGGCCTGCAGCGCGCGGGCACACTCAGCCTGCTCGCTCAGGGTCTTGATGGGGCGGCCGGCCCACTGGCCGAGCTCCTCCAGATTGGGTTTGACCAGGGTCGGTGCCGCCTTGATCCCTTCGCTTAACGCCGCGCCGCTGCAATCGAAGATCACCTGCTTGCCTTTGGCCTTGAGCAGGCGGATGAGGCGGGCACAGTAATCGGGGGCCACCCCTTTGGGCAGGCTGCCCGCCAGCACAAACCAGTCGGCGTGAGGGGCCAATTCGTCGATGGCCTGCTCCAACGCGCCCACTTCACCCTCATGGATGGTGAGCCCCGGCAGATTGAGATCGGTGACCCGGCCGGATTGCTCGGAGATCTTGACGTTGATGCGGGTGCTGCCCGCCACGCGCACGAAGTGATCGGCCAGGGCACGCTCCTCGAACAGGGAGACGAAGCTCTGCTGGTTATCGGCGCCAAGCCAGCCGGTGACGCCCACCTCGCGGCCCAAGTCCTTGAGCACCATGGCCACGTTGATCCCCTTGCCCGCTGCGCGCAGGTTGGCCTCGTTCACCAGGTTCACCTCGCCCAGGCTCATCGTCTCGAGACGGGCGGTGAGATCGAGCGCAGGGTTGAGGGTGATGGTCACTATGTCCATCAGTGCGCCCCCTCGCCCAGCCCGGCAGCAATGGCGGCGCCTATGCCCTTGAGGGCCGCTTCGGCGTCAGCCCCTTCGGCGCGAAACGCCAGGCGGTGCCCGCATTTGACGCCAAGGCCGATCACCTTCATCAGGCTCTTGGCGGAGACCGCCTCGCCGCTGCCATCCAGGTTCGCCACCCGAATGTCGGATTCATACTCCTTGGCCACCTTGACCAGCATGGCGCCCGGACGGGCGTGCAGACCGTGGGGGTTGATGATGGTGAAGGTTTCACTAAGACCGCTCGCCGGGCCAGCTTGCAGCATGGCTAGCCCCTCGCTACCTGCCAAGGTGGCGAGCTGACCGGCAGCCGCCAGTTTGGCCAGGTTGTCGAGCTGCGCCAGATGGCCGCTATCTGCGGCGCACAGCAACAGCAGGGCGCTGACCGGCAGCTCCCCGGCGTTCAGTGCAGTGCTAGGCGTGGCAAGCACCCAGCCGGTCTGGGCGGCTTGTGCCCGGGCCAGCCAGACGCCCTCGCCCAGGTAGGCGGGTTCGCTTGCCAGCAGGGCGCTTACCATGGCGGCATCGCCCCAGCCGGCGGATTTGGCGCGGGCAGCCGCTCCCAGCAGCAGCTGGTCGCGATCGTCCGCCGGGAAGTCGGCCAAAGCCAGAAACTGCACCTCTTTGGGCGCAGTGGCACCGGTCAGGATATTGAGGATGGTGTCGGCATCGGTGGCCTCTTTCAATTGCGCCGCCGCCTGCTCGTCACCCAACACGTGGGTGAGCTGGCGCAAAATGCCCAGATGTTCGTCTGATTTGGCGGCGATGCCGATGGCGACGTAGGCGATCTGCCCCTCATCCCATTCGATGCCATTGGGGAACTGGGCCACCATGACGCCAGTGCTCTTCACCAGATGCCGGGTGTCAGTGGTACCGTGGGGAATGGCGATGCCGCTGCCAAGATAGGTGGCGTGCTGCGCTTCGCGGGCTAGCATGCCATCTACATATCCCGCCTCCACCAGACCGGCTTCGGCCAGTTTGCCTGCCAACAGGGCGATGGCTTCGGCCTTGGTCGCCACCGACTGCCCCAGCAGGATCTGCTGTCGCGCCAACTTCAACATAGAGATTCTCCATCAGGTGCCGGGCGGTCTGACCGTACCGGCGCATCAAACATAACCATTCGTGCCACTCGCCAGCTGACAATAGACCGGATTGCATCCCTGCGGGAGCCATACCGGGTTTTTATGCCCGGCCATCGATTGTCTGCTGACAAGCTGAATCGTTTCACTTAAACTCAGACTGAATCGTTTCAGCGAATTGATCAAGTACCCACAAAGAGTGCTTTTCAATGATATGATCCCGCGCACACTTTTCGGTGCCCTCACCAGGCAGTGCCCGTGGGCCTTGCAACTCAAACAGAGCCAATATGATGAAACTGGATGAAATCGCCGCCCTCGCCGGTGTCTCGCGCACCACGGCCAGCTATGTGATCAATGGCAAGGCCGATCAATACCGCATCAGCCAGGCCACCCGCGACAAGGTGATGGCGGTGGTCACCACCCACAACTACCAGCCGGACAGCCGCGCCGCCTCCCTGCGTGGCGGCCAGACCAGGACCCTGGGCTTCATCCTGCCTGACCTCGAGAACGCCAGTTACGCCAAGCTCGCCAAACGGCTGGAGCAAGGGGCGCGGGTACAGGGTTATCAGCTGCTGATCGTCTGCTCGGAAGATGACCCCGCCACCGAGAAGGAGCTGGCCGAGATGCTGGCCAGCCGCCACGTGGATGCGCTGCTGGTGGCCAGTTGCCTGCCACCCGAAGATCCCTTCTACCTCGGCCTGCAGACGCGCGGCATCCAGGTGCTCGCCATCGACCGGGCCATGGCGGCCGACAAGTTCGTCACCGTGGCCAGTGAAAACCAGAAGGCGAGCTTTGATCTCACCGCCTCCCTGCTCTCGCCGGCAATCAAGCACATCGCCCTGATCACCGCACTGCCGGCGCTCACGATCAGCCGTGAACGCAAAGCCGGCTTCGAGCAGGCTGTTGCCAGCCACAGCACGGCTTGCCATCTGTGTGAAGGGGCCCATTTCTCCCGCGCCGAAGGCTATCGCCTGATCAAGACGCTGCATCAGCAGCTCGGCCAGCTGCCCCAGGCACTGGTCGCCACCTCCTACATCCTGATGGAGGGGGTGCTCGACTATCTGCTTGAGCAGGAGACCGACATGAGCCGGCTCGCCATGGCCACCTTCGGCGATGATCGCCTGCTCGATTTCCTCCCCTTCGGCATCAA
Source organism: Aeromonas sp. s5 (assembly GCF_040907865.1). Classification (NCBI taxonomy): domain Bacteria; kingdom Pseudomonadati; phylum Pseudomonadota; class Gammaproteobacteria; order Aeromonadales; family Aeromonadaceae; genus Aeromonas; species Aeromonas sp. s5. Next base: position 817,437 of record NZ_JBFOCO010000033.1, read on the forward strand.
CTCCCTGCCCCAGCAGCACGATGCCCTCGCCAGCCAGGCGCTGGAGCTGGCCCTCAAGGCGATTGGCGGCGAATACCAGTGCGGCCTCCACTATGTGAGCCGCACCCTCAAACGCCGCCGCTGACCCCCTCTCCATGGCGCGCCGCTGCGGCCTCCCTCGCAGCGGCGCGTTTTTTCACCACCCCAAAACCATATCTGTCATCATTTATTTCCACATATTCTGCCAACCCAGTACAAAATCCGCTTTTTCAGGCTTGTTTCCACCATTTTGATCCGTTAACTTGGCAACCAACTTTTACAACCACAGGTTTTTCGTAACGATGGGTTCACTCCGATATTGCTAGCCTCCGGTCTCGACCCCGGAGGCGCCTTGCCAACACCTCATATGCCTGCTGTGCACCGCGCAGTTTCTCGATTCGGATGGACACCATGAACACCAAAACCCTGGGATGTACCCTGTTGATTGCCGGCACCACCATAGGCGCCGGCATGCTGGCCCTGCCGCTGGCCTCTTCGTCGCTCGGCGGCCCCGCCACCCTGCTGCTGATGATCGGCCTCTGGGCCCTGATGGCCTTTACCGCCATGCTGCAGGTGGAAGCCAGCCTCAACACCGGCAAGTGGTACCTGCACCAGCTGGCGGATCACCTGCTCGGCCCCTGGGGCAAGCGCATCGCCTCCTTCTGCATCCTGATGCTGTTCTACTCGCTGGCCTCCGCCTACATCAGCGGCGGCAGCAGCCTGCTGGCCCAGGCGCTGGCCGATGCCGGCCTCCCCCTCAGTCAGGAGCAGGCGGCCTGGGCCTTTACCCTGCTGTTTGGCGGCATGGTCTGTGTCGGCACCAAGCAGGTGGATTACCTCAACCGGCTGATGTTCACCGTCAAGCTGGTGATCATGGTGGCGGTGCTGGCGCTGCTGTTGCCGCGCACCGAAGGGCAGCACCTGCTTTCCCTGCCGCTGGGCCAGGGGCTGCTGCTGGCAGGTCTGCCGGTCATCTTCACCTCGTTCGGCTTTCACGGCTCCATCCCGAGCGTGATGCTCTACCTGGGGGACTGCCCCAAGCAGCTGCGCCGGGTCTTCGTGTGGGGCTCCGCTCTGCCGCTCATCCTCTACGTGCTGTGGCAGGTCGCCATCCTGGGTCTGCTGGGTCAACAGGCCCTGCTGCAGAGCGGTGGCGCGCTGGACACCCTGCTGGCCAACGTCGGCAAGCTGGTGAGCTGGCCCGCTTTCAACCAGGCCATGCACCTGTTTGCCGATCTGGCGCTGGCCACCTCCTTCCTCGGGGTGACCCTGGGGCTGTTTGACTTCATGGCCAAGGTGACCCGTCGCAAAGACAACTGGCAGGGCCGCACCCAGACCGGCCTCATCACCTTCGTGCCACCCCTGCTGTTTGCCCTCTACTTCCCGCAGGGCTTCATCATGGCGCTCGGCTACGCTGCCATTGCGCTGGCGATACTGGCGGTACTGCTGCCGGTGGCCCTGGTGTGGCAGAGCCGCAAGCAGGCCGAGACGCACCACTACCGCGCCCCGGGTGGCGTGCTGGCCCTCGGCCTTGCCGGCGCCATGGGGGTGCTGATCGTCGGCGTCCAGATCAGCGTCAGCATGGGACTGCTGCCCGCCCTCTAAGCCCTCGTCGATACGGAATGCCTAAAATAACAAAGCCCCGCCAATCAGATTGGCGGGGCTTTTTGTTGGAGTAACCGTTTTGGAAGGCAGACAAGATCATCAAAGGGATGTGAGCGTCTCAATTATCGAGTTGAACATTGATGGAGATCAAATTTCCCCACATCTGCTCTTTTACAACATTAAGATCAGACTAAAATGGCGCCGCCTACTCACTTATCTTATTGATTTTTATGACTGATATAATACTGGATCTCGACAAATCTGAATTCGATGAATTCAATCTTGGCAAAGACGATATGTGGCAGCAGGATGCGGCTCACCAACTGATAAAGCATCTGACCACATTGGGTCGTGCCGCAAAAGAGATTAAAGATCGCTCATCTAATATGGAGGAGGATACAACGCGCCATGTTCACGACGCCATTTTTATAAGCGGTGACAGAGGATCGGGCAAGAGTATTTTCCTGTATAACGCAAAAACGTTATGGGACGAACAAAATGATAAGAACAAGCCCGACCTCCATTTTCTTGACCCGGTTGACCCAACTCTGCTGCAAGATAACGACAGCTTCAGCAACGTTATTATTGCCAATATTTTTAACAGCGTTCACAAGCACATCAAGGGCAAACCACAGGCAGAGACGAAGAAGTTTTATGACCGCTTGAGGAAGTTGGCTGAATCTATCGAGGATGTGGATAAACAACAATTAGGTGGACTCGATAAGCTGATGCACTACAGCTCGGGGGTCAGAGTTCAGAATAATTTTTATCGCTTTGTCAAAGAGGCAATTACGCTGCTCTGCTGTGATGCCCTCGTCCTGCCCATCGATGATGTCGATATGGCCCTGGGGAAGGCCTATGACGTGCTGGAAGAGATCCGTCGCCGTCTGTGCTGCCCCTTTATAATTCCCCTGGTCAGTGGTGACCCCGATCTCTATGAACATTTAGTTAAAATAAATTTTGGCAAAAGTATTGTAAGTAAAGATATTCAAGAGATTGAAAGCACAAAAAGTAGGCTGCTTGATAGCCTACCCAATGCATATCTGACTAAAGTACTTCCCCATCATTATCGCATTACCCTGCAGTCGATTGATACTATTACCTCCAAGTTAAAGATTAAATGGTACAGCAATGACGGAGTCTTATATATCCGTCCATATCTTCGTGAAAGTCCCGAAGATACCTATCAAGACAGGTTGCTTTCTTGCTTCTTTGGACCAAAACACGATGATGAAAAGGGTCGTGATTTTCCCTGGCCAAAATCTTCTCGAGAACTGGGACAAATGATTCGACTACTGAGGCCAGATGATCTTCAATCAGAAAAAGAAACCGATAAATATAGGAGTCTTCTGGAAAACCTTAAAACATGGTCTTCTGCCTGCCAGCATGGTGCCAGCTATACACTTGCGCTTTCTGCATTAGAGTTTAAAAACCCTTGCAGAGCGAGTCAGTTAATGACGTTCAATTTACATAAGCAGGCCAAGCTAGACATTCCATGGGCGAGATATAACTTTACCAAAGATCAAATAGACGTAATCAACAGCTATAAAAACAGCCAAGCAGTACTTAAAGCAAACCGACTTTTAATTGAGCATTCATTACTCTCCAATATTTTACGTAGCATGCCCCCTATTGAGCTCCATCTCGATAAAATGAGTATCACCGGAAAATATGCCGAAAAAGAGCAGTATTCCTTCCTGCTCGCTATCTATACATATAATGCATATTATGGAACTCAAGGAAACAAACAGCGCAAAGTATATTTCAGCAAAGCTTTTGAAATTTTAGCGACATCCATACTAAATGCAAATCTTTGCCGCAAAGAAATAGATAAGCAATGTTTCTCAGAAATATTAAATGACGCGCCTTTTTACTCTGTTTACAATCTAAGCCCAACCAAACAGGTTGATGAAGAAGATGAAAAAGATGAATACTCTGTTGACACTATTGGCTCAGAGAATTGTGATGCATTTATAGCAGAACTTGAAAAATGGAATGTAAATCATAGAGAAAGCATATCCAATTTATTTACCAACCCTACGCAGATAATTTCACTACTCAGTGCTGTCTTTAATAAGGTATTTACTCAAATATCATATCTAAGAAAAGTATTTGATGTTGAAAAAGGTGACGAACTTGTAGACTTATCCATTCGTTTCAAGTATATCGTTCTCAATGCTTTCGGTTTTTTCCTTAAAGAGAGTGGAGCTCGTATAGCCGCAAATACCGCTATAGATTCAGCGCAAAAGACCCTTAGAGATGACACTGAATTCAAAAAGACCCCAACATATAAAGGTAATGTAGAATGGATTAATGAAGAAGGTAATGAAAAGTATAAAGAGTTTATTCATGCCATAGAAGAACACCCCATTTTTGTTAAATTTGACGATAAAAAAACTTCCTCGAGAATAACTAACCAGTCAAACTGGATTTCACCATCACCAAGGTCGACCACCAAAAAAAATGGGCAAGCAAAGAGAAGAGCTAGTGAAAGACAACAAAGTGATGCTAAAACTGCTGTTAAAAACTTCTTTGGCGAAATGAAATTAAAAGATGCCATCTCATATATAGAAAACAATTTGAACTCTGATAAATATAGCAAGGTAGTTATTTACTCCCTCTATGAAAAGCTTGTAAGTATATTTGGTGATGTTAACAACTTACATAAAGGAACGGACATTGTAAGATTGTATGCTGCGTTGGATTCCAAATTTAAACAAGGCAGTTTAAATGCTTAGTCTATCAACACATATTATAAGTGCCTGTGCCCCCTTGGCATCAGATAGACTACTGGATGTTTATCTAAGATCTGAGCTTGACGTCAAATGGTCAACACAATACCGGCTCGCCCTACAAGACTTTCAATCCTATCTACCGGGTAACCTCCGTGAGGAGGATATAAAGCCGGCGCTATTGCAATGGTTGGAGTCGACGGAGCAAAAAGCGGATCTGACTCAACTGCTCAGCAAGCTGAGCGATCACTATCTCGACTGGTGCGGAGACCGGTTTGAAGTGAAACATGGTGAGCTCGATAGCTGGCTCTCTCTATTAACACAGGTTGACTCGGCCTGGATAATAGGTGCCGGTTATGCCCATTTACTCCATCACGGCATCCTCTCTGCCGAGCAGATGATTGAGCTCGCTCGCACCCAGTGTATCAGCGCCTTACCCAAGCGTTTTGATGGCAGGCCTATTGCCGATAATCATGTGCATCTTGGTGGCCACGGCCACCATAGCCTCTCACTTGCCGATTTTGCGCTGCATTATAAATACCCATCTAGAAAAGAACTGGATACTCAAAAATGGCCGAACCGCCAAGAACACTCGCTCTTTAACAGTGGCCATAGAAATAAAAATCATCTACCCGTGCTATTTCATGCTATCTATGCGCAGCTTGTCACAGAGCTGTGGAGTGATAAGCAGAATAAAAATCCACCATTGCCGGTGGACTGGGATCATTTGGACCTTTATCTTGCCAAAGAGCAAGCACCAATTATCCGCTATGACATTGCTGATTCTCTTTCCCAGCGCCTGCTGCAAGCTGCGCTGGATGAGAAGAGTACGGGTCGTTGGCTGTTATTAATCACTGCGCTGCTTCTGGCCCAAAAAAAACTTAATCAAAATGGGCTACTCTCCAGCTTTATTCTCTGTGCCAACATATTAAGAAACTATATGGTGGTCTCCGGTGTCGGACTGGGGGATTTTGTCAGTTTTTTTGGGTTCTCATATAGAAAGCCCACTTCAAACACCATAAATTACAAATCATTCAGCCTATTATCCGACCTTCCTGATAATCACTTCAGAGAGTTTAGAGTCAGCCCTGAAGACATCATTAAACACTCAGTTTTATGGTCTCAACAGCTATTACATCACAAGGTTCATAATCGAGTTCATTTTGTTGCACATTTCACCCGCGGCAACCCTAAAAAAATCAAAGACCGCAGATATTTATCATCACGCGAATCTTTTTTTCAAAAGACCCGTGATTTGCAGCGCTTTTTTCACTCCGTTACTCTGGATTCAGCGCGCATTCCGATAACCCCCTTTCCCGACAGCACCCGGGTCGATCTTCGGGCACTGCTGCGCGGAATCGATGTTGCGGGAAATGAAAACCACCTTCCTATCGAGGTGTTTGCACCGGCGATCAGAGTGCTGAGAAGTGCTCTTTTCCCCCAGCACTATCCGATTGAAAAGCGCTTACGCCAACCCTTTGTGACTCTACATGCGGGAGAAGACTTTGCTCATATTTTAAGCGGCATGAGAACCATCGATGAAGCCGTCACCTTCTGTGATTATCGTCCGGGTGATCGCATTGGCCATGGATTGGCCATTGGCATTAATCCCTACGAGTGGGCCAAGCGCCAACATAGCTGCTACCTCCCCATCAGAGAGTATCTGGATAACCTCGTCTGGAGCTATCAGCGTGGTCTTGAACTGGGCCATCAGGTGCCGAAATTCCAAGCTACCTTGCTGCGCATTCAGGAAAAAATCCGGATCTACTCACAGCTTGTTTATAACGAGGAGTACTCCCCAATCCAACTGCATCAAGCATGGCTATTACGACGTAACTGCCCGGACATGATAAATAAAGAGCATGGTGTCCTTGGGCTGGAAAAGCCGCTCTGGTTACCCGATTGGGCCAAGCTGCAGAAATGCGCAGACCTTGATTTGAGCAAACAGATCGGTGCACAAGGGCAAAAAATTTGGCGGCTTTATCTTGATGAAAAACCCGCCAGTAAAAAGGAGGAGTGGGTTCACATCCAATATCATCCAACATTGCCGGTTACCAAAGGCCTTGCCGATATGCCAACCCTTGCTGACTCTCGCAAAGATTATTTGACGGATGAAGATCTGGAGTTTTATGAGGCACTGCAAGATCTGATGCTGGAAAAGTTCAGCCAAAACCAGTGGGTGCTTGAGGCCTGCCCGACTTCCAACCTCTATATCGGCCGATTGGAGAGCTATGAAGAGCACCCCATATTCCGCTGGAGCCCGCCAACAACGGAGGCTTTGCAAGCCGGTAACAGCGCAAATCGATTCGGTCTGCGCCGTGGGCCGGTCAGGGTCTGTATCAATACCGATGATGCAGGGCTCATGCCCACAACCCTTGAAAACGAACACAGGATCATCAAGGAGATCGCCATTACTCACTACAAGGTAAGCGATCAAGGTGCTACAACGTGGATAGACTCGATACGACAAACCGGCGTCGATCTTTTCAAATCCAATCACCTTGACTGGGCTCAGCAAAGTACTTGATAGATATGCCCCGCCAATTAACTTGGCGGGGCTTTTTGTTGGTAAACGAATCAAATTGGATACAGGCATCCGCCATTAATTAAGACAGCGCCCCTTACCAAACAAACACCCAAACCTTCAGCTATATACCGACCTTTTTACTACCCAACCCTGAATAGTCAGTTCAAAACCCGTTCATGCCCGCTCGCTACACTGCCCCCTCGTTTATCGCTTTCAGGAGTTTGAAAACAATGATGTTGTATCTCACGAAGAGTTCCCTTGCCCTTGTTCTGCTGGCAGCTAGCGGCGCCCTCAGCGCGGCTGAAATCACCAACAACAATATCACCGAGGCCGACATCAAGGCGGCGCAGGATGCCTGGGGCGCGGCGCTCATCAAGATCAGCGATGACTATCGGGCCGGCGGCATCGAGCGCGCCAAAGCCACCGCCGAGGCGGTACTCGACAGCGCTTATGGCTACCAGCAGGGGCCGGTGCTGTTCAAACCCACCCTAGCCGGTGGCGAGCAGACCTTTCGCACCACCCGCGAGGGGGCGCTGGCCTATTTTGTCGGCAACAACAGCGCCTATCCGGCAGACAGCGGCTTTGCTCTGAAAAACTGGCAGAGCTACCGCTATGACAATGCCGCCGTCTATATCAACGGCAACATGGCGCTGACCATGGGCAAGGTGCATCTGGTGGATCGCGACAACAAGGAGACCACGGTCGACAAGAGCTGGGGTTTCAAGAAGGGGGATGATGGCAAGGTGCGCATCGTGCTGCACCACTCCTCTCTCCCCTACGGCGCCTGACTGGCGAAGTGCAGCTGACAGAGCTCGCCACCTAAAACCAGACAACAAGCCCTGCCAGACCGGCGGGGCTTTTTTTATCCGGCAAGGGCGATCAGGACGCCATGGCCGAGCCCTCTTTACTGCTACCCTCAAGGGCAAGCCATTGAGCGCACAACAGATCCATGCTCATCCATCACTTCGGGAGCCCTACACCATGACCATACTGCCCATCTATGCAGCCCTCCTTGCCCTGCTCTTTGTCCTGCTCAGCGTGCGCACCATTCGCACCCGTCACCGCCAGAAAGTAGCGCTCGGCCATGGCGATGATCCCGCCATGCTGCGGGCCATGCGGGTGCACGCCAACTTTGCCGAGTATGTTCCCCTCGCCCTGCTGCTCATCTATTTCGTCGAAACCGGCAGCCATGCCCCCTCCCCTGGCTGGTTCATCTGCTGGGGAGTGCCCTGCTGCTTGGTCGCCTCTGTCACGCCTTCGGCATGAGTCGCACACCGGAGAATTTCCGCTATCGGGTGGTGGGAATGGGGCTGACTTTCACCGTCATTTTGCTGAGTGCGGCCTACCTCCTGATCACCGCCCTGCTCTCCTGACCAGAGCCGGTCAGCTAAACGCGGATCCGCAGAAACAGAAATAGAAAAGCCCTGCCAATATGGCAGGGCTTTTCGTTTAACCGATCAGGGTGGGAGAGTGGCTCTCCTTGCCCTTACTGGTTGTGGCTGGCGCGACGGGGACGACGAGCCTGGGCCGGTTTGCCAGCACCATCGGCCGGACGCTGACCGCCCTGGGGCTTGGGCTTGCCGCCGTTGCCAGTGCGATTGCCACCACCGTTACCACCGGCGCCATTGCCGGAGCGACCGGCACCTTGACGCTGGCCTTGACCTTGCGGACGTGGCGCACGGCGCTGCTCGCTCGGATCGCGCGGCTCTTTGCGCAGCGGCGCACCGATGCCACGGCTTATGTTATCGAGCGTCTCGCGGGAGGCTTCGAAGCCGGCCACCTGCTCACAGGGGATGCTCTGCTTGGTCAGCCGCTCGATGGCCTTGATGAGCTTGCCTTCATCGGCCGCGACCAGGGAGATGGCGTGACCGGCGGCGCCGGCACGGCCGGTACGGCCGATACGGTGCACGTAATCTTCCGCCACGTTTGGCAGCTCGAAGTTCACTACCTGGGGCAGCTTGTCGATGTCGAGGCCGCGGGCGGCGATGTCGGTCGCCACCATGACGCGCACGCTGCCATCCTTGAAGCCGGACAGGGCGCGAGTACGGGCCCCCTGGCTCTTGTTGCCGTGGATGGCGGCGGCGCTGATGCCGTCCTTCTCAAGCTTCTCGGCAACCCGGTTGGCGATGTGCTTGGTGCGGGTAAACACCAGCACCTGCTGCCAGTTGTTGCTGGAGATGAGGTGGCTCAGCAGGGCAATCTTGTTGGCCTTGTCGCACGGGTGCACCAGCTGCTCGATGCGCTCGGCGGTGCTGTTGCGCGGGGTCACTTCGATCACCGCCGGGTTGTCCAGGAGGCCAGTGGCCAGCTCGCGAATTTCGTCGGCGAAGGTGGCGGAGAAGAGCAGGTTCTGACGCTTTTTCGGCAACAGAGCCAGGATGCGGCGGATATCGCGGATAAAGCCCATGTCGAGCATGCGGTCCGCTTCGTCCAGCACCAGGATCTCGACTTCGTCGAACTTGACGGCGTTCTGGTTGTAAAGGTCCATCAGACGGCCCGGGCAGGCCACCAGCACGTCCAGACCACGGCGAGTCGCCATCATCTGCGGGTTGATGCTCACGCCGCCAAATACCACGTGGCTGCGGATCGGCAGGTGCTTGCCGTAGTTGCGCACGCTCTCGCCCACCTGGGCGGCCAGTTCGCGGGTCGGGGTCAGCACCAGGGCACGGATGCGATTCGGGGAGACCTTGCGCTTGCTCTCGGTCAAGCGTTGCAGCATCGGCAGGGTAAAACCTGCGGTCTTGCCGGTCCCGGTCTGGGCTGCCGCCATCAGATCACGGCCAGCCAGTACCGCCGGGATCGCTTGTTGCTGAATGGGAGACGGGGTGTCGTAGCCTTGCTCGGCAACGGCACGCAACAAGGGTTCGGCCAGACCGAGGGAAGTAAAACTCATAGTTACCTGCTAGGGATAGGGGCGCCGGGGATCCGTGATGGGGCTCCTCTGCTGAGCCGATGCCATCTCGCCAGATCCGGGCCTGTTGAGAACACAACGATTTCCCCGGGGAGCAGAGCAAAGGGGAAAGAATAGGGGCGCAGTCTAACGGAGTTATTGAGGAGAAACGAGAAAAATGTGATGTTCCTCCCAGCATGTTTGCCAAAAGCCGGTCACCGTCCCGCCGAGAAAAGCCGTTCAAGAACTCATTCGAATCAGGCTATGCTTGATGCCAGACCATGGCGACGCCGCCGCGGCGATCCTGCAACAAGGAGGTTCAGGTTCATGCGTGTTCATTTTCTGCCTGCCGGCCGGTACTGGCTGTTGCTGCTGATGCTTGCCCTCACTCTGCCGCTGCAGGCCAACACCAGGTTGTCCGTCGCCTGGGGTCACTGGCCTCCGTTCAGCTACATCAATGCCCAGGGGACGCTGGATGGGCTGGACGTGAGCCTGACCCGCCAGATCCTGGCCCAGGCGGGGCTTTCGCCCCGCTTTCGCAATCTGCCCTGGGCCCGGGCCCTGCATCTTATAGAGCAGCAGCAACTCGATCTCGCCATGGGGGCACTCGATACGCCGGAGCGGCGCGCCTTCGCCCGCTTCTCGGCCCCCTATCGGCGCAGCACCTTCGTGCTGCTGAGCAGCGATCCCATTCCGGGCCAGCGCGAGCCCTGGCAGGATGTGCAGAGCCTGCAGGGGCTCTGCCAGCAAAGCCAGCTGCGCCTTGGCAAGCTGCGCGGCACCCGGCCGACCCAGCTGATGGCATCCTGCCCTGCCCTGAAACAGGCGAGTGAATACAACAGCGATGACCGACTGATCGATCTGCTGCTGGCCCGCCGCCTCGATGGCATCATCGTCGAGTGGCAATACGCTCGTTACCGGCTGCAACAGCTGGGGGCCGACGGTTTTATCCACTGCCAGCTGCTGCTCCACCACCAGCCGGTCAGCCTGATGTTTGCCAACAGCGCCATCGATGACGACACCCTGGCCCGGGTCGATGCGGCGATCGCCAACCTGCCGCCGACAAGCGGCAACCCCACCCCGCCCACCTGCCGGCTCGACAACCCGGCGGCCGACACGTCCCCCGGCCCACTCGCCAAGAGGGGGTGAATAGCCATCAAAAAGGCGACCCTGAGGTCGCCTTTTCATTGTGTCTGCGATAGCGCCACCCGATCAGCCGAGTGGTGAACAGCCGATCAGCGCAGCTGCGGAGTATGCGTCAGCACACCCTGGTTCTGGGCACGGTGGCGCAGCAGGTGATCCATCAACACCAGGGCCAGCATCGCCTCGGCGATGGGCACGGCGCGAATGCCGACGCAAGGATCGTGGCGCCCCTTGGTGATCATCTCGATGGCCTCGCCTTCGGTATTGATCGTTTTGCCCGGCACCGTGATGCTGGAGGTGGGTTTGAGCGCCATGCTCACCACGATATCCTGACCCGACGAGATGCCGCCCAGAATGCCGCCCGCATGGTTGCTGGCAAAGCCGGCCGGGGTCATCTCGTCGCGATGCTCGGAGCCTTTTTGCTCCACCACCGCGAACCCGTCACCGATCTCCACCCCTTTCACCGCATTGATGCCCATCATGGCGTGGGCAATGTCGGCGTCGAGGCGATCGAACACCGGCTCACCCAAGCCCACCGGCACATTGCTGGCGATGACCTGCACCTTGGCACCGATACTGTTGCCCTCTTTCTTCAGGTCGCGCATGTATTGATCGAGCGCTTCCAGCTTGCCCGCATCGGGGAAGAAGAAGGGATTCTGCTCGATCTGCGCGGCGTCGAAGGCTTCGGCCTTGATGGGGCCGAGCTGGGAGAGAAAACCGGTGATCTCGATGCCATGCACCTGTTTCAGGTACTTCTTGGCAATGGCCCCCGCCGCCACCCGCATGGCGGTTTCACGGGCAGAGGAGCGGCCACCGCCACGATAGTCGCGCTGGCCGTACTTCTGGTGATAGGTGTAATCGGCGTGGCCCGGACGGAACAAGTCCTTGATGTCGGAGTAGTCCTTGGAGCGCTGATCGGTGTTCTCGATCAAGAGCCCGATGGAGGTGCCTGTGGTCTTGCCCTCGAACACCCCGGAGAGGATCTTCACCTCGTCCGGCTCGCGGCGCGGCGTGGTGTAGCGGGAAGTGCCGGGCTTGCGCCGGTCCAGATCCCCCTGCAGATCCGCTTCGCTGATCTCAAGCCCCGGCGGGCAGCCGTCGACCACGGCGCCCAACGCCAGGCCGTGGCTCTCGCCGAAGGTGGTAACCCGAAAGAGTTGGCCGAAACTGTTCCCTGCCATGCTTGCTCCTGCTTAGCTCTTGTAAATCGCGAAATGGTCCTGGTACTGCACCAGCTCGGCACGGGTCATCACGAACACGCCGTGACCACCGTTCTCGAACTCCACCCAGGTGAAGGGCACGTCAGGGAACTGGGCTTCCAGATGGATCATGCTGTTGCCCACCTCGACCACCAGCACGCCATCGTCTTTCAGGAAATCGGCGGCATTGGCCAGCAGGCGCTTGGTGAGCTTGAGGCCATCGGAGCCGGAGGCCAGCGCCAGCTCGGGTTCGTGGCGAAACTCGTCCGGCAGATCCGACATGTCTTCGGAGTCCACGTAGGGCGGGTTGGAGACGATGAGATCGTACTTGTCGCCGACCGGCAGATCGCGGAACAGATCGGAGCGGATCGGAATGACCTGCTGCTCCAAGCCGTGATCGTTGATGTTGCGCTCGGCCACGTTGAGGGCATCGACGCTGATGTCGATGGCATCCACTTCCGCTTCCGGGAACTCGTGGGCCATGATGATGGCGATGCAGCCGGAGCCGGTGCACAAGTCCATGATCCGGGTCGGTTCGTCTTTCAGGAAGGGGGCGAAGCGATTGGCCACCATCTCGGCGATGGGGGAGCGGGGAATGAGTACCCGCTCGTCCACGTAGAACTCCCAACCGGCATACCAGGCCTTGTTGGTCAGGTAGGGGGCGGGAATGCGCTCCTGCACGCGGCGGATGATGAGCTCGGCGATGCGGTGCCGTTCGCTGGTGGTCAGGCGGGAGTGGCGCATGGCCGGATCCACGTCCGGCGGCAGATGTAGCGCGGGCAGTACCAGTTGCACGGCCTCATCCCAGGCGTTGTCGGTACCATGTCCGTAGAAGATCCCGGCGTCGTTGAAACGACTCATGGCCCAGCGCAACATGTCCTGGATGGTGTGCATCTCGGCAACCACCTCATCGATAAATATCTTGTCCAAATCCACCTCCAAGTCGAGTAATATCCGGCCCGAGAATTCTATACAGCGAGCAAGACGAGTACCTGATGAAAAAAACGCCCTCACCGACAGACGAGGAAACCCTGCTGTTCCGCGATGCGATAAAAGGTACCCGGAAAATCAAGCAAGATACCATAAGGGCCGAGTTACGCCCGGTCAAGCAGAAACGCGAAATGCGTGAGAGCCGCGAATCCCTTGGGGTTGACCACTATTTCAGCGATGAATACCAGCCCCATCTGGAAGAGGATGGACCGACCCGTTACGTGCGCGACGATGTGTCGAAATTCGAGCTGAAAAAGCTCAAGCGCGGCAGCTATCCGCCGGAGATCTACCTGGACCTGCACGGCATGAACCAGCAGCAGGCCAAACAGGAGCTGGCGGCCCTGCTCACCCTCTGCCGACGCGAGAACATTCACGTCGCCTCGGTGATGCACGGCATCGGCAAACACATCCTCAAGCAGCGCATCCCGAGCTGGCTGGCCCAGCATCCCAATGTGCAGGCGTTCCATCAGGCCCCCCGCGAGTGGGGCGGTGACAGCGCCATCCTGGTGCTGCTGGATATCGAGGAGTAACGCCTTCTTACCACCTGCCGGCAACGCCAGCGGTATGAGCCCCGCAATCAAGGCGCAATAAAAAACCACCGACGTCTGGTGGTGGTTTTTTATTGGTACTGGCACCTCTCCCCTAGCCTGCCGCCTCCACGTAGCGCTTGAAGTTGTCGAGGATCCCCTGCCAGCCCGCCTGCTGCTGGGCCGGGGTGCGGCTCGTCTCGGCATCGAAGGTCTCCTGTACCCGGGTGCCGCTCCCCTCACTCGCAAACTGCACATCCACCTCGCGCCCGTCATCCATCAAGAACGAGAGGCGGGTCGGCGCCTCCACCCGGGTAAAGGTACCGGTAAAATCAAAACCGGCGCTGCCATCCTTGGCGGCCATGTGATGACAAAAACGCCCACCCACCACCAGATCGACCCGGCTGCTGGTGGTGTGCCAGTCGCTGGAGGCCGCGTTCCACCTGGCGATGCAGTCTGGATCGTTCCAGGCCCACCAGACCGCCTCTATCTCTTGCTCGATATGAGCCTCGATGCTGATCTTCATCTCGCCCTCCCTGCTTCGTTGCGCTGACCAGACCGCTGCGCCGGATCCGGTGCCGTTTGTAGATGCCCGCAAGTAAAGCCCAATCCGGGCCGACCGGCCAGTTTGCCAGAGCGGGCGCTCTGTGGCCGGCCCCTGCCCGGCTCCCGCCAACCGGGTATCAAAGCGGCCGCACTATACTGAATATCAATATGTTATTCGCCATGGAGGTTGCATGTTCACACAGGGTTCCCACGCCGACATCAAGTCCTCTCTCGATGCCATCGGTGCCGCCGTCGCGGTGTTTTCCCTCGACAAGGACGATCGCTTTACCCTCATCTCCGCCAACGACACCTTTGCCCAGGCTTTCGAGCTGGATGTGCTGGGCTGCATCGGCAAGCGCCTGGGCGAGATGTTTCCCCGCTACATCACCGGCAGCATAGAGCAGCCGATGCACGAGTGTGTGAGCCAGCAGACCGGGCTCGAGAGCGAGCTGCCCATCGATACCCTGTCGCGCACCAGCTGGTGGCGCTTTGTCATCTCCCCCATCATTCCCGAGCAGTCCCGCATCACCCGCATCATGGTCACCGCTATCGACATCACCGCCAAAAAGCAGCTGGAAGAGGCGCTCAAGATGAGCCGCAAGCGCTTCGAGGCGGTGGTCAACTCCGCCTATGACGGCATCATCAGCGTCAGCAGCGAGTCGCGCATCGAACTTATCAACACCGCCGCCTGCGAGATGTTCGGGGTGGACGAAAGCTACCTCGGCAAGCGGCTGGAAACCCTGCTGCCCCAGCGCTTTCGGGCCAACCACGACGGCTATTTCAAGGCGTTCAGCAACTCCCCCATCAACTCGCGCCCCATGCACGCCCGCGCCTCCGTGATGGGGCTGCGCCGCGACGGCAGCGAATTTCCGCTGGAGGTGACCATCGCCAAGATCAACCTGGGCCAGACCACCGAGATGACCGCCATCCTGCGGGACATCTCGGAGCGGGCCAAGCTGGTGGAGGAGCTCAAGGTGGCGGCCACCACGGATCCCCTCACCGGGATCGCCAACCGGCGCCGCTTCGACGAGCTGGTCAAGCTGGAGATGCAGCGCTGCCAGCGCTTCAGTCACACCATGAGCCTGCTGCTGATCGACATCGATCACTTCAAGCAGATCAACGACACCTATGGCCATCAACAGGGCGATCAGGCCATCCTCAGCCTGGTCAAGCGGGTCGCCAAACAGCTGCGGGAGGTGGACATGCTGGGCCGCTGGGGCGGCGAGGAGTTCATCGTGCTGCTGCCGGAAACCTCGCTGGAGCTGGCTTGGGCCAGTGCGGAGCGGATCCGCCTCGCCGTCGAGTCGCAGCTGCATCAGCTGGGCGCAGGCACCGAGGTGCCGCTCACCATCAGCATCGGCATCAGTGCCAGTCTGGGCCCGCAGGATACGGTGGAACGCATGGTGCGCCGGGCCGATACCGCCCTCTATCTGGCCAAGAAACAGGGGCGCAACTGCTCAAGGAAGGCGCTGCCAGATTCCCCCTGATAGGCGATGCCACGCCTGATAGACAATCATCAGGCCTGGCGCCTTCCTCAATTCAAGGTAGCGAGACCATGTTCACTGCCCGGCCGGGCAAAGAGACGCAGCGGCCCGCCAGCGTCGTCACATGCCAGCGACACCTCCAGCAGGGCTCCGTTGGCCAGCTGCCACTCGAAGAAGTCGTCAAATCCCGCCACGGTCAGCGCCCGGATCACCTTGGCCACCACGCCGTGCGCCACCAGCAACACCCGCTCCTGATGGCAACTCTGCGCCAGTTCCGCCAGTCCCTGCCCGACCCGGGCAATGACTTCGTCCAGCGATTCGCCGCCGGGCGGTGCCTCGGCCCAGCACCGGGTGATGTTGCGGGCCCACAGCGCAGGATAACGCGCCCGCGCCTCTTGCTGGGTCAGCCCCTCGAACACCCCGACATGGCGCTCGCGAAACGCGGGGGCGAACGTCACCGGCAACGCCAATTCACTCGCCACCAGGGCCGCGCTCTGCCGTGCCCGCAGCAAGGGGGAGCTCAGCAGCCGCTGAAACGGGGCCTGCGCCAAGACCAGCATCTTTGCCTGCGCGCTGATCTGGGCCACGCCGGTGTCGCTCAGACCGATATCCAGCGCCCCCTGATAGCGCTCCTCGGCATTGGCCGGGGTTTGCCCGTGGCGCATCACTACCAATTGCATGGTCTGTTCCTTTGATTGCGGCCGATGCTCACGCTACCTCGCCCCATGCTCACGGCTTGGGCGCAAACTGCTCGAACACCTGCTGACCGGTCAGGGTTGGTGTCTCGTTTTTCAGCTCGTAAAAATCGGGCTTCTCGTCGATGAAGATCTGGCTCGCCAATTGGAAAGATTCGTTTTGAAACAGGCCGGCCGGCACTATGTACTCATCCGTTGGCAACAGGTGATAGAAAAGGTGGGTGCCGCAGGTGGGACAAAAGCCCCGCTCCGCCCACTCCGAGGAGCGATAGGCCACCGGGGTGAGCCCGCTAAAGTGCACCTCCTTGCCGCAGTGCACCGCAAACAGCGGGCCGCCCGACCAGCGCCGACAGGTGCTGCAGTGGCACAACCCCACCTCCTGGTGATCGCCGGCCGAGACCTCAATCCCGCCACACAGACAATGTCCCTTCATCACTGCTCCTTGCATCTTGTTGTCGCTTGTCGTCGTTGACCTGATCGCGTCATTGCAGCCACTGCCGGATCAGATGAGTACCATGTTGCGCCCTCGTCGACCACCATCCCCATCACAAAACCGGCTGCGAGATGACTCACAAAGCCGGCGGCCAGCGCGCCTGCAATGCAATCCGGTTGCCTTCGGGGTCCTGAAATTTGGCCGCCTTGATGCCCTCCCCGACCTCTGTCAGCGGGATTTCGACATGCACGGCAATATTGAACGTGGGGTTGCTCCCTGATGTTGACTCATTTGCACAGTGATATCCCATGGCGAGATGGCGGCCAATCATTTTAACTCTTGCATGTCATTGCCCGATAAAATATCGGCTGGGTGAGGCATGCCTGATAGATAAAACAAGGGCCAGTTCAATAAGGCAACACATCATCAATGTTCAGCTGAATAAAATTCAGCTGGCTTCACCCCAAGATAAAAAACTGAGTCAGTCCGATATAGATGACTGACTTCCAGCATCAGCATCTGTGGCTGCCGGTTATTATCCCCCCCATCGGGCCCTCATATAAGTGATAAGAGGCGGAGTCTCGCCCTTTTTTGCCAAATAAATGCAAGCTCAACTTTTCCATGTCGGATATTGAAAAAGGGGGACAATCTGTCCCCCTACTTGGCTGAATAGATGTATCAATCGTCTCGCGAATTGATACAGGCCGCTTTGCTTTATTTCGCCGGCACCAGCACCCAGGGATCCCCCTTGCCCGGTTCATTGCCCTGGGTCCACCACTTGGCCTGATAGATGGCCCCCTTGTAGCTCACCTGATTGCCTGCGGTATAGACCTTGCTGGCACTCCAGGCAGGTACATCGCCCACCGGGGGATCGGTCGGGTCAACCGGCGCAGGATCCAGCTTGGCCACCACTCTCACCTTGGGCCAGTTGGCGTGGGAGCCGTAGAAGTTGGTCACGCACTTCTCGTAATCTCCTGGCACCAGCGCCGAGTAGGCGGTCTGGAACCCCACCAGCTCACACTCGAACGAGTAGCCACCTGGCCGATCCGGGTAGTATTTCCAGTTGCCGTCCCAGTTGGTGTAGAGCACGTCGGTGGCGCCGTTGAGGTTGAGGCTGCCATAGGGAGTCTGCTGCCAGCAGGTGTTCTTCTCGTCGGCCTTGAGCGGGATCTCGTAATGCTTGGCCAGCCCTTCCCAGTAGCGGATGCGGTTGACCGGCTGACCCTTATCCTTGTTCTGCTCGCCGCACTCGATGCCGCCGTTGATGACGTTGATGGTGGTGCCAAAGCCGTAGCCGATGCCGGCGGCGATCTCGCGCTGGGAGGGCACCCAGGTGCGGTCAATCACGTGCAGCATGGCGGGCTTGGGAGCCTGCGGGGTCAGGAAGAACCAGATGGCGGAGGCAAGGTTGAGCCAGGAGTCCGCCACCAGCCCGGGGTTGTTCAGCAGCACGGACGCATCGCCGTCAAACATCGCCTCGGAGAAGGCGCCGTAGTTGAAATGGTAAGAGAGCTGCTTGGCGCCGCGACCGAAATAACCCTGCCCTGTGCTGCAGGGCCACTTCTTGTTCTGCCAGTCGTTCTGGCCACAGCCGGTGGTGTAGCCGGTCTGCCCCTCCGACCAGCCCATCTCGCGCACGTGCACCAGCGCCTGTTGCCACTCCTCCAGGGCCAGCGGGTTGTCGGAGATATTCTCCTTGGCAATGTGGCCACCGGTCTCCTGGGCAAAATGGGCAAAGGCGGTGATGATGGATTTTTTGCAGATGGCATCGGCATCGCGACCATCGGTATATTCACCGCAAAAAGCGGGGAATTTACCGACCGCCCGCAAGAAACGCTCGTAGGTATATTCCGGCGCCGCCATCTGGGTTAAATAATCCCAGTCCGATTCGGTGAATACCCGCTCGACCCGTTTGACGTTATCCGGGTTGCTCGCTGCCCTCGGTTTGATGGCATCGACAATGGTATTGGAACGTGTCGCCAACGCCTTTGCCCAAATCCCGTACATGGGATTGGCCGTCTTGGATTTTTCAACCGCCGCCAGATCCGGCGCGGCAATCACATATCCACCGGCATTTTGTGGGTCGGGTTGAATATTCATGGCATGACTTGGCAATGCGCAGGCAGCCGCAACCAGCCAGGCACAATGTGTAGGCTTGAACATAACAGACAGTCCTTATGTCAAAATAACGTCGGGATAAGAGTCGCCTCGAGAGTAATATTATCAGCCACTAAATTCACGATGAAAATTAAGAATATTATCGGAACTGTGAGCCAATTCACCCTGCCGGCAGGCCGCCATAAAATGCATTGTGAACCGATGTTTTGACGCGGCGGCCGGACATATGTACATAAACCGAAGAAAAATGAAAAAAGAGCGAAAAAGCCGCTCTTTCAACGAAAAAAATACCCCAATCGGCGACCTTGAAGGGTAAACAGCAAGCCGCTGCAACAGACCCCGCAACGACGGGGCCCGCCGCTTATCTTTCTGGCGTGCGCACCGCGCGGATCAGGATATTGCGGGGGGTCATGGGCTTGTCGCAAAACTCCCCCACCTCCACCCGGTAGCCCTGCTCTTGCAGGAAGAGGGCGCGATCCAGTACCAGCCAGAGCTCCAGCGGACGGCGAAACAGGTGACGCACCAGCTCCATGCGGGCGACATCGCCATAACGCGCCTCCCCTTTTGCCAGAAACCCGGCGTAGTCGAGGCTGGCCGGCAACACCAGCCCCTTTCGCTCGGCGGCCCAGCCACAGAAATCCTCGAAGGTACCGGTCAGCAGGCTCTTTTGCATGTTGGGCACCGGCAGATATTCATCCACCCCGCGCACCTGGCGCTGCAGGCAGTCAAAGGCCAGCCGCCAGGCCACCTCCTGCTCCCGCAGGCGGGCGATGCGAGCGCCGCCGGTGACCGTCTCCTGCAGCGGCAGCTTCAGATCGCTCTTGGCAAGCTGCAGCGCACTGGCCTTGGCCGGGCCGGAGAGCGGGCGGTAGTGGCTGGTACGGATCAGGTGATAACAGCAGGGGGAGAGGGTCACCCCCTCTGCACCGCGCGCCGCCACCTGTTCAATCAGATGGGTGTGCAGCTCGCCGCAGGCGTGCAGCGCCATGGCGTGATGGGCCGGTGCAATCAGCTGGGCGGTCTCATCGGCGAAGGCATCGGCACAGACAAATGCCATCCGGGCGCCGTCACGGGCGGCCAGCTGGCGCCCCTCTTCGCACAGGGGCGCCTGCAGCTCCAGGCTCAGCACCTCGGCCTGACGGTGCAGGGAGACCAGCCGCCCCAGGTGGCCCTTGCCCGCACACCACTCCAGATAGGGGCCGCGATGGGCGGGTAGGCAGGCGGTGAAGGCTTCAATCTGGGCCTGCTTGCGCCCCGGCATGTACATCGCCATGGTCCGCTCGCACGGGATGGGCTCGCCCGTCAGGGTCGGCAACGCACTCAGGGCATGCAGCGCCGAGCCCTGCGGGATCCAGGGGGCCAGCAGTTCGCACAGGGCGGGCATGTCGCCATCGAGCTGCTCAATCTCGGCCAGCGACAGGGCATTGAGCCGCTCAGCCAGTGCCGGCGCCGCCTTGGCAAAGGCGAGGTCAAGGTGATGATAGGGTTGGTATTGCCACCAGTGCCGGGCTTCGCTCAGCAGTCGATCCAGTTGTTGAAAACGTTGAGCCAGCACGCGTGCCCCTGTTCTGCCGTCAAAATGGAGGCTCATTCTAGCGATCCCGCGCCAAAAAGCACTCTCATCCATGCTGCGCCGGCATGGTTGTGCCACCATCACCGGGCTTCAGCACGGGCAAAGAGAGTCCCTTCGGTCCATTCCTCCGGCCCGCCATAGCCCTGCAGCGGGGCTTAGCCTGACAAAGAGCGGGGTTTTGTGGTATATTCCGCCCCTTCATTATCTTGGCCTGCCCAGCGCGGGCCATTTTACCAACGTGAATGGAACCAAAACATGACCATCAATGCCATCCTGCAAGCGCGCGCGGGCGCCAAGTGTGAACTGTGCGGTGCCGAGCAGGCGCTGACTGCCTTCGCGGTCCCCCACTCTCCGGCCAGCGATGATGATCACAGCGTTGCCCTGTGCGACACCTGCCGTGGCCAGCTGGAGCAGCCAGAAACCACAGTGGTCAACCACTGGCGCTGCCTGGGCGACAGCATGTGGAGCCAGGTCCCTGCGGTACAGGTCATGGCGTGGCGCCAGCTGAAGAACCTCTCCGCTCAAGGCGAGGTCTGGGCCCAGGACATGCTGGACATGATGTACATGGAAGAAGAGACCAAAGCCTGGGCCGAAGCGGGCATGGCCAGCGACGATGACGACAGCGTGCCCACCGTCGACTCCAACGGCGCCGTATTGGTCGAAGGTGACTCGGTGACCCTGATCAAGGATCTGGACGTCAAGGGGGCGGGTTTCACCGCCAAGCGCGGCACCCTGGTGAAGGGCATCCGCCTCACCAACAACCCGCTGCACATCGAAGGCAAGGTCAACGGCGTGCAGATCGTTCTGGTCGCCGCCTACCTGAAAAAGGCCTGATCGCCCCCAGGCACCGATACAAGAGCGCCCCGAGGGGCGCTTTTTTTATGGCTGTCGATTGCCCTGCAGCGACCCTGTTCTGGCTTCGTAGCGTCGTAACGCCGACATGCTGTCTGCCGTTATTTTGAGCGAAAGGTTGGTGTCATCAGCTACCCTGTGGCACTCTGGGGGTTCATGGACTGACCTACCCCGACACCGCGAGTGTCATCATTGCAAAAGGAGCACGCCAGATGGCCAAAGTCAGCAAGAAAGAGATCAAGAAGAAGATCGCCACCCGCCTCGAGAAAATTGCCAAGCACGAGAGCAAGATCAAGAAGCTGAAGAAAGCCCTGAAATAAGGGCCGGCAGAACAAAAAAACCGCCTGATGGCGGTTTTTTTATGGCGACATCAGTCGCAAGCCACGTTCAATGGCCATGCTTACCAGCCCCTCGCCAGTACCAATACCTCCTGCTCCAGCCACCAACCCTGCCTGATCAGATGCATAAGCGTCTCTGCCAGCGGATTGCCATGCCCGCCGGGTACCGAGGCTACCCACTAGCCTTCTCGCCAATAACCGCCGATGCGCACTGGCAAACCCGGGGCAAACGGCGCAAGCTGGTTGTCATGCATGCCGCCCCGCTGCCGGGCGGGAGCAGGCCGGCAATATCTTCACAGGGGGCTCTCATGACGCAACCAACCGCACCACCACCCGCCTCTTCTTGGCATCTTGCGGACATTCGCGAACTGACACGACTGTTCATTCAGGCCCTGCCTGCGACCATACAGCTCACCGAAGCCGTCCATCAGGCGGTATTGAGCGGCATGGGATTCAAAGGGCGGGAAGAAGGAAAGACGGCGGGGATCACCGGGCTGGTTTACAAGGGGGTATATGGCGCGACTAGCGTACTGGGCAGCGGCCTCCATGCCCTGCTTGCCCGTCTGCCGCCAGCCCCGCCCCTGCAGCACATTCCCGACACGCCCGGCCGCGCCACCCTGCTCGCCACCCTCAATGGCGTGATGGGGGACAAGCTGGTCGAGAGTCACAATGCCCTGGCCACCCCCATGACCTTGCGCTATCTCGGCAAGCCCCTGAACTGGCAGAGCCTGCCGGCGCAACTGCCCCCTCGCGGGCGGGTGCTGCTGATGGTTCACGGGCTGTGCATGAACGATCTGCAGTGGCAGACCCGGCATCAGGATGCGCCGGTCAATCACGGTGAGATGCTGGCCAAGGCGCTGGGTTACGTACCCATCTATGTGCGCTACAACTCGGGCCTCTCCATCGTGCAGAACGGTCAAGCACTGGCCCGTCAGCTGGAACAACTGGCAACCCACTGGCCCGGCGGCCTTGGCGAGATCAGCGTGCTGGCCTACAGCATGGGCGGGCTAGTGATCCGCAGCGCCTGTCACAACGCCGACATGGCCGCCCTGGCATGGCCGGCTCACCTTAAAAATCTGCTGTTTCTCGGCACGCCCCATCATGGCGCGCCGCTCGAATCAGTGGGCCACTGGCTGGAACGATTGCTGCCCGTGACGGCCTACAGCGAGCCATTCGTCAGGCTGGCACAGCTGCGCAGTATCGGCATCAAGGATCTGCGCCACGGCAAGGTGATGGAGCCGTACCCTGCCCTGATCCCCCATCCTTCCCCCTTGATCGATCCTCGTACGCCCTTGCCCCTGCCGGGCGGAGTCCGCTGTTTTGCCATTGCGGCCACCACGGCGGCCAAACGCAGTCTGCTGGCAGACCGGTTGATTGGTGATGGTCTGGTGCCCCTGCGCAGTGCCCTTGGCCTGCATGACGAGGCACGCCACCAGCTGGCCTTCCTCCCCGCCCATACCATGATTGCCTATCGCACCAGTCACATGGCGCTGCTTGGCAGCCCGCAGGTGGCTCGCCAGTTGCTGCACTGGCTACAGAGCGCTCACCAGGAGCAGATCCCATCTGAGGAGCACGAGCCGCAATAGGCCAAAGCGGCCGGTTTGCCCCGACATAAAGTAAGAAACCGCCAGTAGGCGGTTTTTTTATTGGCTGGGTCACATCAGACGGGCGCGGCCAAATACCCGGATTGAACTGCCGGGCTCGGGGGGGATCTCGGCGTGCAGGTGCGATGCCATCCCCATCTCCTCCCCCTGCAAGAGATCGATGATGCCACCGTGGGGCCAGTGCAGGTCCCGCAGGTAACCGGCAAAGGCTGCGGTGGCCGCGCCGGTGGCGGGATCTTCATAGACGCCACCATAGGCAAAGGGGTTGCGGGTATGAAACAGCTGCTCGCGGGCGGCGTGAACCAGCAAGATGGTGACCAGCCCCTCTTGTTGCATCAGGGTGCGCCCCGCGGCCATCTCGTAGTGCATGGCCGCCAGAGCCGTGCGGCTGTTGAGGGCCAGCACCAGGTGATCGGCGCCGCCATGGATAAGGGCCGGCGGAATGCGGGGATCCAGATCTGCCCGGGTATAACCAAACAGCGCCAGCGCTGCGCTCACCAGTTCGGCAGGAGCTGGCTTGCTGCTGGTGGGGGGCGATTGCAGCGCCGCCTGCCACTCCCCTTCCCCATCCAGCCAGCTCGATACCGAAATGGTGGCCTGATTGAGCTGCAACCCATACTCACCTGGGCCAACCCGGCGACCCAGCGCCACCCCAAGGGCAATGGTCGCATGGCCACAAAAAGGCACTTCGGCCAGTGGAGAGAAGTAACGCACCCGCCACTGCGGCGCCGTCGTCCCGGCCGTCCCATCGGCAATGGCGAGCGGCGCGGCAAAGGCCGTCTCTGAAAAACCCACCTCGGCGGCGATGCGCTGCATCTCCTCGGCAGCGGGCAGCTGAGCACCAAACCAGACCCCGGCCGGATTGCCTCCCGTCTCCCCAGAAGAGAAGGCGGCAATACGCACCAACTCGGGTTTCCACTGTGCTGCTGGCTCTGTCATGACTTGCTCCTGACGATGGCTGATAACCCTGGTCTGCCGACTGTGCTTGTACATGCCGCAGGCCGCTTTCCATAAGATAGCGAGCCCGCCGTGGCCGGTAAATTAAATGGTACACGGGTGCCGCTTGGGCGCCGCAGAGCCGGGCGACAGCAACTACCTTTGAGGCGTGTCTGTATAAGGTCCTGCAGTGGAGCACCCTATGTATTCTTACACCCTCACCTTCAAGGAGGAGGTCGACAAGCTGACCGCCCCCGAACATGAGATCAGCCTGCACAGCCCCGCCCAGGCCGGTGATTTCATCATCCTCTCCGATGGCAGCCGCCATCAGGTGATGTTCGTCACCCATCGCGCTCACTACAGCAGCCTCTACCTCGACAAGGGGGTCAGGATGCCGCAGGGCTAATACCGTCAGCCCGTTGCAGATGACCACCGCACAGCGCCTGGCTGCGCGTTGAACGCTCGGAGTCTCAGAGCACCTTGATCACCGGCTGGTGCATGATGGCGACCTCGTTCTGATAGACCACCAGCTCGCCAGGCGGCATGCCCTGCTCACCCAAAACGGTCACGGCGCACTCGTAGCGGTAAGGGCCGCTGGTGAATTGAAAGGTGTGGTTGCCCCCCGTTCCTTCCACCCTGACGATGCCATTACTGAGCACCAGGTCCGGCTTGTCGCTGAGCGCCTTGCCCTTGGCCCAGGAGGCGTAGCGATAGCGGCCATCCCCCAACTCGTCGATGCGAATGGTAAATTTCTCGGTCTGCCACATCAGCTCGGGGCGCTTGTACTCCCGCACACTGGGATGCAGGTCGCTTTTCTGTTTGACGACAAGCTCGGCTTTGCGTTTTGCTGCCTGCGCCGTCTGATGATTGATGCCGATCACCTTGCCATCGAAATCCAGCCACACCTCGCCACTGCCGAGCATGATGCCGCGCCAGCCCATGGCCTGCCAATCCTGCCCAGCCCGGGAGCTGGCGATGCGCTTTAAAATGACCTCATCAAACACCTCGTCGAAACGGGCCAGCATCTCGGCCGGGCTCTTGATGGCTGGGATGGGGTACTCCCGCTTGAAGGGGTACTTGATCTGACGGGCCAGCGCCTGCTGATCCCGCGCCTTGGCGGCATCGATCACCCGCTGTACCAGGGGCTGATACTCGGCGCCGAGCAGCGGCTCCTCGGCGTGGGCCGGCATCATAGCCAGCAGCGACACCAGCACCAGACTCCCCCAGCGAAGCGCCATCTTTCCCGGCGCTTTCCCTTTCCCACCAACAGCCCACTGCACCTTGTTCATCTCATCTCCTTCAGTGGCTTGCAGCCTGCCCTGTCATATCGTCCTGCAGGGCGCGGATGCGCTCCCACCGTCTTCGGCTCAGGTCGCTTGCCCAGTTTCAAGCCGGGTCCGGCAACCGGTATTCATAAAAATCTGTCTCGGCATGCTTGGGGTTTGGCCCAAGATAGTGCCACCCACAGCGTCGATAGAAACGCAGCGCACGCAAGTTGAGGCGACTGACTGACAGCACTGCCCGCCGGCAACCGGCCTGCTGCATTGTGTGGGCAACGTGCTGGAGCAGCAATGCGGCCAGGCCCTGTCCGCGCGCCTGCGGCGTCAAATAGATCAGGTGAACATAGCCGCTATCCGGCTCGGATGAAGAGGTCCGAAATTCCAGCTGCCCTACTATTTCGCCACCGCGCCATACATGTAGATAATGCCACTCCCGGCTGGTCAGCCTCGTCGTCATCCGTTCCCGATAGCCCGCCAGGAACGCGTCAAATCCGTCGTCGCGATGGAAGCTGCACACATAGGCGTCCCGGCGCGCTGCCACACAAAAATCGTAGTCTCGGGCCAGATTGATCCTGTTGAACACAAGGTTCATTCACCATCCTTGTCATAGCGCTTGCTTGTCATGGTCTGAACCGAGCTCAGGAGCATTGGATGACATCAGTCAAATGCATTCTCTGCATCCCTGATGGTGGAAGATATCAGTTCTTCGAAGATTTCCATTTGTCCGGCAGGAATAAGTTGAGACTGGATCAACCTGCGCTTCTCCGGACCAAAACACCGTTCGGCCACCCAGCCAATCAAATAAACCAAGGAGAGGCAGCCGCCTGCCGTTGCAATATTTCCTTGCACGACCAGGGGAGAGTCTTGAACATCTCCCCCCATCTCCAGCAACCGGGCTTTGGCTGCAGGGTTGGTTGTCAATTTCTTTCCCTTCAGCAAACCCAGTTCATGCAATATGAATGAACCTGCGCATATTGAGCCAATCAGCTGCCGCTGCGGCTCCAGTTGCAACGCGGACATGAACTCATGGTCCTGCAGCGCGGCAGGGATGCCACGCTGCCCGCTGGTGATCAGCACCACATCCTGATCACGGGCTTCCGTCACATGTCCATCCGTCTTTACATTGATACCCAGTGCAGAGCCATGCTCCGGTTTGGTTCCCAGTATTTTCACCGACCAGCTATCTTTGCTTCTCCCAAGCAGGTCATACATCAAGAAAAAATCCACATCGGTGAAATCATCAAATAAAACAATACCAACCTTGTACATGGTTACCCCGTCATCCTGTGCAGATAATCAAATGGTTATGTAACGTGCCGCATGAAATATCGCGTCATGTCGCCTTGAGGTGCTTTTTTACCTTCTTCACGCCATAGTGCGCTTGAGCGGCGAGAGATAATCGATAAACAGATTTCCCTGCAGGTGATCGATCTCATGCTGCAACACGACGGCCAGGAAATCGCTGCTCTTTACCGTGATCGGAGCGCCATGACGATCCACTGCCGACACCACCACTGTGCTGTAACGTTCGACGTCGGCGTAATAATCGGGAACGGACAGACACCCCTCTTGTCCAAACGCCGGTTCAGTACCGCTTATCACTTGCGGATTGATCAATACCAGCGGCTGATCCCGTTTTTCCGACAGGTCGATGATGACGATGGCCTCCTTGCGCCCCACTTGCGTGGCGGCGAGACCAATACCATTGTCGGTGGCATAGAGGGTCTCCAGCATGTCATCGATCAGGCCTTGCACGGCCGCAATATCCTCAACCCGCTCGGCCTTGACTCTCAACCTGGGGTCGGGAACCGTTAAAATATCCAGCCTTGCCATCAATACGCTCCCTCAACCATGGGCACCCCATGACTCTTCTCTCGTCACCGGCCGGGACAAGGAGACGAACGCCGGCTCCTCCGCCACCACCTGATAACCGAGGCGCCGATAAAACCGCAGCGCCCCCTGATTGGCGGTAAAACTCGACAGGGTCACCCGGAGTCTCCCCTCAGATGCCGCTTCCCGTTGCAGCCGCGCCATGACGGCCGAACCAAGCTGCTGGCCCTGATGGCGAGGGAAGATGATCAGCAGATGGACGTGCAGCGCATCCTCGTATGGCTTGCAGCAGAGCAGACCGACTCGCTCCCCCTCTACCAGGATCCACGAGAACCAGTGCGGCTCATATTCGCTGGTCAACCGCGCGCGTTGCATCTCGTCATCCCAGCCAAACACTGCCTCGACATAGGGAAAGATCCCCTCTTTGACGGCCGCAAAGCGCTGTTCACACTCACTTGGCGGGATCCCTGCCAGTGTTATCTCCATTTCATTCCTCTGCTCTGTTCGGCGCCATGACGACCAATGTCCTCATCACAGCCCCCGCGATGGTAACGATGTTGCGGGGGGTGGCCCCAAAATTGATTTTCATTTGGGTATCTTACTAAACAATCTGGAGATGAAAAGGTTGCAGGTACAAACAGGTGGCATAAGTGTGATGAGACGTCCCTCGTCGGAGGATGCAGGAAATCAAGTCAAGGGGGAGATGATGGGGGATAGCGTCCGGTGCGGCACCTGACATGGGAAGAAATCGGGCCAACCGTGGGCCCGATGGGTTTAAGGGAGGCTTACCTCCTCCATAAAAATCAGCCGCAGCGGCTCTGCCAGCAGCGCCTCGGCCTGGGCGGCAAAGGCCTGGAAATAGTCCGTCTGGCAGTGGCTGTCCAGCGCGGCCTGATTGACGAACGCCTCGCGCATGTAGAAGGTGCCCGGCTCCTCCTGCAATTCAAACAACACGTAATCCAGGTTGCCCGGCTCGCGCCGCGTCGGCGCAATGAGCTTGAGCAGCTCGCGGCGCAGTTGCTCTCTCATGCCGGTGCGAGCCTTCAGCACGGCGATAGACACCAGTTTGTCTGTCTCTTTTTTCATCCATCCTTCTCCGTTTTACATCGTCAACACACTAGAGAGTGCAGCCTGGACAGCTATTTATAGTGCCGGATGCACCCCCATCAGAAGTTGCCCAGTGTAGGCAGGACGGTGGGGGCCATATAGGGGGGCAGAATGAACACAGTGTTCACCACGCAGTGCACAGAGGAACAAACGAGCGGGAGGGATCATTGCGCAAAGGGTGTCAACGTTACCCGCCAGGAGGCGGCACGGCTTGCAACCCCCTGGCTAAGGGCTAAGGGTCTGCAGACCAGGATTCAACATCAAGGCAATAGGTGGTGAAAGGGTGTTCGCCCTGGCGTGTTTTCCTCACCCAGATGGCCCGTCTGGCGAGGGAGCGGTAAGGCGGGCGGGTATCCAGCAGGTGAAAGAGGATAGACCGATGGCCAAGCTCCCTCGCCCACCCCATCATCTCGTTGAAAATCGCCACGCCGCTTCCCCAGCCGGCCCTGGCGAGCACAATGGCAAGCTCCACCCCCTCGTCATCGGGCTGGATGCCGCACCACCCCACCAGGGTGCCGTCGAGGAAGATGGCACGCACGCGGCAGCCTGGCCGGGCGTCGACTCCCAGCTTGTACGCCATCCAGTCGCACACCCCGGCCACATCGAAAAGCGGGTGAGGGATCAGGTGCTTTCGCAGCGTCTCGTCGTTGAGCAGCGGCAGAAAATCCTCTGCCCTGACAGCAGAAAAGGGGCTGAACACCATGGAAGTCTCTCTCATTGCGCGAATAGGCGCCCCTAGTAGGGGCGGCCATCCTTGTGTCTGGCTGACCAAGCGCCATCGGCACCCTGTACCAGGGCCAGATCGTCATCGGGATAGTCGACTGTGTCCCCTGGCAGCCTGTCCCCCACCTCGAGATAGACGGCGTCCACTTCACCGTGGTTGAGCAACTGGTGGGCCAGGCCGCTGCCGCCCTTGAAGCCGATGCACTCCCCCGGCGACATCCGGTACTCCTCCTCCCCGTGGCGCAGGGTGGGATTGCCCGAAAGCACATAGACGAACTCGTCCTGCAGGCCGTGATGGTGCTTGAGCGCCGAGATGGCCCCCGGTGCCAGGGTCGTCAGATTGACCCCGAAATTGGCGAGGCCGAAATGATCCCCCAGCCTGCGCCGGGTGCGGTGCTTGACCAAGGAGGCAAAGGGCTCCGGATAAAGGGACTTTGCCTTGTGCTCGGGGATGGCCGCTGCCTGAATGGCGCGCTTGTCAGTCATGTTCTGATCCTCCCTGTGAATGACGTCTCTCTTTATAGCCTGCTCCTTAGCGGAGAAACATGGGCAGGGGGTTGAAGGGGGGTCTCACACACCATGCCATGCCCGGTTGCAGCAAACGCCGGTGAAATCCTCCCCTGTCACCCCTTTGAAGGGAGACATGATCGCCTCCACCCACGGCAAGGGGTGTTCCATATGCATTCAACCTCCCCTGCTCCTGCCCGATACCCGCCTGACCGATTGCCGCCAGATGGCAAAAACTCCCTGATTTTCGTTTGGCTATCTTAATGGCACACCGGAAAATGGGAAGTCGTGTTGGCAACATCACCAATGGAATGAAGAAGATGGCCCGCGATCACTGGGAAGCGCCCTCTTCCAGCGGCCCGGGTATGGAGTGGTACCAGTACATGCAGACCCGGTGACTAGAGCACCTCAATCCTGACCTTGATAAGCCCGGATCGGGGATTGCCGATGGCGCTGAAGGCCGCCTTGGAGAGGTCGATGATGCGCCCGCGCGGGAAATTGCCCCTGTCGTTGACCCTGACCACCACGCTCTTGCCGTTGGCGAGGTTGGTGACCCGCACCATGGCGCCGAAGGGCAACTCCATGTGGGCGGCAGTGTTGGCGTGGCGCTGGTAAGGCTCACCGCTGGCGGTGCGCTTGTTGTGGTAGCGGTCGGCATAGTAGGAGGCGAGCCCCGTCTCGCTATAGCCTCGCCAGCTGCCGCCATGGCTCTCGTCATAGCGACTGCTGCAGGCGGCCAGCAGCACGGTGAGCGACAGCAGCAGCCCCTTTCGAAAAAATTGCCCCTTTTCAACCATGTGCCTTGTCCTTGCTCCCCTGCGGGGTTCGATGCCAATAAAGCGGCGCCGGCTGTAAGCAAACCGGCATGGTGCCGGCCTGCCAAGGCCGCGCCGCTACTTTGCCACAATTTCCAAACAAAACGGGAGGCCAAGCCTCCCGTTTTCATACCTCATCCGTCAGCCTCTGTCAGGCGATGAGCTTGTCGTCGGCGAAGCCAAAGCCACGCAACCCCACCACATGCACGTGTTCGTGCTTGCCCTGCACCTTGCGGATGAGCTTGTAAGTGGTGCCCTTCTCGGGGCTGATGTTCTCGGGCGCGGCGATAAGCAGTTGCATGTCCTGCCGCTCGCACAGCTCGAACAGGGTGGCGATGGATTTGCCATCCAGACGCGCCGCTTCGTCGAGGAACAACAGGCGGCAGGGGGCGATGTCCTTGCCGCGCAGACGGCGGGACTCCTCCTCCCAGCTGATCAGCACCATCAAGAGGATGGCCTGACCGGTACCGATCGCCTCGCCGGTGGAGAGCGCGCCGCTCTCGGCCCGCAGCCAGCCATCGGCACCGCGCTGCACCTCTATCTCCAGCTCCAGGTAGTTGCGATAATCGAGCAGCACGTCGCCCATCACCTGATAGCTGCGATCCCCCTGCTCCACCTGCGGGTTGAGGCGCTGGAACAGCTTGGCCATCGCCTCGGAGAAGCTGAGCTCCTTGTCGGCGAACAGATCGTTGTGCATGGCGGTTTGGTCAGCCAGCGCCGTCAGCAGACGGGTGTGAGCCTCGCGAATATTGACGTTGAGGCGCACCCCGCGCACCAGACCGAAGGCAATGTTCTGCAAGCCCTGGTTGAGCACCCGGATACGGTTCTGCTCGCGGCGGATGATGTTGGTGATCTTGGCCGCTACCTCGTGAGAGGAGAGCGACAGATGGGTTTCCCGCTGCTTGAGCTCGTCGGCCAGACGGGCCAGCTCGATCTCCATCTCCTCGATGGCCTCCACCGGATCATCGGAGCGGATGATGTCGTTGCGGATGCGATCTTTCAGGTAACGGTAGACCTGCACGTAGAAGGCCACCTTCTGCTCGGTGCTGCGGTTGCCCTCCGACAGTCGCAGCGCATCGCGCAGGGCCTCGTCGTGGGCCACCGCCACCCGCAGGGCGCCGAGGGCCTTGTCCGACATGGAGCGCAGCTCGTCGCTGTCTAAGTAAGCCAGCTCGCGCTTATTTAAACGCTTCTCGACGTCGGTCTCCCGCGCCAGCCGCACCACCCGCGACCAGCTCGCCTTGTGACCCACCAGGGATTTACGGGCGCCGTAGTAATCCTTGCCTTCCAGCTTGAGACGACCGCCGAGAGATTCGATCTCGCGCTTGGTCACCTGCAACTGGGCCTCGGCGCTGGTGCGACGGGAACGGGTGCGGATCAGCAGCTCTTCGATCTCTTTCTTGTGAGCGCGCGCCTTCTCTTCCATGTCGTCAGAGAGGGTCAGCCCCATGGCCGCCAGCTCCTGCTCGAACTCGGTCAGGGTCTGGCGCTTGGCCTCGACGCTGGAGTTGAGGGCGGTGCGCAGCTGCAACGCCTCGGTGTGGCGCTGGGCAATCTGCTTGTGCTGCTCGCCAGCGGTGCGGGCCGCCAGCTCGGCCGCCTTGAGCTTCTCTTTGAGTCGCTCGCTCATTTCGGAGGCCTTGCCCAGCAGGTCTTGCGCATCCTGATAGGCAAAGTGCGGCAGGCGGGCCACCAGCTGATCGAGGGCGTAGCAACGGCGCTTCTGCTCGGCCAGCAATTCGTTGGCTTCGTCAAACGCCGTCTGTAGGGCAGAGAGATCCTGCGGATCCTGACGCAGCACCTGCACCATGGTTTCCAGCTTCTCGAGCGACTTGCCGTGCTTGGCGATAAAGGCTTCGGCCTGTTTCAACGCTTCCACATCGGCGTGAGCCGCCTCAAGGCGGGCAGCCAGCTCTGTCTCGGCAAACAGGTGGGCAAAGGGCAGCATCCCCTGCACCAGCTGGATATGGCGGGTCAGCTGGGCGGCGGCCGCTTTGGCCTCGGTCAGCTGCTTGTTGCACTCGGCGATGGTCTCTTGCAGCTTGCGCTGCTCGGCCTGTTTGGCCTGCACTTCCGCTTCCGGGTCGGGGCGGAAGGCGATATCCAGATGCTGGCCGATAAAGTCGCGGAAGTGACCGTAGAGGCGGTGGTACTTCTGCTGCTCGAAGGCGGCCTTGGCGTAACCCTCGATAAGCTCTTCGCGCTCAAGGTCGAGCTGTTCGATCCGTTTTTCCCGGGCGGCGCGGCCAAACAGCGGCAGCTCGGGGTAGCGGGAGAAGCGCACCTGACGCTTGCTGGTGCGCACCAACACGGCGTCACCCAGCTCGTCCGCTTCCACCAGATCCTCGTCAAAGGAGTCGGGGTTGCCCTGAATGAGGTAGATATCCTCCGGGCAATCTTCCAGCTTTTTCAGCCGCTCGATGGCGCCTTCCAGGTCGAGCACCACCAGGGCGCTGCGAGCCGGGCCGTAGAGGGCGGAGTAGTAAGGGGCATCGTCGATGGAGATGTCGTCATAGACATCGGAGAGCAGCACGCCCCCCACCTGTTCGGCGATGCGGGCAAGACGGGGATCCGCCTCACCGGCCCCCAGCTGCAGGTTGCGAATTTGCAGCTCCAGCGCCTGTTTCTGCGCCGCGATGCGGTTGCTCTCCTGCTCGAACTCGCGCTCCTTGTCGAGCACGCTCTGCATGCCGGAAGAAAGTTCTTCGGCGGTGGTGAGCGCCAGCCCACTCTGCTCGCGCAGCTGCTCAAGTTTTTCGAAGGATTTCAGCCAGCGCGGGGCCAGCTTGGTGAGCTCCGCGATATCGCGGCCAAGCTGAGTGCCCTGATGCTCGAGGCTGGCACGGCGCTGATTGACCTCGGCCTGTTGCTCGGCCAGCTCCTCCTGACGGGTGCGCTGGGCTTCGAGGAAGATCTCCAGCTCATCGCTGCTGGCAATCAGCTGGCCAGAGGCCTGCTGCAGCTCGTCACGCAGCTTGAAGAGACTCTTCTGGCTTTCGCTCTCTTTCTCGAGGCGAGCCAGCGCGGCGCGCAGCCCCTGCCCCTGGGCGATGCGAGCCTTGTCTTCGATGTGACGCTTGAGCAGCGCCTGTGCGGTGGGCCAGGCTGCCTCGCGCGCAGTCTCGGGGGCGATGCTCAAAAGCAGCGCCAGCGCAGCTTCGTGCTCGGCCACCGCCGCCTTGGCCAGCGCCAGCTGCTGCTCGGCCCCCAGCACCCGGCTGGTGAGGCTCTGCTCGGCGGCGCGGAACTGGTACAGGGTGTCGCTCGCCTGTTCGGCGGTCAGCCCCGGCAGCTCGCACTGCTCGCGGGCGTTTTCCAGGGCCTGCACCGCCTGACGGTACTGGATGGCGCGGGTCTGCTGGATAT
Organism: Aeromonas sp. s5; assembly: GCF_040907865.1. Taxonomy (NCBI): domain Bacteria; kingdom Pseudomonadati; phylum Pseudomonadota; class Gammaproteobacteria; order Aeromonadales; family Aeromonadaceae; genus Aeromonas; species Aeromonas sp. s5. The sequence continues at coordinate 851,275 of NZ_JBFOCO010000033.1, forward strand.
CCAGCGCCTGCTGATAGTCGGCCAGCTGGGTCTTGAGGCTGTCTACTTCTGCCTGGGCCAGCTCCTTGCGCTCTTCCACCTCCAGCAACTGGCCGTGGATCTCTTCCACCACCGCCTGCTGCTGTTCGAGTTTGTCAGAGAGATCCGCCAGATCGGCGCGATACATCTCGATCTTTTTTTGCAGTGCCACGGCGGCCAGCACCTTGGCCAGGTGCTCGGCGGCGGACTCCAGCTCGTCGGTCAGCAGCTTCTCGCGGTTGGTGAGCTGCTCCACCTCGTCGGCCAGATAGATGGCACGCTGCTTCTCTTCGGCCAGCAGGCGGCGCTTGCCGGCAAGCTCCTGGCGGGCCTTAAGGGCCAGCTCGGAGAGGCGGTTCTTCTCGGCGGCGTTGCGCACGTAATCCGCCGCTACATAGTGGGTGGTCTCGGTAATGAGGTTCTTGAACAGATCCCGCTGGCCCTGAGTCTCCTTGATCGCTTCCAGGGTGCGGCGGTTTTCATAGATGGCCGCCTCCATGTCCTGGAACGCCTTGCGCACGCCGGAGTTTTCCGGCAGCAGGTATTCGCGCAAGGAGCGGCTGATGGACGAGGAGATGCCGCCGTAGAGGGAGGCCTCGATCAGGCGGTAGAACTTGCCGCGATCCTTCTGATCACGCAGCTTCTTCGGGGTGATGCCGAACTCGAACATGAAGTTGTGATAGTCGGTCACCGTATTGAACTTGGCGACCTTGATGGCGCCAAGCTCGGCCGCCGCCCCTTTCAGATCGGCGAAGGCACGTACCCGACCCTTGCCGTCGTCGAGCTTCTCCAGCAGCAGATCGGTGGGCGCCAGATTGTCCGGCACATCCACCAGTGCAAACGGGGTGATGTTGACCTTGTTGTCACGGTTGGCCACCTGCTCCAGGTGCACGCCGACCCAGATCCGCTGCTCACGGCTGTTCATCACCTCCAGCAGCGAATAGCAGTGGCCGCGCTGCAGCTTGCCGTAGAGCCCCTTGTCACGAGAGGCGCTGGATGAGCCTGCTTCCGTGGTGTTGCGGAAGTGAAGCAGGGACTGGTCGGGGATGAGGGCCGCGATAAAGGCCGCCATGGTGGTGGACTTGCCCGCACCGTTGCCGCCGGAGAGGGTGGTGACCAGCTGGTCGAGATCGAAGGTCCGGGCGAAGAAGCCGTTCCAGTTGACCATGGTCAGGGATTTGAACTTGCCTCGCACCTTTATACCTCCAGATCCAGTTGTTCTTCATCGAGGTCCGCCTCGATGTCATCAAAGAGCGAGTCGCTGCTCGGCATTTCGTCGTCGTGGAAGATGGCCTCCCCCTCCTGGATCATCCGCAGCTGCACGGCGCGCGGATCCTCATCGGAGCGCACGTCCGCGGCGAAGCGGAACACTGACTCGTTGACCCGGAATTTGTCGCTGTTGCCAAGGGCGGTGATCATGCCAAGGCGACGCAGGCGGCGCATGGAGGTACGGATCTTCTCCAGCAGTTTCTTCTTGTCCAGATCGGTGCCACCGGAGCGGCTGTTGACCATCCGCAGCAGCTGCTTCTCGTCGGCCAGGCTCAGCACCTCCTCCTGCAGCTCGCCCATGGCGAACACCCCTTCCGAGGCGAGCCGATCCGGGCTCAGGTAGAGGTAGCAGAGTACCTTGCCCACCAGCATATCGAGCTCAGAGAGGACTGTGGTGCCGATGTCGGCGCTCGGGCGCGGGCGCAGGTAGAAGAAGCCTTCCGGCGCCTTGATGAGTTCCACCTGATAGCGGCCGTAGAAGATCTCCAGCTCCTGGTGATACTCCACCAGCGCCGAGTGCTGCTCGAACTCGTCGGCACTGATGTGGCGACCGGAGCGCAGGGCGGTGTCGATACGCGGAAACAAGGGATTGGCAATGGCCTCTGCGAGCCGCAGCGGCAAGGGAAATTCAGTATTGATCAATGACATAGGCCTGAACCTTGGATCCAGCTTGGTTAATGGGTTTCCATGCGGGCTGACGATGCAGCTGGTGCTCGCCGCTGGCATGGCCCAGGCGCACGGCCTGGTCGATCAGAAGACGCGCCACGTCGAAGTGGGCATGGGCCGGGTAGTCCAGCAGGTATTCCCGCAGCACGTCGGCGAGATCCAGCTGCTGACCCTGCTCGGGGTAGCGGGCCAGGTAGCGCTCGATGCGCTCGGCCAGCTCCTGGTTGATGTCCACCATCTCCATGTACTCCATCTCGAGGGGCACCTCGCCGGTCACCTCCTCGTCGTGGATGGCGATGGTCTCGTCGCGCAGCTCCAGCAGGCGGGGCTCTTCGGCCACCCGCAGCTGCCAGTTGTGCTGATCGAAGTTGCGGATGGATTCGCGCAGCCGCTGGCTGAAGGCACGGTTCTTGTCCATGTCGATGGCGTTGCGGATGAACTTGTGGACGTGCCTATCGTAGCGGGCCCACAGCTCGATACACTGCTGGCCCCAGCTGGTGATGACGTCCAGCCGCCCCTGCAGGGCGTGAGTCAGCTCCTCGACATGGAACAGATCCTCGCGCCCCTGGGCGGCTTCCTGAATGTTGAGCAGGCCCGCCTGCAGGCGGTGGCCGGCGGCGTCCAGGGTATCCTGCAGCTCGCGCAGGGTCTGGCCGGTCTCGTGCAGCAGCTTTTCGCAGCTGTGGATGGCATCGACCCAGTTCTGGGTCAGCAGGGCCGCGATCTCGCTTTTGACCTGATTTTGCTGCTCATCCATGGCCCGCTGGGTAAGATCGATGCGCCCCAGCGTCTCTTCCAGGGAGAAGGTGAGCCGTGGCAGCACCTCCGCATCCCACTGCTCGCGGGTGTTGGTCTCGAGCGCCGCCTTGCGGGCGGTGTCGAGCTCGGCCGCCAGGTGCTCGAGCAGGATGGAGAGCTTGATGGAGTCGACCTGGCGCTGATCCATAAAGAAGTCGACGATGCTCATGCCAAGACGCGACAGGCGATAGAGGCTCTCCCCCGCCACCATGTCGGTGTTGAAACGCGACAGCAGCTGCTGGCGAATAAGATCGTTGATGGCGTTGTTGGCGCGACCGGTGAGGGTCTCGTCCATCTGGCCGAAGGCGTTGCTGACGTAGCCGAAGGCATCGTGCAGGGCCGCTTCCGACAGGTCCGACTCATCTTCGGACAGGGTCTTGATTGCAATCAGAAAGGCCAGCCGGTCGGTGGGCAGGCTCAACGCCAGCCCCTCCTGCCTGACCCATCCCACCATCTCTGGCAGGGTACGGGATGTACTCATCATGACGTTGTCATCTCGTTGTTGTATTGGGCGCAAAGCCTTGCGCGCGGCTACATCCGGTAGCATCGAAAAAAGGGGCTCAGCCAGCGGGTTTCTGCGCCATCACGTGGATATAGCGCCCCAGGGAGATAAACGGCTCCTGCCGGCAATATTGCTGCTCCATGGCCAGCAGATCGTCGAACTTCTCCAGCTGATCCTGCTTGTGGCGCATGTAATCGTGGATCACCCGCACCCCGGTCTTGCCGATTATCTTGAGCCCGCCCCGGCCAATCCAGTCATACACCTGCTCCGGCAGCTGGGGATTGGTGGGGGTCAGCGCCGTCTGCCGCTTCTTGCGAAGACCCAGGCGCACATAATCGAAATTGCCCACCACCAGGCTCTGGAACAGCAGGCCGTGGCGGTTGTAGAAAAGCAGCGACAGTATGCCCCCGGCATTGACGAAAGGGAACAGACCGAGCAAGGTCTGGCGCGGCTCGGCGAGCCACTCCAGCACCGCGTGACAGAGCACCAGATCGAAGGTGCCGGTCACGTGTGCTTTAAGATCCTGAATGGGACAATGGATGAGACGAATTCTGTCTTCCAGCCCCTTCTCGGCGATCTGGCTGCGGGCCAGCGCCAGCATCTCGGCGGAGAGATCGCACAGCTCCACCTGATGGCCCATGGCCGCCAGCTTCTGGGCAAAGTAGCCAAACCCGCCGCCCGCATCCAGGATGCGCAGGGGCCGGTTGCCAAGGCGGGCCAGGCAGGCTTCGATGTCGCTCCACACCACTGTGGTGCGGATGCGCCCCTTGGTGGAGTCATAAATGTTGCGGGCGAACTTGTCGGCCCGCCCGTCGAAACTCTGATCGTGCTTCAAGGAGAAACTCAACTATTGCGCCACAGGGTTGTGGCCATCCCAAAAAAGAGAGGTATTCTGTCACATCCCGAATTTGCTGAAAACTCAAGGAACTCTCTGCCGTGTTTGTGCTTAAAAAGTGGCTGGGTCAGCTGCTGATGCCGCTCCCCTTCTCCGTCACCCTGCTGTTGCTGGCGCTGCTGCTGCTCTGGTTCACCCGTTTTCAGAAAACCGGCAAGCTGCTGGCGACCCTGGCCCTGCTCATCGTCGCCCTGATGGGGATGCGGCCGGTGAGCTACCAGCTGGCCCGCCCGCTGGAGCAGACCTTCCCCCCCTTCGAGGTGAGCCAGCATCCGGACATCCAGGCCATCGTCGTGCTCGGCAACGGCCATGTGAGCGACCCGACCGTCCCTGAGCGCAGCTGGCAGAACAACATCGCCCTGGCCCGCACCCTGGAGGGGGTACGGCTGGCCCAGGCTTATCCCCAAGCGGAGCTCATCTTCTCGGGCTATGTGTCGGGGGATCCCCTCTCGAACGCCGAGGTCAACGCCCGCATGGCGGCAAGCCTCGGCATCCCTCGCTCACGGATGACGTTGTTTGAAAACAACAAAGACACCCACGACGAGGCGGTCAGCATCAGCCGCCACCTGCAGGGCAAGCGGGTGGCGCTGGTGAGTTCGGCCACCCACCTGCCGCGGGCCATGGCGCTCTATCAGGGTCAGGGGCTCAATGCCGTGCCGGCTCCCACCGACTACACCGCCAAGCAGAGTCAGGTGGTGCAACCCCTCTACAGCTACCTGCCCAAGGGGCGCTATCTGATGTATTCCGAGGCTGCCATTCACGAATGGATTGGGGTATGGTGGGCCCGTCTGCGGGGTCAGGTCACCGATTGAGCGATCGAGCCTTTCATTCCTGATTTGGATCAGGAAAGCGAAAAAAAATTACGTCATTTGCCGCCGGGTCAGCTATCTTGGGCTCGGTTCAATTCATATAATGTCGCGCAATCAAATGCCTAGGAGATATAGAAGATGAGACAGCACCTGGTAATGGGTAACTGGAAACTGAACGGCACCAAGGCTTCCGTCGAAGCACTGATCAAAGGACTGACCCCGGCTGCTGCCGCTCATCCTTCTGTACAAGTCGCCGTCTGCCCGCCGGTTATCTTTTTGGGTCTGGTTGAGCAGCTGACCGCCGGCAGCAAGATTGCCTACGGTGCCCAGAACGCCGACGTTCATGAGTCTGGCGCCTTCACCGGCGAAAACGCTCCGTCCATGCTCAAAGCCTTCGGTTGCACCTACTCCCTGGTCGGCCACAGCGAGCGTCGTACCCTGCACGCAGAGACCGACGACGTGGTTGCTGCCAAGTACGAAGCCATCCAGAAAGGCGGCCTGATCCCCGTGCTGTGCATCGGTGAGACTCTGGCCCAATTCGAAGCCGGCACCACCAACTCCGTGGTCGAAACCCAGCTCAAAGCCGTGATCGACCGTTGCGGTATCGCCTCCTTCGAGAACGCCGTCGTGGCTTACGAGCCGGTATGGGCCATCGGCACCGGCAAGACCGCTACCCCGGAAATCGCACAGGCCGTGCACGCTCACATCCGCCAGTACCTGGCCGGGTTTGATGCCGCCGTGGCTGCCAAGGTACAGATCCTGTACGGCGGCTCCGTGACCGGTGCCACCGCTGCCGACCTGTTCGGTCAGCCGGACATCGACGGCGGCCTGGTGGGCGGTGCGTCCCTGAAAGTGGACGACTTCTCCCAGATCATCGCTGGCGCGGCCAAGTAATCGGCTGCCATGGAGGGGGCGCTTGCCCCCTCCTGCGTATCGCTTTTCCTATGGCAGCCAGCGCATCCCATATGAAAGCCGATATAGTAAAAGTGGCTTGTCTCATTTAACCCTTTCGTATTCGACAACTCAGATCCAGAGGCACTCATGACCAAACAAATCAAACGTATTGGTGTTTTGACCAGTGGTGGCGACGCACCGGGTATGAACGCAGCCATTCGCGCCGTGGTGCGCGCCGGCCTGCATCATGGCCTGGAAGTCTACGGCATCTATGATGGCTACCTCGGTCTGCACCAGGACCGTATCGTCAAGCTGGAGCGCCACAGTGTCTCCGACGTGGTCAACCGTGGCGGTACCTTCCTCGGCTCCGCCCGTTTCCCGGCCTTCAAAGATCCGAAAGTGCGCGCCGAAGCGATCGAGAACCTGAAAAAGCACGGTATCGACGCCCTGGTGGTGATCGGCGGTGACGGCTCCTACATGGGTGCCAAGAAGCTGACCGAAGAGGGTTTCCCCTGCATCGGCCTGCCGGGCACCATCGACAACGACATCGCCGGTACCGACTTCACCATCGGCTTTGACACCGCCCTCAACGTGGTGGTGGATGCCATCGACCGTCTGCGCGACACCTGCAGCTCCCACCACCGCATCTCCGTGGTCGAGATCATGGGCCGCCACTGCGGCGACCTGGCCATGTCTGCCGCCGTCGCCGGCGGTGCCGAGTACGTGATCGTGCCGGAAGTGGCCTTCGACAAAGAGAAGCTGCTGCAACAGATCAAGGAAGGGGAAGCCAAAGGCAAGCGCCACGCCATCATCACCATCTGTGAGCATGTCACCGACGTGAACGCCCTGGCCAAGGACATCGAGGCCATGACAGGTCGCGAAACCCGCGCCACCATCCTGGGCCACATCCAGCGCGGTGGCTCCCCGACCGCCCGCGATCGCATCATGTCCAGCCGCATGGGTGCCTTCGCCGTCGAACAGCTGCTGGCCGGTCAGGGTGGTCGCTGCGTCGGTATTCAGGGCAACGAGATGGTGCACCACGACATCATCGACTGCATCGAGAACCTGAAGCGTCCGTTCAACCAGGAGCTCTACGATCTCTCCACCACCCTGTTCTAAGCCCCGCTTGTTCAGGCTGTTGTGACAAAAAACCCTCCGCTGGAGGGTTTTTTATTGGCGCGGGCTACCTACCGGCAAACCCGCTCCCATTCCACCCTCTGGCATGTCTGCCGTTATCCCCGCCCATGGCTCCCTGCCTTCCCCTTGCCTCTTCGGGCAGCACGTTCAGGGCGATGCAGCCAGCAAACCTCCCAACCTGCCATTGACTCACAGCGAAACCAGGGCCATCGCGCTGTGCAGTCAGCTCACCCTCCATGCCATCAAGTGGCCATGTACCTGCCATCAGCAGCCCCCATCGAGCCGCCAACATGCCGTGAAAAGAGTCGAACAGGGTCGGTTCAATGGTTGCGCGACTGTCATCAACCGCAGGATTTCTGCAAATTTGCGAGAGCGCTGCCGCCAGAAGGTGGCGTCACGACAGGGAAAAATCCCCGGAGCACGACAAGAAATGCTGGGGGTAGAGAAAATGGGGCTGACAGCAGTCCAAACCATGCCAGACTCACTCCATCGCCAGCAAAACTGTCTGCTTTTGCCGACAAAATTTTAAAAAACCAAAAAAGCCTCATATAAGACCCTGTGTGAAACACAACAAAAATAAAGGTAACGAATTGATTTAATTGAATAAAAACGCCATTAAATCCTAGTGGATGCCCAACACCCATCTTGAAGCTGATAAAACAGCCTTAGATTTATAAAAATGACGCTTTCGAGCGCTACGCGACAACTATGGCCATATAAATACATTTTACTATTGTTTTACTGCGCAATTGTGGTATCTTGGTTCCATCATCAGTCAGCCAAGGGAGACAATAATATGAAAGAGTTTGTGGTTACTGCCGTTTTCACCGTGTTTTTCACTCTGGTTGCCGTCTCTCTGCCGTCGCTGTCACAGCTTTGAGCCGGTTGGTTGCCCACTTCGTGATCCGCATGGGCAACGACAGGCACCAGTGCGCTGGTTAATTCACCGCATTCAGTCATTTTTGGTCGTTTCATCGAAAATGAGTGCAGACAAGGTGGTTAGCACCAGTCGGTGTATATAAACAGAGCTGTCGTGCCACGGCAGCGTAAACAGGGGGAGCCAGTGGCTCCCCCTGTTGCATTTGTGTCTGCGGGATTTACTCTTGCCCCCCTGCCCGTCACAATATCCGCTGGATTCGCCATGCAGGAATTACCATGACACAGGATGCGCTAAGCCATTGGCGTCGTGATCTTCATCGTCTGCCCGAAGCGGCCTGGTGTGAATTTCGTACCAGCACCCTCATCGCTCACCACCTCAATGAACTCGGTTTCTCTATCATGCTGGGTGACAAGCTGCTGGCCAGCAACCTCATCATGGGACGCAACATAGACGTACAGGCCCAGAAGGAGCGAGCCCTGCGCCAGGGTGCCCATCCAGACTGGCTGGGCCGGATCGAAGAGATAACGGGGGTGATGGGACGGTGGGACAGCGGCCGACCGGGCCCGACCCTGGCCTTTCGCTTCGACATCGATGCGGTGGAGGTCGAGGAGAGCCAGGATGAGCTGCATCCCCCCAGCCAGGAGGGGTGGCACTCGCGCAACCCCGGCTGGATGCACGCCTGCGCCCATGACGGCCATACCGCCATCGGGCTGGTGCTGGCCGAGCGGATCGCCGCCCTCGCCGATCGACTGAACGGCCGTATCAAGCTCTTCTTCCAGCCCGCCGAAGAGGGGTGTCGCGGCGGCAAGGCGCTGGCCGCCGGTGGCCAGCTCGACGACGTGGATGCCCTGCTGGCGCTGCACATCGGCATTCACGCCAACAGCGGCGAGCTGGTGGTCAATCCCACCGAGTTTCTCTGCTCCACCAAGTTCGACGTGGAGTTCATGGGGCGCGCCGCACATGCGGGGCTCGAGCCCAACGCCGGCAGCAATGCGCTGGCGGCGGCCTGCATGGCCACTACCGCCATGCTCGGCATCGCCCGCCATCGCGACGGCATGACCCGCATCAACGTGGGCCAGCTCCATGCGGGCAGCGGCCGCAATGTGATCCCGGGCCATGCCCTGCTGCAGGGAGAGACCCGGGGCGCCACGCCGGCCCTCAACGACTACATGTTCAGCCAGGTGCAGCAGATGGTGGAAGGGGCTGCCATGATGCAGGGGGCCACCTACCTCATTCGCAAACAGGGTGAAGCCATCGGCATCGACAACAGCCCGGCCCTGCTCGAAGAGATCATCCCGCTCGCCCAGGCGCTCAAGCTGGAGACCATCCACACCCGCCGCTTCGGCGCCAGCGAGGATGCGGGCTTTCTTATCGAGCGGGTGCAGCGAAACGGCGGCCAGGCGGCCTACCTGATCCTGGGGGCCAATCTGGCGGCACCCCACCATCACCCGGAGTTCGACTTCGACGAGGCCGTGCTGGCCCCCGGCGTGGCACTGCTGGAGTCCTGGTTGCTGGCCCGCCTCGGCCGCTAGCAAGAGCCGGAGACAAACAAGGCAGCCCGCGGGCTGCCTTGTTTTTTTATTCCCCCTGCGCAGCAGAGGCAAATGGCGTTCCTATTCGCCCAGCACGATGGCCGAAAGGTGGGCGAAGTGGTGGATCTCGTGGGTCGCCTCGCTCGGCCCATCCTGACGGGCCGGGTTGTACCAGCAGGTCGCCAGCCCCTGGGCCGCGGCGCCGGCAATATCGGTCTTGGGGTTGTCCCCCACCATCAGCACCCGCGCCGGACTCGGCTGTCCCATCAGTGCCAGCGCGTGCTGGAAGATGGCCGGCGCCGGCTTGGTCACCTGCACCTCATCCGAGATCACCAGCGGTTCGAACCAGGCCTGCCAGCCCAGCTTGTCGAGGCGCCCGCGCTGGGGCAGGCTGAAACCGTTGGTGATGATCCCCATCTTCACCTTGCTCTTCAGCGCCTGCAGAGTCTCCTCCACCCCCTCCAGCGGCACGCTCAAGGCGATGATCTGCTGCAGGAAGGTGTCATTCATCGCCATCGGCGCCACGTCCACCTGCTCGGCAAAGAGGGAGAAACGGGTCTGTTGCAGGTGGACGGCATCGATCTCGCCGGAGTTGTACTGCTGCCAGAGCCGGTGGTTGAGGGCATGGTACTCCGCCATCTTGGGCGGAGTCGGCGTCACGCCGTAAATGTGCAGTGTCTGCTCCAGCGCCTGAGCGACCGGGAAATCGACCAGGGTTTCATCCAGATCGAACAACACCCAGTCATAACTTGGTTCTTTCACGGGATCCCTTACTGTTCTGGTTGATCAAGTTCATTGCGCCGCCCCAGCGGGCCGGCCAGCAGTTCCAGCGTCAATCTGACCCCGAAACCAGTCACCTCGCTGCTGACTACGCCATTGCCGCCCTTGTTGCGAAAACCACTCAAGTCGAGGTGCAGCCAGGGGGTCTGGGCAGGCACGAAGCGGCTGAGGAAGCGGGCCGCATCAATGTGATCCGGCGAGGCGCCGGGCGCACACTGTAACAGATCGGCCCACTCGCTATCGAGGTTGTCGTCGTAATCCTCATCCAGCGGGAAGGGCCAGACTCGCTCACCGCTGCGCTGACCCAGGCTGATCAGCTCGCTCAGCCACTGGGGCCGGTTGGTAAAAGCGCCACTGTAGCGGCTGCCGAGCGCCCGCTTGCAGGCCCCGGTCAGGGTGGCGTAGTCGATCAGCAGATCCGGGTTGTCCTGCACCGCCATGCTGAGGGTGTCGGCCAGCACCATGCGTCCCTCGGCATCGGTATCCACCACCTCGATGGTGGTGCCATTGAGGGCGGTCACCACCTCCCCCGGCCGATAGGCGAGCGGGCCTATGTGGTTCTCGGCAATGGCGAGCCAGCAGTGCACCTCGTAGGGCAGCCTGGCCCGGCTGATGGCGTGAAGCGTGCCCAGCGCCACCGCGCTGCCCCCCATGTCCAGATGCATGCCGTACATGCTGCCGGAAACCTTGAGGTTGTAGCCGCCCGAGTCGTGACAGATCCCCTTGCCCACCAGGGCCACTCGCCGCACCGCATTGGGTGGGCAGTAGCTCAACTTGACCATGGCGGCCTGGTTGTCTTCCGAGCCGCGTGCCACCGCGATGAAGGCACCGGCCCCCTGCTCGGCCAGCTGGGCCTGATCGTACTCATGCCACTGCCACCCCTCGCTCTGGGCCAGCTGACGTACCCATTCGCGGTAGCTGCGGGCGGTCAGATCGGAAGCGGGCGACACCGCCAGATGGCGGGCGATGCCGTTGCCCTCGGCCTCGGCATAGATCCGCGCCAGATCCAGCACGCAATTGGGAGAGAGCGCAATCTGCTGATAGCGCCAGGGATCTTCGCTGCGATGCTTGTGGCTTGGCAGCGGCACGTTGGCCGCCAGCAGGGTGGCCAGCGCCAGTTCAGCCAGGAGAGTGGTGTCGGCCTCGTCAAACCCCTCCAGGTGCAGCCCCAGGCGCTCAATCTTGAGGCCGGCCAGCGGCGCAACCCAGCTGCGCACCTGCTTGTAGAGGGCATGATCGCGAGAGGGACGGGCCGGCAGGAAGACCAGCAGTTGCAGGGTATTGTGCAGCACCAGGCTGTAGGGGGCTTTCTGCCCCAGTGCGATCTGGGCGCTGACGGCGGCAAGCTCGGGCAGGGCCAGCAAGCTCTCGCGCCGCTCTTCGGCACAGATCAGCAGGTTGGCGGCCAGGCCATTGGCGAGGACGGCAGCAAGGCTGGCGTCGTGAATGTCGATCTGCGGCGGCAGATAGGTAAATGGTTGCATCATCGGGCAAGGCCCTCGTCCATGAAGAGATACCAGAGATGATACCCAACAAAGCGGGGTCACAGCCAGATTGCACTTGAAAATCAATATCAAGCGCGAAAAAGAGACAAAGCAGAAAGACCGCGCAGGCGGCTGGATGACAAGCTGGGGATTGGCGTAATAGAGAAAGGAAATTGGTTGCGGGGGCCGGATTTGAACCGACGACCTTCGGGTTATGAGCCCGACGAGCTACCGAGCTGCTCCACCCCGCGTCCGAATTGTATTGCCACCACAAGAGACAGAGCAGATGCCCCTTGTTGTCTTCGTTTCCACCGCAGGGCGCTGCCTTGCCATGGACACAAATAGTTGGTTGCGGGGGCCGGATTTGAACCGACGACCTTCGGGTTATGAGCCCGACGAGCTACCGAGCTGCTCCACCCCGC